>CAZLAQ010000054.1:0-2723 GCA_964557695.1 uncultured Candidatus Izemoplasmatales bacterium | reverse complement strand
GAACTTGACTTCCATTAATTCCTTTTTTTGTGTCTACTAACTCTTGACTTATTCAATTTCTCCATCTTTATTCTTGGATGATCAGTTTTCTGATTTCAGAAATAAAGTACAATGAGCCAGTCACAAGCAAAATCTCATCTTTTTTCAGAAGTCTGACAAGCGCCTTGAAAATAGCTTTATAATCACTATGGACATGTTTGTTTTGATGATGACTTTCATTAAACAGATCAATAGCGTCGGCCCTGCGGGGATACTCGATTTCTGTGAAATGAAATTCATCGACAATATTGTCCAGCTCGGCAATTATTTTTTCGTGTTCCTTGTCTTTCATCATGCAGAATAAACATTTGATATATTTGCCTCGATACATAGCCGCAAGTGTCTGCTTCAGTGATTCGATGCCTCCGATATTGTGCGCTCCGTCCAACACAATCTGATGATTGATGATTTCGAACCGCCCAGGCCAGGTCGTCATTTTCAAGCCGTTATGAATGTTTTCTTCCCTGATAGGTAGCTGGTATTCAAGCCTCAGCACCCGGATGACTTCGATTGCGAGACAAGCATTTTTTACTTGATGTAAGCCTGGCAGTTGTAATTCATAGGGTTCTGTCCGATATTTGAAGGATGTGATCTCATCAACCATAACATCTGAAATAAGGTTGAAATCAACAATTTTGAGCCTTGAGTGTTTATTAGCGGTAACTTCGCAAAAGAGCGGAAACAATTCCTTGTTCTCGATTGCAGTGACAAGGGGTATACCTTCTTTGACGATCCCTAGTTTATTGAGCGCGATACTTTCCAAAGTGTTGCCGAGTTGTTTCATATGATCATATGAAATGTTCGTGATGCAACAGACTTCGGGAGTAATCACGTTAGTCGCGTCCAAAAGCCCGCCGAGACCGACTTCGATTACGGCATACTTCACGCTCTGATCTTTAAAATATAGAAATGCCATTAAAGTCAAAATCTCGAAAAAAGTGATAGCGTCATTATATTCATCATAGACTTTTTGCCACAGGTCATAGAGGATGTTCGCATAATGGATCATTTCTTCATCGGTGATGAAATACTGATCAATACCGATCCGCTCGTTGAATTTGACAACATAAGGCGATGTATAGATGCCGACTTTGATGCCGGCATCATAAAGAATGTTCTTGATGTAATTGGCTGTCGATCCTTTGCCATTTGTACCTGCAACATGGATTGAAAGAAAACTGTTCTCGGGATGGCCCAATATAGAGCAGGCAATTTCCATTCGGCTCAAGTCAAGCTTTTCACCGAAACGGTGCGAGTTTTCTATCCAGTTTTTTGCTTCCTCGAAAGTAATGAACATTATTATCGTTTCAACTCCTCAAGCCGCAACTTAGTCTCCTGGAGACGTTTTTGATATAGGTCGTATTTTTGGTGTTCTTCCTCGATTTTCTCAACTGGGGCTTTTTTCAGAAAGGTCTCGTTGCCAAGCATGGCTTGGCTTCTTTTGATTTCATTTTCCAAATCGGCTTGTTCCTTTTCCAATCTGATAATTTCTTCTTCAAAGTTTATCAGGCTTCCAAGTGGCAAATACGCCTGGATTTCGTTGAAGATGATTGAAATCGCATGTTCGACTTGGTCCAGTTTTTCATACATAGCTAATTTCCCAGGATTGATAAATTTTTCGAGGTAGATCTTGTTTTCCTCGATGAATGTTCTTGTCAATTTGTCGCAAACGATCAGAAGATCGATTGGTTTTTGGTAAGGAACATTATATTCGTTTCTGATTTGTCTGATTTTTTTGATCAGTTCAAAGAACCAGTCCCGATTCTCTGTTTCCGGAAAACGCATATAGTTGTCTTCGGGCCAACTTGAAACAACGATCGAAGGCTCGAAATGGGGGAGCAATTGGTAGATTTCTTCCGTGACAAAAGGCATGATCGGATGATTTAGCTTGATGACGGTCTGAAGGACATATAAAAGCACTGATTTGGTTGAAGCTTCGGTAATATCAAGTTTGCTCATCTCCACATACCAGGAAGCGAAATCGTTCCAGGTAAAATTGTAGATAATTTTTGCGGCTTCTCCAAAATCATAGCGCTCGTAAAATACGTCTGATTGGACAATCGTCTGGTTCAGGCGGTGAATGATCCATTTATCTGCGAAACTCATCTTGTCTGGAAAAAGTGTCAAGTCTTCATAACTCATATTTTCTGTGTTCATCAACACATAGCGGCTGATGTTCCAAATTTTGTTGATGTAGTTCCAACTCGACTCGACTTTTTCTGTTTCATAGCGCATATCCTGCCCGGGTGCAGAATTTGTCGAGATAAAGTATCTTAAGGCATCTGTACCGTATTTGTCGATGATATCCAACGGGTCCACACTATTGCCAAGAGACTTGGACATCTTGCGTCCTTCATCGTCTCGGAACAGACCATGGATAAGACAATCCTTGAAGGGAGTTTTTCCTGTGAATTCGATACCCTGGAAAACCATTCTTGCGACCCAGAAAAAGATAATGTCATATCCTGTGACCATGACGCTTGTCGGATAATATCTTTTGAATGCTTCGGTTTCTTCGGGCCAACCAAGCGTCGAAAAAGGCCATAAAGCCGAGGAGAACCAGGTATCAAGAACGTCTTCGTCTTGTGTCCAACCCTCTCCGGGACATGTACCGCAATGAATCATGTCATCTTTATACCAGATGGGAATCCTGTGTCCCCACCATAATTGACGGGAAATGCACC
>CAZLAQ010000053.1:0-2835 GCA_964557695.1 uncultured Candidatus Izemoplasmatales bacterium | reverse complement strand
TATAATATTTGACTTTGCTCGATAAACATAGGAGGCCCATATGGCAGACGAAAAAAGAAGAAAAAGTTTGGACATCGCTTTAAAAGAAATCGAGAAGGAATACGGTAAAGGCGCCGTAATGATTCTTGGTGAATCTACCTTCAATATGAATGTGGAATCTATCTCTTCCGGATCATTAGCACTTGACGCCTGTCTTGGAGTTGGCGGCTATCCTAGAGGAAGAATCATTGAAATATACGGACCAGAATCGACCGGGAAAACCACTTTTGCCTTACACGCTATCGCTGAGGTGCAAAAGCGGGGTGGCTATGCAGCTTTCATTGATGCCGAGCATGCACTTGACGCTACCTATGCGAAAGCGTTAGGAGTCGATATCGATTCGCTGATACTGTCTCAACCCGATACCGGTGAACAGGGTTTAGAAATCACTGAAGCTTTGATTAGAAGCGGAGCCGTTGACATTGTCGTCATCGACTCGGTCGCAGCACTTGTTCCCGAAGCTGAAATAAGGGGAGAAATGGGCGATTCCCACATTGGTTTACAGGCGCGTTTGATGAGTCAGGCCATGCGTAAATTATCAGGGGTGCTATCTAAATCACAATGCATAGCTATCTTCATCAACCAGATCAGAGAAAAAGTCGGAGTGATCTTTGGCAATCCTGAGACAACACCTGGTGGTAGAGCTCTGAAATTCTATGCATCGATTCGTCTGGAAATACGCAGAGGCGAACAGATTAAGGAAGGCACCGATTTCATTGGTAACCAAGCCAAAGTGAAGGTTGTCAAGAACAAAGTAGCTGCTCCGTTTAGAACCTGCGTCATCGATATCATGTTTGGTAAAGGCATATCCAAGCTCGGGGAAGTAGTAGATTTGGCAGTTGAAAACGAAATTATTAAAAAAAGCGGTTCGTGGTTTGCCTATAAAGACCAAAAAATCGGTCAAGGCAGGGAAAATGCGAAACAATATCTTGAGAACAATCCAGATATTTACAAGGAAATCACTGATCTTGTTCGAAGCAAACTCAATATAAAATAGGAAAACTCATCGAGTTTTCTTTTTTTTGAAAATTCTAGAATATGTAAAGCCTGATTTTAGTAAATATTTTTTGACTATCGGACGAATTTATTATATAATGGATTAGTAATAATTATATATATTCGGTGTATGCATCAAGGCTACCACCTTGGTCCGTACTCTTATATAACACAACTTAAGAACATGGAGGTAATAATATGTGGCTTGAAATTATTATTTCCAGTTTGCTAGGCTTAGGTATCGGTGGTATAGTTGGTTTCCTTATTCGAGTATCGGTCGTAGAAAAGGGATTCCAAACAGCAAGAAACAAAACTCAAAACATCATTGATGAAGCAAATTCTCAAGCGGAAAAAATTAAGAAAGAAAAACTCTTAGAAGCAAAACAGGAAATTTACAATCTGAATTTAGAGAACGATAAAATAATTAAAGAAAAGAAAACGATGGTATCCGACCTGGAAAACAAGGTCAACCAACGTGAAGAATTGATCGAACGTCGTTCGGCCAATTTGGACAAGCGTGAACTTAATTTAGATCGTAAAGAAGAAGTACTTGATGAAAAGAAAAACGCTCTTGAGGATAAAAACAGCAAATTGGAAAGCATTATCCAAGAACAAAACACAAAATTGCTTGAAATAGCTAGTTTTACAGAACAACAAGCAAAAGACGTGATCATGACCCGTGTAGAAAGCGACATGGCAGTCGAAATCGGCCGCTATCTTCACGAAGAAGAAGAAAGAGCCAAACTTGATGCGCAAAAATTCGCCAAAGAGATTATCTCCCAGGCAATCCAAAAATACGCACAAGACGTTACTGTTGAATCGACAGTGTCAGTCGTCACTTTGCCAAATGATGAAATGAAAGGCAGAATTATCGGACGTGAAGGAAGAAATATCCGCACGATCGAAGCCCTTACCGGCGTTGACTTGATTATTGACGACACGCCTGAAGCAGTAGTGCTTTCGGGATTTGATCCCATTAGAAGAGAAATAGCAAAAAAAGCTGTTGAAACATTAATTCTCGATGGAAGAATCCATCCTGCAAGAATCGAAGAAATCGTTGAAAAAACCAGAGTAGAAGTTGATCAATTTATCCGAGACATTGGAGATAAAGCCGTATTTGAGACCGGAGTCGGCCGTGTTCATCCAGATTTGGTAAAACTGATTGGCAGACTGCATTTTAGAACATCTTATGGACAAAACGCATTACAACATTCGATCGAAACCGCATTTCTAGCCGGTAAAATGGCTGTTGAACTCGGTGAGAACGAGGTTGTTGCCAAACGTGCCGGACTGTTACATGACATCGGTAAAGCCGTGGATCATGAAATGGAAGGGTCCCATGTCGATATCGGCATCATGTTGGCTAACAAATACCATGAAAACAAAGCTGTCATCGATGCCATCTCCAGTCATCACGGAGATAAGGAATCGACAACGATCATCGGCGTGCTGGTAGCCGCCGCAGATGCGCTTTCCGCAGCCAGACCTGGCGCAAGAAGCGAATCTCTAGAAAACTATATCAACCGTTTGACTCAACTTGAAGAAATATCACTTTCAGTTCAAGGCGTCGAACAAGCATATGCAATCCAAGCCGGACGTGAGATCCGTGTAATCGTCAAACCAAATGAAATTGACGATGCAAAAGCATTTGTTGTCGCAAGAGAAATCAGACAACAAATCGAAGCGAAGCTCAGTTATCCAGGAACGATCAAAATAACCGTAATCAGGGAAACTAGAGCTCAAGATATTGCCAAATAAAAATGATAGCCTTCCCAGCCAGGAAGGCTATCCTATTAAGGA
>CAZLAQ010000052.1:0-3120 GCA_964557695.1 uncultured Candidatus Izemoplasmatales bacterium | reverse complement strand
TTAGCATCTAAAGTATCATCTTGAATTCCGTAATGGTTGGATTCTGTAGAGTTCGCAGCTCCGCCTTCACTAACTAAGACGTTATTGCTGTGGTAAATTTGGTACATATCTGGATCAATTGTAGTCCCCCAAGCAGCTGTCCACATATCTTGAGAGCCTGAATCTAGGGCGTCCCAAAGTTCGTTAGAATCTGCAGGGTCATTGATGTCGATAGTAATGCCGAGGTCAGCAAGAATATTAGCCATTTCAACGGCAATCATGTAAGCTGGATGTTCTCCAGTACCGCCACCTGGCACGATGATTTCATAAGTGGTTCTTGCGCCAGTAGGAACAGTAGCTACAGTATATTTGTGTCCGCCGAAGGAACTTGTATTACCAGTGTCGGTGAATACATATCCCGCTTCTTCGAACCATACTTTTGCTGCAACTTTAGCTGCTGCTAATCTTACTGATTCCGCAAGAGTGGCAGGATTTGCAGTATAAATAGCTGAGCCATCAGGTAATTTAGAGAATGCTACTTGATATCCAACTTCGCCAGATTTTGGTGCAGCCCATGAAGTATTCGAGATCGGATAGTTAATGACTGAAGCTGCTGTGCCATAATAACTATTGATCGATGTATATCTTGTCGCAGAAACGACAACGGCTAGAGCGGTTCTCAAAGCTTTTGAAGCATCGCTACCAGGATCATCTCCGACATTTACATTAAATGCGCTAATACCAAAGTATCCGTATCCAAGGTTGTCAACTAGGTTAGTAGTAATGATGTCATAATCTTCGCCAGAGTATTTGTTAATTGTGTCGATTTCTTGGAATTTTACTACAGAGAATGAAGGATTGGATACGTCAATGTCTCCACTAACGATTCCAGAAATTTTTCCATCTTCTGTAACAACTTGGAAGTTGATATATTTAGTTACTGGTTCGCCCTTGTAGTAATATGGATTCGCTTCAAAACGGACTACGTTGTTCGTATATTCTACAAACTTGTATGGTCCAGCGCCCATTGGAGTGGCTGTAACAAGTTGTAAAAGATCCATTGAAGTAGCAACGCGATTGTTGAAGCCAAATTCGTCATTTGCATAATCAAATAAAGTTTCGTCTCCATAATAATGCATTGGAGCTACGGAAATTCCGCATACTTGATAAATTGCAGCTGCGTCAAATCCATTAACGACGACTGTAATTTCTGTATCACTAACTTTTGTGATTCCAGTGATGTTTCCAACAGCATCGCCAGGATTAGTTGCTAAGTAATCAGAGATAGCATATTCAACTGATAAGTTTTCGATTTCTGGAGCAAGCCATCTGTATCCGCTTCCGCCATACATCGCGTCAAGCGTTACATAATCATACTCGTACATATCAGTAATTGCGCCAATTACAGTTGCTTGGTCTTTGTCGACAACTGAATAGTCATCTAATCCATAGAAGAATACGAAAGTTGCTGCAACATTTGCATTGGCAAGACTTGTAGCGGCTGTTCCGTCTACTTGTTTGACATAAGGCCAAGCCCAATGACTCATATTAGTGACAACATCGTCAGCAATCCAATCCCATTCGCTTTCTAATCCATCATACATAATTTGATAGACTAAATCGCCGAAATCTTCATCCATGTCTACGGTTCCAAGATCGGCCAACAAAGTTGCTGCTGCGGCTGCTGATTGAGCTTGAGCTGCTTCGGCATTCGAGTCATCGAATTTATAATTCTTCAATCCCACGA
Organism: uncultured Candidatus Izemoplasmatales bacterium; assembly: GCA_964557695.1. Classification (GTDB taxonomy): domain Bacteria; phylum Bacillota_I; class Bacilli_A; order Izemoplasmatales; family Hujiaoplasmataceae; genus JAAYZB01. The sequence continues at coordinate 1,394 of CAZLAQ010000052.1, read as the reverse complement.
TGTCTACAGAACTTAAAGTAGATGAACCAATGTAATATGGATCCAACAACACATAATAAGAGAAAATGATGTCATCAGCGGTCATGTACTCACCGTCTGAGAATCGAATATCATCACGAATTTCAATCGAATATGTTGTAAGTCCCGATGTAGTGTTATAATCTACTCCAATGTCCGCAAGGCCGCTGTAGAAATAATCTACCCCGCCACGAGCTACTGTTTCGCCATCGATAGCGTTGTATACAATACCGCCATCACGGTCTGTAGTCAATAATCCAGCCGTAGTCATTCCTACAACATCAAAGTCATATGCTGTTGTAGCGAAGAATGGACTAAACTTTGCACTGAAAGGATCATAACCAACTACTAACACTTTAGGTGTAGCTGTAGTAGTTGTTGCTGCTGTGGTTGTTCCAGCTGCTGTAGTTGCGGCGGTAGTAGTTTCTCCACCACATGCAAACAAAGTCACAGCGAGAATCATTGTGAAAAACAAACCTAGTATCTTTTTCATTTCTTTCTCTCCTTGTGAAAAATTTATTCTTTTCGAATATATAAATGTTATATATGATAGCGGTGATAAAGTCAATAACTTTAGATGAACTTTTTTAGTGATAACGCTTTCTTTTCACTCATTTTTTCGCTTTAAAGCCCTAAATTTTGCGATTTTTCATTTTACAGTCACTATTGTGTGCTCTAAAATTTTTAAGAAAAAGCAACTTGATTTCTCTTAATATTTTTACTCACTAAATTTAATGTGAAGATATCGTGAGAAAACTCAAAGTTGCTTTGAAATTCAAAACAAAATGCAAAATAGCGTAAAAATCCAACTGTTACTACAATAGCACATTATATTAAAAATGCATTATTAACCAATTTCGTAAAATCGATTATAATATGAATAAGGATGGAATCTGATGCTTTTTGGGTACAATTTCCTTTTTATTTCCTGAATATTACTTCAAGCTTTATCTCTGCGACTTTGCTGATCGTCTCATGAATCGAACAAAATTTCGCGCCCAACAAGGCGGACTTTTTTAATTGTTCTTCGTTACTTGGATTATTGATTGTCAATACCATTTGTACATTATCTAAAGTTCTAACATCTCCTGTTTCTTTTTTGGAACCACTCACTTCAACGCTCGCCGAATCAAACGACATTCTTTTCTTTGATGCAATTGATAAAAAAGTTGAATAAAAACATGACGCCAACGCCCCAAAAAGCAAGTTATAGGGCTGCATTCCGTTTGGTTGATCGCCTACTAAAACTTTTCCAGAGGGAGCAGTCATCTCGCCAATGAAATCTTTTTGCCAATCAATTCTAATATTATCTAATTCCATAATATCATGTATAATCAAATCGTCTATTTGTAGATGATTTGATTATATCTCCTTTC
>CAZLAQ010000051.1:0-3812 GCA_964557695.1 uncultured Candidatus Izemoplasmatales bacterium | reverse complement strand
ATACTCATAATAACCATTCCAATTATCGACATGTCTATTGTTCAGAATGAAAGAAATCTTTCTTTGTATCAATAGTTCACGATCAATATTTGAAATGAATTCTTCTTTGAATTTTGCTAGCATGTCAGACATAGCTTCCATATGCTCGTACCTATACCTACTAGACACATGCACTTCCCATGGCTGATTAAGATATAAAGAAATTAACTCCAAAGGATAGTGCATATCTTTCATAATCTGAAAAATGGCTTCTTTTAGAACACTTCTATTAATATCTATTTTTGATTCATCATTGTAATACAAGATGAATACAATGCCACTGTTATCGTTTAAAAATATCAGAAAAATGTCTTCTGGATTTTGAACCTGAATGACTTGCCACGAATAGATGTCACTATTGTAAATATTATTGATAATCTTATTATCTTTTCCAAGCGTCTTAAATGCCTCTTCTGCGCAGTAAAACATCATTTTCTTTGCTCCTTTGTTATCTTTATATGATTCAATAACTTTATTAAATTTTTTCATTAGAAACTGTAATTGTTAACCAGTTGAAATTTTATTCCTTAGTGAGAACTGAAGTTATTGAATAGTTGAACCCATTTTTACGTCTTTTTTGTAAATTCTATTTTTCTTCTTCTATTGCCATTTCAACAAAACAAACATACAATGTTTACTCTAAGTATGTCATTATGCTGAAAAATCGTTTGTTTGAGTTCACACTCACATCCATTTGCTGGAATCAAGAATTGTCTTTAAACAACTTGTTAAACATATCCATGACCGAATTACTTGGAGTCTCTTTTGTTAATGCTATTAAATTCTTTTTAATCGATGATTCAAAGAAGTTAAATTTATCATCGATTTTTGTATTTGATCTCGATGAATAGTTACATAGATATCTCACAGCTTGATATAACAAATCTCCATCATAAGCTTTGCTTAATTCTTCAAACAAGTCATTATACTTATAAATATCTAGAGAATACTCCTGGATATACCGATATTCAATTAAACAACTTGTTAGATAATGCTTTTTAGGTGCTTGTTCCTCTATATCTTTCACCCTTCTATTTCGAATACGTTCTTTTTTATTAGGCTTTACGTTTACCTGTTCTTCTACTGGTAAATCTTCTTTATCTTCAACCAGTTCTTCTAGTTGATCTAATAACCAATATTTGGATAAATCCTGTGCCTTTCTCTTTTTGGTCGCTAGTAAGAATCTTTCCTGGATGCCTTTGGATGTGATGACATTTTGTGTAAATAACTCTTTATCTAGTAAATCAAGATGAGCTAGATACAAAATGATTTCTTGGAGCTTGTTTTTTCCACTGACGTATTTCCCTGGAATATGAGCTAAGACCATATAAACTAAATCATTAAGACTATTTTCTAAATAGTATCCTTCCATATAGATTTTAGTTAAAAGGATCATATAAGTCGCAAATCCTAAGGAACCATATCGATGAATCAATTTAATAATCTTTGCATCACTTAAGATATTGACATCGACACTAAAATAATCAAGTCCTAGATTGTTACTTGACATATCGTGGATGCTCCACTTCAGATAGTTTCAAAATGAAATCATCGATATGTTGTTTTGAGAATCGCCATTTACTAGCAATTTTAACGCCTTTTAATAATCCAGTAGATACATAGTTATAAATAGTTCTTTGGGTTACTTGTAAATTATGTGCTACTTCTTTAACACTGTAATAAGTGATATCTTCTTTGTTCACTCTTTGTCCTCCTTTTTTTCAAATAAATAATCACTGATCCTAAATTCTGAATCATCATTGATTCGATTGATGTTATGGGCATAAATCAACGTTGTTTCGATGTTTTTATGTCTTAACAACTGTTGAGTTGCTTCTAGGGTTCCACCACTCTGTAAGTTCAAATACGCTGTCGTATGACGTAATGAATGGACGGTTTGTTTTGGATTATGAATACCTGCTTCTTTCATGATCGCAGTGATCGCTTTTCTGATGGTATCTGTTGATAATTGCTGGCAAGATGAACTGTTCCCATGAGTTACAAATAAATACCTGGAATTATCTTGTCTGCGATTTAAGTAATCGTTGATACCATCTGTGACCTCTAAAGGTAATTTAACAAAAGTATCTGAACCATCTTTTCCTTTTCCCTGGATATAAAGAATCGAATACTTATAAGCCTTAGATAGATCAGCTTTTCTTGCTCGTACGACTTCAATCGTTCTAACTCCAGTAACTATCATCAATAAGATAATTGCGTAGTTACGATAACCAGTTGTACTTGTAAGGCTTTTTTTAGCCACTTTAATCAGTCTTCTTGCCTGATCGATATTTAAGGGTTCTTTCTTGTAGTTACTTTCAATCTTTGCTCCTTTGATCCCTTCAGCAATATTGAACTGATATTGATCTTCCAAGTTATAGATCTTTTGATTGAGCTTTACCCATAAATAGAAACTACGGATTACAACTATCTGTTTTTGAATCGTATTGGCTCTTAATCCTTCATCCCACATGCTTTCACGATAATCGATGATATCAGAACGCTTTGCATATTTGATATTATGACGCTTCAAATAATAGACATACCGGTTCAGCAGTTGTCTATAAGTACGAATACTGCCTTTTTTAATATCGAGGTTTTCACAATAAAGATTGACACAAGCTTCTAATGGATGATCTTTAATCATGATGATTTTCCTTTAGAAATGTTTTTTCTAGACTATGTAAGTCATCTAAAGTGATATTTAATACACTTGCAAGCTTAAATGCTGTAGCTAATGTCAGTTTCTTTCCTTTGACACCTTTTTCCAAGCAATCATAATAATTCCTGCTGATTCCAATCTTCTCTGCGAATTGTTCTAAAGTGGTTTTGTTTTTGTTTCTGAAGTTAAATAAATAAGCTCTAATAATTTCACCAGGGCAAAGCCCTTTTATCCTTTCTTAATCTATTAATCTTTTTACTTTAAATCTTTACTTTACTTTGTACTAAAATAACCGAAAAATATGCGCATTTTTAAGGTATGGATAAACACAAAAAGTTGATTTTCATCAACTTGATTATAGTGATTGGGATCTATTACGCCATATCAAATCCATCGTTGTCTATATATAAACATAGCCAAACACGACTCTGAAACGGTATGTGACACTCCAAACGGGACATGTCTTTTGGTGAAGATCATGACGGTGAAGTATCGATATAGTTTAAGTGATTTGATTGGATGATTCCAACCAGCTAAGCTCAAGTGATATTTGTGCTTGACCCTATTATATCTCGATAATAATCTTACAAAATGAATTGTTTTATTTTGTTTATTTTATTACAAATGGCGATATTTGGGTGCAATTAAAACCAGAGTGTATTTATCCTTTCTTTTGTCCTCGTTTTCCATTCAAAGTACATCCGTTTCCTATTTTCTACCCCACTTTTTTAGGTTTTAGGCAGTAATTAATGCACACTCATGAAAACAAGAATTTCGAATCTCAATTACATATGTGATTATTTGGGTGCAACCTTCGTAAATAAATGGTGGAATTATTTCATTCTTAAGATATAATATTTTATAGTCTTACCATCTAGAGGAGGTAAACGAATATGGATTACCCACGAATCGGCGCCAATATAAGAGAAAGTGCGGGAAAATCGCAAGAAGAACTACACGAAGCAATTAAAGAACACTTTAGTCTATCTTCAATTAGAAACTACGAACAAGGAAAAAGAGCTGCTCCAGTCACTTATTTATTGTTACTGGCGAAACTATATGATTGTGATATTCATCTCTTATTTGATGATCGTAATTTGGTTGAAAAGAT
>CAZLAQ010000050.1:0-4316 GCA_964557695.1 uncultured Candidatus Izemoplasmatales bacterium | reverse complement strand
ATAGCGATGGTTTGTTAGGCCAGATTGGTGACTTACAATCGACAAACATGTATGCATATTCTTCCAATAATCCAGTAATGTATACAGACGTAACCGGACATTCTTGGAAGAGTTTTTGGTCAGAAGTCAAGGAATGGTTTGAAGAGGAATACGCTGAAATATTCGTTTCATTAGCAGCCTCATATTTTGGTTTATCTTACCTGTTACCAAATGGATTCGCATTTGCCACAAAAGCTACTTTAGGGAGTATGCTCGGAGGATTTGCTTTAGCATGTGTCTATGTTGTAGGGGTTGCAATAGTGATATATTTTGTTATTAAAGCAATCCAAATCATTAGCGACACACAAAGAGTTATGCCAGGAGATGATTATGATAATGGAGAAAACAACGATGAAGTATTTATATAAATTTGCAATTCTTATCTCGATAATTATCATTAATTTTTTCTTCAAATCAATAATTGCAATCTTTGTATGCTACTTCATTTTGCTATTTCTTCAATCATGGATTTACAAAAGTCTTATAGAGATTTCTAGAAAATGGGCAAACGTCTTTCTAGCTATTTTTATAATTGTATATTTTCTTATAGGACTATATAATAGAGAAATATATGAGAGCTATTTGGCAATTCCAGCAATCATAATCATTACTTCTAAGTCTATTACTTTCACGGCGTTTCCATATAGCCTAAATCTTAAAATGAAATATACAAAACTTTCACAAGGAACTGATAATGATCAGAGAGAACTACAGAAAATCAAGTTGAACAACTTAATAATAAGAATAATAATATTAATATTAATTATCATTTTGTTTATTTTGGGAATGTTATTATAGATGTATTTTGGTTACCCCTGTATACATTACTCCAGTGATGTATATATACAGACGGTTCCGGAGAATCATAGCGGACTAGCATTGAACCTTATCCAACTCCCAATATTCATAATCAAACTAGGTTAGTTTGTGCGCTTCAATACAAAAGTCCAGTTCAGTATCGTACTGAACTGGACTTAAGTTTAATGTTTTTTGAGTTTACTAACTCTTTACTTGTTCAAGCGAAATAATCTGTGTTTTTTATATATCTTGAATGGCGATAAAATATGCTTGATTTATTCACTTAAATTTGGTAAAATAGTCTCGCCGTACAAAATACACACATCGATGAGCGATTTGCCGTGAGCCAACCCTTGGTGGCAATAGTGTTGAAATCGGTGGAGGCAAAAAATCAAATAGGAGGATTAAAAAAACAATGGGTGTAATCTCAATGAAAGCCCTGCTAGAAGCAGGCGTGCATTTCGGGCACCAAACACGCAGATGGAATCCAAAGATGGCAAAGTACATCTACACATCGCGTAACGGTATCCACATCATCGATTTACAGAAATCAAGTGAGTGTATCGACATCGCCTACAAGGCCATGTTCGATATCGTCGAACAAGGCGGAAGAGTTTTGTTCGTGGGAACTAAGAAACAAGCTCAAGATCCAATCAAAGAAGAAGCTATCCGCTCCGGTCAATTCTATGTTGACCAACGTTGGCTTGGTGGAACTTTGACAAACTTCAAAACCATCAAACGTTCGATCAAGAAACTTCATGACCTTTACAAAATGGAAGAAGACGGAACCTTCAAACAACTGCCGAAGAAAGAAGTCATCTGCCTCAGAAAAGAAATGGTCCGTTTGGAAAAATTCCTTGGTGGTATCAAGGAAATGCGTACACTTCCTGAAGCGTTATTCATTATCGATCCAAGAAAAGAAAGAAATGCGATTTTGGAAGCAAGGAAATTACACATTCCGGTATTTGGCATCATCGATACCAACTGTGATCCCGACGAAGTCGACTATATCATACCAGCTAATGACGACGCTTTGCGTTCAGTCAAACTTATCGTCAGCAAAATGGCTGACGCCGTTATCGAAGCCAATGGCGGAGTAACCGGCGAAGAAGAAGAAGTCGAAGAAACAGTAACTGAAGTCGATTTGACTGTAGAAGAAGTCGAAGAAACTGAAAAACCGAAGACTTTGCGAGTCGAAATCAAGAAAGAAGCGCCAAAGCCAGCTCCAAAATTAGCTGTAAAACCAGAAGCCATACAAGAGCCGGTTAAACCAGTTTCACAAACCGCAACAGAACAAGTCAAGCCGGTTGAGGACAAGAAACCAGTTGTAAAGGCTGAAGTCAAAGTTGAAACTAAAGCACCAGCACCTGCAAAAGTCGAAGCTCCTGCACCAAAACCAGTAAAAGTTGAAACCAAAGCACCAGCACCTGCAAAAGTTGAAGCCCCTGCGCCAAAACCAGCAAAAGTTAAAACCAAAGCGCCAGCACCTGCAAAAGTTGAAGCCCCTGCGCCAAAACCAGCAAAAGTAGAAGTTCCAGTAGAAGCTAAAGCTGAGGTTGTTGAAGTTGCTTCCAAATATACTAAAGATGAATTAGAAGCCAAGACAGTCGCAGATCTCCGCGAACTTGCCAAAGAAAACAATTTGACAAACTATTCAAAGCTCCGCAAGGCTGAACTGATTGAAGAATTGCTAAAATAACCAAAATTAAGATTGGGAGCACAAGTGGCTCCCTTTTTTGAGAAGACCCTAAAAACGATTGAATTGAAATATCATATATGATAATATATTGTTGGTACCATAAGGAGGATAATCATGGATATTACTGCTAGCTTAGTAAAAGAATTGAGAGACATTACCGGTGCCGGCCTGATGGACTGCAAAAAAGCCCTGGTCGAAACCGATGGAAATATTGAACTAGCCATTGATTGGCTAAGAGAAAAAGGCATCTCCAAAGCAGCAAAAAAAGCTTCTAGGATTGCCGCAGAAGGCATTTGTACCGTATTATCTGAAAACAACAAAGCTATCATCTTCGAACTCAACTGCGAAACCGACTTTGTAGCCCAAAACGAAAAATTCAAGGATTTGGTTGGAAAAGTCGCTAAAATCATCTTGAAAAATGATGTTCAAACCATTGAACAAGCCCTGCAAGTCAATACAAACGGAAAAACCCTGAACGAGTTATTGCTTGAATCTGTCGCTGCAATCGGAGAAAATATCCATTTGCGCCGTCTTCAAGTCGTTCAAAAAACCAACGAGCAAACTTTCGGTTATTACATCCATATGGGTGGAAAAATCGCAGCCTTAACCGTAGTACAAGGCAGCGACTTTGACACCGCCAAAGACATCGCGATGCAAGTAACAGCCAGTTCACCAAAATATCTTTCCCAGCACTTCATCGCCGAAGAAATTATTACCCACGAAAGAGAAGTTCTGACAAAAGAAGCGCTAAACGAAAACGAAGAAGCCCTCAAACCAAAACCAATCGAAATCATCAAAAAAATGATCGAAGGCCGTTTACAGAAAAATTTGAAGGAAATTTGCTTGGTAAATCAACCTTTCATTAAAAACCCCGATATCACTGTTGGAGAATATGTGAAAGCCAAAGGCGGAGTCATCGCTTCTTTTGAACGTTTGGCAGTAGGCGAAGGCATCGAGAAAAAAGAAGACAATTTTGCTGAAGAAGTAATGTCTCAAGTTAAATAAATATAAGGACACAAGTGTGTCCTTTATTTGTCATTTAAGGAGGAATTCTATGTCAAAAAGACGCGTTATGATCAAACTTAGCGGCGAAGCGCTGGCTGGCAAAAGTGGTATCGGAATCGATCCGCTCGTAGTCAAGAAAGTCGCCCAGGAAATCAAAGCAGCATATGACTTAGGCATATGCGAAATCGGAATCGTCGTCGGAGGTGGAAATATCTTCCGCGGCAAGCTCGGAGACGAAATGGGCATCGAACGATCCAGCGCTGACTACATGGGCATGATCGGGACGATTTTAAACGCCCTCGCTCTGCAAAATTCCCTTGAAGCGATTGGTGTACCCACCAGAGTGATGTCGAGCCTTAACATTCCTGAAGTGGCAGAACCATACATCCGCAGAAAAGCCATCAGCCATCTGGAAAAAAACTATATCGTCATTTTCGGAGGCGGAACCGGCAACCCGTATTTCACCACTGATACTACAAGTGCCCTTAGAGCCGCCGAACTTGGCGCAAGCATCATCTATATGGCTAAAAATGGTACTGATGGCGTGTACGACAATAATCCCAACACCCATCCAGGTTCAATCAGATACAAAGAGTTGACCCACAAAGAAGTCTTGAACTTAGGCCTTGAAGTCATGGACTCGACCGCAGCTGCACTTTGCCATGACAACAAGATCGATATTTTTGTGTTCGACATGAATGTTAATGGAAATATCAAAAGAGCTATTTTAGGCGAAGATATCGGAACAATGATAAAATCAAATAAGGAGTGAATT
>CAZLAQ010000049.1:0-4576 GCA_964557695.1 uncultured Candidatus Izemoplasmatales bacterium | reverse complement strand
GTCCTTGAAGCAGAAGATCATGTTTGATCTTAATGGCTCCGATTCGTTTCTTGTGTCTGAGATATGTTTCTTTTATCATTACTTTTAGCATTTTGTCCCGTTCAAGATATGTCGGTATTTTCTTATTTTGGTAAGAATAATAGGTTGACCTGCTCAATTTAAATAATTCGCACAGAAGTTTTAAAGAATGTTTTGACGAAAGCGACTTGACCAATTCGACTTTCTCCATCAAACACATATTTTCGGATACCGACATGCGTTTCAGAATAATGATGGATTGTTTCATTCTCGATACTTTTTCTATTTTCTTCTTTCTTACGATGACAGTATTGTTTTCGATGCTTGAACGGTACTTACTAATCCAGTAATAAAGTGTGCTTCTTTTCAACTGAAATTTCTTGCAGATATGTATTACTGATTTTCCGCTAAGTGCTATTGTGACGACATTGATCTTGTTTTCAAGCGTTGATTCGAAATTGCTCTTCCTTATCACTTTTTTCTTAACTAGAATCCAGGAATACAGAGCACTTTTCTTGACTCGATATCTCTTGCAGAGATTTACGACATGCTCCCCTTTAAAATACTCGTTAACTATTTTGTTTCTGTGGAATTTGATATACAATAGGTGTGAAAGAAAGCAACCAAAAAATAGACTTGCGAATGTCATATAGAGCAACTTGAGTGGATTGCCTTGTTTTCATGATAAACTTGCGACTGACAAGACAGTTACGACGACATTATTAGCTGCCTATAGTATTGGTGAGAAAATAGCAGTGGTTTCCGTGCTTGATGCATTTAAAGCTATTTTAGGATCATGAGTATTGGAGAGTTTAAAATATGAAAAGAGATAATGTAGATCGTAATGTTTCAATGCTCTATGAGGGCATAAGAAAATATGATACAGGTTTTGAGTCTAAACAATCTGAGGCGCTAAAACGCGCAGTTCGGATTGAGTATTCCAAAAGTAATATCGGTAATTTCACAGGATATTACGCAATCAGCGTTTGGGCTGAATTGAATGTTAACAATTTTAGAAAAGGGAAATTATACTACGAACCAGTATCAAAATATAATTTCAAGTACTATTTCGATCGTGACGATCGCCTCATAATAACCGAAAGATATGACTCTGATTCAATGATAGAACTTGTATTTTTTTATCATTATGATCAACATGTTACATCTATTTTAGTATATGATTATCAAGATACAAAGAAGTTAGGAATCATCATTCGTTGTGAGTATGATGAGAATAATCGATTAACTCATTATCTTGAAGGAAGACTGATATTGTCAGTGATATTTTCTATTGAAGAGCAAAAATTTACATACACTTCATCTGAAATGAGTATTTCTAGAACAATGTATATTGTTAAATGGGTAGTAAATGAAGACAAGTTAAACTGGGAGACCACTGTTTTCCCTATCGAGTGCATGAATGGGAAACCGCAGATTAAAACGACTAGGGTTTCAAAAAACACAATCTTTAAAACGCTTAAACGCAATATTGAAGATATTCTCAAAAAATGGATTTCCCATAATATATATGCCACTATGTTTATTCTGGATGGGCCCGAAACAATGTCAATTGATTTTGCAGAGGAAACAACTGAAAACAGTGACCTGCAAAGCGAAGAACGATGGAATTATGCCTGCTGGAATCAACATCCTGAACCTTTGTGGAAAAATGAAACAGAGAAGAATCAGTTTATCCTTTGGCTTGAAAATACAATGCCAGAAGGAAATTTCGATTTATCTCTAATAGATCACCAGCCATTCATCGACTTGTTCACTCGTCTTATAGACGAATTGAAGGCGAGCGGCTTACTCGGTTCAACTATCAATAGGAAGATTCCCATCCTAGTTACGGATCTCGATATTTATGATCGTATCGTAGAAATCAATCATACAATTAACGATGATGAAATCCTTCAGGATTATCTCGCATGGTGTGATACGCTTCGCGTCATATGAGCAACTTGAAAATGTCATATAGAGCAACTTGCGTGGATTGGCTTATTTTCATGATAAACTTGCGACTGACAAGACATGTGACAGCAATAGATGGGCAATCATCGGTGGTGGGTTAAAAATTGAAGAAAGGTTAGCAACCTGTGCCATTCGAGAAACTTTTGAAGAAACAAGGTTAAATATTTCTGAAGATGACCTAGTTTTATTTAAAATTTATGATGATCCATCAAGAATAGCTAGTTATCCTGATGGCAATGTATTGCGTGTTATTACTGTGGTATATGAAACTGAACTGGAGTATTTACCAGAATTGGTTTGTAGTTCAGAATCAAGAGAGATTAAATTTTTCTCAAAAGAAGAAATAAATAACATTGATCTTGCAGAAACACACTTGCATATCATTAAAGATTTTTTTATAATCGATACTAATATAAATAAGCCTTAAGGATTCAACTTACAAATCCATAAAAAACTCACGAGTTGTAACCCAAGATAAACTTAGCAATGACAAAACAATAAAAAAATATATGAGGAGTGTAATGAAATATGGAGAAAGATAAATTATCAGATGATGTAGTACTGGAAGATAAACAAAATGAATATTTAACTGAGGAAGAAACAACATTTGTGAAAAGGAAGCTACGCTTACTTCTTCCTTTATTAGTAGTTTCAGGAGCATTCATGCTACTAACTATGGTATTAATAGCAGTAAATGTTCAGTCAGGATATCCAGTAATTACTGGTTTTGTTGGAATTGGTGTTGGAATTTATCTTTTAATTCTGTTATATGATTTATACAAATTTATAAAAATAGCAGAAAAAAAATCTAATTCTAGGTAAAATGAAACCTATAAAACATTTAGTAATCCATAACTAAAAAATCTTGTCAAGAGAAGAAATGTATTTTATGACGATTGTGCTTAAAGCTGTAAGCTTCTAGTGCAAAAACAGTAAACTTGGTATGGTAAGAGAGTGAAACACACTATTTTTCTGTTAAAAAACGCGATAAACTTAGTAATGACAAGACACTTTCAGAGGGATAGCCTCTTGTACTTCAATTTCAGTATATTTTGTCAGTGATAGCAAAGGGAACTGTGGAATTTTGATAACAGTTGCTGCTGGATTATCTTTGCCAGCCGCTGGGTTAAGCATAACTTGGTCTGCATTTTTTTCTTGGAGAAAAACAATATATGACTTAAATGGTATTAATGGTGTTTATGGATTTAGTGGCGGAGTTGGTTTTGCTAGTGCTGGGGCTGATGTTTTGAAAGACAGTAGAGGTATTTTAGGGATTCAATTGAATTTTGGATTTGGTTTTTCATTTCCAATTAACCTTGAAGGTCATGGCTATTTAGCGTACTCACACCTATTTGTTCTGGATTCAAAGAAATTATATAATCGTGATTACATGTATAATTTAGTCACTCAGATTAAAGTTATTTTTGAAACACTAAAAAGAAATATGAGGTGATTTGAATGAAGGAAATTCGCATATTTCGCTTATATATATATATAAGGGTTATAATAACTTTTTTAATTATATTTCCAGCACTAACTTATGTCTATACTATAGTTGATCCAAGAAATTCAGATATGTTCAACCTATCTGGGTATTTATCTGGCGTTATAGCTGCATATTGTACGTTTTTACTTATCTTCTTCTTGACTAAATCGTATCAAAGATTATTAATTACAAGTGAACTCATTGATGTTAGGAGTTTTGGTAAATCTATTACTAAAATGAACTGGAATGAAGTGGTTGAAGCTTCTCAAACTGATGGGCTTTATGCAAAAATGTTCGTTTTAACTAATAATGATGCTTCAAAAAAAATTGTTTTCTTTATGAAGAAGAAACACAGAAAACAACTAATAAATTTATGTACAAATTCACATATAAAAGAAAAGTTGAACGATATATTCTTTAAATAAAATATTCCAAATATATTATCTTTATTTCAAATTAATCAAGTATACATATATCGAGTAAGTGGTACTCTTTAATGTTTGATAATATGGCTTAGTTGTTTGAAAACACGTTACTTCGGAGAAGTCGAGGTACTTTTGTATAGCACTTTGAACAACTCGACGCAGTTGGAGTGGGGAAACATATTGGTTTTATATGTTCCCTCTTTCCAGGATAAGGCCTTTAACCTAGAGTTAGGGAACATATTTTTGACCTTTTTATATGTTACTGTGGTATATTCAACAGATTTTTCGAAAGCAACATGATAGTTTCCACGCAGCTAGTGTGTGGAAACATATTGCAGCACATTTGCATGAATTACCTGTATTACATGTTCAAGAAGATAACTCAAAAAAACCTGAGATTTTCAAAATTCCAGGTTTTTTAATAAATTGATCGATTAGAGAATATTAAATGAAAATACTATTAGAGCGCTTTATTTCAGTGGAACTTGATATACAATAGATGTGAAAGAGGATAACCAAGAAATAAACATGCGAATGTCATATAGAGCAACTTGATAATGTCATATAGAGCAACTTGCGTGGATTAGCTTGTTTTCATGATAAACTTGCGACTGACAAGACACTTTGATTGATGACAAGGTTATCTACGAAACTAATGGAACATATGCAATCACTT
>CAZLAQ010000048.1:0-4620 GCA_964557695.1 uncultured Candidatus Izemoplasmatales bacterium | reverse complement strand
CCCCGTAAAGGATACACTTTTTTTAAGTGTCCATTATACAGGGTACATTTTAAAAAAACTATGTGTTTATTAACATCTTTTTCTTATTCACTCAACCGGTCTGCCTTTTTGGTTCAAAATATTCAAATACGGCGTTATGATAGTGTGCTTTGACAAAGTCGAGTTCTTGCTGGGTTTGGGCTGCATACCCGATCACAACGAGCCCTTTTCTCATTGCCCTGTTCACATAACGATTTGGCATGTCTTTCAACCCATAATTGATGAAATCGGGTTTTGTGAGAAAGTTTAGCGATAATGTTTTTAACAAGTATTTGGTTAGCTTGCTCAAATCAGTTTCGGATTTGAAATATTCCGAGATTTGTCCCCGAATCACTTCCGGATGGTTTTTTTTGAACCAGATAAGAATTTTCGGATGGAAAGAATGCATTGCCCACAAACCTTTGTAATCTCGGATGAGTTTTATGAAAGATTCGCAAAGCAAAAGGGAATCACCATGATGCTTGAATTCTATCAAAAGCGGAACCTGTCCTTTTATCAAAGACAAGGCATCTTTTAGAATCGGGATTTTTTCCTTTGTGTCTAAAAGTTTCAAATCTTTGATATCGTCATATTCTACATCTTTTAATTTTCTTTGATCCCGACACATCCGGTTTAAATCTTTGTCATGAAAAACGACTACGGTTCCGTCCTTCAAGACATTGATATCCATTTCGATACCATACCCTTTTTCGATTGCCTTAGAAAAAGCTGAAAGCGAATTTTCCGGTATGGTCTTGTCCAAACTATGTAAGCCCCGATGGGCGATGAGGCTGGTTTTTATCCATTCAAGATTCTTCATTTTGACCTCCAAATTGGGCTTAGCTTAATTTATTATAACATTTATTTTCTGCTTTGAACATGCATCTTTTCGATACCGACCTAGATTATATGATATAATATTTTGTAGAATAAGGAAGGTGATTTTATGAACAATTTTCATTTTCACAGCCCGACTCAATTTGTGTTTGGCAAAGACACAGAGAAAGAAGTTGGCAAACTGTTGAAACAACATCATGCTAAAAATGTGTTTATCCATTATGGAGGCGGTTCTGTCATAAGAAGCGGATTGCTTGATCGCGTTAAAAAAATATTGAACCAGAATGGTATCGCTTTTTTTGAGTTAGGCGGAGCAAGACCGAACCCAAGAAGTAGCCTGGTTTATGAAGGTATAAAACTATGTAAGGAAAATAAAGCCGATTTTGTTCTGGCAGTAGGCGGGGGTTCAGCTATCGACTCTGCCAAGGCGATTGCGGTGGGAGCGAAATATGACGGAGATTTTTGGGATTTTTATGAAAACTTGGCAAAAATCGAAGCTGGTTTGCCAATCGGAGTGATTTTGACTATCCCCGCTGCCGGATCTGAAGGGTCGCTTAGTAGCGTCATCACCAATGAGAACGGCATGTTGAAAAGAGGCATTGTGAGCCAATTTTATCGGCCTGCGTTCGCAATCATCAATCCCGAACTAACTTATACTCTGCCAATGTATCAAATGAGCGCGGGAATCGTTGATATGATGGGGCATATTTTTGAACGCTATTTCACCAGAACCAAAGATGTGGAATTAACTGATAAAATGTCTGAAGCAGTGCTTTTATCGATTATCGAAGCCGCAAGAGTGATTATCAAAGATAACTTGAATTATGAAGCCAGGGCTACGATTTGCTGGGCGGGAACAATCGCCCATAACGGAATTCTTGGTGTTGGAAAAGAAGATGACTGGGCAACTCATTTTTTAGAACACGAACTTAGCGCTCTCTATGATGTCGCCCATGGCGCGGGACTAGCTGTCATGTATCCCGCATTCATGAAGTATACCGTCGATGTCGACGTGCAAAGATATCGCCGTTTGGCAGTAAATGTTTTTGGTGTGAAAGATAATCCTCAAGATCCAAGAAGCGTTGCCATAGAAGGCATTAAAGCTTTAGAAAATTTTTACAAGGAGCTTGAAATGCCGATAACTTTCGCACAGCTTGGTGCGAAAAAAGAAGATATAGACAAACTTCTGAAAACCTTGGAAATCAATCGCGGACAATTCTTCGGGTCCTACAAAATACTGTCTTTGGATGATGCCAGGAAGATTTATTTGTTAGCTTGCTAAAAAAATATTTGATGTAAAAGATGTCTTTTTCGTAGACATCTTTTTTAATGGAAATATTTTCATTATTTGAGAAAGATTTGTTATGCAATCGCGTATTCCTGTGATAAAATATTATCGCGAGGTGAAAAGAATGAAAATAGGTTGTGTCAAGGAAATCAAGAAGTACGAATATCGTGTCGGTTTGACACCCAGTAGTGTGAAAGAGTATGTGAACCACCAGCATCAAGTGTTTATCGAAAAAGGAGCCGGCATCAATTCTGGATTTTCTGATCAGGATTACATCGATGCTGGCGCAACAATCATCGAAGACGCTGCTTCCGTATGGAAAAAGTCGGAAATGATTGTCAAAGTCAAAGAACCGCTTGAAAGTGAGTATATGTATTTCCGACCAGATCTAATTCTTTATACGTATCTGCATTTGGCTGCGAATGAACCACTTACAATGGCTTTGTTGGACCAAAAAGTCAAAGGGGTAGCGTATGAAACGATAGTTTTAGAAGACGGAACGCTTCCTTGTTTGAAACCGATGAGCGAAGTCGCCGGACGTCTTAGCGTTATCGAAGGGGCCAAATACTTAGAAAAACCATTCGGTGGATCTGGCATCTTATTATCAGGAGTGCCTGGAGTTAGCCGTGCGAATGTATGTATTATCGGAGCTGGAGTAGTTGGCGAAAATGCGCTTAAAATGGCAGTCGGCTTGAATGCCAATGTAACCATCCTTGATGTTAACATGAAGAAACTCACCTATTTGGATGATATCTACGGAAGCAAGATTACAACGCTTTTCAGCAATAGCCACAATATCGAAATGGCTTGCATAAAATCAGACTTGATAATTAGCGGGGTTTTATTACCGGGGGCAAAAGCACCAAAATTAATCAAGAAATCTTTTTATAAAGATATGAATCCCGGAAGTGTTATTGTCGACGTTGCCATTGATCAAGGTGGATCAACCGAAGTCAGCAAAGTCACTTATCATGATAATCCGATATATGAAGTAAACGGAATCATCCATTACTCGGTTGCCAATATGCCCGGAGCGGTTCCGAGAACATCCACAATCGCACTCAACAATTCGACCATAAAATATGGTTTGATGATTGCCGATAAAGGTCTAGAAGAAGCAATTCGACTATCTAAACCTTTGAAATACGGCGTCAACACATATGGAGGTGCCGTTACTTGCATAGGCGTAGGCGATGCTTTCGATTTGGAGTGCATCGAACTGTAACCGACTTGTCAAAAATATTACCAATCAAGGTAAAACTTGATTGGTTTTTATATCCATTAACAATAAATAAACCAAGCCAACTATAAGTATTTTAATAATAAACAATCGTTTACTTTTTAAGTATTGGTGGTATAATAGAATCAAGGAGGGGTTATCAATGAAGTGTTTCGTCACAGGCGCTACCGGACACATTGGTAATGTTCTTGTCAGAGAATTGCATGAAAAAAACTACGAAGTGACTTCCCTTGTCTTGCCAAAAGACAACTATGCGATGATTGAACCATACTCATCGATAGTTATTGGCGACATTCTCGATTATGATTTCTTAATTGAAACGATCAAAGACTATGATATCGTTTATCATTTGGCGGGCATGGTTGAAATCGGCTCGGGTAAAAAGAAAAAATTGATGAGAGTCAACGTCGAAGGAACAAAGAATGTTGTCAATGCATGCGTTGAAAACAAGATCAGGCGTTTGGTATATACATCAAGTGTCCATGCCATACCAGAGTTAAAAAAAGGCTACACAATGATTGAAGTGGATGAATTCGATCCCGATACTGTTAGAGGACTTTACGGCAAAAGTAAAGCGATTGCGACCGATTATGTCCTGAGCCAACAAGAGACAGATTTGGAAGTTGTCGTCGTTCATCCATCGGGAGTTATCGGGCCTTATGACTATCAACTTTCCAATGTCAGTCAGATGTTTATCGATTTTTTGATGGGAAGATTAACCGCATATCTGCGCGGAGGATACAATTTTGTCGATGTTAGAGATGTCGCAAAAGGCATTAGACTGGCTGGAGAAAAAGGCAGAGACAATGAGACCTATATTTTGTCAGGCAACGAAATCACAGTAAAAGAACTGCTTGATAAGATTGCGGTGGAGACCGGAAGAAAGAAAATCAAAACAAAATTATCTTACTGGTTTATTTTGGCTACGAGTTATTTTGCGGAACTATACTACAAAATCATCAAGCAAAAACCTCTATTCACACATTACTCGATTGTGGTCCTGAATTCAAACTACTCTTTTTCTAATGAGAAAGCAAGAACGGAACTGGGATTTACTGTGAGAAGCATCGATGAATCGATTCGTGATTCGGTCAAATTCTCTATGGAAAACTATGTCGAGAAGAAAGGCAAGAAATTCAAAAGAAGAGCAATATCAAACTAATATAAATCGTCAAGCGAATTTAAAATGTACCCTGTATTGTGGACACACAAAAAAACTGTGTGTGATTCAATACAG
>CAZLAQ010000047.1:0-4985 GCA_964557695.1 uncultured Candidatus Izemoplasmatales bacterium | reverse complement strand
TCATTATCCTTGTTTATTCGATATTTAATCAAAAAGTGGCCAAAATACCAAAAAACGACCTTCAGTTTACTCAACTAAGGTCGTTTTGTCTACACTCTGAAGTCAAGGAATCAATCCTTGACTTATTCTTTTTATCTTGTCCAGTATTTCAATAACAGGAACATACCTAATGCGAGGACACCAAAAAATACAAGCGCAAAGGGAATGACATATATATATACAGCTTTTATCATTGCCCATCTTTCTTTAGGGGTAATATCAATCTTAGAAAGTTGGTCTTGTTTTTCTCGGTAATAGCTTACCGGTTTTTTTCTTGGATGTTTATAAGTCGCAATTGCTTCGAAATCCATACTGACGATAGTTCTTCCGTCATCATCGAGTTTCGCTTTTCCGACTTTTGTACTCATTTGGATCAACTCCTATTTAATCTGTCCTTTTGCTTGCTTCGTTCATTTAAGCCGTCTTGAACTTCAGTTTGGAAAACTTTCAATTTTTCTTCAAGGTTAACATCATAAAGGTGACAATTCACAAAATGCCCGGGTTCAATTTCCATATGAGCAGGCACATCTTTCGAACAAATCGGCATTACTTTCGGACACCTAGTATGAAATTTGCATCCTTTTGGAGGATTTGCCGGACTGGGAATTGAGCCTTGAAGTATTATCTTGTTTGGCTTATAGTCTGGATCGGGCACAGGAACCGCGCTAAACAATGCATTTGTATATGGATGCAGCGGGTTGCTAAAAATCGTGTCCCTTGGACCATATTCAACTAGATCTCCCAGATACATGACTCCGACTTTGTCAGAAATGTATTCGACGACTGATAGGTCATGAGAGATGAAAAGATAGGTGAATCCATAGTCAGCTTGTAATCCTTTTAATAAGTTGATGATTTGTGCCTGGATTGAAACGTCAAGAGCTGAAACCGGTTCATCACAAACGATAAATTTCGGTTTTAGCGCCAATGCTCTGGCGATACAGATTCTTTGTCTCTGGCCTCCGGAAAACTCATGTGGGTAACGATCGATGTGATGTGGTTGTAATCCACAATCGGACATGACTTTCATGATGTAGTCGCGGTACTCTGACGGGGGAACGATGTGATGTTCTCTTACTGCTTCGCCAATTATCTCACCAACTGGCATTCTCGGAGATAACGATGAGTATGGATCTTGGAAAATCAATTGGATTTCCGGGCGTAGTTTGCGAAGATCACGTTTTCTCATTTTAAATATATTGATACCATTGTAATAAACCTCGCCTTTGGTAGCAACATGTAAGCGTAAAATTGTTCTACCAATGGTTGTTTTACCGCATCCGGATTCGCCGACAAGACCCATCGTCTCGCCTTCTTTTATGGTGAAACTGACACCGTCAACGGCACGTACATGACCAACAACTCTTTGAAATACACCAGCGCGGATGGGAAAATATTTATATAAATCTCTGACAACAATTATGTCTTTTTTCTCAGCCATTATTTTTCACTCCCATCTGCATAATAACAAGCAGCAAAATGAGTCGGCGATAATTTGACAGAACCAGGATACGCGCCTGAACATTTTTTCCCAGCTCGATTGCAACGATCTTTGAAGTAACAGTAATCAGGCATATTCACAGGATTCGGTACTTGCCCGGGAATTGAGTATAACTTTTCATCTTTGTCCAAATTATTCGGTCTTGATTTGATCAAACCAACAGTGTATGGGTGTCTTGGATCTTTATAAATCTCTCTCGCAGTACCTTTTTCAATGATTCTTCCGGCATACATAACAACGACATAATCAGCCATTTCGGCAATTACGCCCAAGTCATGAGTAATCAAGAGAATAGATGCGTCGATCTTATCTTTGAGCCCGCGTAAAATATCAAGAATCTGAGCTTGAATTGTAACATCCAAAGCTGTAGTTGGTTCATCGGCGATGATAAGTTGAGGATCACAGGCAAGTGCCATGGCAATCATAGCTCTTTGTCTCATACCGCCAGAAAGTTCATGAGGATATGCTTTGTAGATACCTTGGGGCCTCGAGATGCCAACGGTTGTCAACATTTCGATTGTTTTAGCTTTGATTTCTGCCTTGCTTTTTTTTGGAAAATGATTAAAGAGAACTTCATCAATTTGATATCCGGTTGTAAAAACAGGATTCATAGATGTCATTGGCTCCTGAAAAATCATTGAGATATCGTTGCCTCTGATTTTTCTCATCATTGATAATGGGGCTGTGCCCAAATTGATTGATTGCCCGTCATATTTGAAGCGGATCTCGCCTTCAACAACTTGACCGGTTGGTCTAGGAACCAAACGCATAATGGACAGAGAAGTTACGCTCTTTCCGCATCCGGATTCGCCAACAACTCCAACTGTCGTTTTTTTAGGTACTTCAAATGATATTCCGTCGACAGCTTTTACAACACCCATATCAGTAAAGAAATGTGTGCGTAGATTTTCAATTTCCATAATGTTATTGTCATCATGGAACTGAGTAAGATATTCTTCTTCCGGAATAGTTCTCCGTTTCACAAGTTTTTCGTATTTATTGATTTGTTGATTGCTATACTTACCAGCTATTTTTAATTGTTGAAAAGCTAATTTTTTTAATTCTTTATACCGTGCTTTTTCCATCATATCACCTCTTCATTTTCGGGTCAAACGCATCGCGCAACCCGTCCCCGACAAAATTGAATGCCAAAACTGTGAGCAAAATCAAGAATCCCGCAGGTATCCATGTCCAAGGGAATGCTTTCAAAATGTATGATTGATTTACGGCGTTGATCATATTGCCCCAACTCGGAACTGGTTGACGGACGCCGAATCCCAAAAATGAAAGCGCGGCTTCTGTCAAAATGATACCACCAAGTCCCAAAGTAGCAATAACAATCAATTGTGGAATTACGTTCGGAACCAAATGTTTGAAAATTCTTCTGCTTGGTTTCAGGCCGGTTGCTTCAGTAGCTACCATGAATTCTTGTTCACGAAGTGATAAAATCTGTCCTCGGACAATTCTCGCAATTCCAGGCCAGCCAAGAATTCCCATCACCAGCATAAGTATGTATATATTTTTTGATTTGTCAATATCCAATTCATTTACAATTGCCCCGACAATCAACATAATGGGCAAGAATGGAATACAGTTGAAAATATCAACCAACCTCATGATCAATCCATCAAGGAATCGCCCATAAAATCCTGCGATACCTCCTAAAATAACACCAATGAAAATTTCTACAAAAACAACAACAAACCCGATAGTCAGAGAAATTCTTCCTCCATACATCAAGCGTGTCATGACATCCATGCCATTTCCGTCGGTACCCATCCAATGGTCTGCAGAAGGCGGTTCATACATTTTAATTAAACTTAATTCATCATACTTGAATACTTGAGAATATGAATAATCAGTAATTACTGGCCCCAAGAAAGCGAATATGAACATGAAGACCAAAATACCAATTCCTACGAGCGATAATTTGTTCCTTAAGAATCGCTTGAGAACCAACTGCCCAGGTGTCACAATTTTATCAGCTGAAAGACTTGAAACATCCTCATCTATTTGTGGTGGGAGTATCTCGTGTTTTTTTAGTTTTAGTTCTTTACTATTTGCGCTCATGATGATCCTCCTTCCTACGACAATCTAACGCGCGGGTCAACAACCGCATACGTTATGTCAGCAATCAATGTTCCAAGCAAAGTCAAAATAGCAAGGAAGGTGTTAAATGCCATTATGTAAGGAATATCTCCTTGCCTAATCGCAGTCAAACCTGCTCTTCCCAATCCTTGGATTGCAAATACACTCTCGGTAATCATAGCTCCCGCAAACAATGAAGGCAAGGTTCCGCCAAGAATAGTTACAATCGGAATCAAAGTATTTCTAAAAGCATGTTTATAAATAACGGTTTTTTCACTTAATCCTTTTGCTCTTGCCGTACGAATATAGTCCGAATTTAGAACCTCAAGCATATTTGTGCGAGTATAACGCATAAGTCCGCCGATGCTGATCATCGTCAAAACCGTAATTGGCATAATAAAGTGGACTAGATAATCCACATATTGTTGAATTTGGGTCATAAACTGGTGATTTCTGGCATCAATCATACCCTGAAGTGGCAACCAGCCAAGTCCCATAGCAAATACTTGTTGAAGAATAATCGCGAAAAAGAAGCCGGGCATTGATATTCCGACCAAAGCGACTACTGTGATAGCATAATCAGATTTAGAATACTGTTTTGTCGCCGCAATGATTCCCAGTGGAACGGCGATTAAAAGCTGAAAAATCAAAGAGATAAATGATAGCCAGAATGAAACCCACATTTTTGAGGAGATGTCGTCGATTACAGGCTGTCCCGAGATAAATGAATTACCAAAATTACCTTGAATAGCTTCAGAAAGCCACTTGAAATATCCTTCAATAATCCCATCATTCAAACCATATAGCTCTTTCATTTCAAATATTCGTACCGGAGTAATAAGCGGGTTTCCTCTCATTACACTGTCAATATAATTGACAGGCATTGCACGAATAATAGCATACAGTATGACTGAAACGCCAAAAATAATGATAATGCTGATTAAAAGTCGTCTTATAATATACTGTCTCATCTTATCATCCTTATTGTCTATATAGTAAACCGAATAAACAACCCGACCCCAGTCAACATCAACTAAAGTCGGGTTGGTTTATTTTAAAATCTTTAAAATTTGAAGAAAATATTAGTTCATTTCAATATTTTCTACTTCAGCTAACCATCCATAATAAGTTGTGATTCCAGGAGTTACAGTGTCCATATTTACGCGTTCAGTTGAGAAAGCGATAATATTTTGACGTTGGTAAGTTGGAACTTCAACAGCCCAGCTAAGAATTATATCTAAGCATTCTTTGTATAGAGCTTTTCTGACAGCTTGATCGTCGGATTGACGAGCTAACATAATTTTAGCATCTAAAGTATCATCTTGAATTCCGTAATGGTTGGATTCTGTAGAGTTCG
>CAZLAQ010000046.1:0-5226 GCA_964557695.1 uncultured Candidatus Izemoplasmatales bacterium | reverse complement strand
AGCTATTTTAGGCGAAGATATCGGAACAATGATAAAATCAAATAAGGAGTGAATTTTATGCCAGAAACAATTTTAATGGAATCTGAAGAAAGAATGGAACATTCGCTTGTCGCTCTTCACAAGGAATTTTCAACCATAAGAAGCGGAAGAGCTAATCCGAAAATGCTGGAAAGAGTAACAATCGATTACTATGGAGTGATAACTCCTATCAATCAGGTCTCCTCGGTCCAAGTCCCGGAGGCCACACAGATCTATATCAAACCTTATGACAAATCCTTGCTTTCTAAAATCGAGCGGGCAATTTTCGCTGCCAACCTTGGGGTTACTCCCTCCAATGATGGCATCGGCATCAGAATCGCTTTGCCTCCGCTAACAGAAGAAAACAGAAAAGAAGCTGTCAAAGCGATTCATAAAATGGCTGAGGAAAACAAAGTTGCGATGCGAAACATCAGACGTGATGCCATCTCCAATTTCAAGAAAATGGAGAAAGACAAAGCCATTACCGAAGACGACTTGCATTATTACGAAGATGAAGTCCAAAAACTGACCGACAGGTTCGTCGAAAAGATCGATCAGATCTTCCATGAAAAAGAAACTGATATAATGCACATATAAGACTAGAAATAGTCTTATTTTTTTCTTGACTCGACAAATGATTAGAAATAATCAAAAAAATAGTGTATAATTGTTGTGATGAAAGAGGTGAGGTCATGGCCCTTATTTCAAAAGATAAAACCATCACAATTCTCAAACATATTGCGATTATACTGGATGGAAACGGTAGATGGGCAAAAAAGCGTGGACTGCCCAGAACCATGGGACACCAGGCCGGCGTCGAAAACATCAGACGTGTTGCCATCGAGGCGTCAAATCTGGGAATCAAAGCTTTGAGCTTGTTTGCATTTTCTACCGAAAATTGGAGCCGTCCACAACAAGAAGTCGATTTTTTGATGAAACTACCCAGTGAATTTGAGAAGCGGTTCAAGGACGATTTTGAGAAGTTCGATATCAAAGTGACATTCTCCGGAAGAAAAACCAGAATGTCTGACGAAAATATGGAAATTTTGGCAAGAATTACAAAAAATACAGCGAAACGTAAAGGCTTGATTTTAAATATCTGTTTTGACTACGGTTCGAAAGAAGAGCTGGTTCAGGCGATAAAACAGATTGCCTTGAAAGTTGAAAACAAAGAGCTGAAGACTGAAGACATCACCGATAAAGACGTCGATCAATACTTGTATACGAAAGATTTACCCCCACTTGACTTGCTGATAAGACCGAGCGGCGAGGTCCGCCTGAGCAATTTCATGCTTTGGCAAGCGGCATACGCCGAACTGTACTTCTGCAAAGTCTATTGGCCTAGTTTTTCCAAAAAAGAACTTACGAAAGCCATAAAAGCCTTTCAAAAGCGTGAAAGACGGTATGGCGGCCTGAAAGGATGAGAAAATGAAACAAAGAATCATTACAGGCGTCATTTTGGCACTCATCTTTATCCCGGTTCTGATCTTTGGGAACCATTTCTACATCTTCTTCGGATTTTGTGGATTGTTGGTGATGCTTGCAGCGTATGAATTCCGGAAGATGCTGTCTTCAAATAAGAAAGTTCCCAAAATCATTGATATTGCGACGATTATTTTCACAGTGCTAACATATGCTTTGTTGTACTTTGCCCTGTTGGGCATTGTAAGACTGGCAATTGTGATACTATATCTTGCATTAATACTCATCTTTTATTTCACAATGTTTGTTTTGGAAAAAGACTTTGATACAACAGACATTGGCCAGGCGTTGCTGACTATCTTATACATTGCCTCGGGCTTTGCCGCTCTGGCTTACTTGCGCCACGTTGGGCTCTACTTGATTATTTACGTTTTGCTTGTGGCAATACTTACTGACACCTTCGCCTACATTTTTGGTGTCCGCTTTGGCAAAAAGCGACTATGTGAAGCAATCAGTCCCAAGAAAAGCGTCGAGGGCGCTATTGCCGGACTGGTGTTCGGAGGTGTATTAGCCGGATTGTTCGCCGTGTTGATGGGTTTATTCCAGATGCATTTCCTGCTTGTCTTCCTGCTGTCGTTTTTCCTATCGATTGTCGGTCAGTTTGGCGATTTGGTCGCATCCAAATTCAAAAGAAACCATAACATCAAAGACTTTTCCAACCTATTTCCCGGACATGGCGGTGTAATGGACCGCTTTGATTCCTGGATTTTTGTCGGATTGAATCTTTTGATCATCATCAAAATCCTTTCCATCGGCTTCTCCGTTTTGGTGCTTTAGGATGAAAAATATCTATTTGCTCGGTTCCACCGGGTCGATCGGCGTTCAGACCTTGGAAATTATCCAAAACGATCCGGACAATTTTCGCATCATCACCCTTGCATGCAACCAAAACATTGAAGTTTTGACAACACAGATCAAACAATTCCATCCGTTACTTGTTTCTGTAGGGTCGGTGGAAGATGCTTCGATATTGGCAAAAGAATTTCCCGAAATCAAATTTGTTTCCGGAAATGAAGGCCTTGTTAAGGCAGCTACATATGATGAGTTAGATCATAACGGTCTTTTGGTAAACGCTTTGGTCGGCATCGCCGGTCTCAAGCCCACTATCGAAGCGATAAAATGCAAACGAAATATCGCCTTGGCAAATAAAGAAACACTTGTGGTAGGCGGAGTGCTCGTCAAAAGATTGCTTGAAGAATTCAAGGTAAAGTTATATCCGATAGATTCGGAACATTCGGGTTTATGGCAATGTCTTGATCATGAAGATCCTGCCAAAATCAAGAAGTTGTATATCACCGCAAGCGGAGGAGCTTTCAGGGATTATTCCCGAGAAAGTCTGGAATCCGTGACCGCAAAAGACGCCTTGAAACATCCAAACTGGCAGATGGGTCCAAAGATCACGATTGATTCGGCGACAATGATGAACAAAGGTTTTGAGATGATTGAAGCCTGTCATCTGTTCGATATTGCCATTGACAAGATCGAACCTGTAATGCACAAAGAAAGTCTTGTGCATGCCATGGTCGAATTTGTGGACAATTCAATAATCATGCAAATGTCCAGTCATGACATGAGACTGCCAATCAGTTATGCCCTATATTATCCCGAAAGAACAAAAAACGTGGCTCAGGTTCTTGACATTGCCAAACTGAATAATCTGCATTTTTCCCGGGTTGATAATGAAAGATACCCATTGCTTATAACGACTGTTGCAGCGTTCAAGTCGGGCGGGTCATTGCCTTGTGTGCTCAATGCGGCAAATGAAGCGGCTGTCGACTTGTTTTTAAGAGGAAAAATAGCTTTTCTTGAAATTGAAACGATAATTATTGAGAGTCTTAAAAACTATGAACCCGTAATTAATCCGACACTTGAAGATTTATTGTTAATTGATAAAATAGTTAAAAAAAAGCTTTATCAGAAATATGATTACTAGTTAGGAGCAAATCTATGATTATCTTACAAGTATTACTGTTTTTAGTGGTGCTAAGCATCGTAATTTGCATCCATGAACTCGGACATTTCATCTTCGCCAAAAAAGCGGGTATTCTTTGTCATGAGTTTGCTTTTGGTATGGGTCCGAAAATCTGGAGCCGCAAAAAAGGCGAAACGACATTCACGATTCGCGCTATTCCCTTTGGCGGATTCGTTTCCATGGCTGGAGAAGAGATCGAATCAGAACTCTTAAAAGTCGGTCAAAAGATCCGGATTGGACTAGATCAGGACAATGAAATAACCAGAATCGTTTTGAATCCAAACCATCTTGACTATCAGGATTTTCCGGAAATCACGGTTCAAGACCATGATTTACAGGGAAAAGAAGGCAGAAAACTTTATATCAATGAGTATTTTGTCAAACGTGATGCTTTCTATGTGTTTGATAAAAAAGTCATGCAGATAGCACCTTTTGACAGAAATTTCGGATCGAAAACCAAGTGGCAAAGATTTCTTGTTGCTTTTGCCGGTCCGATGATGAACTTCTTGCTCGCAATCTTTGTTTTCTTTTTGATGTTTCTGATCGGCGGAGTTGCCGACCAAAGCAGCACAGTCATATCGCAAGTCGGAATTGATTCTCCTGCAGAAAACATCCTGCAACCTGGAGATAAGATCATTTCGATTAACGGCGTAGATGTTTTATCGTGGTCGGAAGATGATGGCAATCCTTCAGTTTCTACTGAACTAGGTAAATATCTTGATCATGAAACGTATGTCTTGGTTGTAGAAAGAGATGGCGAACTGGTCACGCTTGATCCGATTGCGCCCCAATACTATTTCATCAGCCTTAATTTTTCCAGCATTCCGGGAAGCGATACCTTAAGTGTTTATATCGCGCCTAATAATGAAAAATACACTGATCTTCGTACCGGAGACATAATAAAAAAAATCGACGATGTTTCCTTTGTCACCTGGAACGATTTGATTGAGTTTCAACAAAGCTACACTGCAGGCTCTACTGATGATGCCCCGACAGTTCTGGTTTATGAAAGAAATGGAACTGAATACACTTATGAATTTGCCGCATATGGCGAGGACGTGTTGTCCTCGCAAGGGTACTCACTTTTTTCTTCCAAGATCGGCATTGTCGGATCGAATAAATTCAGCCTTGGCGGATCGCTTTCAGGAGCCGGACAGAGTTTCCTGAATTCATCGACATCGATTTATAAAACACTCGGGTTGCTCTTTACCAGTAATCAGGTAGGAGTCTCTGATCTTTCTGGGTTTGTCGGTATTTTCACACTGACAACAAATGCTGCAAGCGGCGGCTTTCTAACCCTTCTCAACTGGATAGGATTCCTGAGTGTCAACCTAGGAATCATCAACCTTTTACCGATCCCTGCACTTGATGGCGGCAGAATCGTCTTCATCGGATATGAAGCCATTACCAAGAAAAAACCAAACCAAAAAGTTGAGAATTTTCTCCACACTATCGTCTTCTTTCTTTTGATTGGACTTTTGATCTTTGTAACATACAATGATATCCTGAGATTATTCGGTATAAACTAGCCGTTTTAAGGGGTTGGGAACAACGCTCCCAACCTTTTTTTATGGCTAAATCTGGCTTAAATTCATTTTTTCTTCTGTTTGGGTCAAATTGCATTGTTTGCGGTAAATAATAGTTGACTTTGAAAATCGCGTATGATACAATATAAAAGCGCGTGGAAAAGCACGCCATAGGTCTTTGAAAACTGAACAGATTATAGGAAGAAACAACAAGCACAATTCTAAAGA
>CAZLAQ010000045.1:0-5651 GCA_964557695.1 uncultured Candidatus Izemoplasmatales bacterium | reverse complement strand
ATAGCGATGGTTTGTTAGGCCAGATTGGTGACTTACAATCGACAAACATGTATGCTTACTGTGCAAATAATCCAGTAATGCATACAGATAGCACCGGATATTGGTTTGGGCTTGATGACGCTATTGCTTTCTTAGTCGGTGGTGTTGCCGGTGTAGTTGGTCAATTGATTTCTGATGTGATTAAATTGGCAATCACAGGAGAATGGCAGGGTACATGGGAATCATATGTTGGCTCTTTTATCGGTTATGGAATTGGAGCTGTATCTACTCTATATTTAGGGCCTGCAGCCGGATTTGCAATAGGCGGTGGCCTTTCCACTTTCGCGAGTCAGGGACTTGAAAAATGGACGGGTTCAGACGATAGAACATGGGGTGAGATTCTTCTCAATACTGGTGTTTCAGCTGGAATTGGCGCAATTTTTGGTGGGCTGACAAAAGGATTGAAAATACAAGGAATTACCGCAGGCAGAAACAGCTGGTCCGCTATATTTAAATCTGGACTGACCAAAATCGCAAATGGAAATGCAGCTCAAATGTCCTTTAGTGTTATGATGAGAGGGTTAGGAGCCACTATTGTTTCAAGACAAATTATCGGAAATGTCGGAAAAGGCCTATATAACGGCCTTGTAGAATGGTATGAGTACTTCGCTTCAGGTGACACTGAAGGATTATCTTGGGTTAATTGAGGTAAAACAAATGGAAGAAAATAAAATGTTGATTAGACCAAAAAGCATTACGAATATCTTCGTTCTCCTGATATTAGGAACTTTTGCGCTGGTATTCTTCATATTTTCATTTATTGTCTTGATTCGTAACGAACCTATCACTATATTTGATGGAATAGTCGTGAAAAACAAAATAGTTCAGTTCGTAATATCGTTTGCAATAGCTGGGATGATGTTATATTTCTTTTTTAAACACTTGTCATATAAAATTAAATTTACAAATGAATTTCTATCTGCACCTAAAAAATCTTCGATGCAGAATAGTGAAATAATACTTAAGATTAAGGATATTATAGAATACAAAGTGTTAGTTCCTGGTGCCACACAAAACCCAACTATCTATCAATATATAGTTTTTAGTCTTAAAAACGGACAATCACGAAAACTCTGGATTAAACCGTTTACAAAAAGGCAGGTTGTAGAAATGTTGACAATGATTCAGGAGCGTGGCGGTTTGGAAAATCAGATATTATCAATTAAATAGCAGGATCTTAATTAGATACTCCTGGATACATTACTCCAGTAATGTATCTAGATCCTAGCGGAGAATTAGGAATCTTATTCTGGCTAGCTGTCTCAGGTATAATTTTATGTGCTTCAACAAGTGTTGGTGGGTATGTAGCAGCTGCAGTAATGTCTATTTGGGATGAAGACATTAGAAAAGATATGGGCCGAATCGGTTGGAATCCATTTAACTCGGACGAATCAAAAGTCATTAATTCTACTAAGGTATCGTTTTACAAAGGTCAATTTGTTATAAGAGCGGATTTATCCTTCATTAAAAACAGGTCATTTTCAGTTGGAATAATGTTTCTAGACACAATTAGCACCAAGGATACACCATATGGACGAGATACAGTAAGGCATGAATGGGGACACTTTATACAATTGGGAATTGTGGGTGTGCCAAAATTCATAGGATTCTTTGCCGTTCCTTCAATGCTTAGTGGAAATAGTTCAATCTATTATTCGTTACCTTGGGAAAGAAGTGCTGACTTATTTTGTGGAGTTTCAGGTTCTAATTGGCCATATCCACACACACCAAATAGTGGACTCTATTCTATTTTTTACTTAATTGGCGTATTTGGTATTTAGGGGGAAAATATGAAGAAAATGTGTTTAATTCTATGTACACTCTTATCTGTTTTACTAGTAAGTTGTACAAATGAACCAAGTGAATATACAGGAGAGTATCCGGAATTATATAGCGTAGCAATAAACTCAATTCCAGATACCTTTGGATTCTTTGTTACTGAAATCATTGAAAATCCAAGAATTGAGTTGATTGAATCAGATAATTATAACAGAAGATTGTTTCTCTATTTTGAAGGAAATAATATAAGTACGTATAGTTTGTTAGTTGTACAATTTTCCACAGAAAATGAAGTTTGTTTCTTATCAGGGCAAAATTATATTTCGTCTCCTTCGGAAGATTTTGATGAAACTAGTATTTCTCAACTTAAGATAGACAACGATTGGAATACTGAATTAAGTGAAGATAAATGCGATTGTGTACCAATCACAACTTCAAAAGATCCATTACCATTATCATATGAACAAATCAAACCTTTTTATGAATCTGTATTTCCGGGAGACGAGCATTTTTCAGATGACAGGTGGATAAGATATTTCATTTCAGATGATTATGGCAGAATATTAATTACTGTTGAAGCAAGAAATGTTGATGAGTGGGCAATAATGATGTTTTATCCTGACGGTACTTATGATAGCGAAGATGGTTTTTTGATATTTACAGATTTCTATACCTATCAAGGCCAATTGGTAGATTATTTAGAAAACGCAAATTGGAATGAACCACTACAATAAAGACGCATTACAGTCAAATCAAAATTCAAACAGATTAGAGAAGAACAATACTATACAACTAAATACAGCAGTACAACCTGCTGTATTTGGTTAGCAATGTTAAGTGAAATCTCTAGTAAACGAATTATAAAAAAATCGCCTTATTTAGGAGTATAATAGACTTCTCTAGTCTGTGATAAGTAAGGTGATTACAATGAAACAAGGTAATATTACTGCATTATATTGCAGACTTTCAAGAGAAAATGAGCGAGTTGATTCAAGCTCCAGTATTGAAACTCAGAAAAAGTTTCTGAATAGGTATGCAAACGAACAGAATTTGTTCAATACAAGATATTATGTGGACGACGGACATTCTGGGACTAATTTCGAAAGGCCGGCCTTCCAACAACTGCTTAAGGATATAGACAATAAACTTATAGAAAATATTATCGTTAAGGACCTATCAAGACTAGGCAGAAACTATTTGACGACAGGATATTATATTGAACATTATTTTCCTATAAACAATATCAGATTCATCGCAGTTAATGATCAAGTTGATACATATCATCAACAAAATGACCTTATGCCATTTAGGAATATTATGAACGAGTGGTATGCCAGAGATATAAGCCAAAAGATTAGAACAGCATATAGGACGAAAGCAATCAATGGTGAATTTACTGGCCCATCTGCTCCATATGGCTATATCAAGGATCCGCATAACAAAAATCATCTTATTTTAGAACAGAAACATGCTAAAGTGATTGAGGAGATTTATAGCCTTTACATTGGCGGTTTTACGATCTACAAGATTATTAGGTGGCTTAAGGAGAATCATATCTTAACACCCAGAGGTCTAACCAATAAAGAGGCGGGGAAATACAATTTACCATACACAAATAAATATCCCTATGAATGGTCGTATAAGACGATCCAATCCATATTATCGAACGAAGAATACACAGGGAATCTTGTCTGCAACAGACATTCTACCATCTCATACAAGAATAAAAATCTCAAACTAAATCCTAAAGAACAATGGATAGTTTTAAAAGGGACTCACGAAGCAATCATTACCGAGGACATATATCAGAAAGCCAAAGCGGTGATGCAAAGTCGATACAGAAAGAAAGCTACCAAAAACATCCATATGTTCATGGGAATTATCAGATGTGGGGAATGCGGAAGAACCCTAACTTACAGCATTGACAAAAGAAGAAAAGACAGAGGAGTCTATGTCTGTAGTACTTATCGCACTCACGGGAAAGCAAGATGTACCGGGCACTATATGCGTTATGACAAGATTTGCGAGTTTGTTATTGATTCAATTAAAGCCTTGATTACCAAGCGAAAAATAGTGAGAAGAAACTCCTAAAGCACCTATCATCGCTCAAGCATGCTGAAATCGAGCAAAACACAAATGACTCTGACCTAGAACCAGAGTTAAGAGAAAGATTGGAAAACATTAAGAAAGTCTTTGCTCAAATGTATGAAGACTACGCCTTAAGGAAAATACCTTGCGACGAGTACAATCGTTTGAAGGATTTGTACGAACTAGAGAAACAAGACATAAAGAACAAACTTGATGATATTTTGAACAAATCACTGAAAATCAACAAACTCAATGAGAGTATACGAGATTTTGTATCTATACTGAAACAATTGAAGTTCGGCTTTGAACTTTCGAAAGAAAATGTAGATTTACTGATTGAAAAGATCGTCATTTCTGAAACCGAGGACAAATCAAAGACAAAAACAATTAGCATTTTTTACCGAAATGTAGGCCTAATCATGTAACGCTGCATTCTGGATATATTACTCCAGTAATGTATACAGACAGCGGCGGATACAGTTGGATCAGTGACCTTTGGTCTGATTTTATTGATTGGCTTAATTCTGTACCTGAGTCTTCATTTACAATTCCGTCACTTGACCAAGTTAAAAATATATTATTAAGCATTTTTGGCGGCGGAACATTAGGAATAATAAAAGCAGCAACTGATATAAAAATTAACGCAGGATTTGGGTATGGAAGTTTTGAGAAATTAACAAAATTCCTAAATAATACAGGAAAAATTCTTGGAAAAGCTGCTATAGTGATACCATTACTATTTGATGTTGGAAATGTTTGGACGGAGAATAATAACAATACAATATGGCAACGGTTTGCAAAGACGGGAGTTATTCTTCTTAATACAGTAATAGTAGTTGGATCTTCATTTCTAGGGGCGGGTTTGGTTGCAACTGGCTTTGCAACCATGAATTTAGGAACGATAGTCGGTGGTGGAATAATAATAGTTGCGGGTGTGGTTTTTGCAGAATACGTTTCACAATCAATATATGATTGGCTTGACATAGAATGAAAGGAGAAACTCTTGTGAAGAGCTATAAATTACAAAAAAGATATTTTATTCTGTTATATATCGGATTAATTGTGCTCTCCATTTGTATGTACTTGTATATATCTGAAATATTGAAAAAGGATGAATACTATAGTTTGTATTCAGTAGTATTGATAATATTTATTTTATCAATATTTCAATATAAAGCTAACATTAGTATCAGTGATATTAAAATAATTCGCTACACAGGCTTTAGGAAATTTGGATATATGGAGATTGGATTTGATGAAATAAAAAAAATTGAGTTACACAAACCATTTACAAAACTTATTATTCACACTAAAGACAATAGATTTATGGTTTTTTCTAAATATTTTGAGAATTTCAAGATTATTGGAATAAGTATTTATAAATATATAAATGAGAAAAATCTAGATGTTGAATTTGATGAGAAATTTGTTAATTATTTTCTTAATTAATGTATGTATCTTTTTATTAACTATGGAGATAGTATAATAATTGAAGCATTATATAAATTGGATTGGTATGGTTTTTAATCAGTGGGTTTTGATACCATATGCATACGAGTTACTTCAGAAAAAGCAACTTGCGAATGTCATATAGAGCAACTTGAGTGGATTGCCCTGTTTTCATGATAAACTTGCGACTGACAAGACAAAGGTCAATAAAGCGCTAAAAATAGCGCTTTTTTTATTAATAAATATTGTTTAATTTAGTGAGTAATATATTTTTTCTTTATCTACTGGCGTCAGCA
>CAZLAQ010000044.1:0-6306 GCA_964557695.1 uncultured Candidatus Izemoplasmatales bacterium | reverse complement strand
TATAGTATAATAACAGCGGTTAGAGGTGAATTTATGAAAAAACCTGTTGTACTAATGATTTTAGATGGTATGGGCATCGGCGAAAAGAACGCTGGAAACGCGTTTGAACTAGCCAGAAAGCCCCATCTTGACTTGTTATTTTCCGAATTTTCCAGCACTACCATTGAAGCATCTGGAGAAGCCGTAGGACTTCCCGAAGGTCAAATGGGCAATAGTGAAGTTGGTCATTTGAACCTGGGGGCGGGAAGAGTTGTCTATCAATCGTTCACTAGGGTAAACGTGGCAGTCAAGGACGGATCTTTCAAAGAAAATCCTGCTTATAATGAAGCGTTTGAATATACAAAAACACATAATTCTAAGCTGCATGTTTTCGGCTTGCTTTCCGATGGTGGGGTTCATTCCCACATCCGGCATATCAAATACATGTTTCGGGTCGCTAAGGAAAAAGGTGTAAAAAGAGCATATTTCCACGCTTTTTTGGATGGTAGAGACGTTCCGCCAAAATCAGCGGTGACATACATTTTGGATTTGGAAAATGACATGCATGAAAATGATTTTGGCAAAATTGCGACTGTCGGAGGAAGATATTATGGCATGGACAGAGACAAGAACTGGGATCGGATCCAACTTGCTTACGATGTGATGACTTTTGGCAAAGGCTTACAGTTTGCCTCTGCCCAAGAAGGTATCGAAGTTTCATATCTTGAAGACGTCAATGACGAATTTGTGATTCCATTCGTTGTCGATCCTAAAGGTATGATCGAATCCAACGATGCTATTATTTTCGCTAATTTTCGCCCAGACCGGGCCATCGAAATCGGAACCGCATATTCAAATCCCGCCATGGCACCAAAACTTGACACAACCAATGGACCGAAAAACATCATGTTTGTTTCCACAATGAAATATGCAGATTCGGTCATCGGACCGCTGGCATTTGAACTGAATGACCTGACGGACACCTATGGCGATTACATAGCCCAACTCGGGATGAAGCAATTAAGAATCGCCGAAACTGAGAAATATGCGCATGTGACTTTCTTTTTCGACGGTGGCGTCGACAAGGTTATCAAGGGCGCGAAAAGAGCCCTTATTCCATCGCCAAAAGTCCCTACTTATGATCTGAAACCGGAAATGAGTGCTTATGAGGTTACCGATGCGGTAATCGAAGAACTAGACTCCGGCGAATACGATACAGCGATCATCAATTACGCCAACGGCGATATGGTTGGACACACGGGCATTATTCCCGCGGCGATCAAGGCTGTTGAAACAGTCGATGAATGCGTTGGTAGGGTTGTAGACAAAATCTTGGAGATGGGCGGCGTAGCTTTGATCACGGCTGACCATGGCAACTGCGAGAAGATGCTGACACCAGAAGGCAAACCTTTCACCGCGCATACGACAAACAAAGTGTTCCTGATTGTGACGAAAAAAGGCATCGAACTTGAGAAGGGTGGATCCCTCTGTGATTTGGCACCGACCATGTTGGAACTGATGGGTTTGACTCAACCTGCGGCAATGACAGGAAAATCACTCATCAAGCACGAATGATCAGTAAAAAACTTTCCGATATACGCCCTAAAGACCTGCTGTTTGTTATTCTTTATGCAATTGTGCTGCCGATACTTTTCGGGGTTTTGTTGGGGCTTGTGGATTATTATATGCGTACCCTTTGGTCTTTCACTTTCGCGAGTCTGTTGTTTTGGTTGATTGCCATCAATACGGGAAAGATGGTCAGAAGACAATATAAGAATCCACACATAATCTATTCAATAATTGCTTGCATCGGCATGCTGTTTGCAGCAGTCATCATCTACACTTTGCCATTTTATTACGCCATGAACGGAGTTGCCCTTGGCAATTTGTTTGATCTTCGGGTTTATTGGAGTGTGTTCATCTCCGTTATGAACCCTTTGAACTGGATTGCTAACTTCAGTCTGGATTTTGCCATCTGGCTAATAATCATCGTGGTCGGCACTTATCTTGGCGTCAAAAAAACATTACATTAAAAAAAATAAACACATAAAAAATATAAAGGAGAAAAATATGCCAAATATCACAAGTATTTTCGCAAGAGAAGTATTGGATTCAAGAGGTAATCCTACTGTAGAAGTGGAAGTATACACCGAATCAGGAGCGTTTGGAAGAGCGATCGTTCCAAGCGGAGCGTCAACCGGAGAAAGAGAAGCAATTGAATTGAGAGACAATGACAAATCCCGTTACATGGGCAAAGGCGTTTTAAAAGCAGTTAAGAACGTCAACGAAATCATCGCTCCAGAATTGATTGGCTACGATGTCACTATGCAGACATACATCGACAAGCTGATGATTGACTTGGATGGAACACCAAACAAATCAAAACTTGGCGCCAATGCCATTTTGGGAGTTTCCATGGCTTGTGCAAGAGCGGCAGCCGACTGGGTCGGACTACCACTTTATCTTTATCTTGGCGGATTCAATGCCAAACAATTACCCACACCGATGATGAACATCATCAACGGTGGATCGCACGCGGACAACAACATCGACTTCCAGGAATTCATGATCATGCCAGTTGGAGCCAAGACTTTCCGTCAAGCTTTGCAGATGGGTGCGGAAGTGTTCCACAACCTGAAAAAAGTATTGAGCGCAAAAGGTTTCAATACTTCAGTCGGTGACGAAGGCGGCTTCGCTCCCGATCTTAAATCCAATGAAGCAGGACTTGAAGTCATCATGGAAGCCATCAAGAAAGCAGGTTATGTTCCTGGAACTGAAGTGGCTTTGGCAATGGATGTCGCTGCCAGCGAATTTTACGACAAAGACAAGAACAAATATATATTAGGTAGCGAGAACAAAGAACTGACCGGAGCTGAAATGGTCGATTTTTACGAACAACTCGTTAACAAGTATCCGATTATCTCGATTGAAGACGGTCATGACCAAAACGATTGGGATGGCTGGAAACTGATGACAGAGCGCCTGGGCAAAAGAATCCAAATCGTCGGCGATGATGTGTTTGTGACCAACACCGAGATTTTTGCGAGAGGCATCAAAAACAATATTGCGAATTCAATTCTGATCAAAGTCAACCAGATCGGTACTTTGACAGAAACATTCAATGCGATCGAAATGGCAAAACGGGCTGGTTATACAGCTGTTGTATCCCACAGATCCGGAGAAACAGAAGATTCGATAATCGCTGATATTGCGGTTGCGACAAATGCCGGACAGATCAAGACCGGATCACTTTCAAGAACCGATAGAATTGCAAAATACAACCAATTGCTGAGAATTGAAGAAGAGCTTGGAGAGGTTGCAGAGTACAGAGGAAGAGATTCGTTTTATAATTTATAACCTAGATTTGACTGCCATGAAAAAACATGCTTTTGGGTCTTCCAAAAGCATGTTTTTATGGTATAATAGTTAAGTGCGATAAAGCATCCGATCAGATTGATTGGTCAAGTAGGAGGTATAATATGGGTTGGTTGGATTGGGTATTACTCATAGTATCTGTATTATTAATTGCATTAGTAATGTTGCAAGAATCAAAAGATGATGTCAAAAACACATTTTCCGGAGAAAAATCGGAATTGTTCAAAAATCAGAAACAACGAGGTCCCGAACTGGTAATGGCCAGGTTAACGATGGGGATGACGTTCGTTTTTGCCGCCTTGACGGTATTGGCATTAATTTTTTAGAACACATTACAGTGTTCTTTTTTTTCGCAAAAAGTTAGGAAGTGTTATCATTGAAAGAAAAAATCGTTGATTGGCTGAAGCAAAAAAAATATCGGACTTCCGATTCTTTTCAGCTTGCCAGAGATTTGAAGATTAAAGATACTTCCCTGCTTCAGAAAAACCTTGTTGAATTGGAAAATGAAGGCATAATCGTCAAAAACAAACAAGGCAAGTTTGGGCTTATTGAAAAGATGGGTTATGTTAAGGGAGTATTGGATTTGAAACAGGCAGGATATGGTTTTCTAATCGTTGAAGACAGAGAATCGGATGTATTTATTCCCGGAAACAAAACGCTGAATGCCTACAACAAAGATCTATGTCTCGTAAAAATTATCAGTTACCGTTCCGAAACAAAAACTGAAGGCGAAATCGTCAAGGTTCTGAAAAGAAATCTTGAAAGGGTCGTCGGCGAATATTATCAAGGCGCAATCTTTCCGAAGAATCCGCCATTTGGTGTCTTTTTCAAGGTCATAAACAAACCCAAGGGTATTGTCGACCATTCCTATGTCGAGGCCAATATCGTCAAATACGCCAAATCGAATATCCTTGATTGCGAAATCGTCAATGTTTTCGGTCACAAGGATGATCCTGGGATTGAGATTATCGAAGTCGTCAAACGACATGATATCCCATATGACTTTCTGGAAAACGTATTGTCTTTTGCCCAAAGCATTCCGGATCACGTTGAAACCAATGAGTTCACAGACCGTCTCGACTTGCGAGAGGAATTGATCTTCACAATCGATGGCGATGACACCAAGGATATTGATGATGCCATCTCGATTAATAAACTAGCAAATGGAAATTACGAACTCGGCGTGCATATCGCCGATGTCAGTCATTATGTTCAAGAAGACTCAATGCTTGACAAGGAGGCGTATCTTCGGGGAACAAGCGTCTATTTGGCCGACAGGGTCATTCCGATGTTGCCAAGAAACCTATCCAACGGAATCTGTTCCTTGAATCCCAAAGTCGAGAGACTCTCATTATCTTGCATCATGGAAATCAATGGTGAAGCAGAAGTCATTGATTATAAGATTGTTCCTTCAGTTATAAAAAGTTTCCAGCAACTGACTTATTCCGAAACGAACAAAATACTCGCCAAAGAAGCCTCAGAGAAAATCGTTGATGAAACTGTAATCCAAAAGCTGTTTATGATGGATGAACTTGCCAAAATTCTTTTCCAAGTAAGAACCGAGATCGGATCGATCAATTTCGAGACAATCGAACCGAAAATTATGGTCGACACAGAAGGAAACGTCTTCGATATCTTAATCCGCGAACGTGGTGTTTCAGAGAAAATCATCGAGGAGTTCATGTTGGTTGCCAATCAGGTGGTCGCAACAGACATATTTCGTAAACAACTGCCATTCATCTTTCGGATCCATGAAAAACCCGATATGGACAAACTCAATTCTTTGTTTCTATTCGCCAAGGAATTAAAATATATTGATTACATTCCGAAAAAGATCAAGCGTAAAGACTTGCAGAAACTGCTGTTTGATGTAGAAGATTCCAAATACGAAAAAGTCATCAACACCTTGATGTTAAGATCGATGGCTAAAGCTAAATACTCGGAAACCAACTTGGGACACTATGGGTTGGCTTTTACTGAATACACTCATTTTACATCTCCAATCAGGAGATATCCTGATTTGATGGTTCATCGGATGCTTAGAAGTTACGTATTTGAACAGAATACTGAAGAAGCAAGTAATCATTTTCAAGACATTCTGCCTGATATCGCTTTATGGACTTCCAAAACGGAACGCCGGGCGATGATTGCCGAAAGAGAAGTCGACGATATGAAAAAAGCCGAGTATATGGAACATCATATTGGAGAGGTTTTCGAAGGTGTTATTTCTTCACTTATGCGTTTTGGCATGTTTGTCGAATTGCCGAATACTGTCGAAGGATTGGTTCATATCTCAACGTTCAACGAAGCAATCGAGTTCGATGAGGAAAAGATGTTCTATCTTGGAATTTCCTCGAGAATGGTGTATAATATAGGTATGAAGGTGAATGTCAAACTGGTCAAGGCGGACAAGCTTTCCGGAAAGATCGATTTTACGCTCGTTTAGGAGGCTGCCTTATGAAACTCATTGTCAATAACAAAAAAGTAGCCCATGAGTACTTCATCTTGGAATCCTACGAATGCGGAATCCAATTGACAGGTACGGAAATAAAATCGGTTAGATTGGGAAAAGTTGCACTGAATGATTCCTATGCCAGAATCAAGAATTTTGAATTGTTCATTATCAATATGCATATCTCAAAATACACTTATGGAAACATTTTTAACCATGAAGAAACAAGAGAACGCAAGTTGTTGATGGGGAAAAGAGACATCATCAAATTGTCTTTGAAACTAAAGACTGAAGGTTTGACACTTGTTCCGACAAAAGTTTACTTGAAAGACAATTTGTGCAAAGTGGAACTTGCCCTTTGCAAAGGCAAAAAACTGTATGACAAAAGAAATACATCCAAAGAAGAAGATTCACTCCGTCGACTTGACAAAGTCATGAAAAACTTCAAGAACTAGACGGATTATATGGGGCTGTTCTGGACTCGACAGGATAGTACGAAT
>CAZLAQ010000043.1:0-7573 GCA_964557695.1 uncultured Candidatus Izemoplasmatales bacterium | reverse complement strand
AACTGAATCGTAATCAGTAGGTTGTAGGTTCGATTCCCGCTTTCGGCACCATTTTTATTTCTGAGGCTCACCATATGAGCTTTTATGACCCGCTAGCTCAGTTGGTAGAGCATTTGACTTTTAATCAAAGGGTCAGGCGTTCGAATCGCCTGCGGGTCACCATTTTTTTGCCCGAGTGGCGGAATAGGTAGACGCGTTGGACTTAAAATCCAATGTCAGTAATGACGTGCCGGTTCAATTCCGGCCTCGGGTACCACTAGGGGTATTAGCTCAGCTGGGAGAGCGCCTGCCTTGCAAGCAGGAGGTCAGCGGTTCGATCCCGCTATACTCCACCAGTTATTTTCATCTTATTTTTCATTGACAAAGAAGGTTCCTTTTGTTATTATAAAGTAGCGTAAAATCATATCGCGGGGTGGAGCAGTCTGGTAGCTCGTTGGGCTCATAACCCAAAGGTCGAAAGTTCAAATCTTTCCCCCGCAACCATTGGTCCTGTGGTGTAGTGGTTAACATGCCAGTCTGTCACACTGGAGATCGCGGGTTCAATTCCCGTCGGGACCGCCACCTGGTTCGGTAGCTCAGTTGGTAGAGCAATGGACTGAAAATCCATGTGTCGCGAGTTCAATTCTCGCCTGAACCACCACGAAGCCCTAAAACAAGCCATTTATTGGCTTTTTTTATTACAATTTTACATCAATTAGAAAAGTGCTCCACGACACATGGACTAATCGTATAATTAATAAAAATTCTTAACAGCAAATTTGCTTGCTTTTTTACATGGCATATTTACTTTTGAATACTTAAGCGCTATTCTATAAGAGCAAATTAAAGAAAGCATTTGAGTAAGGAGGTATTTGTAATTTGAATATTATCCAGAGAAAACATATTCGTAGAACTTTAGTGATTGAATTAATTTTTTTGTCAATCGCAATATGTATTAGTATCCTCGCCATAACCTCCTCATATCAATTGTTGATCTTTTCAGAGATACGTTTTCCAGACATCTATTATGAATTTGAAGGAATGTATTTGTTGTTTCTTTTGCTGTGTATTTTGGGGTTGACCGAACTAGTTTCCCTAATACATCTATTCGGTTTCATAAAATGGAGGAAGAATTTATCCTGGCCACGGGCGCTTTTAGTAATAGTTGTGGTTCATATTCTCCTAGGCTTTTTGTCATTTTATTCAATAAAATTTACTATAGCCGGATCAAATACAAGCGAAGTATCACAGTCATTCTATATTTTCACTTCACTCATTCTTATCGAATGTGTAATTATGGGATTCATTCTCTATAGATTATATATAACGAAAAAAATTACTTGATTCTTTTTGAATTATTGGAACTGGACTTTATCTTGTTTGGCTCATAAGCAACTATATAATCCCCATTGCATGCATGAAACGACTGAAAATCCGTATGTTAGTATTGAAAACAGTAAATAAGCAATAACAAGACAGCTTTTGTTGATAGGAGGTCATATATTTTGGATAATATAACCATTAGAAAAGCAAACGGCCATGATGCTACCGGAATAGGGTATGTACACTATCAAAGCTGGATAGAAACCTATACAGGATTATTTCCAGATGAAGTTATTGAAAAGTTAAGCCTAGAGAAATCAGTTCAGCTAGCAACGGAACATCCTGAAAATACGTATATTGCAATCGTTGATGAAAAAGTAGTGGGGTTTTCATCTTATCTAAAAGCAAGAGATAGTGATGTTGAAAACTATGGAGAAATCATAGCTATATATGTGCTTAAAGCATATCAAGGTAAAGGTATCGGTAGGAAACTTATAAAGGTCTGTTACCATGAACTCTTACAATATCAAGGAATCATCATATGGGTATTGAAATCAAATGTAAATGCTGTTCGATTTTACGAGGCAGAAGGATTTGAATTTGATGGTAAAAGAAAGGTTTTGTATGGAAAAGAAGTTGTTCGAATGATGCTTAAATTCTGAATAATTTGTTCTAAAAAATATACTTAGTTTAATCAAATAAATTTGCATATTGTGCTAACGCTCCGGTGATGTACCAATAAGCACTTGCATGAAACGACTGAAAATCCATGTGTCGCGAGTTCAATTCTCGCCTGAACCACCACGAAGCCCTAAAACAAGCCATTTTATGGCTTTTTTATTTTGTTTTAAGGTCAAATTTTGCAGGATGTTCAGTTGTCGCAAAGAGTTTTTACGATTTTATAAGAAATACTCAATAGCAAATTTACATATTACTTCGTTCGTGTTATAATAATTTGTAAATAGACGATACTATTAAATAAATTTGATTATAAAAGGAGTAGATATTATATGTCAATTCTTAACAATGAAATTCTCAAAACAGTAGTGACAATTAATACACTTAATGATAAAAAGGAATTTATTTGTATAGGCACGGGATTCATTGTAGGCTATCCCAATAAAGCCAGTGGTGCTGAAGACAGAAGATTTTCCTTTATAATAACGAACAGACACGTTCTAGATGGTGTATCAGATTTTGTTATATCCGTTAATAAAAAAAGCGGTGGAATTGCTAATTTTGATCTTAAT
The DNA here is from genome assembly GCA_964557695.1 of uncultured Candidatus Izemoplasmatales bacterium. Taxonomy (GTDB): domain Bacteria; phylum Bacillota_I; class Bacilli_A; order Izemoplasmatales; family Hujiaoplasmataceae; genus JAAYZB01. The sequence goes on along the minus strand of CAZLAQ010000043.1, from coordinate 5,021 downwards.
GTTTCTAATTTGTTAAAAGCAAACCATCTGTTTTTTCATTCTAATTCGAATATTGATATTTGCGCGATTTCAATTAATATTGATTTTATGGTAAAAAACGAAGGAGAAGTCAAAAATATTAATATATTTAAACAAGCTTTTACAATTAACGAGATGAAATCTTATCCAATATATGAGGGCAATCCAGTATATTCGATAGGCTTTCCAATGAATTTGGTTGATCGCGATTCTAAGCATCCAATTGTTAGAGGGGGAATTATTTCTAGAATCTCTAACTTATACAACAAACCAAAGAGCGAAAAAGTATTTTTAGTTGATTCATTTACCTTTCCTGGGAATTCTGGAAGCCCTGTCTTTTTGGGAGTAGAAACAAATTCATTTCCAACCGCAAAAGCCATAAATACTAATCACTTAATAGGCATATTAAACGCATTTATACCATATTCAGAATATTTAAGAAGCACGCAAACCAATAGAATTAGAATTGTAGAAGAACAAAACTCAGGATTAACAAATGTTATTGCAGTTGATCACATCATTGAATTAGTCGAAATGTTTCCACATATTATTGAGGCGAATAAATCTGAATGATACGAAAAACAATATAATTATCCAGAGTGTGTTTTTTCAGTTTTCAAACGATTAACGGAAATTCAAAGTCAGGTATTAACTTTTTATTCTATGCAAAAATGTAGATAAAATAGTTGTGAATTCATAAACAAGGAGGTTATAATGGGAACTTATAAAGGAGATAATATTGCTGAGAAAGATTCAAATGCAATTAATGATTTTTTTCAAAAGGGCAATAAAAAAAAAGAATTTCGTATTAAACTATATATCGGTGAAAATACGAAAGCAAGAAATTATGATGCGGATTGTGACAATTGTTATGAGCAACCTAGCGATTATAATCTAAACTATAAACAAGTAAATATTCACTGGGAGAATATTGGCCTTTCTAATTACTTGAAAATGGGAGTATATGGCCTTTATGCAGCTGGTTATTCTGATTTTTCAATAAGTAATAGCAAACTTTTAATACGCGGAGATAATAATATCAAAATTGAAATTGAGTAATGGTAAAAATTGGATTTTTCAAACTGGGAAAATGTTGTTAAAGAGCAATAAGACACCTGAAACGACTGAAAATCCATTTGTCTTAAACTGCCTTTTCGGCCTTCAAAACCGAAAATAGATTAATTGATGATGTTTGATTTATTGTTGTATGTATGAAATCATAAATGAAAAGAGGGAAGTTTAATGAATGATGAAGGGAGTTTTGCTTTGGGTTTTATTTTGAGTTTGTTTCTAAGCGGTCCTCTAATATGGTTGATTGCGCTTATTGCGGGAAAAAGAAAAACTAGAAAAGGTGCCTTTTGGTGTATGCTAGCGCAAATATTAGTAGTAATCATTATTGTAGGCGGGTTATTATAAAAGTTGAATTATTGAATTTGAAGATAAATGTTCATATTAGGGCTCAAAACCGTTATTACGGATTGTTAGTTGCATGAAACGACTGAAAATCCATGTGTCGCGAGTTCAATTCTCGCCTGAACCACCACGAAGCCCTAAAACAAGCCATTTCGATGGCTTTTTTATTTACTTTATTTTCGATTTACAACTTGGGTTTGCGACACAGGGACAATTAATAATTAATAATAAAATTTTCAAGAGTAAATTTACTTGCTATTTTATTTGTGTTATAATTGCCGTGTCATATAAATTGCTCATTGTATAGGGAGAGAAAAATGAAAAAATTGATAATGTTTATTTTCTTATTACTAAGCCTTGCGACAATGATTATGTTTTCGTTTTCAATTAACGAATTATTTACGACACTTGGCTTTGGTTCTTTTGATTTGGACGAAATTCTTTCGTTATTTCAAAATAGTCCTTTTGAAGATATAATTCCAATATTGGGCGTAGTTTTATGGGGAGTATTTCAATTATATGGAATACCTTTAATTGTTTTTCTTGTTAGTTTACATGGATTAACAAGTAATAAATAACTAAAAAGTATCTGTATAGAAATTAACATTTATATATTATGTTGCATGGAAATTGAACAAAGGGTTCTTATGCCATATGCATAGAAAACCACTGTTTAAATTCCGCATAGTTCAATAGTATAATTAAGTGAAGGAGATGGCGTTATGCTAGACTATGAAATTAGTAGTAGTGAATTTAAACTAACAATTATAAATGACGAAGCGGATATTGGCGGGGGAATAACAACTAAACTGGATATCGATAAAATAAAATTATTTCCAGATGAAGAAAATGTTACGCTTATGGGTATAAACCAGGAAATGTTGAAATATTTTGTTGATACATATGGTAAGCAGTTTAAAAGAATTCGCTTCTTTAAGAACAAGAGAATAGAAGACTTGTCTCCACTATCCAGATTACCTCAACTTGAATATCTGTATTTTTTTGCTAACCAAAGAGTTACTGAATTATGGGATATGTCAAAGAATGTTAGTTTAGAAACGTTGATTGTGTGTGATTTTTCTAAACTTAATAATCTTCGAAATATTGACACTGCACCTAATCTCAAAAACTTCTTTAGAGGAGACGAAATCTGGACAACTGCTGAAACGGATTCATTGGAACCGCTACAGCATAGCAGAATTGAAAATCTTGGGTTCCTGTTCAAAAAAATTCATAATCCCGATATCGAACCTTTAATAAAGATGAAAAATCTAAAACGTCTAGAAGCTCATCCACACACATTTGAGATTGAAAAGTGCGTAGAGTTTTCAATTAGAAGACCTGATGTAAGGTCTTTAATATCTACACCTTATGTCGAATGGCATAATGAGCACATAATGATTGTTGGAAAACGAAGACCTATGCTAAAAAAACCGGTCGATGAGAAAAAACTTCAGGATTATGTTGACAGATGGAATATAATAAAAGAACAGCTTTTTGAAAATATGGAAATATAGCGTCGATTTAGAATTGGAGGGATTTGGTCGGGATGTTAGTAAAAAAAGTTAACTATACAATCACTCCTATCGATCTGCGTGATTCTTTTTATGAAAAATTCACTTTGGTAAAGAATAAGTTGGAAACAGAGATTAAGTATGAAGTATTAAAATCACTAGTGTTTAAATCTCTAGGTATTTGTATTATGAGTTTTCAAATGCTTGAACTAACAATGAATGGGTTAATATCAGTTTCAAACTATTTGGATGAGAACGGAAAAGAAATTGAGAATGAGATTATAGAAAACTTTGAAGTTTTATTACAAAACAATTTTAACGAAAATACAATTGTTGACAAGGAACAAGGAAATCTAAAAAGGTATTTAATTTATTTAAAGAAGAAAGGTATGATTAATTCAAAACAATATGATGATCTAGAGATTATAAGAGAACTTAGAAATGAAATTGTCCATTCTGGAATCGTAATCAAACCATTTTTGTTTTATAAGAAGGAAGAAATGAAAACATATATTTTGGAACACTCTTTTTATGCTCTTAAGGTTGCACAATGGATCGAAGACGTCAGTAACGAGGTCTTTAACACTTATGAAGACGATTATCCGAATACGATAAGATTGATGAGGAAAGCAATCGAGAAATACAACACACTTAAGGAAAATATATTCAAAAGGAACGACTTGAGATAACAGAACCCAATTTGATATGGACTACAAAATAAGTTCCAACTTAAATAGTTACAACGAGATGCATCACAAATCCAGTTTTTTCTTGCATGAAACGACTGAAAATCCATGTGTCGCCGGTTTGATCTCGGCCTGAGCCGCCATAAACAACGAGATATAGCCCTTTCGAGGGCTTTTTTTTGTTGGTTTTGGCGAGTTACAAAAAGGAAATCGAGACATGGACTAGTATCAAAAATTGATAAAAAAAAGAAATAGCCTTAACTATTTCTTGAGTACTTTTTTTTGTTTATTTTGAGTAGAACGATATATAATGATACCGAAGCAAGAGAAATAGATAGGAATAATCCATAAAGGAGAATCCAACTAATAAAATTAAACCTGCCAACAAATAATAAATGGACCATTTCGCTTATCATTTGAAAAATACTAATTGATATCAAAGGAAAAAATAATATGCTAGTGAGTCCTAGTGTCAAAATATACACGACATGTTTATATTTGCCGTTTATTCTTCTAAAAGTAAAGATATTATTGATTGTTGTATAGATAGTGAAAAATATAGCTATAGCCCATAATATTCCACCTATAACCCAATTAAAAGGGGCTATGTTAAGAATCGCATCAAAAGCATAGATACATACTGTTCCCAAAATATACAAAAGTATATTTATAACGAAACATAGAATACTTGATCGAATTATCATATCTGCACCATATTGTGAATTTGTTATTACTTTTTCTTCTTTATAGTCCAGCAATTCATTCGGGCTAATGTGGAATACTTTACATAACAAATCTATATTTTCTATACTTGGAAAAGATTCGCCCTTTTCCCATTTTGAGACTGATTGGCCAGAGACATATAACATCTTTCCTAGATTGTTTTGAGTATATCCGCTTTTTTGCCTTAAAAGCCTGATTCTTTCTCCAATTTGATTATTCACATTTTTCACCTCTCAAGCAATATTATAATACATTTAACGAAAGTTTGAGTAAATGTTCAGTTGAATAATTAAACTATTGGTTGAAAATCAATATAATTGGACTCCAAACACGTCTATTTTTGTTGACTGTGAATGAATATAATATGTGCATGAAACGACTGAAAAACCATGTGTCGCCGTTTCGGCCCCGCCCATACACCAAATACAAAACAAGACGAGAAATCGTCTTTTTTCTTTTAGCTATTTTAATGTATAACTTTTAATATATTATTCATTTATTGATATGAGTATAATATGGTGATATAATGAGCCCGAAAAGACATATTGTTATCTTACATCTAAATAATATTTTTTGTGGAGGATATCAATGAAAACAAATAAATCCGTTTTTTTAAACTGTACCCCATGTCAAGGACACAAGAAAAAAACGACTTATAATTTTTCCA
>CAZLAQ010000042.1:0-7662 GCA_964557695.1 uncultured Candidatus Izemoplasmatales bacterium | reverse complement strand
TAGATTTTTCAATATTGAGCAATCCAGAAGAACTGCAACTATTATCGTCAACAATTGCAGAAATGCTAGGAACATTAACAAAAGGACAATCGCCTTCCCCACAGTTCAAAGGATGAGTCCGAGTTTGGTGCAACAGCAAACATAATCTTTAACTTGGCTCATCTAGGACTTTCTATAGAAGATTCAAAGTATTTTGATATAAATACATATTTGCAAATTGTGGAACTCGAAATGCAAGTTATAGGTGGTAAGAGCGGAACCAAAAAGGCATCCCAATCAGACATTGATGCTTTTTTAATCTAATGAAGGAGGTGTGATTGATGGCAGAAACGGTCAAAGGACTTAATATAAAACTTAGCCTTGATGGTAGAGATCTTGAAAACGAGCTTAAAGAGATACAGTCAGATTTAAAAGAACAACAAAAAGATCTCAAAGCAATCAACACAAATCTGAAGTATGATAGCTCGAATGTGGAAAAGTGGAAAACTAAGCAATCTAAACTGAATGACATCCTTCAAACCACAAAAAAGAAACTTGAAACTCAAAACCTTGAACTTGAGAAAGCTAAACAAGCAGTTAAAATAGGTGACATGAGCGAGACTGAATTCAACAAACTTGCTCGCAACGTATCTTATACAGAAGCGGAAGTATCCAAGCTTAATAACGAACTCAAAAACACCCGAGGGAAGATTACTGAACTTGGAAATGCAAACTTTGAGAAGATAGGAAAACTTGGTAGCACTTTAACAAAGTCGATAACACTGCCAATTTTAGGTGCTATATCAGCTCTATCTGGATTAGCTGTAAAGACAGCAATCACTGCCGATGAAATTGGCGATTCAGCCTCTAAAATCGGCCTCAGTGCTGAGAGTTTACAAGAATGGAACTACGTTGCAAGAATCTCCGGAAGTTCCACAGAAAGCCTAAATAAAGCCTTTGTGAAGGTCAACGGCATCCTTGGTGATATTGCTACCGGTAATGGAGACAAGGTATCAGAAAGCCTAGCTATAATTGGACTAACAGTCGATGATCTTAAAGGCAAAAAAGCTGATGAGGCATTTGATACTATTAGAGATGCTTTAGCTGGGGTAAAAGACGAAGCTATTAGAGTTGGGGTGGCCAACGAGTTCTTTGGTGAAAAAATAGGAACTGAGATTATACCGATTCTTTCTAGTGAAAAGACAGCTATTTCTAACTTAAGACAAGAAGCCAGGGAATTAGGAATCATCACCAATGAGCAAGCACAAGTTGCTGGCAATTTTACAGATTCACTAGACCAGACCAAACAAGCATTATCAAGTCTTGCAATGAATATATCGATGACAGTACTTCCCATTTTACAAACACTGCTTCAAAAAGTGCGAGATGAAATTATTCCAACAATTAAAAGTTGGATTGATAAATGGATTAACTTAGATGATAACACAAAAAAGATCATCATCACTTTAGGTGCTGTGGTTGCTGCTGTAGGACCTGTGCTATCCATTGTAGGAAAAGTGGGACCTTTATTAAATATGGTTTCGATGGTTTTAAAAGGTGTTGGAACATCCGGATTGTTTGCAGGTACAGGTATCAACTTTGCTACACTTGGTATTGGTGCACTAATTGCAATACTTGCTATGGCTTTATTTCAAAGTGAAGATTTTCGTGCATTACTTGCTAGATTAGGTGAGACACTCATGCAATTGTTACCACCAATCATGCAGATAGTAGATAGCCTAATGACGGCATTATCTCCGATTCTTGATGTTATCATTGAACTTGTCGTTATGCTTGTTGATATGCTTGTTCCGATCATTGATATCATCCTCCAACCACTCTTGATGCAAATTGGATTTATTGCAGAAATTCTCGAGTTAGTAGCTCCGCTTCTTGAAGTGATTGGGAATGTTCTCCAAGCAATTCTCGTGCCTGCAATCAAAGTATTACAAAAAGTGCTTGAACCGGTTATGGCTGTTGTACAAAAGATTGTCGAGTTTTTATCGACAATTTTTGCTTGGATTGGCGATCTTGGACCTAAGATGACAGCCATAACTGGTAATTTTGGAGACATGATTGGAAATATCACAGGAAACATAAAAGGCTTTGCATCAAATATTGCTTCAGGAATAGGTAATTTTGTCGGGAACGCAGCTGATAAAGTGGGTGGATTTTTTAACAATATTGGTAGTTGGTTTGGTGATGCCTTCAATTTGAAAAAAGCTCAAACCGTTTCGAATAACACAAATAACACTTCCTCAAGTTTAGCCACCACCAACAATATCACAATAAATACAACTTCACCGACATTTGATATTGATTCTATCAATCGAGCATTAGGCGGAAATGTAATATGATAAGAAGACTATATTTAGAAAACGTCTATGGAACCAGGTTCCACTTTAATTACCAAAGCGGAGTGTTGATAAGTATGCTAAGTGGACTTGGATTTTCAAATGAGTATACTTACTTGAAATATGAAAACCAATATGATCAAGTCGAAAGAGTTATTCCCCTAACAGAAATAAGCGCAATGCTTACGTTTTTGAAAGGTTATCTAGGTTACAAGTGTTTTTTGGATTATATACAGCAAAATGAACAAAATCTAAAATTACATTATCAAACCATTGAAACAGCGTTTTGTTATATCGATATCAAATCACTTAGTAAAAGCGCGCTTATCGGTGGCGCGCTTCAAAGTGAGATTAGCTTTAATAAAAAATCATTATGGTTAAAAGAAAAAGCAATTTCAATAGATGTCAACACTGATTGTTTCGGAAAAGTATTTCCATACAGTTACCCATTTATTTACTCAAGCGCTTATGAAGGAAAAGTATCAATCGCTAACAAAGGTATTGTAAAAGCGCCTCTGAAAATCGAAATGTATGGGGCTGTTGATAATCCGGAAGTAAATATCTTAAAAAACGGGGAAATTGTCTCATCACTAAAACTCAACGTGTCAAGTTTAGATTGCGCGATTACAGTATCTTCGAATCCAACGATTCAATATATGTCAATGAATGAAGCTGGAAATATAACAAATATATACCAAGATCAAGATTTCACATGTGACAATTTTCTGTTTTTAGGTGTAGGAGAATATGAAATTGAATATAAACCAGGCGTAAGCACTCTGACAAGTTGTCGGATTACAATTCTAGAAGGATATTTAGGAAATTAGTATGCAATTGATATTCTTGGACAGAAAGACCTTGGCTTACAAAGACAATGGATTTGTTGAAAACACATTTGAAATCAATCTTGATTTAGTTATTCATCAAAAATCGTCATTTACAGTAAATAAACGAAATATAAACACCAATATCGGGGATATAGTCGCGCTAAAAGATATGAGCTTTTTTTATCTAGGCATCATTGAAAGTATCGAATTAGCTGATGTTTATACGGCGTGCATTCAGGTTGTAGACATATGCGATATTTTCAATATTGAAGTGCCGGTTGTTAGTTATACTGGAGATCTTGCATTATATCTTGAAAATCTTATTAGCACCTTCTTCATCAATTCAAACGACACACTTCAAAACCTGCCATACTTATCAATCACAAGAGAAACATGTGTAATAGGCGAGTTAATATTTGAACCAGATAAGATTATGGCAATATCTAGTGTAATTGAATTAATCTCAAAATCCTATGGAGTGAACTTGAAACCCGAAGTTGTTTTTCTAAGAGGGAGAATTATCGGTATCAAGATTCGAATTGTCGAGGTGCAAAGAGGAATAAAAATAAAAAGTAATTTGTCATCAATTATGGATTTAGTTGTGAATGACAGTTCAAGCCCGGTAATCAATAAAGTAATTTATTATCCAAAATTAGAAAACATTACCTCTAAAACAACTCAGAAATATTATCTGTTAACAACCGGAGAAATCTCACAAAATGCAACAAGTGAGTTTCGATATCAGACAGTTAAAATGAAATCAATCAGCTATTCTGATGCTGATTTTTTGCAGCTATTAACGAAAGCAAAAAACGAAATGATTAGCTCAAAGCTGGATCATAATATTTCGTTTAATTTAAAAACTGAAAACAACGTGATTAAGCCGCTAGAAAACTTAAATTTAGGGGATTTTGTTGAATTCATAAAAGAAGATGTTATCTACGATACTGTAGTAACCGGTATAAAATTTAAAGATGGATTTTATCAAGCAAGCATTACTTTGGGTGAGTATCGTATCAGACTGACCGAGAAAATTCAATTACTCAATAAAAGTGTCAATACTGCAATTAGTAATATTTCCGTAATAAGTGGTGGAAGCACAGATTTGGATGGAGGAGAGTATTAATGGGAATACAAAAGATAACATTTGATGGTGCAAATGTAACATCGAAAATCGATGCTGATTTGTATCATTTTTTATTTTCAAATGAAGTTGGCATTTTATTTGGTTTAAAAAACACTGTAAGTTATTCACTTGCAAATAATATCGTCACATTTCAAGATGGATATATTGGAATATATGGCAGAATTATTTATATTGAGAACGGGACTCAAATAACAATTACTCCGGACTCGGTCAAAAACGGATTTGTTGTTCTTGGAGTCAACACAGAAGACAATTCTGTTTCGCTGTATCTAAGAGAACAAGCATCTGGTTATCCGACCTTGTCAAAAACAAATCTTGTGACATCAAATGGGTTATGCGAACTTGCATTGTGCGCCTACACAAAAACGGCAACGTCAATAACATTAAATGCATCCTTTACCAGGGAAATAATAACGAGTTCAAAAGAACGAACAAATTTTATCGAAGCTAGTATCTATGCTAATTTTAAACCGGTGCGTGTTCCTGTAACCACAGTAACCAACGGAACTTATAGATTTAGTGGATATGATTCGAACCAACTTGAAAATGCATTGATGCTTGTAGTTGTAAACTATAACAATATCGTATCCGTTCCTGGCACAATTTTATTTCATGAGTCCGGTTCGGCCGCCTCTGTTAATTATCGATATGGAAATAGTGATTACTCATTATTTATCACATATAATGACAGCATCGTAACCTTGATTTGTGGATCAACCATCCAAAGAGTTACATCAGTAATTATCTTTAAATAGAAAGAAGGAGAACCCATGGCAACAATTCAAATAAAAAGAAGAACAACCGCAGGTACGGGACCACTTATTGGATCAGTGGGAACAGTTAAGGCCGGAGAGCCGTTAATCGATTTTAATGGCGAGCATTTATATATTGCAAAAGCAGATAAGGTCGCGAGTGTAGGCACTCCATTAGCGACAGTGGATTATTTAGAGATTCCATCTACCGGAAAAGTAAATACGCAAATTGATGCAAAGATCACTGCGATCGGACTTGGAAGTGCTTCAACAAAAAACACCGGTACTGAGTCTGGGAATGTGCCTGTTTTGGACGCTTCAGGCAAATTGGTCGACTCAGTAATTCCCAAAGTTGCCATAACAAATACCTTTGTGGTCGCAAGTCAAACTGCGATGCTTGCATTATCAACGGCACAAGAAGGTGACGTGGCTGTAAGAACCGATATAAATAAATCATTTATTCTTAAGACTACAGGTTATTCAACGCTGGCAAATTGGCAAGAGTTATTATCACCTACAGATGCCGTTCAAAGTGTGAATGGGAAAACAGGAACTGTTACTATTAATTTGAGCGAACTTGGTGGGACAGCGGCAATTGATTTTGTGGATCACGCACAAAGTGATGTGCATCTTTCAGAAAATCAAAAAGAAATCATTGCCAACACAAATAATTCGCACATTATGACAGATGTTGGCCTCTCATATGTCATTATGAAATCTGCATGGGATGCGCTAGTAGTGCCGGATGGATTGAAACTATTCAACAGTTTAAACACTAACTACAGCCCTAATATCGTTCAATACTATTTGGGGATTGATAATACAAAAGTGTTACAGCCGTCTTCTGTTATTGATGGTGGGACCTATTAATAATGGCTACTATTTGTGTTAAGCGAGGAACAACAGCACCCACAACATCAAATTTAACTCATATTGGTGAATTGGCATATGATTACAACAATAATCATCTTTACGCTAGAAGTTCAGCATCGGTAGTTAAAATCGGAGGAGAGCTGGAAAAAGTTTTCAGTTATGAAGGTTCAGCATATTATTACAGTTTAGTGTATCCTTTTGATCCGAGCTATATCTATAAAGTGCACGTCATTGCCTCGACTTATGGTACTGCCTCAGACACTTCGAATACTTATCTATACTATAAAACCTCGAGTTTATCTAATCTTTACGGATCCAACTTAAATATTAAGCACACCGATTCAGACAGTGGAGTAACGATTTTTTCTGTTAAAAATGTCACAAGTCAGAATATAAATGATGCGTTTAATACAAGCGTTACTCTGACAAGCGGAATATCAAAAGTAATTGTTTTCGAAATTTCTCCAACTTTTAATAACGGATTAATGGATAGTGTTCAATGGGTTTCAACAGGAAGATCAATTGCAACGGTTTCTGGTCAATCAGATGCTTCTATATGTGTTTCTGACTTTGTTCATGTCGTATATGGCCCCTTAGGAGCTTTATATATAAATCCAGGATTAAATTCAGGATCACCTGATTCAATAGCAATAACAATATATCGGACAAAAAGAAAGTAGGAAAAAAATGGCCATTATAAAAGAATTAAATTCAAGTTATGGGTGTTTAATTGCATACCATCGAATCACATCTATTAATATTCATTATCAAGCAAAAAAAATTGTGCTGTGTGTTGCATCTTATCTATCAAAAGAAACAAGAGCAAATCAAATGGAACCTCTAGAAGAGATCGATATTGAAGTTCCGATTTCTGACTTTTCCATATTTAAAAATACTAATGTCATCGAAACGGGCTATATCTGGCTTAAAAATAATGTGATTGGATTCGAAGATTCAGTTGATGATTTTGATGTATTATCAAGTGAAATTCATCCGGTTCAAGAACTGCTTGAAGTTGATGAATAATGGAATTTAAGTATTCTAAAAATCAAATTATCGAAATTATCAAAGAAATGTTTCCGAAACAGAAAATCATGTTTGCCTATTTTTGTGGTTCAATAGCTTATCATACATTTGATGAAACGAGCGATATTGATGTCTCTGTTATTATAGATGATTTTTCAGGATCCATTCATATGGAAGCCGATGGCATTGATTTTTTTGCCTATGGAATAGATTGTTATTTAGGAAAACAACAACTCAAGCCAGAGATTCCAAACTACTACAAAATGCATATTGACGACGTTATAGAAATCGACAAGAACTTAATCTATCTTAATAGGGAATATTGTGAAGCCTTTAATGCATATAAAACCATTGATTGGAAAAATGGTTTAGGTGGGTTCTTAGATTCATTCACGTCGTTTCATGACTCCAGAATGGAAAAGACAGGAACTCTATCAAAGCGTTTATATCATGTGTTTCGAATAAGGGGAATGTTAGACCACTATGATGAATCAGGGTGCTTTGAACATATAGTCAAAGAACCATGGAAAAGTTTCATGCTCGATTATAAGAAAAATTGGAATAATCCATCCGCTGGGAAATATCGGACATTAATATGCGAACAATTGGAGTATATCAAACAATATTCAGAAAGGACTCGAGATTATGAACTGGGATAATCTTTTACATTTATTTAGAATGGAAAACTTAATTTATTGGATTGT
>CAZLAQ010000041.1:0-8653 GCA_964557695.1 uncultured Candidatus Izemoplasmatales bacterium | reverse complement strand
TAACATCTCTTGTAATGTCTTTTTATTTTGTGTCCACTAAATGGGGTTCACTTTACTGAGAAGTGGACATTTTTATTGGCTTATTGCATGAAAACAAATTTGAGCTTTTCCGGTGAATGATATTTTGCCAAAGCAATCATCAATAGGATTCTTGCTTTTTGTCCATTCAAGTTCGGAGCGATGATACATCCTAACGAAGTAAGATGATTTCCTCCGCCTTCATACCCATATGTATCAAGCACTCTTCCAGAAGGACATCTAGAAGTAATTACTACAGGAACATGTCTTTCAAGTGCATGTTTGATGCCGTCAATCATCATCGGTGGTACATTGCCACGACCCAAAGCTTCCAATACAATACCTTTTGCTTCAAGCTGATCGATTAGGTAAAAAAGAATTTTGCTATCCATACCAACATATACTTTAATAAGAAATACATTTTCTTCAATATGATCCGTGTCAATAACAGGACGAAGATAGTTAACCGAACGGTAGAATATGACTTGTCTATTGTCGACTATACCAAGAGGGCCATAGTCCAACGACTTAAAAGTATCAAGTGAAAGGGTATTAGTTTTGCTCACTTCACTGGCCGCATTAATCTGATCATTCATGACAACAAGAACACCCTTGTCATTAGAATCAGGAGAAAGACAAACCAAAATTGAAGATACAAGATTATTGATTCCATCATAACCAAGGTCGGAACTTGACTTCATTGAGCCAGTCACAACGACTGGTTTTTTTGTCTTTAAAACGGAATCGAGGAAAAAAGCAGTTTCCTCCAAGACATCAGTTCCATGTACCAAAACGACACCAGAAACATTTTCCTGTTCAATCAGTCCTGAGATCAACTTAGATAAATCTAGCATAATAGATGGTGTAATAGAAGGTGAAGGAAGCTTTGCATATTCAATAGTCTCAAGCTCACACTCGTGAAAAGAAGCAAGCAAAGCAGTCATTATATCATCAGCGGACAAGGCAAGAATGACAGTATGATTTAGATCATCCATTTTCATGGAGATTGTTCCCCCAGTAAAAATCAGATACACTTTACCCATAAAATATCATGTTCCTTTCTGGCTCCAAAAGTATTATATCATAAATGTTACGAAATGTAGAGATACTGAAATCGAATTTTGGGTAGTTTGTCCGGACAATTTTAGGTGTGTTTTCAAACCACACGATTTTGAACCCCCGTTTTTGCAGAATAAGTAATAGGGACGTTATAAACAATATTCACATTGATTTAATAAATCGCCAAAGACAGATGCGCGCGTTTGGTTAACATAATATACATTATAGGAACATAATCGGGTATAAACTAATAGGTGAATTTCTCCACAAAACAATACCAAATGAAATAAATGATTTGATTATTCGGGGTATAACCACTAATTCTGCCGTTCTAAACGTGTTCTTTGAAAGTTGATGAGTATGATAATTTCAAGGAAAAGCAAGATTCCTGCTTCGCTCGATTTTTGATTGAAAAATCTCCCGAATTTCGTCGTTTTAATGCATGGGTAGGTATAACATGCCCTATCAAGGCTAAAAATTCGTTGTTCGCAAATTTCACATAAACAAAAAACATTGCCTATTCGACAATGTTTTAGTTTATCTTGATCTCTTCTTCTACTTCTATTTGGAGCTGGGTCGCAAATTCATAAGTCTTGATGACCTCTGTATTATAGAGATTAGATGGTTGATGTGCATCCGATGAAATGATTACTTTGGCTCCAATCTGTTTTACCAGTTTCCAAAATTCTAATCTCGGATATAAGTAACGTGGTCCGTCTTCTGTTTCTCTCAAACCCTTTCTGATTCCATTGGCATTAATTTCTAACGGCATGTTGCATTCAATTGCGACTTCGATAATTCTTCTTGATTGTTCTGAAATGAACTCATCAAATTTTTTGACGTTATAAAGCATGAGATCGGGATGACAGACAAATCTAAAATATTTGGAGCGCATCGCTTCAATCAACGTATCAACGTAAGTGATGATATGTTCTTTGGTTTGAAGTGTATAAGTGCTTCTCAAATTGTTTGGAGCGGACTCATCAACGATGTAGTGTTGTCCCAAAGCCAGATAGTCAACTTGTGTAAGAAGCGTTTCATATGTTTTTATGTGAGAAGAAAAATATTCGATTTCAAGTCCTTTGTAGATTTTAATTTTTGTTGCATACTTCTTGATGCAGGCATTACATTGCGCCAAATATGTTTTCAAATCAGAAGGATGCATTCTGATGCTCCGATCTTCTAACTCTGCAAAAGGAGCGTGATCCGACATTCCCAGACTTTTGAATCCGAGTTTGATCGCTTCTAAGACATAGTCCTCGACATCACCTACTGCATGCCGACAAAGATACATATGCGTATGATAGTTGTTTTTCATCAATCTAGTCGGTAGTGACATCCAATACTTTCCTTTCTCGCCAAAGCCTGTTCGGTGACAAGCAAAGCGGTTGTGACCATATTAAGTGCTTCATAGTAGTGTCTGGTCAGATTTGGTGACTTAAGCAAACTCTCATAGATTGAGTCAAAAGTTGTTTTGGTCAGGGACAGACCGTTTTTGGTTCTGACGATGCCTGCATGTTCGTCCATATAGTCTCCGATTTTCTTTTTTAACGGTTTGTAGTTGTAATTATAGTTTGGCAGTACCGGTTCAATGAATTTTGGATTAAGTTTCACAGAATCAATGGTTTCATTGATTTTATCCGCTGCCGCTTTTCCGAACACGATGCATTCTAAAAGCGAGTTCGATGCCAAACGATTTGCGCCGTGCACTCCTGTGAATGCAGCTTCACCGACTGCATAGAGGTTAGGTATCGATGATTCACCGGATAAATCCGTTTTAATGCCTCCACAGATAAAATGTTCACAAGGAGCTACCGGTATCAGATCCTTGCCAAGAATATAGCCTTCTAGTTTACATTTTTCATAAATGGTTGGAAAACGTTTTTTGAGATATGAGGCATCTAAATGTCTGGTGTCAAGATATACATGATCGGTCCACGTATCATACATTTCCCGATAGATTGCCTGGGAGACTATATCTCTTGGCGCAAGTTCTTTTAGTGTCGGATTGTATTTGTTCATGAACCGCTCTTTTTTGACATTTAGCAAGGTCGCACCTTCACCTCGAACAGCTTCGGAGATGAGAAAGCGTCTTCTGCTCTCGATTTTGTTGGGATGAAGGGCTGTGGGATGAAATTGGACAAATTCCATATTCTCGATTATCGCACCAATTCTATAGGCCATGCCGATACCATCACCAGTCGCGGACAGATCGTTGGTTGTTGAACCGTAGATCGAACCGATGCCACCAGTTGCCAAAACAATAGCTTTCGCAAAGATTGGATAATAATATGCGTCTTTTTCTAAAACAGTTGCTCCAATTGATGCACCTGTCTCATCCTTGATCAAGTCAAGCGCGATAGTGTGTTCCAATACTTCAATATTTTTATAGTCACTAAGCAAAGAGGAAAGCCCCATGGTAGTGTAATAACCTGAAGCATCACCCCCGCTGTGAAGAATCCGGTTTCGCGAATGGCCGCCTTCTTTTGTTAATAGATAATTGTTGTTTTCGTCCTTGTCAAAATGAATCCCGAGTGCAACTAAGGATTCAATCGCTTCCTTGGCATGTGAGACAAGAAACTCGACCGCTGTTTTATCATTCAGATACGATCCAGCCTTCAAAGTGTCGTCGAAGTGACCGTCAAGTGAGATTGGATCGTCATGTAGTTCTGCGGCAATCCCACCTTGGGCGAGCATTGAATTGGAATTGATCAAGGCTTCTTTTGCGATCAGGCAAATCTTGAGTTTTCTGTTGAGCGATAGGGCGGTATAGATACCGGCAAGTCCTGTGCCGACAATCAGCACATCTACAGTTTTTTCCATATTAACTCATTTCGAGCATCAAATCGAGTGCTCGCTTTGCTTGTTTGATTAGGGTTTCATCAAGAGTGATTTCGAAGGTTTCGGTTAAAAGAGCATTGTACACATCTTTTAATGATGTCAACTTCATATTTCTACAGGTAAGTTTCTCTGATAGAATAAAGAATTTTTTATTGGGATTCGCTTTTTGCAAAGGATGCAGAATACCCTTTTCCGTTCCGATTATGAATTCCTGGTTATCGGATTTGGTCGCAAAGTCGATGATACCTTTGGTAGACCCGACGTAATCAGCCAGTCTTAGGACATCGAGAGGTGCCTCTGGGTGGATTAGGACAGATGCCTCTGGATGTTCTTGTTTTGCTAAAATGACGTCTTCAACTTTCAAACGGTTGTGTATGGCGCAAAATCCTGGCCAGACTTCGATGTCAAAACCATATTTGTCTTTCAAATACAATCCAAGGTTTTTGTCGGGGATATAAAGCATTTTTTTATCCTTGAACTGTCTGATGATCTTCTCTGCGTTGGAACTTGTCACACACACGTCAGAAATTGCCTTGACATCTGCATATGAGTTAACGTAACAGATCACGATCCGATCAGGATTGTTTTCTTTATATGTCAAAAGTTTTTTCTTGTCAATCATCATCGCCATCGGACAACCTGCATCTTCAACAGGCAAAATCACCTTTTTGTCAGGCGAGAGGATCTTTGCGGTTTCCGCCATGAAATTGACACCGCAAAAAATGATCATTTTGGCAGTGGTTGAAGCGGCTATTCTGCTAAGTTCCAAGGAATCTCCTACATAGTCGGCAATATCCTGTACGTCCTTGTTTTGGTAGTAATGTGCCAGAATGACAGCGTTTTTCGCTTCTTTTAGAGCTTTGATTTCTGCTTGTAACATATCATCAACTCATTTCTTTGCTTCTATATTTATTATATGCTTTTTTATGCTATTTGCCAAGTTTGTGATATAATTTGTTTGATACTTGAGAGGAGGAATCATGATGTACGAACCTCTGGCGAACCGGATGCGACCCAAAAATTTTAGTGATGTGATCGGTCAGGATAAAATAATCAGGATTCTCAAAAAAATGCTGGAAGAAAAGAAAATGATCTCGATTATTCTCTATGGACCGACAGGAGTCGGAAAAACGACTTTGGCGTTGTTGATAGCTGACTATTTTCCTTTGAATCATTTCAAGTTCAACGCCTCATCTGATTCCAAGGCTACTCTGAAGCAGATTGTCGAGGCAGCCAAACTCTATGGCAACACCTTGCTGATAGTTGATGAGATCCATCGAATGAACAAGGACATTCAGGATTACCTGCTACCATATGTAGAAACCGGTAAAGTGATCATGGTTGGACTAACCACGGAGAATCCATATATTTCCTGCAACCCTGCCATTCGTAGCCGAACATCTATTTTTCGTCTTGAACGCCCCTCTGAACAGGCAATCTTTGAATTCTTAAAGAAAATTGATTTGGCTGATTTCGACAAGAATCTTCATATCGATGATTTTATCTACCGTTTCATCTCTATTAGCGCCAACGGTGAAGTGAGAGCTGCAATCAACATGTTGGAGATGATTATGATCCAGGCTGACATTAATCAGGAAATAACTCTTGAGTTTATCAAAGAGGTGCTTGGAAAAGCGTCGATTTCCGCTGATTACCAAGGTGATAATTATTATGATATTTTGAGTGCTTTCCACAAATCTGTTCGCGGAAGCGACGTCAACGCTGCTTTGCATTATCTGGCGCGTTTGATTGTTGCAGGAGATCTTGAATCTTTGCTTAGGAGGATCAGCGCTATTGTCTATGAGGACATCGGCTTGGCAAATCCTAGTATGGGTCCAAAAGTTGCGGCTATGTGTGACATTGCCAGACACATCGGTTTTCCTGAAGCAATCAATGGTTTGGGCGCAATCACAATCGAAATGTGTCTTTCACCCAAGTCCAATAGCGCCCATTTGGCAGTAAATAAAGCAATCGCTGATGTTGAGGAAGGCAAGACGTACAAGGTTCCAAGTCATCTCATCAACAATCCAACATATGATGATAAAGCTCTATACTTATATGCTCATGATTTTCCAGGACATATCGTCAATCAACAATATCTTCCAAACGAGTTAATCGATGCTGCTTATTACGAGCCGCAAACACATACCAGATTGGAGAAACTGTTTGCGGAACAATATGAAATGATTAAAAAAGCTTTGGCGAAAAAAGAGTAAAAAGACGGAATATTCCGTCTTTTTTTATAACACTTTGCAAAGCTTGTCGCTTTGGGTGTCGATGATTACAGGAATGATGACCGGTTTCCTTTTCGTTTCGCGGTACAGATACTTTTGAACCTCGAAGCGAATCGATTCCTTATAGACTTTCCAGTCGATGTATTTCTGGTTGAATTGTTTTTCGGTAATTGTTTTGTAAATGAGCTCTATCTGCTTAATTACTTCCTCATTATCTTTCATGTACATAAAACCACGACTGACAATCTCCGGGGAATTTAGCATGATTCGCTCTCTTGCATCAATATTGGCGATAACGAGCAAAAAGCCGTCTTCACTCAAAAGTTCTCTTTCTTTCAAGACAACATCGTTGATATCGGTCTCGAAACTGCCGTCAACTAATAACGAACCGTTCATAACCGTATCATGCTGGAGAGCCAAGACACCTTTATCAAAAGTAATAACCTCGCCGTTATCGACAAGCACAACCTGCTCGTGGGAATATCCATACTCAAGTGCAAGATTGTATTGTGCGAGTTGGTATCTGAATTCGCCATTTATCGGTATGATGTATTTTGGCTTCAGCAAAGTATACATGAGTTTGATGTCTTCGGTTGAAGCATGGAAAAATGACATCGTCTTTTTATCCACTTTGACAAGACTAACTTCCATCCGGTATAAAGTATCATAGGTTTTAGCAGCAATTTTTTCGGTCCCGACGATTGGAGGACACATCATGAGAACTGTATCTTCTTTTTTTAGATGTAAAAGTCTGTCATAACCTTTGGCCATCCTTTGGAGCATGAAAAACGGTTCGTGTTTCTCACCAGTGACTAAGAAGACGACATCATCCAAATCGTTTTGGTTTTCCTCGTCAATGAATTTCAGGTTGATAAGCTTGTCTGCTGGAATTTGAATGTAACCCATGGATTCGCCGATGTCGACAAGGCGTTGCGCCCTGCGGCCGATAATCGAGATTTTTTTTCCAATTGCCAGAGCCTCGTTGATGATCCGTTGAATATTGGATAACTCCGTTGAGTACATGGCAACAATAATCCTGTGTTCCGCTTTTTGGAAAGTATCGCGAATGATGTGCGTCAGATTGAAGTCGGTCGACGAATGTCCGATTGACAAAGCGCCTGAGGATTCCGATAGCAAAGCCAGCACACCATGTTTATGGAACTCTGCCAATTTTTGAAAATCTGTCTGATAGAAAGAACCGCTGTTCTGATCGAAAGTATAATCGGTAGCATAAACAATCGCACCGTCTTCAGTCAAAATTGCGAATCCGGAAGATTCGGGAACCGAATGGGTTGTGGAATAGAATTCAACAGTGAAATTACCAAAAGCTATTTTACCGCTTTTGTCGATGACTATCAGGTCATATTCGGCAGGATCCATTTTGTTTTCTTTCAATAGGTCTTTGGCTACGGCGATGGAAAAATTGGTACCGTAGACTTTTGTGGGAACTAGTGATAAAACCATCGGCAAAGCACCGATATTTTTGTCATGAGCATGGGAAAGCAAAATTCCAAGCACATCCGCTTTTCTTGATTCTAGATAACTGATATCGGGTACGATGGCATCCACTCCCAGCAATTCTCCTGATGGATGTTTCAAACCAGCATCGAGAACTAAAATCTTGCGGTCGATTTCCACACAATACATGTTCTTTCCGTTTTCTCCGAGACCACCTAGTGCATAAAATTTGATTTGACTCATAGGACCCTCCTTTCACGTGTGTTACGTCACTACTATTATACATAAAATCCCGCTATTTGGGAATCATTTTGAATGTTTCCCTGTCTGGTTTGGAAAAATGCTGGTTTTTTCCAGGGCAAATTGCAAAAACAAAAAAGATTGTGATACAATATTGATTGGTGAGAATATGAATTATCCAATCAAACGCAAGGCACAGGTTCAGACAACTAAATCAGCAGCCAATCGTGGCATGGATTTGGAGAAAGCAATCAATGAAACCAATGAACGATATATTACCGATGATTTGGCATATATCTACAAAAAACCGATTCCAATCCAAGTCGTCAAAGTCGACTATATAAAACGCAGTGCTGCCAAAATCAGCGAGGCATACTATAAAGTGCCATCGACTACTGATTATAATGGAATATACAAAGGAAGATATATTGACTTTGAAGCCAAGGAAACAAAATCGAAGACGTCATTTCCGCTCAAGAATATCCATCCGCATCAAGTCACACATCTAGAAAATGTCAAAAGACATGGAGGGATCAGTTTTTTGATCGTACATTTCTCAATGCTTGGCAGATCTTTTTTTCTCGACTCCAAATATGTGGTTGAATTCTACAATCGTTCCGAAGACGGGAAAAAATCCATTGCTCTTGAAGAATTTGAGACATATGGCCATGAACTCAAGGAAGCATATGTAAAAAGACTTGATTACCTATGGGTAATCGATCAATTCTATTAATAAAGAAAGGGAAGGTTAAAGTGAACCCCATTTAGTGGACACAAAATAAAAAGACATTACAAGAGATGTT
>CAZLAQ010000040.1:0-9375 GCA_964557695.1 uncultured Candidatus Izemoplasmatales bacterium | reverse complement strand
ATATGTAGTGAGCTTCGAAAGTTCAAATCTACACTACATATTATACGAGGAGACACGGTTATGAAAATCGGAATTGCGGGCACTTTGGAATCGAACGATACCATGATCACAATTAAAGAAAACAGTGCTTTCAAGATAGATATCCACAGCATCGTGGATCTGCTTTTTCATGACCAAATTGATAAAGTCATCAAAGATACTTTGAATGAGTTTAAATTAGATAAAGTTGAAGTCACATGCAATGACATGGGCGCTTTGGATTATACCATTAGAGCCAGATTGATTACCGCTATAGAAAGGATGTTTGGTCACAATGCTTAGAAGTTTACTCTTTGTACCTGGAAACAATCCTTCGATGTTGCAAAATGCGGATGTTTTCGGTGCGGACGCTGTAATATTCGACCTTGAGGATTCTGTGCATGTGTTTGAAAAGGACAATGCGAGAAATCTGGTCAGGAACTACCTAGAAAGATATCCAGCTTTGCCCACCAAGATCCTGATTCGCATCAACGCCATCGATTCGCCTTTTTTCGAAGCGGACCTTTTAACCATCGTTTCTGATAAAATTGATTCCATTGTATTGCCAAAAGCGGATATTGGTGCTGTTAAATTGCTTGCTGGAAAATTGCTTGAACTCGAAAAAACAAAAAAGATGGCTAAGATAATCAATATCATGCCGATAATTGAAAAAGCAACCTCCGTGCTCGAAGCTCAGGAAATTGCTACTTTAGAGAGGGTAGAAGGTCTAATGTTTGGCGCAGAAGACTACTGCTCCGAAATGGGAATTAAAAGAACAGATGCAGGAACCGAGTTGATTTATCCTAGATCACATATCGCAATTTGTTGCAAGGCAGCCAATATCGATTCAATCGACACTCCGTTTGTCGATGTGATGGATGAGGAAGGCCTAGAAAAAGATTGCATGATGTCTTTCAACCTCGGATTTAACGGCAAAGCCGCCATCCATCCCAGACAAGTACAGATCATCAATCAACATTTTTCGCCCGCAAAAGAACAAATCGATTGGGCGTTGAAAGTTCTCGAAGCCAAAAAAGAAGCAGACAAAAAAGGACTAGGAGTTTTTAGTCTTGATGGTAAAATGATTGACAAACCAATTATCGAACGCGCGCTCAAAATTCGCCAAATGGCGGAAAGATTTAATCTGTTGGAGAAAACCGATGAAGAATAGTCTCGGAAGGAATGTTCCCGAAGGTAAGCGTCCCTTTTTATCTAGCAAGGAATATTTACTCCACGAACGTTATTTGATTCCTTCGAAAACTAAATCCGAAACTGTCCGTTTCTTTGCATCTCTGGAAGAGGCTTTTTTGGATTGCAAGATCCAATCTGGTATGACTTTGTCATTTCACCATCATCTCCGTAGTGGAGACTTCGTAATCAATCAGATTTGTAGCTTATTAGAACATTACGGCATAAAAGGAATCAACTTAGCGCCAAGTTCTATTTTTCCGGAATATAATATCGCATCCTTAATCAAAAGTGGAAACATAAACAATATTCATACAAGCTATTTGAATGGACCGGCATCAGAAGCAATAGCAAAAGGCCTTTTAAAAGGAACCCTGATCATGCAAACACATGGAGGCAGAGCCAGAGCAATCGAATCAGGTGAATTGAAAATCGATGTTGCGTTTTTAGCTTGTCCTTCTGTTGATCATTTAGGCAACGGATCCGGGGCTTATGGAAAAAGCGCCTGTGGAACTTTGGGGTATGGAATGAGTGATCTTTTGTATGCAAAAAAAGTGATTTTAATCACTGAC
Source organism: uncultured Candidatus Izemoplasmatales bacterium (assembly GCA_964557695.1). GTDB lineage: Bacteria > Bacillota_I > Bacilli_A > Izemoplasmatales > Hujiaoplasmataceae > JAAYZB01. The sequence continues at coordinate 7,597 of CAZLAQ010000040.1, read as the reverse complement.
AATCTGGTTGATAAACTGGATAGTTATCAATTTGATCATGTATATGTTGACGGCGTTGTCAAAGTGGATTCCATCGGTGACCCCTCAGGAATCGTTTCGGGAACCACCAGAATAACCAAAGACCCAATCGGATTGAAAATTGCATCTGACAGCGCGAAGTTAATCGAAGAACTTGGTTTGTTGAAAAATGGAATGTCAATGCAAACTGGAGCGGGGGGAATCTCTTTAGCAGTAGCCGACGCAATAAAGAAGGCCATGATCAAAAGAAATATTAAAGGTGATTTTGCATCGGGAGGCATTACCGGATATCATGTAGACATGTTGAATCAAAATCTTTTTTTCAATCTCTACGATGTCCAATGTTTTGATTTGTTGGCAGTTGAATCGTTTAGAAACAACAAAAACCATATAGGAATTTCTGCTTCAAGATATGCTAATCCATTTGAAAAAGACCCTATTGTTAACAAATTAGACGTCGTAATCCTTGGTGCTACGGAAATTGACACATCATTCAATGTCAATGTAACAACCGATTCCTTTGGAAAGATCATCGGAGGCAGCGGCGGTCATGCCGATACTGCCAACGGCGCTTTTGTCACAATCATTACCTCACCCCTCTCGAAGGCCAGAATACCGATTATCAAAAAGGCGGTTACTACCATTACCACGCCTGGCGAAGATGTCGACGTATTGATTACAGAAAGAGGAATAGCAATCAATCCAAAAAGAACCGATTTATTGGATCGATTATCTAACTCCAAATTAACCATAATGAAAATAGACGATCTTTTGGAACTCTCGCATAAAATATGTGGGGTTCCCAAGACAACGGAGAATACCGACAAAGTAATAGGATACGTGGAATACAGAGATGGTTCGATAATTGACAGCCTTTATCAATCGAGGTGATTCCATGATAATCAAAAAAGCTTTGATGAGTTATGAAATTGATAAAGTCCGACAGTTTCTCCTTGAAAACGGACTAAAATTTGATTCCGATATTACGGAAACCTTTTTCATCGTGGAAGAAAACACAATCATCGCTTCGGTTTCCCGAAACGGCTATGTGATCAAAGATCTAGCGGTCGATTTGCTTTACAGAGGTGAAAATCTTGGAGGAATGCTTGTTTCGGAAGTTTTGAATTCAATGCGTCAGGAACATATTTTCTATTACCAAGTCTTCACCAAGACGGAATATGTTCCTGTCTTTTCAAGTCTGGGATTCAAACTGGTTGAAAAGACTGACAAGGTCGCCATACTGGAAGCCGGAGAAAGTAAAATCGAATCTGAAATATTGAAAATGAAGACGCAAATAGAAAACCACTTTTCAATCACGCTAGAAAAAACAGATATTGGAGCGATTGTGGTCAATTGCAATCCGATTACCAAAGGTCATTTTCAATTGATTTTGGAATCGGCAAAGAAGCATACATATTTCTTGGTTTTGGTTGTAGAAGAAGATCAATCCACATTTACATACACAGAAAGATTCCTGCTTGTAAAAACGGCCTTGAAGAATTATGCTAACATCATAGTTCTTCCCTCGACAAAATATATTGTATCGGCACTCACTTTTCCGAGTTACTTTTTGAAAAGCATTGACGAAGCGGAACGCGAACACGCCAAACTTGATGCAATGATTTTTAAAGATTATTTCATGAAAATCTTAAATATATCAAAAAGATACATCGGTAGCGAAACAGAACCTGTGATGGTAGCGTATAATCAATTGCTTCAAGACTATCTTCAAGACGCAATTGTTTTGAATAAAAGATTTGAACATAGGGGAATCGTAATCAGCGCATCGTTGGTTCGAAAACTTTTGTATGAAAACAAAATAGAAGCTGCTTCGGAATATGTCCCGGATAACATTAAATCATTGTTCATCAAAATAGCGAAAGAAAAATATGATAAACAAAAACGCTGAAATTCTAACCGCAAGAGAACAAAGAGCAAATAAAATTGCTTTTTTTCTAAATGAAAACAAAGCGGTAGTATCCATACATGCCAATATTCCTGGTGATGAAAAACAAACAAAGCAAGCTTACTTTCTGGTTCGCTATTATGCTTTTTTGTTTCTTCCTGAGAAAGCGCGGCAGACCTTCTTTTATGATTCTTCAGATGGTCCATATTTAATCATGACATTTAATGATCAAGAACCGTCATTTTTAAAAGAGACCGCTGTTTTTCTTGAGGAAAAAGAAGCGCTGGGAAGACTGATAGACATTGATGTCTATACTGAAGATAAAGCGTTTCGCCGTATTACGATGCGAAAATGCCTTGTATGCAATAAACCAGCGCACGAATGCATTAGAAATCAATCGCACTCAAAAAAAGAAATATTCAAAATTATCGATCATATAATTGAAAACGCACTTGACAAGACAATCTCAGGTCTGATTGATTTTGCCATGACTTCAGAATTAGATCTGGAGCCCAAATTCGGGCTCGTAACCAAATCTTCTTCGGGATCGCACAAGGATATGGATTATCAATTGATGTCGAAAGCAAAAAAGGCAATCAAACCTTATCTTGTAAAGATATTTCTAACATCATTCAAATCAGATTCCGTGGATGACATTTTTGATCAAGCCAGATCCATTGGGCTGGAAGCTGAAGAGGCCATGACAAAAGCAACTAATAATATCAATACGTATAAAGGGCTCATTTTCAGTCTCGGGTTGCTCCTAGCTGCATGTGGATATGAGCTTGGTAGGCCATCGAAAATTGCAGACATCTTCAATACAGTTAAAAGTTTAGTTAAAGACATCACATTGGAACTGAATCAAAACGGGGACACTTTTGGAAAAACGGCATATAGGGAATTTGGTTTTACTGGCGCGAGAGGAGAAGCGGAAGGCGGCTATGCAAATGTTCAAAAAGCCATGATGATACTGGTGGATTTTTCCGAAGAATCACTTCATAAAGCATTGGTGTTCCTGATTTCTAACTGTGAAGATACCGTTTTTCTAAAGCGGAGCAAATCAATACAAAAATACGAAATGTACAAACAGATATTTTCTGAACTGACTGACTTTTCAAAGCAAAACCTGAATTATTTGACAAGTCGGTGCGTCAAAGAAAATCTGAGTTTTGGTGGTAGTGCTGATCTCTTGATTTCCAGTGTATTCATGAAAAAATATCAACAGATGTTCTATTGCGTTCCTGAACCAAAATAAAGCGCATATCATGATTTAAAAGCGGATATTATTATGGAAAGATATCTATATTTTTCCTGATTCAAATATGTATTAAAATCTAGCGAATTTTTCGGCAAGAAAAAACTGTTTTTTTGACATCTTTTCCTTGACTTTCATAATGACAGATAGTAAAATTGTTATGCGAGCGTCAAAAGGCTACAAAACATGAGTGCCATATCGGCTCATCTTGACCTAGCATATGCGGAGGTTTAGCTCAGCTGGGAGAGCATCTGCCTTACAAGCAGAGGGTCGGCGGTTCGATCCCGTCAACCTCCACCATGCCGAAATAGCTCAATCTGGTAGAGCAACTGACTTGTAATCAGTAGGTTGCGGGTTCAATTCCTGCTTTCGGCACCATTTTACTACTGTTCGCATTTGTTGCAAGCTGAGAAGGACGCACGTTTTGGTGCGTTTTTCTTTTATTTTGAAAGGACAGACTACTGTGAAACCTGAACTGGAAAAAAAGACACATAGAATACTGTTCGAAAACCCAATTTGGAAAGGGATAATTGCCCTTAGCATCCCAGTCTTTTTAGTCAACATTTTAAAAACATTACATGATGTCGTTGATGGCATTTTCCTCGGTCAGGTTCCCGATGTCGGTGGCGTTTCGATTTCGACTTCGATGCAAAGCGCAGTGGCTTTGACTTGGCCAGTATATTTCATCTTTTTGTCTTTTGGTATGGGGCTCAGCGTTGCGGGGAATTCTTTGATTGGCCAGTATATCGGCAAAAATGACAAAGAAAATGCCAAGAAATATGCTTTGAATACTGTAATTTTATCACTGCTTCTCGGGTTGTTCTTCAATGCTTTTCTATATTTGTTTGCGCCAAACATTCTTCATTACATGGGAGCCGCTGGTTCAGATTTCGATTATGCATTGACATATATAAGAATCAGAAGTTTTGAATTTCCTGTTTTGTTTTTGTCGTTTTCTTTCCAGGCTGTCAGGCAGGCTACTGGCGATACGGTCACGCCCGTCATTATCAGTGCCATCAGCATAGTCGTCAATATTATCTTGACGCCACTTCTAATTCTTGTTTTCAATATGGGAATCGTCGGAGCCGGAGTTTCCACGCTGATTGCGCATTGGTTCATGCTTCCATTCATCCTTTTCTTTTTCATCAATGCGAAAAATGGCATCAAACTTCATTTGGCAAGAGATCAAGTTCAGACCTACGTCATGGGTGATATAATGAAAATTGCGATTCCAGCATCATCTGGCCAATCGATCCAGGCTTTGGGTTTTGTGATTCTTAACTCTTTCATCTATTCTTATGGAACAGAGACATCCGCCGCTTTTTACATCGGCAATCGGATTAATTCACTGATTATGTTTCCGGTTTCTGCGATCAGCTCGATTGTAGCCATCTACATTGCTCAGAATGTTGGCGCAGGAAATATTCAAAGAGCGAAAAAATCGTTTAGAAGCGGAATGTTTCTCGGAGTATGTTTCATGGTGATTGGGGCAATGTTCATCATTCCTTTCAGAGGCGCTTTGGTCGGGTTGTTCAACCATAATCCTGATACTATCGCTCTGGCATCGGAATACACTTTGTATCTACATTTGGGCTTGCCTTTGATGGCTGTCTTCCAGACATATTTAGCCACTTTCCAAGGCAGCGGCGACACGAAGTACGCCTTTGTCATGGCTGTTATCAGACTATGGATCTTACGCCTTCCGCTGGTTTTGTTGGCAATGCATTTTACAAGCCTTGGCCCGGCAGGAATCTGGTATTCTATACTCATGAGCAACGTCTTGATTGTTTTTGTGGGAATGTTTCTTTATTCCAAAGTTCAATTTCAACCTAAAATTCGAATCAAAAAAAACGAACTACAAAAAGGGGAGGAGTCAATATGAAACCAATCTTATTTCCAGATTATGAAAATTCGATTTTGAATGTAAGTAACTCGATTCTTAAGTATTATGGTTGTCCAGTATTGCATCCTTCATTGAAAATTGTCGATGACAGGCTTAACAGAAAGTTCAGAAACGTAATTCTTATATTGGTTGATGCTTTGGGCGATTCGATTTTGGAAAAACACCCTGAAGAAGGATCTGCTTTGAGGCGCGATCAAGTGACAACAATCACCTCGGTTTTTCCTCCTACCACAGTTGCGGCTACGACTTCTGTTCTTACCGGTCTGCCTCCGATTTCAACAGGATGGCTTGGCTGGATGCAATATGTTCTTGAAGAAGATAAAAATGTGGTTTTCTATACAAATAAGGATTATTATAACGATTCCACAGAGTTTTCCTATCAAGTTGCAAACAAATATGTTCCGATTAAACAAATATATGAAATAATCGAAGAAAACAATCCTGATGTTTCCGCAAAGGAAATTTTTCCTGCATTTCGCGAACCGGAGCATGACAGTTTTCTCAAAGAGATGCAAACAGTTATTAATACTTGTAGGAAACCGGGAAAACATTTCGTTTATGCCTACTGGGACAAGCTTGATTACATCATGCATGAAGTCGGACCGGACGCTCAGGAAACAAAAGACGTTCTCAAATTAATTGATATTGGTTACGTCTTCTTAAGAGAGAACCTTCCGGCAAACTCGATTGTATTTGTGATTGCCGATCATAGCCAGGTTTCTGTTTCTCCGATTGCAATCAGAGAATACAAGGATTTGTGGGATACTTTCGCAAAATCTCCATCGATTGAATCGAGAGCGACGGCATTTTTTATCAAACCAGACAGAAAAACCGAATTCGAAGCCTTGTTTCTTGAATATTTTCGTGACAAATATGTGCTTTACAAATCAGAAGACATTTTGAAATTGAATTTGTTCGGTTACGGAAAAAAGCATCCGAAAACAGATGAGTTTTTAGGTGACTATATGGGAATTGCAGTTGATAATTATTATTTTAAACTGAATCAAGATCCTTTCACGATGAAAGGGCAACATGCTGGTTTGTTGGCAGAAGAAACAAGAGTGCCGCTCATTATATTCGAAAAAAAATAAAGCCGGAAAACCGGCTTTATATATTTAGTGAATAGCGTGAACGATCAATTCCGCGGTGGAGATGTTGGTTGCTAGCGGGATTTTATATACATCGCTCAGTCTCAATAACGCCGAAACATCTGGCTCGTGTGGTTGAGCCGTAAGCGGATCCCTAAAGAAAAAGATGAGATCAATACCTCCGTTTGCAATTTGCGCTCCGATCTCCTGATCGCCACCTAAAGGACCGGACTTATAACATTTGATATTGAGACCCGTTGCCTCAATTAATATATGTCCGGTGGTGCCAGTGGCCATTAGTTCGTGGTTTTTTAAAATCTGCCGGTACTTTTTGGCAAATTCGATCATTTCTGGTTTCATTTTATCGTGTGCTATCAAAGCTATTTTCATAATATCACTCCCTAGAAAGTTAATCTCAACATCATTATATCATTTCTCATTTTGTTAAGCGTGGATAAAAGGAAAAAACGGAAAGTTTTGTCTTGCAATTTAAAAAGTCATTTGATATAATGTAGTAGCCGATAAAAAGGCGCTTCGGAGGGGTAGCGAAGAGGCTAAACGCGGCAGACTGTAAATCTGCTCCCATTGGGTTCGACGGTTCGAAACCGCCCCCCTCCACCATCTTAATAATGCAAACCGACGGATGAAATATTCCGTCGGTTTTGTTTTTGATGATTTGCGATTTGCAAGTCACTTCACTGCGCTTTTATTATTATGGTTGAAAAAATAATCTACAAATATAAGAGCGGATGATTATATCCGCTCTAGAAGACCAATACTACATTTGGTTGATATAATTTTACAGTCTCCGCAAATTCGGCGATTTGTTTTTCTGGATACGGAGGTTCGTCAATCAAAATTTGATCCGATTCAAGGTATTCGATAGGTTTGTTGTAGGGGTTCAAAACATAACGAGGAACTTTAGGAAGTTCTTCAGCCATGTTGATAAGATCTGCCAATGTCAATTGGGGTATGACCGTTGTTCTTACTTCAAAATTCATGTGTGCCTGTAACAACAGGTTGATAGAAGTCAATACCTTGTCCGGGTTACTTTCTCCACGGCAAATTTCCATATACCTGTTTTTTGGGGCTTTATAATCTACTGAGAAATAGTCTACAGCACGCTCGTCGATACAATTTTGAATGACTTCAGGACATGATCCGTTAGTATCGACCTTCGTCAAATAACCCATAGCTTTCAGTTTTTTAAGGTATGGAATAAGATCAGGATGTAGAGTGGGTTCGCCGCCCGTAATGACAACGCCATCGATCAATCCGACTCGTTTTTCCAAATAAGCTTCGATTTCAGCATTCGGAACGATGTAATTGAAATCCTCGATTAAACTTCGATTATGACAGTAATAACAATTGTAATTGCATCCGGGAGTGAAAAGTACAGTAGCGATTTTTCCCGGATAGTCAATAAG
>CAZLAQ010000039.1:0-12771 GCA_964557695.1 uncultured Candidatus Izemoplasmatales bacterium | reverse complement strand
AATCTGGATAACTAATAAAAAGTACCTCCGAAAAGGTACTTTGTCTACACTCTGAGGACCGCAACTTCAACGTTGCGGTCCTTTCTTTATTCTTTCGACAATTTGTGCTTGTAAAATCTTTCCCTATCCAAAACTGCGATCGGCCCACTGAGATCCTCAATTTTTATCAGATTCAGTTCTTCTCCCAAGACACAGAGCTTGGAATCGATGTTGTCAATATAGTGGATCACTAGTGCCTCGGCAATATTCGGTTTCTTCGGTGATCCGAAATTACCGTAGTAATGATGGCTAAGCATGATATGCTCCATAAGCATCGTTTCTTCTTCGTTTTCGAATCCCAGATCTTTTGCAGTAGTGTAAATGAGATTCGATCCCATGGTTATGTGTCCGATCAAACGACCTTTGATTGTATATTCGCTGCCTTCGTAAGAATCAAATTCCATAATTTTACCGATATCGTGCAAAATGATACCTGAATAAATTAGATCGGTGTTTAAAAAAGGGTATACCTTGATAAATCCCTCGGATAATTGCAACATGGACAAAGTATGGTATGCCAGCCCCGAAATATAGGCGTGGTGGAACTTGGTCGCTGCAGGAAATAAATAAAAGTCGTCCGAGAACTGCAAGTAAATCTGATCTGTAATCGCTTTGATGATAGGATTTTTAATCAGTTTCAATTTATCTTCGATGCCTTTTCTGACTTTGGCAAGGTTGATGGGAGCATAGCGATAAAAAGCCCGCATCAGACGCTCTTTTTCATCGTCTTCGAGTTTCATTTCTCCGATTATTTGTACAGATTCGGCCAATAGATGAATTTTTTCCTTGAAGATAATCGCTTCGGTCTTAAAAAAATAAATCTTGTTCAAAGCCAATTTTTCATCTTTGTCGACCCTCACGATCAGGTTCTCGCTGTCTTCGCTCATTACGTTACATGCATAGTGCTCGTAAGTTGAAGAGTTGATTTGTTCGACTTTTCCAAAAAAATCGTATTTTTGTCCTATTTCAAAATTCATATCTATATCACTCGCTTTCCTTGACAAATATCCATGTTCCAATGTCGCTGATTGAAAAAGTGTTGTCTTCAGAACGGATCATCTTGACCCCTGAAGACAGCAACAGATTATAGCCTTCGGGGATAACAATCATTTCTTCATCCATTGAAGGTTTGAAGATAATGATCAGATTGCATTCATCATTATAGTGCAGCATCAGCGATTTAGTCTGCAAAACAAAAACTTCAGCATATTGATTGAGTTCCGAACTTGATTTCAAACGGAAGCACGGATACTTCTTCCTGATTTTTATCAGCTGTCTAATATATTCGACAGTTTCGTAATTTGATTCCATCAATTTCCAGTCGATTTGATTGATATGATCGCCTGATTTGAACGAGTTTTCATCATTTTCCTTGGTTCTGAAGAATTCCTGTCCCGAATGGATGAATGGAACTCCCTGGGCTAGGATCACCATCGATGTCGCTAATTTTTGTTGTTTCTTTACCAAATCGATATCTTTGGAAATAGCATAAGCTTTATCGAAGAAAGTCAGATTATCATGACATTCGACATAATTGATCGATTGGGTAGTGTATTTGAACAGGTAGCGGTTAAGCGCACTTCCAAGCATCATTTCCTTGACGATATTGACTTGTGTCAAGTCACCGGTTGCGTAACCCATAGCCTTAGTTTCAAAGGTTTTGCCTTTGATTGATTCCCGGAAAGCATCATTGAAAAAACCAATCGTGTAGAGGACGTTTTTATTTTGCATATGTGCCATTCTGTCAGCTTGGTTTCCAGAATACATTTTCCAGCCTTCGCCATAAACAAGGAAACGCTCGCCCAAAGCATGCAATTCCTGCCTAACGTCGTTCATGGTCTCGAAATCGATTATGCCCATCAAGTCGAAACGGAAGCCATCGATATGGAACTCGGAAGCCCAATAAAGCACGGAATCGATGATCAGCTTTCTGATCATCTTTCGGTGCGTCGCCAGATCGTTGTGACAACCGGATACATTTGTGTAGATACCTTCTCTATCGACGTGATATGCGTATCCCGGGACAAGTTTTTCCATAGGGAAGAGTTGTGCGTCATAGACGTGATTATAGACAACATCCATCACGACAGAGATGTTGTGTTCGTGAAAAGAGTCGATCATCTGTCTCAGTTCATTTAGCCGGCAATAGGGATCTTTAGGATTGGATGAATACCACCCTTCGGGAATAAAATATTGTTCTGGATTGTATCCCCAGTTGTACAATTTGTGTTCTTGGACTTCATCAACGCCACCAAAATCATAGAAAGGCATCAATTGCACGTGAGTGATCCCCAAATGTTTCAAATAATCGAGCCCGGCAGGATGTCCAGCTTTTGTTTTGAGACCGGTTTCCGTCATGCCAAGAAATTTTCCCCGGTTTTTGAAAGGAACAGACTCATCCATGGAAAAATCCCTGATGTTTAATTCATAGATAATCGCTTCAAGCGGATTGCCTGAAAATGAAGATGAATGTTGCATGGGATAGAGTTTCGATTTATCGATAACGTAACTGAAATCACCGTTTACGCCACTTGAGATGGCATATGGATCGATGACTATTTGTTCGATTCCATTCACGTATACATGGTATCTGTACTTGCAGCCTTCAAGATCGCCTGTAACAACAAGTCGCCAGACACCGGAATTGGTGTATAGCATATGTAAGTGAGAGATTTTTTCGTCCGGATATGTGAGTTCAAGAATGACTCGTTTTGCGACAGGAGTCCAGATTTTGAATTTGGTCTGTGTCGCAGTGTATGTGAAACCAAGATCATTTCTCCGGTATCGGTAAATATTGTCAAACAGTTCGGTCCTAACGATCTTGCCGGTATATAATTCTGATTCTTCCAACTCTTCATTGACCACGTGATAGATTTTTCTGAGTTCTATATATGCGTCAAATGAGCAGATGAGTTTGATCTCGCTGCCCAGATTGACTTTCTCCAATATCTTTAAATCGATGATTTCGTCATTGCCGTGAAGTTTATAGGTGTTGTTGTCACGGTAATTCTTGATAGGTATGATAATCGTCAATTCATCGAAGTTGTCCAAATAACTATAAAATTTCCTTGAGTCTTTTTTCATGTTATTCCTCGTTGTTAAATATGTAGCATATATTGCCTGACAAAGGCATCGATTTCATCAAAATCGTTTTTCAATGTGCCGGTGATCACTCTGATGATGATCTCGTCAATAATCTGTCCAATAATCCTGACATCGGTAATTTCGGTATGTTTTAAAATGTCTTGCCCTTTAAATTTCAACTCGCAAGTCGAATGTATCGGCATGGAATTCCAGATCGCAAGAATTTTCTCTTCCTGATCGTTTTGATTGTTAATGAGTTTGTTTACATTGTTTGCTTTCAAACAACCCTCAAGTCCGTCAGCGTAAATGATCATCTCATTGAACTCATCGTGCTGAGTGATCTCAATCAAATCGACAATTGTTTGGATTGCGTTTCTTTCTTTATTAGAAAATCGCCAGAACTCGGGAATTTCTCCCTGATTATAATAAAAACATAAAGCATAGAATTCCTGAAGGTCAAGCATATATCCATGAAGCTTAGACAGAAATTTTAAGCCTTTGCCAAGGCTTGGCAAAGCATCGGCGATCAATGCCTGATGCATAAGGCAGATTGCATCTGCTTGAAAAGGATAGAGCATGACTTTTTTGAATTCTTCGAGCACTCTCTCATTTGCTATTTTTAAAATAAGCATCCGGTTATTTTTCATTGCGAGGAAAGTTTCACTTTCGATTGCAAAACCCAGTTTGCTGACAAAACGGAATGCCCTCAAGATTCTTAAAGCATCTTCGTTAAATCTTTCATAGGGATCGCCTATCGCCCTGATTATTTTGTTTTCCAAGTCGCTTCTGCCATGGAAAAGATCAATGATCTCATTATTTAGTCCCATCGCCAAAGCATTGATTGTGAAATCCCTTCTTTTGAGGTCTTCCTCAATGGAATCAGAATACTCGATCTTGCCTGGGTGACGATAGTTTAGGTAATTAGCTTCTTTGCGGAAGGTTGTAACTTCATAGGCTTGACGATCGACAAAAACCGTTACTGTTCCAAATTTCAAACCTGTTGGTTTTGAGTTGATGAAATAACTCATGACTTCCTGGGGTGTGGCACTAGTAGTTATGTCAATATCCTCGGTTGGAAGCTCTAAAAGGTAATCGCGGACAAAACCGCCTACAAAGTAGGCCTCATGCCCTTTCTCATTTAAAACCTTCAATACTTTTCTTGCGCCATCAATCTGAAAATTCATCGCAATCACCTTTTTTATTATAACATATGGGACTTGGTAATTCTATTATATTTATCTTGCTTGTGATATAATAAAATCGGTGATAAACGATGCGCTCAACCCGTTCTAAGGTTTCTTCGGAAATAATAATCAACAAATCCCGTTTTGTCGGCACCCTTTTCCAAGTTAGATCGGAAACCGATATTTCAACCTTTTTGGAACAGATCCGCAAGGAGCACCCAGGAGCCAATCACAATTGTTATGCCTACATCATGGGTGATTTCGGAGAAATTCAAAAAGCCTCTGATGACGGTGAACCCAATAAGACAGCCGGTGTCCCGATTCTTGAAATTCTCAAGAAAAATGATATGACCGATGTTTTAGCGGTTATCACCAGATATTTTGGCGGGATTAAATTAGGTGCCGGCGGTCTCATCCGGGCTTATGCAAAAACCACCAAAGCGCTTGTGGATCAGACTGAATTCGCGACCAAGAAACAAATCGACACCTTTAGACTTGTGATTGATTATTCCCATACAAACAATATCGAGAGGATCTTAAAAGAAAACGTCATCTCAGTTATACCGGAGTATCTGGAACAAATCACTTACCTGTTTGAAATCGATCATGACTTTCTGCCCAGAGTCGAAGAATTGCTTCAAAACGCCACCAATGGGATGATAAATCTCGATTTGGTAAGTTCTTTGGAAACCTATTAAAAAAATATTGCCTTTTGCGGCAATATTTTCATAGCAAGCCATTCAACATTTCAAACAAGGAAATGATTGCATCGATGAACAAGTAACCCGCTATAACAGAAATCACCATCAGAATAAACCTGATCTGGTTGGATGAATTCTGTTTGAACATCTTAGAAAAGTCGACTGCCTGCAATGCGTTATACACAAAAAGTGTTGCGACGAAAAACAGGATAATTCTCGAAATCGTGAAAACAATCGGATCAAACATTTTATCACTCCAATACTGAATCGGGTATGAATTCATCTGAAGACAGACTGGTAAGCACAGTTACAACCAGTTCGTTTGGCAAACAAACCAGCGGTTCCAGATTTGAATTTGTCGCTCTTTGCAGCTCGCAAATGTTTCTCGGACTTTCCTGATATGCAACCTCGATTTTTCCGTCAGATATTAAAAGTTTCACGCCTACGATCAGGTTTTCTCTGGCAAAATCATCTGTTAGGTACAATTCTTGCATGTCTGTTGTTGTAGTTCCGGGGACATAGAAGATCCCTTCTGCTGCCAACTCGACATTAACGAGGTCTTTATATGCTGAATCATAAAGTTTATATTCCAATGAATCAAGATCGATCATCAGTACCAGTTCATCCTTATAAGTGACTTGCGCGAAAACGCTGCCTGTTTTATGGGAATTCTCGTATAGTTTGAACCCGAAGAGGAGTATCAGACCGAAAATCAAAACGCATCCGATAAAAATAATATCCAGCTTTTTGATATTATCACTCCTTCCCGACAAATCATATTATACACTATTTATCGTAAATATCAGAGAATGAATCAGAAAATTACGTCGGAAACCCGGCTTTGAATTTAAATAATATTGAAAGGTGATTTCATGAAAAAAATTTGCATTTTGACTCTGCTGATACTTGCCTTTTTTGTTTCCGGCTGCTCTGCAGAAACTTCTGATACGTCATTCATTAATCCCAACTCGCAATACTGCCTCGCCGGGACTGTTCCAGACGTGTACGTCTGTACCAAGACCTGGACCAGTTATTTCGATGCCCCGGTGACACTCAAAATCTATCTGACCCCGAATGATGAACTTTCGCTAGATGAAATCTTTTTGGAAGTTGGCAATACTTTGAAAACCTATCATGAATTATTTGATAAATATCATAGCTACTCTGGGGTTACAAATATATATTCAATCAATCATAGAACAGAAGCTACCATGCAACTTGATGAGAGTTTGATTTATGCGATCGGATTTGCACTTGAGCATGAGAAAGAAATCAAAATCGAAGAAATAGCGCTTTTCAACATTGCCCTTGGTCCGGTTCTGAACATTTGGCATGATGCAAGAGAAAACGTCGATTGCGTTGACCACGATAATTATAAGCAGTGTCCTGTGCCAAGTGACGCATTGGCAGACGTCGATTTTCCGACAAATCCCGACGATATCTTGTTAGATGAAGAAACCAATACCATCACGTTTTTGACCGAAGGAATGGAGCTAGATCTTGGTGGATATGGTAAGGGTTACGTATCAGAAATCATCTCCGATTATCTTGATTCAATCGAGGCAAGCTATATCCTCAACACCGGTGAAAGCAATTTGAAAGCCGGAGGCGTCAATCCACAAAGAGAAGACGGATTGTACTATATCGGTCTGAGAGAGCCGTCCATAGAATCTTTGTTTACTTCATTTTACGCCTACATTAAGATTCCGGAAGGAATTTCAGTTGTAAGTAGCGGTAACTACCAGCGCTTCTTCTTGGGGCTTGATGACAATATTGTCTACCATCACATCATCGATCCGCGGACCAACTATCCCGGAGGCGAGGCGATGAGTGTCACTGTCTTTCTCGAAGATGGAGCATTGGCAGATATTTATTCGACAGCAATCTTCCTTATGACCGTCTCTGAAGGGCTTGATTATGTCAACAGTGTCGATGGACTTGAAGCCATCTGGTATTTGGAAGATTCAACAGTTCGAACATCGGATAACTTTGAATCATTATATTTGTTTCAGTATCAAAATTAAAGCGGGATTTTTCAATCCCGCATTTTTTATTCCTGATGTTTGACAAGTTGCGTTTTAAAAATCACAACCATCCGTTTGGCCACAAACCCTGTAAACAACCCGGTTGGAACAGATATCAGCATCATGTATGGCAAGTAATAGAGCAAAGTCTCGGTATTAAGCACGATAATCGCAACTATGATCTGCCCGACCATATGCATCAAAGCGCCGCCAATACTGACCGAAATGATTGATAATTTGGAGATTTTTTTCATAAGCATCATGGTAAAGAAAGCAAACAAGCCTCCGGAAAGACTCATCCAAAATGTTGGATGAAACAGCCCGCTGTAAATTAGTCCGACAAGGAAAATCCGAATGATGACGACGATAATTGCATCTTTATCTGAATAGATGTATAGTAAAACCAAAGTAATGATGTTTGCAAGCCCCAGTTTGACGCCGGGAATCAGGAAAAGCGTGGTCGAGACAAGCGATTCCACAATGCTTAAGACAACGCTTGCGGCTACCATAATAGCCAAAAACACAAGTTTTCTCAATTTCAAATGAACCACCTCCTGAATTGTAACATCAACAAAGGTATATCTTAATAAAAATAGACGAGTCGTCGTCTATTTTTTTGCGACAAAATAAAAGAAGAATCTTGTCAAAGGCCAGAAAAATACTCCGATTATTACAACTACAAACCAATTTATGCCTTGAAAAAAGTCGATAAAAGTGAGATTGAAAAAAATCGCGATCCCACAAATGAGCAAATATGCGAACAGCGAGAAGATAAGCTGATTTTTACGAAGATTAATCAAGCTCTTTTTCATCATCGTCTTATCCGGAAATGCTTCCAAAACATCTTTGGCGTCACCAAATTCATTGATTGACTTGTCGATAGCCTCCTCAACAGGAGTGCCTTGTTCAACAAGATCGTCAACTTTTTCTTCAAGGCTTGTCGTCAGGATCTCGATCAATTCCTGCTTGTCATCATCATTAAACAAACCTTTAAGCAACTTCGACACAAAACGTTTAATCTTGTTCATGAAATATCACGTCCCAACATCGCAATCATTATCTCTCGAAGCAACTGCCATTCATTGATCATCTCTTGATAATAGGCTTTTCCAAAACTAGTAATCCGGTAATATCTTCTTTTTCTGCCTAGAGATTTCTCTCCTAAATATGAACTGATCAGTTCTTTGGATTCAAGTCGTTGCAAAACAGCATACAAAGTAGCTTCTTTGATATCGAACTTATTTGATGTCCGGTCTTTGATCTCATTTACGATTTGATAGCCGTACATATCTTTTTCCAGCAATAATTTGAGAAGAATGGTGTCGATGTGGCCTCTGATTACGTCACTACTGATCATGAAAGCACCTCTATTTATTCAATACGTATCCAATTGTGACGGCTTTTGGTCCGCAATGGGCCCCGACAGCAGGAGTTAGAATATAGTCTTTGATTTCTTTTAGATCAGGCCTGGCTTCCAAAACTTTTTCACGCAGATATTCGACGGTTTCGGGATTGTTGGCATGAATGATGAAGGGTTCATAATCCTTGCCCGCGGTTTCTTCGAGGAATTTCTCGAGAACCCGGTTCACAGCTTTGGAAAAAGTCCGGATTTTTTCGACGGTCACGACCGCTCCGTTCTTGTCAACTTCCAAAAGCGGTTTGATTTTCAAGACATCGGCCAAAAAGCCTGCGGCATTTGACAGTCTGCCGTTTTTTACTAAATATTTTAAGTCGCTGACAGCGAAATAGATATGGTTATTGTCGCGGATAAAGGAAAGTGCTTCGATTATCTCATCCATTGATTTACCGGCTTTGGCAAGATCATGAGCGAGAAAAGCCATTTTGCATTGCAAATACCCGACTGTTTTCGAATCAAATACGGTTACTTTGATACCTTCAACCATATTTCTGGCAATCATTGCATTTTCAAAAATACCACTCATTTTTGAAGAGATTGTGATGAAGATCGCTTCATCGCAACCTTCGTCGCGAAGTTTCTCATAAGCTTCAAGCATTGTTCCCGTCGAAGCCATAGCCGTTCTCGGAAATAGCGAAGGATCGGCTTCAAGCATCTCATAAAACTTACTGGCGGTTAATTCTTCAAAATCTACATACTCTTTTCCACCCATAAGGATCGTCGAGCGGATGATTCGGATATCATATTCATGCGGGATATAATCTATTGCTGCGTTTGTACAGACCAAAACTCCTAATTTATTCATAAATATAGTCCTCTTCTTTCTCTGATTTAATTATATAGAATATGAGGCTTTTGTCAATATGGCGAAGATTTTAATGAATCAACGCTTGAAATTAGTCGGCTTTCTGGGCTTGCGTGAAATAGAAAGCGAAGCTTTTTTGCCTTTTAGTTTCGAGTAGTTCAATTTTGCCATGATTTCGTCCGCGACCCCTGTAGGTACCGTGAAAAAGGTGAACTCTGTCAGGATTGCGATGTCTTGGACATCTCTTTTTTCGATTTTGACTTTTGAACAAACAAAGTCGAGAATATCGGATACTGAAAGGTCGTCATTTTTACCAAGGTTTAGATGAAATCTGGTCGATTTGTCACTCGATTTGGAAGAAAATGACTTCGGTTTGCTAAATTCGAATTCTTCGTTGATGTCAGCTTCATTGAAACCCGATTTGTCTTCGTGACTGATCATCTTCAGCAAACTTACAATAATCTGGTCTTCAGTTAGTTTTGCCTGAATGGCTTTGTTTAGGATCTCGTATTCCTTCTCAAAATTTGCACTTGAAAGCGTCGAGACAATATCTTGAATCAGTTTGTCGTTTTTCACATCCTGAACTTTGTCATAGGTGGGAATATTTCTTTTCTTGATTTTAGTTTTGGTGATTCTTTCGATTTCCTCGATTTGGCGCATTTCGCCCCGCGAAACCAAAGTGAAGGAATAACCGATGTTTCCGATTCTTCCGGTTCTGCCAATCCTGTGGACATAGTAGTCCGCTTTTTCCGGAACATCATAATTAAATACGGCTTCGACGGCTTTGATGTCGAGCCCTCTGGCTGCGACATCGGTTGCGACAAGCACATTGACAATTCCCATATGGAATTTCTTCAAGACGTCAAGTCTAGTTGTCTGCGGAAGGTCGCCATGGATCTTGTCACAGTTGAGACCTCGCTCGATCAGTTCCTGGGTGAGTTCGTCGACTTTCACTTTCGTATTGCAAAAAATCAGACTGAGTTTCGGTCTGTAAATGTTGATAAGACGGTAAATAGCTTCTGTCTTGTTTTCTTTTCTGACTTTATAGTATTGTTGGACAATATCGCTGTTGGTAGATTCTTCGCCGATTACCCGGATCAATTCTGCATCAGTCATGTATTTCTTGGCGAGTCCCAGAATCGGTTTGGGCATTGTGGCGGAAAACATCAATGTCTGCCTTGTCTCGGGTGTTGCCTGAAAAATAGTTTCGATGTCTTCCTGGAAGCCCATTTTCAACATTTCATCGGCTTCATCCAAAACCATGTACTTGAGATGGTCGACGCGAATGGTCTTGCGATTGATGTGATCGATCGTCCTGCCGGGAGTACCGACAACGATTTGCGGATGGCGCTTTAAGGCCATGATTTGCCTTGGCATGGAATCGCCGCCAAAAACGGTCACAATCCTACATTTTTCGACATATTTGGCGATTCTAGTTATTTCATCATGTATTTGCACAGCCAATTCTCTTGTAGGGCAAATGATCAACGCCTGAATATCGGGACTGTCAAAATCCAGCATCTGTAAAATCGGGATGCCAAAAGCGGCCGTCTTACCAGTTCCTGTATGTGAATGTCCGATTACGTCTCGTCCTTCGAGTAATAGCGGTATTGTTTGTTTTTGAATTTCTGTCAAATCGACAAAACCCATTTCATCGATTGCTTTTTGTATATCTTTTCTAATTTCCATTTTTCTCTCTTTTCATAAATATATGACAAGTAATTATATCACAAATCTCCATGATTTTTGGCTTGATTCATGAAAAAAATCAGCGCTCAGCTGATTTTCTTATTCACCGATTACTTCAATTCCGTTTGCCTTCAGATATTGACAAGTGATACCCTCGCCTTTGATTTTTTGATTAGCGAAACTGCCATCATATACACAAGTAGTTCCACACGAGGGTGATCCGTTTTTCAGAATTGCTTGTTTACAATTGTATCGTTTTAGAATCGCCAAGGTTTGTTCCTTGCCGGATAGAAAGAAAGCGGTAACGTCTTGTCCTTGTTGGTTCAAAACTGTTACACCGTCTTTTTGGATCTCGGAAATAATTCTAGGAGTGTTCATTCCTCCAAGTGTTTCAGGACAGATCGGAATGACTTTTTTCCCTTTGACTAAATTTATGACTGAGTGGTTAAACTTTGATTGTCCGTCATAACGACAGGCAAAACCCAGCAGACAAGCGCTGACTGCCACCACTTCGTTTGAAACTGATTTGTCCATTATTCGTATGAATCGATATCAATCGATACGCGTTTGCCGATTCTCGATGCCGCTGCGTATGAGATTGTCCGAATCGCGTTGGCTATTTTTCCGCCTTTGCCGATTACCCTGCCCAAATCTTCCTTGTTGACAAGGACTTGGATAGTGATTGTGTTTTCGTCTTCGGAAAATTTCTTGACCAATAAATCTTCAGGGTGCACAACCAATGGCGAAATCAAATCTAAGATTAGTTTTTCGAAATTTACAGCCATTTATCGGTACATCCTAACTGTTTTTTTTAGATTCAACAAATTGTTTATTGATTCCGGTTTTCGTGAACAGGTTCTTTACTGTATCGGTCGGTTGTGCTCCGCTGTGAAGCCATTTCAACACTTTTTCGGAGTCAATTTCAATCAAGGCTGGTTCTTTGGTAGGATCGTAGACTCCAACAATTTCCAAGTATCTGCCATCTCTTTTTTTCTTTGCCTCGGCTGCGACAATACGATAGAACGGACGTTTAGTCGTTCCAAATCTTTGTAAGCGAATTTTTACCATGATGTATTCCTCCTCTTAAATTCAAAATCGTGAATATTGTATCAAAAAGAAATGTGTCTGTCAAGGCTTTTTGCTTGACAGACACACAATTATTCTTTAAACTCTAATTCATCCATGTCAATCAGTGATTCTTCAACTTTTTTCACCATTCTGAACTTCTGGATCTGCTTTTTAATATTTTCAAAAGCCTCTGCGTCAACGTATCCCGAAAGATAATTGGCCTTGGGATTGATGTAAGTAACGTTGACCCCGGCCTTTTCGATTTCCTTGGCTACTTTCTTGTTTTGGAAGTAGACGATTATACCTTTTCTTTTTACCATTATTTTTCACCTGTCTTACAGTTTGAATTTGGATTTACAAGACAGGTCTTTAAAATGTTTTCGATGTCTTGGGAAAACTTGCCTGTCAAGGAATTAAAGCTATTTAAGTTTGTGATGTATCGTATATATAGCGAATCGCTATACAAATCAGATTTCGCCTCGATAAAACTATTTGAGATTGATTTGAAGTCCGGATGGTGTTTCCCGTATTTTTCAATTTGAGCATATTTTGCTTTTGCCGTTTCGAAAGCTTTGATTTTTATCATAGTTTTTAGGTTTGTTTTTAGTTTTGACAAACTTTCGCATACGGCTATGTACTCTGGGCTTTGTTTCCATTCGTCAGATATATCATAAGCCAGATTGAATAAATCCAGGATATCCATTTTATCATGTATAATCAAATCGTCTATTTGTAGATGATTTGATTATATCTCCTTTCT
>CAZLAQ010000038.1:0-13030 GCA_964557695.1 uncultured Candidatus Izemoplasmatales bacterium | reverse complement strand
AAAAACAAAAAAGTAGACGTTTTTTTTAAGTGTCTACTTTTTGGGGTTCATTTCAGAAATGGGCGGTTTGATTCTTCCTGGTTCCAAAAACGCCATTTAAAACATAGATAAAGTTAATATCGCTTATGTTCTAAATAGAATAATTAAAATGACTTCCTTTTTCATAATCATAAATGCTTATAGAATTATTAGAAACATTTCCTGAATAATGAGTACTAGATTCATAATCAAATCCATCAAATTTTATACCTTCAATTTTGAGCGTTATATATGTGCTGCTGGAATAATCAAATAATGAAAATGAATTACCGTTACTTGTTCCGGAAACATGGTTGTTTGTTTGATAATCATACACACTTACGTTTTGCAAAGAAGCAGTTCCGGAAAAAGAAGAGTATTTTGATTCTGAATAGTCATACACGGTTATAGAATTCTTTCCAGTAATAATTCTTCCTGCAATATACGCTATACAAGCTCGCCTGTTTGCATTCACAAGAAAGTATTCCTCCTTTCAAAAATAATTAGTTTCCGCTTCCTTTTTCTCTGTTGTTTTCCCAGTGAAGAGGCTGAAGGTTTGAAATGTCATTAGATCCACCTTTAGACAGAGGTAAAATATGATCGACATCCCAACCAAACCTACTATTTGTATTTCCATATGCTGCACGAGCAATTATCGAACCAAATTTGTCTTTTCTTTTTACTTGTGGGTTTTCTTCTGGAATTACTCCTCCTTTTTCCCATATTTCATTAATTTGTGCTTTTGAAAAATCTTTTCTTTTTTGTTTAGTTTCCAATTTTGATTCCCCCAATATTTTTAAAATAGAGTTAATAAAAAACATTAATGATATTTTTGAAAATCCGGATCAGTAAATATATCATTGAGTTCCTTTTTTAGGTCTTCTATATATAACTTTGCAACCTCATTGAATAAAGATAGTTTTAAGTCCTCTGTTTCATTATAAACAATATCAAAATTTTCATTCGAAAAATCATTTAAAAGAAATGTAAAAAATTCTTTGATTTCATCAGGGTTGTCAGTAGACAGATTTAATTTTTTATTTTCTGATAAATCAAAAGATATAAAATATTGATTATTTTCAAATACAAGCGTTGCATTGATTTCTTTTTTAAATGACATTATACGTTTCCCCCCTTTCTAAAAATGCATCTCTTCCGCCTTCCAATTCCGTCATACAAGTTTCTTTATACTTTACTGTATCAATTGCATCTTTAATATTTGTCATATTGTCAAGAAATGGATTTCCCAGATATGACAAATAATTTCCGTTCATTGCATCTCTTTTCTTATATATTGAAACATATGGTAGTAATAAAACAGCAAGATTTGCAGAGTGAGTAGCCATGATAACAAATTTATTGGATGAAATAATTTTTTGAATTAAAGGAAATATGTCGTGAATTACAAAATTACTGCTCATGCTTTTTTCTGGTTCATCTAAAACATATACATCAGCGGTTTTGTTCAAGCAGTCCATAAGCATAAACATTTTTGACTCCCCTGAGGAAGGTATATATGTATCTCTTTTATTTAGAGTAAAATCTTTCTTAACCCCAATAAAAGAAGAAACAGATACGTAATTTGGTACCGCTATTGACAGTTCTGCAAGCTCATTTATTTGAGTTGGAAAA
This sequence comes from uncultured Candidatus Izemoplasmatales bacterium, assembly GCA_964557695.1. Taxonomy (GTDB): domain Bacteria; phylum Bacillota_I; class Bacilli_A; order Izemoplasmatales; family Hujiaoplasmataceae; genus JAAYZB01. The sequence goes on along the minus strand of CAZLAQ010000038.1, from coordinate 11,380 downwards.
TCCGTTGAAAAGATTTGCTTTTTAACAGTTTCCATTTTTGATTTAATTTGTATTAACTTTGTTAATGTGCGAGGATATTCTTCCTTTTCGCTTTTTGAGCAGAGAAAACGAAATTGAGTTTTAGTATAAAGTGATTTATCAGACCCTAAATATCCGACTGGAAGAAAATCTTCTTTTGATTTGAGAGACATTGTTTTCTCTATATTAAAAATGGTAAGAAAAATTTTGTATCTAGTTAACCAAAACATGCGTAATCCACAATGTCCTGGCCTTTGGGTAGTCAATGTGCATTGTGAGGTTGCGTTCTTAATGCTTCTAATATAATTATTTACTAGTTTACATGACCAAAAATTGATATATGATATTTTTGATTCTGTAAAAGAAGCTGTCTTAATTTTGCCGATTATGGTAATCATTGTTGTATGTTCTTGTTTAGTTATGTAATTATTAAAGCTATTAATGGAAAAAAAATCATAAAATTCTTTTATTTTAGAGTAAGTATTATATAATTGCACATAGATTGATGAATCAGCTTCTACAAGATCAAGCATAAAATTAGCTCTTATTTTTTGCCGATTTGTATTATCGCTTATGTGTAATAGAAAATTGTAATAACTTGTTATTAGTGTTGGTTGTTGATCTGCAAACCCAGAAAATACAGAAAATGATAAATCATTGATGCCTTCAAATTTATTTATATAGTTTTTTGTGAAATCAACTTTCAAATAATTATTCATGTTTTCATCTGCTTTGTCAGGATTATATTTTTCTACCTTATATCCAGAAGAAATGAAACCATCCCCAATGCCATTAATGTATATTGATTTACCTGTTGCTTTTCCACCGAAAACTATATTTACATCAGAATATACCTTTACAGTATCTATTTCTCCGTTCGGAAGAGCAACAGAAATGGTTTTTGATGTTTTTTTGTTCAACAAAGTGTCAACAACATTACAATCCTTTTTCGATAATAAAATTAGTTGATTGTAATTGTCAATTTCAAGTTTTAGCTGAGGAATTTTCTCTGAGGGATATTTACTCCAGTCTTGGACATCAGAACCAATTATTCCTCTATATCCATGCCCTAAAAGAATACCAAGACTTTTAAAACTTGATGGCTCTTTAAAAAATAAATATGCAGGAATTATATTTGAAATATGGTCAAGTGTTTTTTGGCTAAGCTCTTTGCTTTTCATATAATGAGCAATAATGATCGCTTTGTCTAAATGTTGATATAATTTTAATAGTTGTTCTGTGGATAAAGATACGTAATCTGCAGCAATCCCATTAGTATATATTTGTAATTGACTATTTAAATCGGATTTGTTAGCAGGATCACAAAGAAGTAATACATGTCCATTTTCCCCTTCGTCTCCCTTAATATCTAGTTCCACCCCAGGAATGATATATACTTTATCTCTGCAATATTCTTCAAATTCAATGAATTGAAATATGTCGAATTCATTATGGTTTGTAATTGCAGCTATTTTGACTTCGGCATCTTCTAAAGTGCTTAAAAATGTTGTTTTCGTTACATTTCTTGACATTGGCTCATCAGTTTTTGTAGCTTTTGTATGACAATGAAGATCAATTTTGAACATAGAGGCCTCCTTAAATTGTTATCTGCAATAATTAATACAACTAACATAAAATAAAGGGTGTGCAAAATGTGCACACCCCGGTTGTAAACAAATTTGCTAAAGATAGACCCTGTTTACATAACATCTTTAATAATCATAAATTTAATATACAACATTTATTTTTAAATGTCAATGATGTACTTATCAAAAATAAACTGAATATATGTTATTAACGAATTTTAAAATTTCAGAATTGGATATTTAATGTTTCTTGTCAAAGGAGACGGCAACAAGTGTCAAATCAAAAGGGAATACTCTACTGACCACTGATTTTAAATTACTAGAAAAATATTTTAGGAGTCAGAATAGGAGTCAAATTAAAACTGATAGTTACTTTATGACCATGTTTAGGCAAGTAAAAAGTTGGGATTATCTGCTTGCCATGCAGATAATGGGGGTTCAATTCCCCTCGCTTGCTCCAAAGATTACGAAATGTCGCTTTCGGGTGGCATTTTTTGTTTTTATGGAATGGTTTACTATTCGGACTATTGCGAGTATAATGAAGTATAAAGTTAGGTGACGCTCCTATGAAAAAAAAACATAATTTATTTCTTATTTTTTGCTTGATTGGAATGTTGTCAGCTTGCAGTACGAACCGAGTATATGTTGAAGAAGACCTATATCATACTGCACAAGTTGAGTTCGGTTTTTCCGAAGTTTTCTTTTTTAAGATTGTTGACTCAGAAACTGCCTTGGCTCTGACAGGAACTGCATATCAAAACAGCGGGATAATCGTTGGCAGACAAGGGTTGTCTGACAAAGCAGTATTTGTCCCAAAGAAAGCTGATCAAGATATTTTTATGATTTCTTTTCCATATGTGTTCTCAATGACATCCATAATGGAACAACTTGAGAGTTTGGAGGATGAATCGGGAAATCCGCTTTTCGTTGACCCTTCAGGGGATTATGGTGGTTTGTCAATTGGAGTATCTGCTTATGAATCTTTGACTGGCGAGAATCCTGGACTGGTTTTTGACACGGAAATCATTTTCACTTTCACAACAGATGAGGCTGTATTTTATGTCGCTTCTATCAATAACCAATGCAAAATATTTTCAGTTGATAATCTGTTGCTGAATTAAATTGCTATTTCACAAAATCGAGGTGCCTCCATGCAAGAGAAATATGATATTCACCCAGACTTCAAGATGTTACGTTATCTGCATATGCCAAGAAGCAGGTTGTCCATGTGGACGGCGAATCTATTCATGAAATTACTATATAAATGCAGAAAACTACCGGACGGGGTGAAGATGCATAGACTTAAACTTTCAATGCGGGACGGATACATTCTTAATGTTGATGTTTTTTCTAATCAGGATGTAAAAGCCAAGGTTCCTTGTCTGATATATTTTCCAGGTGGCGGTTTCATGATGCGGGCAACACATATTCACAAACACAACTTGGTAACAATGGTGAAAAACCTCAAAATCACAGGCATTATGGTTCATTATCGACTAGCACCCAAATACCCATTTCCACTAGCACTTTACGACTGTATCGACAGTTTCAATTATATTACTGAAAATTGTGAAGCGATGAATATTGATTCTGACAGAATTGGAATGGGTGGCGATTCTGCCGGAGGAAATCTTGCTTGTGGAGTTGCCCTTTATAACAAAGACAAAATCCATAAGCCCTTAAAGATGCTTCTCATGATTTACCCTGCCCTTGATAAAGGCCAAGAAACGAGATCTAGAAAAACATATAGCAACACACCAATGTTGAATTCAAACATATTCGGTGTTGTGGACAAGAAGTATTATCGCAATGGACTGTTTGGGTTAGACAAATATACTTTTCCACTTACTCACCCTGATGTATCGGGGTTAAAAAATGTATATATCGAAACAGCAGAGTATGATCCGCTCCATGATGACGGAATCAAATTTTACAAGTTACTAATTAAACAAAATGTAACTGCAGAACTTAATGATACATCAGGAACTGTCCATGGTTATGATGTCCTACTTAAAAGCAAAATCGTCCAAGAAAGCATGTCAAAAAGAATTGATTTTATCGAAAGATATTTATAAAAAAAGGATCTGACACGTGTCAGGTCCTTTATGTTATCAAGCGATGTTTTTTTCTGTAGGCAACAGGAGTAGTCGATCTGATTTCTTTGAATACTTCTGTAAAATAACTTTGTGAACAAAATGCCAAAGTATCACTAATCTCTCCAACTGACTGCTTGGAATATTTCAACAAATCTTCAGCTTCCTGGACTTTGAGTATTTTTATATACTTTTGCAATGGAACACCAGTTTTGGTAGCGAACAATTGGGAAAAATAGGCACGGGATAAATTCACATTCTTGGCGACGTTTTCCATAGTAATCGAGTAATGAAGATGGTTTTCAATATAGGAGATGGCTTTCTTTACCGGAACCGGATACTGCTTGCGGTTGTTTTCTTCATATACTCTGGTAGTATATGCTTGAATCATGGTCTTCAGCAAAATCAAATAATCCTCATTTGATTCAACATCTTCCGCATATTTGATAAATGACAAGGCAATAGACAAAGAATCTTCGAAAGGTATGCCGACTTCAGTCACGCATTTGGCAAAAAGCGTGGTTGAAGAGATAAAGCGGATAAAATTGTCAGTTTTTCCTCCTGACATAAAATGACTCAAAAACATTGAATTATCTAAAGCATAGGCGATGTTTTTGATATCGCCAAGTTTGACATTTTCGCAAACCTGCATGATTTCATCATAATCGGGAAACAGATTGACACATCCGATAATCGTCTTGTGATCGGTCGTAAATTTAGATCCAAAAATTGGTTTTGTTTCAACTGATACCCGATTTTGATATATTTCGTCAAATGAACAATATCGATCTGTGACTGTATAAAAAACTAGTTCCATGAACTTAACAAATTTAGCAACAGTCATCAAAGGAATGCTTTTCATGAATTTTCTTACTGTATCAATGTCAAAAAGTTCAGAAAAAGACAGAAGCATGACATTTACTTCCGACATTGGTTTTGCGGTCAATACAGGGCCAAAAACAAAGCTGTATTCATGATCCTTTAAAGCATGTTTGAAAAGTCCATAAACCTCTATACCGTTGAAAATCAATATTTTTGGTTTAGATAATTCAAATTCAACTTTTTGCACATGCTCAAAAATAGAGATGTTATGTATATCCTTCTCTCCATATGTACAATAGATGAGTTCTGAGTTTTCAGAAAATACAAATGCAGGAATCCCCGAAAATTTGATAAATAATTCGATTTTTTGTAATAATGAATGCAGCATCATAATTTATCACCTTAAATGATTATAACACATTAATGTTTTTTGTTCCAGAAAACAAAAAAATATTGACGTTAACTAAATGACCACTAATTAACAATTAAAGGTAATTTTATTATATAAATGTCAATCAAAAAATGATTTTCAGGTAAAAAAATAACTTATTTCTAAAGAAAATATGTTATAATCATTATTGATGAAAGCGTTTGTAAATCGAAAAAAAAGGAGCCTATTGAAAAAATGACAGAGCGTTTGTATTTACCTGACGAATTAAAGATGATGGCAGTTGTTAAAGAGTTTCCCGAGCAAGGTTTTACGTACATGCAAAAAACGATCAAGACCGAATTGAAGCCTGAAGAAGTATTGATAAAAGTTCTTACCGCATCTTTTTGCGGAACTGATTATCATATCTACACTTGGGATAAATGGTCGCAAAACCGTCTCAAATTGCCACTTACAGTTGGACATGAGTTTAGTGGCGAAATCATCAAAATCGGCAAGAACGTCACCAGAGTAAATCTTGGTGATATCGTTAGCGCCGAAACTCATATTATTTGTGGAAAATGCGAGTTTTGCCTTAGAGGTGAAGGCCATATCTGCAAAAACACCAAAATTATCGGTGTAGACACTGATGGATGCTTCGCCAGGTATTTGAAAATTCCCGAAGCAAATTGTTTTGTAAATGATAAATTACATAACCAGATGCATTTATCTGTACAGGAGCCCTTGGGGAATGCTGTGCATACGATGGCGCACTTTCCTGTAAAAGATAAAACAGTCGTCGTCCTTGGGTGCGGCCCGATCGGTTTGATGGGGGTTGACGTTAGCAAGGCACTTGGAGCTAAATTAGTCATTGCAATTGAAGTAAATGATTTTAGAAGAAATCTGGCAAAAAAGATTGGTGCAGACTATACAATCAATCCAATAACTGAAGATGTCATTTCAAAAGTTATGGAAATTACCGATGGAGCTGGAGTGGATGTTATCGGAGAATTTTCTGGCAATAAAACTGCTATAGAGCAAGCTTTTAAGTATTTGAAACCTGGCGGAGGCATATCTATGTTAGGCATCCCATCACAGAATATTGAGCTAGATTTTGCGAACGATATTATTTTTAAAGGCGTTAATATATATGGTGTTGTTGGCAGGAGAATCTATGACACATGGTATCAGGTTAAGGAATTGATTGACAGCAATACATTACATCTTGAACAGATTATCACTCATCAATTCCCTTTGAAAGATATAATAAAAGCAGCAGAGATCATGGGTGAAAGAAATTGCGGGAAAATAATCTTGATTCCAGGAGATGAAATCGATGAGTAAATTGGATTATATCAATGAATTGGTCGAAGGACTAAAGAAAGATGGAGTTTATAGGGAACTTCCTGTAATTTATGGACCATGTTCGAACGTGATTGATTTGAATCATAAGCGAGTGGTTAATCTCTCTTCAAACAATTATCTAGGGCTTGCGAATCATCCGCGTGTCAAACAAAAAGCTATCGAAGCCATAGAAAAATACGGTGTCGGTGCCGGATCTGTAAGAACGATCGTTGGTAACCAAGATCTGCTTGAAAACTTAGAAACTATTTTGGCTGAATTTAAGCATGAGGAAGCAGTAGTCTGTTTTCAATCAGGTCTGAACTGCAATATCGGTGTTATTCAGGCAATCGTTCAAAAAGGTGATCTAATCGTTAGCGATTCGCTGAATCACGCTTCGATTATTGATGGAACAAAACTAGCCAAAGCAGATAAAGCTGTCTTCAAACATTCCGACATGATTGATTTGGAAAAAGTATTACAAGAAAAACGGAGTGCATATAAAAATGTTTTGATCATTACCGATGGCGTTTTTTCAATGGATGGCGATTTAGCAAAACTGCCGGAGATTGTGAAACTTGCCAAAAAATACGACTGTCTTACATATGTCGATGACGCTCATGGAAGCGGAGTCCTGGGTAAATCAGGAAGAGGTACTGTCGATCACTATGGATTGCACGGAGAGATCGACTTCATAGTCGGAACTCTCTCTAAGGCAATCGGAGTCATTGGCGGGTACGTGGCAACCAAAAAAATCGTCAAACAATGGCTTTTGCACAGAGCAAGACCTTTATTGTTTTCTACTGCCCTACCGCCTGCTGCAATCGGCGCTACCATCGAGAGCGTGAAGATGTTGATGGAAAGTGAAGAATATACGAAAAAGCTGTGGGACAATGCCAGATACTTCAAATCTGGCATGAGGAAATTAGGCTTTGATATCGGAAAGAGTGAGACGCCGATAACGCCTGTAATGATTGGTAATGAAGCTTTAACTATGGCATTCTCTAAAGCATTGCTTGCTGAAGGTGTCTTTGTTTCCGGAATCGTTTTTCCGACAGTACCGGTTGGAACCGGGAGATTAAGAGTCATGATCAGTGCCATGCATAAGTTGGAGGATTTGGATTTTGCTTTGGGAAAATTTGCTCTCGTAGGGAAGAAACTAAATATTATCTAATTCGCAATCGCAGAATTTTATATAACCAAATATCTGAAAACTGTATATAAAATATACCAATTGACATTAAATAAAGGAGAAATCCAATCTGATGGGAATCATTCATACTTTCGCCCATGCCTATGACTATTTGTTTCCGCTTAATCAAGAGACTTTGGAGTTTTTAACCTTAAATTTACCATTAGGAAAAATCCTCGATGTCGGCTGTGCGACAGGAACATATCTTTTGGAATTGGAACAATTAGGTTTTCTCACTAAGGGAATCGATTCCAATAAGCAGATGGTAGAAGAAGCAAAACGGAAAGCCAAAATCAAAAAGCAAAAATGTATGTTTCAAACTGAAGATATGCTCTATCTTCGCTACAAGAATGAGTTTGACGGTTTAATTTGTATCGGCAACACGCTTGTGCATGCGGTTAATCTAGATGAAGCCAAACGCATCATCGACAATTTATATCAGGCGCTTTCTCCTTCAGGTCGTTTAGTTTTACAGATTATCAACTACGACCGGATCACAAATAACAAAATCGAAACGCTTCCAATAATCCAGTATCCGAATGTTGAATTCGAACGGATTTACGAGTATTCTGGCGAAAAAATCAGGTTTTTATCAAAAATCAAGGTTTTTGAAAGCCAATTTAACCATTCAGTCTTGTTGATGCCAATCAAATATGATACATTAAAACAGATGTTGGCCGATGTCGGGTTTATGGATATTGTCAGTCATGATGGGTTCACAAACATACCATTTGACATAGAACAGAGTTTACAACTAGTCTTTACTTGCCATAAGTGATGATTAGGTCAATTAAAAAAACAAGAATTTTCTTGTTTTTTTTCAAAACAAAAAATGGAGAAAGAAGTGATTGGCTATGTCCTTGGAAGAACTGAAATCTATGAAACAAAAGTGTGAAAGAATAGCAAAGCTAGGATATTTTGTTATCGTTATTTCTTTCATTCTTTTTATTCCGATGGGTATCTCGTTAGGCATTGGAGGCGCATTTGTAATGGCAGCACTTTTTATGGGTGGTGGTGTAATGACAGTCATCGCGTTCAATAATTTCAAAAAGTTGAGTGTGCATTTCAAGAACGCCTTCTTACCGGAAATTATCGAAAAAATCTATCCAGGGAGCCAATATTATCCTGAAAATGGATTTCAAAAGGAAGATGTATATGCAACCAAACTGTTACGAAAAAGTGATCGATATTATTCTGAGGATTATTTGTCGGGAACATACCAAAGTATTCCGTTTGAATCTGCTGATTGCAAGTTACAAAATGTGCACCACAACGGGAAAACAACCACAGTAGTCACTGTATTTTTAGGGAGAGTATATCGATTCGAATTTCCAAGAAACTTTGCAACCGAGATGATATTGATCCAGCCGGGAATTGCCCAAAAATGGGGATATGGCGAATATAATAAAATCGATACCGAGTCAGTGGAGTTTAATGGCGGATTTTTGGTTTTCGCCAGAGACGAAATCGGAGCTTATAAGATTCTTTTACCGCAATTCATGGAAAAATTGATGACACTTGATGTTAACTATCATGACAAAATAGCACTTTCGTTTATGAAAAGCACACTAAATGTTGCCATTAATAACAATATTGACACAATGGATCTGAAAATGTTCAAGCCAATTGACGAAGAATTTTTCCGTCAATTTGAACATGAACTTAATGATGTTGCTTCGATTATCGATATTTTAGGAGAGGATCATATTTCATGAAATCTATTCTACTTGAAGCGTCCAAATATAGAGGTCATAAAGTGTTTGTTTCATATACCACATCTGAACAGTATTTGATTGTGCCAGATCCTTATAAAAAGGACTATTCATTCATGCTAATAAAACAAAATTTAGCTCAAGCGCTTGAAAAATCTTTTTGGATGGAATTATATCCGGAATATTTTCCTGATGCAATGGCCTACGGATGTTTTAATAATGATGAATTAATCGCTTTGATCGAATTGACTCCAGAACGATGGAACCGGAGAATGCGAATAACCGAATTATGGGTTGATCCTTGCTTCAGGCGGAAGCATATTGCTTCAGATTTACTTCTTTTTGCAATTGACCATGCAAATAAAGATAATTCAAGAATGCTCATTCTTGAAACGCAAAGTTGTAACACTTGCGCTATAGACTTTTACCTTGAAAACGGATTTTCTCTAGTAGGTTTTGACCTCTTTTGTTATTCCAATGAAGACATCGAAAATCATGAGATTCGCTTGGAAATGGGCATGATTTTAGGTGAAATACAGTGAAGACAGGATTGCTTCTTCGACAACTTTTCCGCACCATCTTGATTGTCGGTGGTATTTATGGCATTATTTTAAATATCCTCCATTATGATTCGTTGCTTCAATCTTTATCATTTTACACAATTCAAAGCAATATTTTTATTGTTGTGGTAATGATCATTTATCTGTTTAAAAAAGATATACCATCCAAAAGCATGCTTATAGTTAAAATTTCAGCCACTATCGGAATTTTACTGACATTCTTAGTCTATCATTTAGTCCTCTATCCGGTTATCAATCTGACTGGAGAATACGATGTACCTTTTATAAATGATTTTCTCGTGCATACTTTCACACCTTTGCTGGCAATAACTGACTATTTGCTCTTCGACAAGAAAGGTAGCCTAAAGTATAGAGATGCGTTTTGGTTTCTTTCGTTACCCGTGTTTTATTTTATCTATGCACAAATCTATGCTTTTTCAGGCGGTATTTTTAAATTTGAATCGACAACTTCAAGATATGCATATTTTTTCCTTAACGCAGACAAGATCGGTTGGGGAATGGTTGCAATATATTCTGCAGCATTGCTTGTGATTATCTATTTAATTAGTCTTTTGCAAGTATTTGTTGATAAATTACAATTTAATCGGAAAGAAGGAGTAGAAAATGTTTAAATTTCATGTTCAAATCGGAATTGTGTTTTTGTCAATACTTATCATTGGGAATATTGTCGCGTATTTCTATTTGCCTGAAGACCTGGTCATGCAAATCAATTCTTCTGGAACATCCGGTTTCACACTGCCAAAGCTAATTGGCCAGGGATTGTTGATTTTAATTGGCGGTGCAGTAGGACTGCAAGTGGTTATGAAGAAAAAGGAAGCCGATTTCAAACGATGGTTACTGGCAATGGCAATCATGCTTTTGGTGAATGTGTTGGTGCTCATTTTCAATTTGTAGGAAATTTAAATCAGTGGGAGTGGTTCTGATGGTTTTGGATAAAAAGTTTATCATTAAAATGTGTGTCATTTGCGGAATCTACATAGTATTATCACCGATTGTTTTTCTCATTGTAAATGATTCGCTTCACATTATGTTAGGCTGGAATTTGTTGCTTGCCTTTGTTCCATTCCTGATAGCGATCTTCATTGATGCAAAAAAAAATGCAAAGACCTGGGTATTGGTATTGTTATTTCTTGTCTGGCTCTTGTTTTTTCCAAATACTTTTTATATGATAACTGATTTTATTTACATTGATTATGCAGAGTTCATGAATTCAACTGGCTATCTGACTCTCGAGTATTTGCAAAATCCATCTGCGTATCTGGCATTGATCCACGTATTTTTTGGTGCATTCCTGGGTGTCACACTTGGCTATTTGTGCCTTCATGTGATATTTGAGTCATTGCTGATGCCTAGGTTTGGAAAGAAGACTTGGATCTGGCTATGGGCTATTTGTTTCATGTCTAGCATCGGTATTTTCATTGGTAGATTTTTCCGTTATAATTCCTGGGATCTCATTCGGGTATTTGCCATACTCAAAGATTTTTTTGCAGACTTTGATTGGTTCAGCATATTGTTCATTTTGTTGTTTACTTTGACTCAATTGTTTCTATTTTGGATGATAAGATTACTTAGTAGTCAAATCAAGAAAAACTCATAAAAAAAGATCACCGCGGTGAATAAGTCAAGAGTTAGTAGACACAAAAAAAGGAATTAATGGAAGTCAAGTTC
>CAZLAQ010000037.1:0-13245 GCA_964557695.1 uncultured Candidatus Izemoplasmatales bacterium | reverse complement strand
TCGTATTTATACTTTTTTATTGATTTTTATCTTGACTAAAGATAGTTAGTCACCTGAATTCTACAGACATTATAACATGTTCTTTTGTCAAGACAAACAATAAGTTGCCTCCAAAGGCAACTTATTGTTTGTCATAATATTATTATTAACTGATTAATTAATTTCTCCTTCTGCAGGCAAGGAATACAATTCTTTCAATAGATTATAGTAATTTGATGAACTAACGGTCACACCTGCTAGTTCATCAATCAGGGTAGTTCCATCCAATGAACCGCCTCTGCCTGAAATATCCTGTAGATTATCTTCCCATCCGTTTTCCAAGACATAATCTGAAATCAACCCAACTTGTTCATGCCATTCCAAAGAGGATTTTGAGCTTGTTGAAGCCCAATTATCATTTGTATAAGTATATGCCGCTCCAACACCTTTCATGCCGTATTCAAAACCTAGTTCCTGCTTTGTTTGTGTCCGCCAAACGAAGGTTGCGCCTACAGGGCTTCCTTGGAGTACATCGATCACAAGTTCAGTCACCTTGCCTCGCTTAGAAACTGTCATCGTAGCTGAATACAGGTCATCTGCAGTGCAGAGAATTGTCTGGAATTTTCCAGCCTTTGCCAATTCTACCGCTTCATGTGCCAGTCTAGAAAAGCCTTCGTCTTTAATTGACACTCCAGAAATATTGTCGATTCTGTTGTCCACGTCGACAGTCGCGGATTCAACTCCATTAACCAACCAATATGCTTCAATCCTTCCTGCTTGAATATGCCACTCAGCAACAGCCCCACCATAATTGTCCATTCCGTAATCTTCACCTAGTTCTTTTTTTGTCATTTCTTTCCATGTGAAACTATATCTGTCGTCAGTAGTGTCATCAGATGTATCAGCCCCTTGGGTCTGAGTCCTCAATCCCTGCCTGGCATCAATGTAATAACCTACTATTTCGCCGTTTTCAATAGTCACGGTGACCATAGTAACCTGGGGTGCATTGTTATAAATGCTTGTTTCATACGCGGTGAATTCGCCATCGATGCTATATTCGGTATTGTTGCATCCAGTCAAAGCGATTAGTGCAAGTGCCGTCACAAGGAGTAGTCTTAGCTTTTTCATCGTTTCTTTCCTCCCATATTTAATTTTGTGATACAGTTTAATACTACCAAAGATTATTTATTGACGCAACGGCTTGACTGAAATTAATATTTTCCTTGTTCGATTCTTCTATTTGCCCCTTAGCTGTATTTCAAGTTGATAAATGACTTGTCGGAACATAAAAAAATACCCCCATAGTAGTTTCCTACATAATATAGAGTTCACGAATCCACTAGAGAATCGTTTCTTTCTAATCTTGTAGTTTCTACTATAAAGGTATCAAATTGCTTTAAAACATGCATTTCAATATAATATTCTAATGTTTCGAAGCGAAATATTCATCCAGATATTTATGCAATACTTCCTGAGCTTCTTTTTTCAAGGGATTGCATTGTTCAGGCTTGGTTTCTTTTGCAAGCAATGAAATAGCCATCTCTTTGCATCCGGGATAACCACAGGCTCCGCAATTATATCTGGGTAATAAATCTAGCACTTCTTCGATGTGCGAGTCTTCTTCGACGTGAAAGAATTTATCCACCAAAAAGATAAGGTATCCAAGTACAAATCCGATTCCCGCAAGAACGGCAGCTGGTATCAAGATATTCATTTAGATAATCCCTCCGAATCTTGCAAAGATCATCGCCAAAATCGCAGCGACTACCAAGGCAATCGGAGTTCCCTTGAAAGCTTTCGGGACTGGTGAAAAATCAAGTTTTTCGCGAATCATTGAGAATATATACATGACGAACAAGAATCCAAGTGAGATAAAAGTCGAATATACAAGCATTTCAATGAAATTGTAGCCATTGTTGATGTTTATAATCGCGACGCCCAATACGGCGCAGTTTGTCGTGATTAAGGGCAAGTAAATACCCAATGCCCTGTAAAGTGTTGGCGATACTTTCTTTAAGAATATTTCGACCATCTGTACCAAAGCGGCGATGACAAGGATAAAGATGATGGTTCTCAAATATTCAATACTTAGAGTTGCAAGCACATATTGGTACAGTATCCAAGTAATTGTGGATGACAAGATGATGACAAACACAACCGCAAGTCCCATTCCTAAAGCAGAACTTCTTTTTCTTGAAACACCTAAGAAAGGACAGATACCTAGAAATTGGGTCAAAATGATATTTTCAACAATGAAAGCAGCAAAGGCTAACGAAATTAGATTACTCATTTTTTGTCGCCTTCTTCCGCAAGTTTTGCCTGTCGCTTATTAGTAATAGCCAAAATCGCGGCCAACAAAAATCCAAATGTCATGAAAGCTCCTACAGGTTTGGAAAACATATCAATTGGCGTGATTTTCAAGAAGTCAAATATGAAATGCAAATCGAGTTGTACACTTCCCCAAATGGTGAGCGTACCTTTTCCCAATATTTCTCTTACAAAAGCGATAAGTATTATTGCTAGTGTATAGCCCGCGGCCATACCCATTCCATCTACAACCGAATCAAGGGGTTTGTTGGAACTAGCAAAAGCTTCCGCTCTTCCCAATATGATGCAGTTAACAACGATGAGGGGAATAAATACTCCCAAGCTAACATATAACGAATATAAATATGCATGCATAACCATCTCGACGACCGTTACAAGGGACGCAATTATGACGATATAAACAGGAATTCGAACTGGTTTGACTAGTTCTCTGATCTTTTTTGAACTCATCAGTAAAGACACAAGAAAGTTAGATAACACCAGTACGAAGAAAACGGCGATGCCCATTCCAATCGCATTTTCAAGTTTTGTCGTTACTGCTAACGACGGACACATCCCGAGCACCGATATGAACAAAGGATTTTCCTTTAATATACCCTTAAAGAAATTTTCTTTTTGATTCATCAGACGCCACCTCCGAAATCAACCGGAATTCTTTCAGCAACATATTGGAAACACCGTATTACTGCAGCAAGAGAAAATTTAGCCGTTGTTGCCCCAGATACCGCGTCGATTGAGATTACATCGGTTGCCAAACGACCTTCCATCAAATAATCGACAGTATAAATAAAATCAACTGTACCTGCAGTCTCTGCCTCGCTGACGATTGTATATCCTCTAACAATCATATCGCTATCAACAACAATTAGCATGACGATATCGGATTGATATCCTCTTGCTTTTACGCTATAGATCACATACTGTAATTCTTCTGTAACGGGATCGCTAAGTGTGAATTTGTCATTGACATTTCCTATTAGAGGTTCTTCGTCGATTACAAAATCAGCAGTCGTTCCAAGTTGATACTCTTCCAACATAGAATTCAGAGAATTAAATTTCATTTCATTTTCCAAGGCAAGAATAGTTGGTGCGGTAAACGCATTTACGCCAGCAAGCAACAAGCCACAAACCAGTCCGAGAGTCAGCAAAACCAATCCGGAAGCAAGACCTTTATTCATGCTAATTACCTCCATTCTGATTATTATAGACCACAACGGATAATTGTTGGTAAATTTGAAATTCTTTCAACAAATCCACGGCACGCTGCATCGCAGGGCAAGTGCCGATCGATGCTCCGGCAATTGTATCAAAATCTGTGTTTCCTGCAATAAAACCGTCCATATAGTAAGTTTCCACAGTCAGTCCAGGTCCTCCAGAATAGGCAGGAGCTAAATTATAAGTTTCAGAAGATGTAATCGAATATCCATCAGCCGCTGTAAAACCAGTATTGAAAAACACTTCAATTACGATTTCTGCATAAAACCCTTGCGTCACAACCGTTACAAAGCTTGTCAGCTCGTTATAATTTGAGAAAAAAGTGCTTGTATCATATGTTGGTGGCGTTTCATTGATCAACCCCTGCAATTTGACCAAGATATTGTCAGATATCTCAACCTCGACTTGCAAACCATTGACTTGGAACTGGTTGTCGAGATATACATCTGTCTCCAAATCGTCTTCTCCATATGTTACGTGTACTAAATATGGCGACTCAATGAATGTGCTCAGCTCAAAATTGCGAGTATAATATTCAATGCTGATTTCAATATGCTCTTGATAGTGAACTTCCACCTGATTTGTCATGTATCGAGAATATATGCCGCCAAAAACAAAAATAACAACAAATATTAATATAAAAACAAAGGAAACTAAATGTTTGTTAATAAACTTTTTCATTTAGAATAACCCTCCTACAAAGATTGCAGAAAGGGAATACAAATTCATGGATTTGATAACTGCATACACCATAATCAAGAGAAGCAAGATTGTCAAGAAAGCAAATTTACCGATTGTTTTTTTCTTAATTCCTGTCGAACGGATCACAGCGGTAACATTGTCTAGCGGCATTGTAAAGATGTTCATTACGATGATCGAAGTTGCCACACCCTCCGGAAAATTACCGATAAATCTGAATAAAACTGTCAACGCTCCGATGAATAAAGCAAAATATATTTTTCCAAGCGAATTTTTTGGAGTAGTTACTGGTTCTGTAGCCATAAATACAGCTCCAAAAACCAATCCGCCACTTAGGATGCTATAAACAGGAAACCAAATGCCGGCTTCTCCGTTTACCATGCCGATTATCCAAGACAGAACAAATACTGTTCCGACATATATTAGTGGAGTGGACCAGTTGATGACCTTGCGGATTGATAGCCACAGATAACTAATCATAATGACTAGAAAACTGGTTTCACCAATGGATCCAGGGATTGTGCCGATAAAGAAATTCCATAAATTACCATACGGCGCAACGATTGTATTGTAATCAATGGCTTTTGAAGAGGATAAAATAGCTAAAGGAGTAGCTCCGGCATATGAGTCGACCAAAACTTCGCTCGCATTTAAGAATCCACCTGCCTTACCTATCACTCCGTATAAAGTAAACATAATTGCTACCCCGCCGAGGATAGCGGGATTAAAGATATTATGTCCAAATCCTCCGAAAAGCATCTTGCCGACAATCGTGGCCATGAAACAGCCGAACATCAAAACCCAAATCGGTGTGTATAAAGGCAAAAATAAAGCAAGAAGCAATCCGGGAATCGCTCCATATGATAATTTGAGTTTACCCATGATTCCTTTGACATTTCTTGCTGACTTATCGGTAATATAGAAAAAAACAGCTTCAAACAATACCGATAACAACCCGCCTAAAATAATGAAAATCAAAGGATAAAGCATTTCCATAAATGTAATATTGCCTTCGATATAAACCATGATTCCATTTTTATACCAAGCAAACAGGACTACCGGTAACAACCCGATGATGAAATCCCGCATAATGATTTTGGTGCCTTTTTCTCCTGAATCAGTTATTCTTAGGAAAGGGGCTTTCCCACCCGAAAATCTAGCCATGACTAAGCTCCTTTCGCCATCAGGGTTTTCGCCCTGGCAACAAAATCGGTAATTTCAATTCGTGAAGGACAAATATATGAGCATAACCCGCATTGCATGCATTTGTCGGCGTTTAGGTTTTTGATCAGTGAGACATCGTTTCTGTCAAATGCGCTCTTGATTGCCGTCGGAGTCAAAAAGACTGGACAAACATCAGAACATTTGCCACACCCAAGACATTCTGGATTTTCGTTATCTTTTGGTATTCCTTTGACTATTACTGCGCCCAAAGTATCGTTAACAATCAGTTCATCAATTAATATCGCTCTTCCTGTCATCGGTCCTCCGGCAAGATACCAGGAGATTTTTGGATCCAATCCTTCAACGTATCCTCCAGCCAAGGCAATCAAATCAGAGACTTTTGTGCCAAGGGGTACATAGAAGTTTTGCGGTTGTTTGATGCCTTCTCCAGTAATCGTGATTACTCTCGAAATCAATGGAATGTTGTTGTCAACCATGTCAGCAAAACAGATGGCGGTCGCTGAGTTATCTACAATAACTCCTGCTTCAGATGGCAACTTTACGTAAGTTTTATTAGTCACTTGTTCGACAACGTATTTTTCCCAACCTGCGGGATATACATCTTTTAATTCGCGAAGTTCGATGTTTGGATATTTGTCCAGCAACGGTTCAAGCACATTTTTAATGTCTTGATTATAACTTTTAAAGGCAATAATCCCATTTCGGGCATTAGCGGCTTTAATGAAGTAGCTTAATCCTTTTAATAGTTTTTCCGGATATTTCACCGTTAACATATAATCGCAAGTCATATACGGTTCACATTCGATGGCATTAATGATGATGGTGTCAATAGGGCATTTGGTCTGGTATTTAATGTATGTTGGAAATCCTGCTCCTCCTAGTCCAGATAACCCGCCATCGCGCATTTTTTGAATCAGTTGTTCCTGTGAAAGAATCTTTATATTTATTTCCGGAAGGATCGAGTCATCCAATCGGCTTAATTTATCATTTTCAATTTCAATAGCCTCGATCATTTTTCCCGAGGCATGCCAAACTTTCTTGAAAGCTGTGACAGTTCCACTGATTGAGGCATGGATTGGCATCGCGCCAAAACCCTCTCTCATCGCGACAACCTGTCCGATTTTTACATCGCTGCCAATTTCCACCACTTTTTTTAGCGGAGAATTTTGTTGTAGCAAGGGAATATAGACAAATTGAGGATCTAAATACTCTCTTAAAGGCAGTTCGCGGGACATTTTCTTGAAACCATCGATGTGGATGCCTTTAGCCTTTCGTAAAATCATGGATTGTATCCTCCTAATTCATGCATGTGTGCTTGCAATTGCCAAAAAATATTATACCACTAAAGTGGTATTTTCCAAATAGAATATTAAGGTTGAAATGTCAAATTTGTAAAATTGTATTCAGTAGATTATCCAATTCTTTTTTTGTTAAATAACGCCAATTTCCCACAGGCAATCCTTCAACCGTAAGCTTCATGATCCGAATTCTCTCCAAGGTTTCCACGTGATTGTCAAGCGCTTTTACCATTCGTCTTATTTGCAGATTTAGCCCCTGAGTCAAAATAATGGTGAAGATATGTTTCGACATTTTTTTTACTTTACAGGGCAAAGTCATTTCATAGACACGTTTGGTAGGATTGAAGATTTTGACCCCATTGGACATTTCTTGGAGAAATTCGTCAGTGATCGGCTTTGTAATTTTTACAAGATATTCTTTTTCATGTTTGCATTCGCTACGCAGGATTTTGTTGACAATCTGTCCGTCGCTTGTCAATATTATCAACCCTGAACTCTCCTTGTCCAGTCTTCCCACTGGGAAAATTCGTCTAGGATAGGCAAGATATGAAATGATATTGTCTTTTTTGGACTCATCGGTCGTCGTGACAATGCCTTTGGGCTTGTTGAAAAGAATATAGACGTTTTCTGAAGAATCTGATAGTGCTAACCCATCTAACAAAACCTCGTCGGATTCAAAAACATCCATGCCGATATTTGTTTGTTTTCCATTTATCAAGACTCTTCCGGCCAAAACCAGACGGTCTGCTTCTCTTCTTGAACAGATTCCCTTGGAACTGATGAAAACGTTAATTCTCATGATAATGCTCCCTTAAAATCTTTAGCACCATAGTATCTCTTTCTTTCCAAGGGATTTGATCATCACTTGGAATGGACTCGTTTATTTTGATTGCATCATCGATCGATATGAACAAGGGCTGATATCCATATTCAAGTTCGTACCCGTCAAGGTGCAATGGTGATTGATATTCATGGATGTCACAAAAATAATACTTTGATTCTTGCCTGAAAATGTCGAACAAGCCTTCAAAATCCTTGGCATATTCCAAAGTAGAACCGAGTAATCTGATTTTTGATTTGATCAGATATCCGGTTTCCTCTAAAATTTCCCTTTTCAACGCTTGAAAATATTTTTCGTTTTCAGATATTCCGCCTCCAGGGAATTTGACTTCCCCGTATTTTTCGCTCTTAATCATCAAAAGTTTTCCGTGAGAAAGTATTATGCCTCGGCACGCTTTACGATTGAGAATGGTACCATTAAGATTCATGTCGCTGTGACGGTGCAAGGTGAACATGTATGCCATGCTATTGGAAATATTCCTTAACCAAGGCAATTGCTTTGGCAATGTCTTCTCGGTTCAAATCATTGTGAGTAACGAATCGGAAACTTCCTTCATAAGGAAGTATCTTGACCCCGTTTTTGAAAAGAAACTCATCTAAATGATATTTTCTAGCATCGTCAATATCAAAGAAAACCATATTGATATCGAGTTCAGCCTCATTGACAACAACTCCCGGAATCGCTCTTATCAAAGTTTCCATATATCTTGCATTCTCGTGGTCTATTTTCAACCTTTTTGACATTTTTTCCAGAGCAATCTTGCCACAAGCCGCCAAAATGCCGACCTGTCTCATGCCGCCGCCCATGATTTTTCTTTTGTACCTTGCTTCCTTAATAAATTCGCTGTCGCCAACAAGAATGGTTCCGATTGGAGCTGCTAATCCTTTGGAAAGGCAAATACTGACTGAATCTGCATATTTGGCGATGTCGGATACCTCACAGCCCAAAGCGCAGGCTGCATTAAAAATCCTCGCTCCGTCAAGATGCACTTTTAAATCTCTTGCTTTGGCAATATCATAAACCGACTTCATATATTCTAATGGCAAAACTTTGCCATTATAGGCATTTTCTATACAAATCAGCCTTGTTCTTGTAGTAGAAATGGTTCTGACCTTGATTGTAGATTTGAGCTTATCCAGATCCCAGATGCCTTGGTTGCTTTCAAGCGTAAAAAGTTGAACAGCGGCAATGATTGAGGAAGCTGCTGATTCGTGTATGACTATATGGGCATTTTGATCGACAATGACTTCATCGCCCTGCTGACAGTGTGTGAATAATGCCAACTGGTTGGAAAAAGTGCCGGATGGCACGAAAACGCCAGCTTCTTTTCCCAACATTTTCGCTGCGAGCAGTTCTAGCTCATTCATCGAGGGATCGTCAGAAAAAACATCGTCTCCAACTGGGGCATCCAACATTGCTAGACGCATCTCTCTGGTTGGTTCAGTGACAGTGTCACTGCGCAAATCGATATATCTCATATTGTACTCCTGATAATTATGGCCTTCTGATATTCCTTCGAAACCTTAAGAATCGTATAAAGAACTTCCTGATAATAATCCTTGAATTCTGAATTCTCCAAACTTGAAAGGTTTTTGTTGATTATTTCATTTTCACGTGCGTGATCATATACTGTCATGTCTTTTTCCATCTTCAAATTGGCGATTTTTTCCACAGTAATCATTCTTTCCAAAAACAGTTCGCGAATCTGTTGGTCAATCAAATCGATGGATTCACGATATTTTTTCAATTCTTCCATGGCGTTTCTCCTTTATTTCGGTTAATAAAATTATAACATAAAAAAAGCCTGCAAAACAGACTTTTTAAAAGACGCATAAATTATAATTACAAGCTTTTCAAGTATTTGTTCAGGGCAATCGAAGCCTTTGCTCCATCATCGACGGCTTTGGCTATTTGCAGGAGTCCCCCAATACAATCTCCGGCTGCGAACAGACCAGGAATGTTGGTCATGAAATTATCATCGACAACAATGTTGTTGTTTTCGATGAAAGCTCCCATTCTTAGTGCAAAATCAGCTGCAGAAGGCGTACCCATCGCAATAAACAATACATCAATCGGATATTCTTTTTCTGTAGTGATAATTTTATTGACGACAACTACTCCCTGGATTTCCTTAAGCGGTTCTTTGACAACGGGATAACTCTTGACACCGACTTTGAGATCAAGACCATTTGTAAAAACGGTGATATCCGAACTGAAATTCTTGAGAACTTCCAATTCTTCAAGCATGAACTTTCCGGTTCCAATCAATCCGATTTTTTTGTTTCTATAGATGAATCCGTCGCAAATGGCACAATATGATATGCCTTTTCCGATAAATTCCTTAAACCCTTTGACCTGAAGATTGACTCTATTAGCTCCAGTTGCCAACAAAACCGCTTTGGCCCGGTGTTCCGTTTTTGAAGTTTTTACGGAAAAAGTATCGAAATAATCGATATTTAAGACTTCTTCGACTACAACTGGGATTCCGAGGCGCTTTGCCTGATCGATTCCTCTTTGAAACAAGTCGATTCCCGATATGGGTTCGACAATGCCATAATAATTTTCGATGTGATCCGTTTTCGCTAAAGTTCCAATGTCTTTCATAATAATCAAAACGTCAAGTTTAAACCGCTTTAAATAGATTGCGGCGGATACCCCTGCAGGACCTCCGCCGATAACAATCACATCATGCATGTTATAGTCCCAGGCGTTTTAAAAGATCTTCTTTTCTCAACAGCCCGACAACTTGACTGGTCGGTTTTCCATCTTTGAACAGCATTACCGTTGGAATACTGGAAATTCGGAATTGATTTGCCAAATAGCCTTCTTCGTCAACATTGACTTTGCCCACTTTGATTTGTTCTCCCAAATCCTCTGCAATTTCCTTGATGATTGGTCCAAGCATTAGGCAAGGGCGGCACCATGCTGCCCAGAAATCTACGATAACTGGCACTTTTGATTCCAATACTTCTGCTTTGAAATTTTCGGTAGTGATTTTTACTTCCATTGATATGTTCCTCCATCATTTAATTTCTCTATATTCTAACAAAAATTGTCGATATAATCTAATGATATGCTCAATGTTGCACTAAATCGGATTCATCGAGTCTGAAGATGGTCCAATCATCCATAGGTTTGGCTCCCAACGCCAAATAGAAATCGATTGCCTTTTGATTCCAATCAAGACAAGCCCATTCCATTCGACCACAATTCGTCTTTGCAGCATGAGCGATGAGGTATTGAATCAATTGTTTGCCATAGCCTTTTTTACGGTACTGATCATCGACATACAAGTCTTCCAGGTACAAACCTTTTTTACCTTTGAAAGTAGAGAAATTATAAAAATATAAGGCAAATCCCACTGGTTTGTCGGCTTCGAAAGCAATGATGACGTGGCAATCATGATTGACAAATAATGCTTGATATAGCAATTCTTTTGTTGCAAATACATGCTCCGATAGTAATTCATACGCTGCAATCTTGCGGATGAAATCCAAAACTAATCCGCATTCATGTTCTCTCGCAGGACGGATCTCAAGTTGAATTTCGTTCATTCTTAATCCTCCTTGAACAAAGACAATTGCTGATGATTCTTTTTCTTGTTTGCCAGAATTTTTTGATAATTGTAATGGATTATATCTGCTAAATCAGAGAGAGAAATATTCGTAGTATCGACAATAAGATCAAGTCCCTCTATTTTTTCATAGTTGAAATCGATTCGATCCTGTTCAATGCGTTTATTTACATCAGCTTGCTTGTCTTTTCTTGCAAGCATTCTATCGATTCGACATGATTCTTGAGTCTTCAAAAAAATAGCGACGACGTCGCAAACCTGTAAGAAAAGAAAGGATTTGAGCCCTTGAGGCTCTAAAATAATCAATTTGTCGTCTTTCAGTTCGTTTAAAGGCGTTCCATACCAGTAATTGTTATATACTGCGGTTTCAGCAAAAAAATTATCAGCTTTTTTTTCGTTAAATTCAGCCAGGCTCATGAAATGATAATCGAATCCTTCAATCTCGTTGATGCGTTTAGGTCTGGTGGTGCATGTCACGACCCTGGAGATGGGATAGCGATTGATCATTATTTTTGCGGATTCAGTTTTTCCGGAAGCACTAGGCCCCAAAAGTATCAACATTATTCATTCCTCCAAAGATAGAATTATTATATCATGATTTATCGATATATAAAGTATAAAACAAAGTAAAAACCCATCAATCTTTAATTGCGATTGCTTAATCGCAAGAAAAGTAGTATAATACATAACGAAATTTTTATTTCCCTATGATTTTTAGAGGTGATCAAATCAATGAAAAAGAAACGCCTGTCTCCCTTTCTAATCATTGTCATTAGTTTCCTAAGTATAATACTTGTCGGCATGTTTTTGTTCAAACTTCCCTTTGCGGTACAAGATGGAGAGTTCATCTCCTGGGTAGATGCCTTGTTTCTCTCGACATCTGCTGTCTGCGTTACCGGGTTGTCGACAATTCCCAACCTGGCAATGACTTTGTCTGTTTTTGGAAAGTTTGTCCTGGCCCTTTTGATTCAAATCGGCGGTATCGGAATCGTAACTATTGCCATCTATGTTTTGGTAATATTGGGAATCAAAATTGGCGTCACCGAGCGATATGTTATCAAGGAAGCGCTTAATCAGCATTCCATATCAGGAATGATCAAACTGGTCCGTTCCATCGTTTTTACAACACTGATAATCGAATTTTTTGGAATGGCAATCAATTTTATTGTCCTGATTCAGGATTTTGAATTTTTGAAAGCCTTGGGGCTATCGGCATTTCACGCGATATCTTCATTTAACAATGCCGGTTTCGATCTGTTTGGTAATACAAGCCTTCAGGCATACAGCACGAACATTCTCTTAAACATCAACACCATGGTGATGATCGTGATTGGCGGTATCGGTTTTATCGTTATCCAAGACGTTTTGAAGAAAAGACGCTGGAAAAATTTGAGCATGTACTCGAAAATTGTCATAAAAACATCTATTTTTTTGATTGTTGTCGGTACATTATTTATCAAATTGTTCCAATATCAAGAAGCCACCTGGCTCCAAGCCGCTTTCCAAAGCATAACGACAAGAACCGCTGGTTTCTCGACTTTAGATATTAATCTCTTTTCATACTCAACCTTGGCGGTGATCATGGTATTTATGTTTATCGGTGCCTCACCTAACTCCACCGGCGGTGGTATCAAAACAACCACTTTCTATGTCATCGTGCGTTCGACAATTAGCTTTCTGCAAGGAAAGCCTACAATCATCCGTAACAGGAGAATCGATGACGACAACAGATCAAAAGCATTCACACTTGTGCTTTTGGCAATGGCTTCCATCTTTGTTATCTTCATAACCGTGTCAAGAATAGAAATAAAAAATACATCCTACGACATGTCGATGGTCAAGGTTTTGTTTGAAACGATATCGGCATTTGGTACTGTCGGTCTTTCAATGGGGGTCACGCCATTTCTAATGCCAACTTCCAAATTGCTTCTCACGCTGCTTATGTTTTTAGGCAGGTTAGGTCCGATAACCATATTTGGTATCCTGAACAAAAACTGGGGACACCCTTATGTCTCAAGCGTTGAATATGCATCCGAAAAAATATTGGTTGGATAAAATAAGACTTGCAGAGAAATAATGTATACCCTATGTAAAGGACTTATTAAAAAAAGACTTTAAGTAATTGA
>CAZLAQ010000036.1:0-14094 GCA_964557695.1 uncultured Candidatus Izemoplasmatales bacterium | reverse complement strand
ATATGTAGTGAGCTTCGAAAGTTCAAATCTACACTACATATTATACGAGGAGAGATATTTATGAAAATTGTAATCGTTACTCCCGATGGCGAATTATATAACGAAGACGTTGATGCAGTCATCGTCTCCAGCAAAAACAACGGTGAATACGGGATATTAAAAGACCATATGCCAATCATCTCCACGATTGACACCGGCTATATCAAATTAGAACAGGGCGACCTGGTCTATTACGTAGTTGTCATCAACGGCGTTGTGGAAAACCACGCGAATTTGATCACGGTCATCGCCCAGGATGCATATATTGGAACTTCCAAGGAAGAGGCATTGACTAATTTGAACTCGATTCGCAAAATACGAATTGACGATAACAAGAAACGCAACATCGAATTCGCCATGGCGGAAAGAGAACTCAGAAGGCAAATCAAACAAACAGGTGCAGGCAGTGTTTAAACAAAGAAGAGGCTTCGAAATCGTTTCATCATATCAGGACAAGTTAATAAATCTTCCCAAAAGAGGCACACCTCACAGCGCAGGTTATGACATTGAAGCGGCAAGCACTGTATCAATCGCACCGCAATCGATTGGCACAATCGATACCGGACTTAAAGCTTATATGCTCCACAGGGAAGTCTTGGAAATCTATCCCAGAAGTTCCCTGGCAAAAAACAAATTTGTGGTCATGATCAACAGCGTCGGCATCATCGATTCTGATTTCTATAATAATCATGATAATGAAGGTCATATCCGCATCATGCTTTTCAATTTTGGCAAAGAAGTTGTCACTATCAAAAAAGGCGAAAGAATCGTCCAGGGTATTTTCCTTAAATATCTTGTGGGGGCAAAAGCTAAAACGCATCACATAAAACGCAATGGCGGTATTGGAAGCACAGGAAACTAACCACAATCATTGTGGTTTTTCTTTTCTTTATTAATTCAATTTATCTGATAAGTTCAAATTAAGTTCACATAAATAGACTACACTGTGTTTTGTATTAAGAAGGAGAATAAAACAATGCTAAAATTAGTCAACATTTCTAAAGACTATCCGGTAGGAGATACCTTAACTCATGCCCTTGTCGATATCAATCTTGAATTCAGAGAAAATGAGTTTGTCTCGATTTTTGGACAATCAGGCAGCGGAAAAACTACTTTATTGAATTTGATCGGTGGTTTGGACCATTATCAGAAAGGCGATCTCGTTATCGACGGAAAATCCACCAAGGGTTTTATCGACAGCGAATGGGATTCGTATCGGAATGCGACCATCGGATTTGTGTTTCAAAGTTATAATCTGATTTCCCATTTGACTGTTCTGGACAACGTCGAAATCGCGCTCACGCTTTCGGGAGTCAACGCTACCGAAAGAAAAGAAAGAGCCAGAAAAGCTTTGATCGAAGTCGGTTTGGAAGATCAGATCAACAAGAAGCCAAATCAACTGTCCGGCGGACAGATGCAAAGAGTTGCAATCGCGAGAGCCATGATCAACAATCCCAAGATATTGCTTGCGGATGAGCCCACAGGAGCGATTGATTCCAAAACCAGTATTCAGATCCTTGATCTGTTAAAAGCCATCAGTAAGGACAGGCTCGTGATCATGGTGACCCATAACGAAGAACTGGCAAATAGATACAGCGACAGGATCATCAAACTTCTTGACGGCAGAATCATCGAAGATTCCAAGGCTTTCGTGGAAAGTGAAAATAACACAACTAGCGGCAAACTTATCAACAAGAAAATCTCAATGTCATTCATAACTGCCCTTAAATCAAGTTTCAAGAATTTAGTGACCAAGAAAACCAGGACCCTGATCACCGCTTTTGCCGGAAGTATCGGGATTATCGGCATCGCCTTGGTGCTTGCGATCAGTGCGGGAATGACAGATTACGTCGGTACTATGCAAAGCGACACATTAGCCGGGTTCCCCATCACAATCAACCAGACCGTCAGCGTCACCAACCGGATGCTGACAGCACCAAGAGACCGTTTGGACGGAATCGCGGGTGTTGGTTCTTCCGATTTGGAGTTTCCCACAGCCGACATCATTTTTTCTTATGATGCCGAGGCAGATACAACTGCCCATACGAATCTCATTACAGAAGAATACATTACATATGTCGACTACCTTGATCCGACACTTTACAATTCAATTTCCTATACGAGCAATGTCGCCTTGAATGTCGTTGCCATGACTGATGGCGGAGCCTATATCAAAGTCGATACTTCATCTTTCTCCAATCCGTTTGGCTTCGGGTCATCAAATTCACATTTCAACGAGATTCCCAACAGTCGTGATTTCATTGAATCACAATATGATCTTTTGGGTGTTGACAGCAGATATCCGGAAACCTACAATGAAATCGTCCTGATTGTAGACAAACAGAATCGGATCGACATTGCCATGTTAAACGACTTTGGCATCAATGTAACTGACGAATACTCTTTTGAGGATTTCCTTGGCATGGAATTTAAAGTTGTCGATAACAATGATTATTATTCCCTAAACGGTTCGGTTTACATTCCTGGAAACGACTATGAAACGATGTATCAAAGCAATCATTCCATTAGCGTGACGATCGTTGGCGTGATGCGGGTCAAGGAATCCGCTTCCAGCGAACTTCTTAGTACCGGAATAGGCTATACCACGATGCTTACGGAACAGATTTTGGCAAACGCTGCCCTATCCGATATCGTCATGGCTCAAGCGGAAACAGAGGATGTAAACATCTTGACCGGACTGCCATTTAACGAATTGATAACTTACAAAAATGTCATTAGAGTAATCGGGGGAGACACTTTGCCTACAGGAATCCAGATCTATCCGCTTTCCTTTGATTCAAAAGAAGAAATCAAAACCTATCTCGATGATTTTAATACCGGTCACGAACAAGTGGACGTCATCATCTACTCAGATCTTGCGGAGACGGTTTCAACCGCGATCTCAACCATGATCAATACAATCACAATTATCCTCTCGGCTTTTGCGGCGATTTCGCTTATCGTATCATCGATCATGATTGGAATCATCACTTATGTGTCGGTCGTGGAGCGAACCAAAGAAATCGGAATTCTAAGAAGCATCGGTGCCAGAAAAAAAGATATCAGCCGCGTCTTCAATGCCGAAACCATCATCATCGGCTTCAGTGCCGGTACGATCGGTATCTTGTTATCGCTGGTTTTGATAATTCCTATCAACATGATTATTTCAAGACTAGTTGACATACCAAATTTTGCCGGATTACCGATAGCCAGCACAATCGGCCTCATCGTTATCAGCATGGTTCTCACCTTCATTTCCGGTCTGATCCCCAGCAAAATTGCGGCCAACAAGGATCCGGTTGTGGCGCTAAGAACGGAATAATTCATATATTTGCCAGAATTTGCTATAATTAAGAGATGAAAGTCTCTTGATTTGTGCATAAGGAGGATAATGATGTTTAGAATATTAGTGGCTGAAGACGACGATCCGATCCGAAAACTCATCGCCAAATACCTGGAACAAAACGGTTTTGAAATCATCCAGGCGACCGATGGGCAAAAAGCGCTCGAGTTGTTTGATTCCATGCATGTCGACATGGTCATCACCGATCTGATGATGCCTTATGTCGATGGCTTTGAACTTACCAAAAAAATCAGAACCATGAATCTTGACATCCCGATCTTGATGCTGACGGCACTGGAAGCTTTTCATGACAAAGAAAAAGGCTTTTTGAGCGGCACAGACGATTACTTGGTTAAACCATTCGAGATGAAAGAACTCTTGCTTCGCGTCAAGGCGCTGTTTAGAAGATATCGGATTGCAAGTGAAAACAAAATCGAATACAAAAGTCTTTTACTCGACTTCAATTCCTTTTCGGCCCAAATAAACAAAGAATTCATCGAACTCACAAAAAAAGAATTTCTGTTACTATACAAATTAGTTGCCAGTCCGAACATCATTTTTACCCGGAATCAGCTAATGGATGAAATCTGGGGTTTTGACAATGAGAGTTTCGATCGAACTGTCGATACTCACATCACGAGAATCAGAAAAAAGATAATCTGTGATGATTTGGATATAGTCACTGTGAGAGGCTTGGGATACAAGGTGGTACTCAAATGAAAAAACTGTCGACGAAAATCGTCTTGATACTTGTGTGTACCTTTTTACTGGTTTCTTTAACCATCAGAATTCTGATCTTTGCTTTTCAATTCACTCCGACTTTTGAAGCCATGACTTCAGGAAAATTCTTTATCGGTGTCATGATTATCGGTTTTATTTCATTATCGTTGTTTGCTTTTGCCATCAACCAGATCATCGTTAAGCGGATCAAGAATCTCAATAACGTGGTATTGGAAATCGGCAAAGGCAAATTCGAGGTACAAATGGAAATCGATGGCCATGATGAAATATCTTCACTGACAGAAAACATCAACTTGATGGCCAAAGAACTAAAATCAAACGAATACTTAAGCAAAGAGTTTGCCAAGAATGTTTCCCATGAGTTTAAAACGCCGCTTTCTTCCATCAAAGGTTATTCGGAATTGATTGCCAAAGGTTCATTGACTAAGGCCGAAATTACCGAATACGCTGATATCATCATCCGCGAAATCGACAGACTTGCCGATCTCAGCAAGAACATGTTACAGATTTCCCTGCTTGATACAGTGAATCTTGTTCAAAAAGAGGATGAATTCTGTGTTGATGAACAAATCAGAAATGTCTTGCAACTGACCCAGTTGGAATGGGAATCGAAAAATATCGAATTCGATCTTGATTTGGAAGAAATCAATTATAAAGGCAATCGGGAACTGACTTTTCAAATCTGGCAAAACCTGATCGCCAACGCAATTAAATTCTCCAAACCAAACGATTCCATCCAGATTCGTCTTTACACTAGAGATAAACTATATTTCGAGATTCAGGATCACGGTGTCGGCATCTCAGAAGAAGACCAAGAAAACATTTATGATCAATTCTTTATTGCAGACAAGGCAAGAAACAAATCAGGTAGCGGTTTAGGGCTATCGATAACGAAAAAAATAGTGGAAAAACTAGGTGGAACCATCCGGTTTTCCAGCCAGAAAAATATGGGCACCACATTTTATGTTTGCTTGGAATCTAACATCACGAATCCGGTTCAACAGATAGAATCAGGCAAATTTTGACTAATAAAAAACCGCGGAGTGCAAATTCGAAATTAAAAATGACCAATTTTAATAAAACCTTCTTCAAGCTTTTTCGAACTTACTTTGGAGATCAACAATACTACTTTTGAAGTTGGAGATGAAGTTGAAGTAAGTGCCAAATTCATATATCATTCTTTTGGCACATATATTGGCACTTTCCATCCAGATAAAATAGTGTTTTTAATTTATAGGGAAGGGACGAACTCTCCCATGGTGAATCTGCCAGGTATGGATTATATAATATTGCCTTTCGGAACTATGACAGCACAAAATAAATACACTGTTTCTGAGGCTTGGACCTATATAATTAGAGCTTGGTGCTCGGCAACTATTGAAGGAGAACATTATAATTTGATTACAACAGAGCAAATT
Organism: uncultured Candidatus Izemoplasmatales bacterium; assembly: GCA_964557695.1. Taxonomy (GTDB): domain Bacteria; phylum Bacillota_I; class Bacilli_A; order Izemoplasmatales; family Hujiaoplasmataceae; genus JAAYZB01. The sequence goes on along the minus strand of CAZLAQ010000036.1, from coordinate 8,553 downwards.
GTAGTGGAATAAAAAAGGTGTAAATCATCAATAGTATTCGATATAAATAAAGGTCACTACTTGTATATTAGTGGCCTTTTCTTTGTACTCGCGACTCTTTTCTGACATGTATCTTTGATCTTCGGATTCCGTTTCATGAACAGCAAAGTATAAATTCCGATTCAGATATCATAAAAAAGGAACTTGAGCGCAATTCTAATACCTTTATATACGTCGATTAACATATTAATTCACCCTTTCTCTAGCTAATCGTTTCTAGTTGGGAGTAAACATCCAATAGAAAGGCAAAATACAAAAATATTTCTAAATATCGTTTAATAATACGACATATCCGCGCTGTTATATTGATAAATTAAGATATATAATATGACATAATAAAAAAGTACTAGCACAATTCGCTTGAAAAGATTAAAAATCTTTTGGGAGGATATGTCAATGGTAAATCAAGACATCACAAAGGGGTTAATCTCTCCTCTTTTTTGTGTCTTTTTTCTGTTGACAAAGAGAGAAAAAATGATAAGAATATTTTATCGAAGCATCAACAATTAATTCTCAATGGCAATAGCGGAAATCAATAGAAGATCTGATTACTATCTATTGAATTCTTCAAACAAAAATAAAAAAAGTATTTATAGAAGAACAAGAGGTGTACATGCTATCCTTGATGAATGAACTATGCTCAGGATTTGAAGCGCTGAAACCAAAAAAAACATCTTTAATTTCCTGATATTGATGAAAAAACTCTATGAAACATATAAACGACGCTATATGTTATGTTGAAAAATCCATATAATAGTGTTCTTCATAAAATTTGTAAAATGTAACATCAGTTCTCCCATATCGATGTAAATCATCTCTTTTGACACACGCTCCGTTTTTGGATTGGTATGAAAATTAACAGAGGGTTGTGATACCATATGCATAGAAAAATGAAAAGTATAAACCTCATGCCGCATCACTTTTCAATATCAATGTATTTGTGGAAAACAAATAGCTCATGCTATATCGCCTAACCAAACACTGATTGATCAATGGAAATTTGAAATGAATACTTACCAATCACCGATTAAGAAATCATACTTTGCAATTAATCTACCATACATGATGCAGAAGATTGAGATTGATGCGATTGTTTTTTCAAAAGTAATGTGCGATCTACTATTCGGATTTGTGGTTTCTGTCCCAGTAGTTATTAAAGATTCGGTTAGGCAACAAACTGATCAGCTTTATTCAGCTTTTTGTTCATTAAGAAATATTGCTAATGATCTAGTCGAAAGTTCCGCGGTGAGTATTTGCATAGATAACAAGTGTGAGAGCGATAACAGAAATCCCACATATGACGATCCAAAAGACAATTGATTGAAATAGGGCTACTGTCAAAAGATAGAGGAAAAAGAGAACGCCAAATGTTTCTTTCTTTCTAATATGAAGTCCTAATTTAGTGGATAGAAATCCCAGTACTATAGTGGGAATTAATCCGGCAATCATCAACAACCCATCATTCAACCAGGTAATTGAAGAAATGATAATTGTGTCATCAACAAGCAACTTGATAAGCGACATTTGACTAATTGGCATTTCGGCAATCCAATGGATTGTGAGTTTGATGAATAAAAAAACTACTTGTAAGATGGTATCAATGATTTCAATTACCAAACCCATAGGAACACTTCCTTTCTCATTTCATTTTCAAAAAATGATACAAATATAAAAGGGCATATACAATGACAATAATGATTCCGGTGAATAGAAAAGCTGCAGCCATTTCAATATTTGTAAACGCAAATGTTAAGATCAAAAAAACTTCAATAGAAATTAATATATTATAAAGTGAAGTTCCAGCTTTTGCTCGTATTTGAACTAACCTTTCATCGGTGTGACGAATATATACTTTCTTAAAATGATTTGCACTAAGCAAGCACCAAATTGCTCTGCAGAGAAACCAAAGACTAACTCCTGCAATAACGATCGAGAATAAAAAGAGTTGAGTAGCGCTGTTCCACTCCAATTCTGTCCCTGCTGATTCTGCAAGCGAAATTGCTCGGACAATAAATATAATCGATATTACTAAATAAATAATCGAAATTATCAAATGTGAAATTAGTTTTTGCCTATATGCTTTCATAAAGACTCCTTTCCGATTTGTGAAAAATCGAACATTTCTTCTATTGTGAGGCCAAAATACGTTGCAATTTTATATGCGAGGATGAGTGAAGCGGTATACTTGCCTTTTTCAAGCGAGATAATCGTTTGTCTTGATACTAACACTTCATCGGCAAGCTCCTCTTGAGTGATATTTCGCAACTTTCTATACTCTTGGATTTTGTTTTTCATATTGCCTCCTATGACACTCCTCGCGTAAAGCTAGCTTGACATTTATATTTTATCATGAGCGTAATTGTTTGTCAACAATAATGTAAAACAAACTTGACATTACTCATCCTCTTAAAGTTGAAGCAATGCTTTCAATATGATTATTATTATTGTGTTTTCTTCAAATTCGCCTAAATAATACGACATATCCGCCCTGTTTTCAAAGAAGAATATAAGATATAATCTAGATATAAAAAAATAACATACTGGCACAATTCGCTTGGAAAGATCTTAAAATCTTTTAGGGAGGATATGTCAATGGTAAAGCCAGACACCAAAAAGGGATTATTATCTCCTCTTTTTTTGGCGTCTTTTTTCTGTTGGCAAAAAAGAGAGAAATGAAAAGAATGCTTAACAGAAGCATCAGCAATGAATTCACAATGGCAATAGCGGAAATCAACAGACGGATCAGAAAGGTATTGGTTGTAATTGTGCTAATTGCCTTTTTAGGCAGTTACATACCACAAAAACAACAAGTGTATGCGATTACAACTCCTCAAGAAACTGCTACATCAGAGGAAACACAAGTTGATATTCCAGATTATCCAACAACTACAGATCCTGATTTTGATCCAAGCAAAGTAGACATCGAATCAGAAATCACTAGCGAACGGACTGCTACCTCAAAAGTATTCCGTAAAATCGACGGGACTTATGAAATTGCACTATATAACGATGTCGTCCACTATTTCAAAGAAGGCAAGTGGGAACAAGTTGATAACAGCCTTTTGGATACAGGTGAAGAGTTGGAAAATGCTGCCAATTTATTTGAAGTGAAATTTCCAAAAACAATAGACTGCAACAAACAAATAAAACTTGAAATTGATGATTATGCTATTGATTGGACAGTATTGAATGTCGATACTTCAGCAATTGAATATACGAATAACACAAAAGATTCTGATGACAGTAGAGAATTGACTAATATAAATCAAATAGTATTATATTCTAATGTTCAACCAAATGTTGATATTGAATATACGCTTACTGGAAGTGGAGTAAAAGAAAACATCATCCTGAATAAGTACATAAGTAATTTCAGTATGTCTTTTGAATATAAGCTGAAGAATTTATCGTTAATAGAAAATGAAAAAGGGGAAATTGTGTTTGTCAACGAAGACAATGGATTAGTTTCTTCATTTAGTGATTTGATGATGAATGACAGTAATCTTAATGAATCATCAAATCTTTCATATCAGCTGACTGATACAGGTAATAAGAGCTACCGAATTACAATTATTCCAAATGATGCTTGGCTACAAAACGCAAAATACCCTGTTAGAATCGACCCGACACTAACATTTTATGGCGATTCAGACATGATTACGGATAAGTACGTTTATGGAGCTTACTCTTCAGCATCGACTGCTCCATATAACAAAGTAGGATTGCTTGGATCATATCATTACAGAAGTTATCTTGAATTTGACTTGACACAAATTCCAGAAGATATAATGGTGAATTATGCATTTTTACATATCAACACGTATCCAAATTCAAATTACTGCACTTCTGAGTGCACAATCATCGCGAAAGAAGTAGATTCTTCTTACGACTTATCGGATATCACTGGCGAAAATATGAATATAACTGATGACAGAATTATTGACTATGAAGAAATATTATATGCCGATGGTGACGGCAAAACATATTATTGGGATATCACGAAAAATTTTCAAAAGTGGATATTCAACGGAGATACATCTCGAGTGATTGAACTGAGAAAATTAATCGAATCGAAAACAGGATATATATATTTAAAATCTGAAAATTTCAGTATAACTACGGGGCCAGTTCTAGTTATTGGATATGATTATACAAATGGGTTGCGCGATTATTGGACATACAATGTACAGCCTATCTCAACTGCTGGAACGGGATACGTATCTGATTACACAGGCAATCTAACCCTAGTAAGAAACGATATTAGTTTTGGAACTGAGAAGCAGAGCCTCTCGCTATCGTTGGTATACAATATTAATGATCGTCTAACAAATATAGGATATGGGGCAGGCTGGAGAACAAATTATAATATTGAGGCTCGATGGGATTCTGAAAACAGCAAATACTACTCTATTGACGCCACTGGGGCAAAAACATACTATGTTGAAACTGCTAACGATAGTAGATTCCAGGACAATGTAGTGGATAATTATACTAGTTATTTGGCAGAAGACGGTAGTAGAAATTTATTTATTACTTATCAAGAACAAGGGGAAACGGAAATTTTAGACTATTTCATTGTCACTCTTGAGCAGGTACAATATCATTTTGGATATGATGGATATCTTGATACAATTTATGATAAAAAAACGGACACTACTACCTATATTGATTATGATATTGTGGGTAACAATATTCAGATTGACATAATCACAGATAGCACTGGGAACTATATCGATCTGATTTATAATGGTTATGATGATTTATTGTATGCATATCTTTATGTAAAAACTGGTGATCCCAACAATCCATATGATCTTCTCGAAAAAACGTATTATACATATTTTCCTGAAAACGGTGTAGGTGATTATGTTCCAAGATATGTATATTATTACAAAGATTATATGGATAATGAGTCTTTACCGCTAGATAACTATGTATATTATGATCATGATCCATACGGAAGATTGTTGATAGCACAATCTTCTCTTGGCTCAAAAGTGATTTACACTTATAATACTTCCACAGACAAAGTATCGAACATAAAATCATATATCGATTCCAGTAAAATAGGTGAAGTGTCATATGGCTATGACTACAAAAATACAACAATAACAGACCAAGACGGCAAAGAAGCGTACTATTGGTTTGATAATTATGGCCACACCGTGCAGATTATGACAAATGACGGTTTTGTTCAAACGTATAAATATCTAAATATATTTAGTCCTTCATCTAATTTCGATACTTACATCGATATCAACGGTACAAGAAACTATCGACTTAATCATATTATAATATTTGAATCCACACCTGAATTCGCTTTTTTTGACCCAGTTTTAAACGGCGGATTTGAGGAATATTCCAGCGCCACTAGTGATCCCAATTGGGATTTTGTAGTTGATGATTATAACGGTTATAGCCCAACATTTATTAGCAATGAATACAGTGAAGATGAATGTATATTCGGATTAAAATCCGCATACGCAAATGTATATTTTGGCCAAGATGTACATTATGAACAAAATATTATTCTTGACTCAGGGACATATAACTTGTCCGGATATGTGAAACTTAGTGGAGCCAATAGCTCGTCCTATATGACGGTTTCAGGGTATCAAACATCATTTGATCCAGAAAATATTGAATATATAAATCCCGATGAAGAATGGCACTATGTCAGTTTGCCTTTTACGGTGTCAAATGATAATACGACAGTTACAATAAAATTCAATCGAGATGATGGAGGATCAGGAGGATCGGTATATTTTGATTCGATACAATTACTTGAAGGATATAGAAATACTAGGACAAATCTAATGGAAAATTCCTCTTTTGAAAATACATTAAATGGCTGGACAATGTCAAGTGGGTCTGCCTTCAAAAGCAATAGCACCGCATATGCTACTGGAGTATATGAAGATATTTTGGGTGACTACAGCATCCAAATTAATGGGAACAACGAGACGACAGAATCTGCATACTATGATATAACATCCAAGTTAGATTTGACATCTGAAAATGTATATACTATCAAGGTGTGGTCAAAATCATCTGGGACTCCAATGAAAATTTGGGATTCCGCAAACGAAAGAATCTATCGATTGAGAATCGAATATACTATAGCATCTGAAATAATAAGTGACGTTATCAACTTTGATTCTTCACAAGATGAATGGCAACAGATGTCAAAAGCAATCTTCATGAATCAGAATGTCACAAATGTAAAAATATATCTAGAATATAAAGGACTAGGTTTTGTTTTGTTTGATGGAATAACAATTGAAGCGGGGTTAGCAGGAAAATACGCAGAAGTAAGCGCTAGCGGAAATATTGCCAAAGTAGTAAAGAGTAATTTTGAAGAAATCCACTATGCATATTTAGTTGATGAAGAAGGGCAGGATACAGAAAAACCACTTGATTCAAGAGCAATATTGATTGAATCAGAAACAAGCCAAACAGACACTCCTTTAGATTCGTATGGACGACCGCAATACTTCGAAAATAACAATGTCCGAATTACACCTTCTTATAACAGCAATGGGCAAGTTTCGCAACTTTTTTTCGGAGATGTGAGCAATTTTTTTACAACGAGCACTGTCTATTCTTCGGGAAAATTCAATCAATACAAACAATCAACAACTGATGAGTTTGGAAATTCAACAATCTATGATTATGATATAATCACGGGTTTGCTTCAGTCAATTACAAATGCAAATAATGCAACTTTTGATTATGAGTATTATGATAATGGGCTTTTGAATAAAGTATTGAACAATGATTATTGTGATCCTGACAATCCCTCAGTTTGCGCTGTTACTGAATACGTGTATGATTCAGATAATATGTTGATAAAGATCATTCTTTCAACTGGATATTATTACCAAATAACATACAATGCACAAAATAGAATGGCTGGTGTATATATCAAAAATGATAATATCAGTTATTCGAATGAATTGATGACATATACTTATTTGTATGAGAACAATGTCTATACTAGCAAAATAGACATACAAACATATGGGAATGATGATTTTATAAAATTCCTATATGATAATAATGACAGAATTTCAGCAATTCAATACAATAACAGTCTTGGAGTTGCAAAAACGCGTTTTTCTTACGAATATGATCAACTTGGCAGAGTAGCAGTATTCAATACCCATGAAGGTAACGATGAGACAATCATTCATACAGAATACTATACTTATGATATTTCTGGCAAGATGACTGCAATTTCAGATAACGAAGGAAACTCAATTAATTATGGGTATGATGGTAGTGGCAACCTAATTGATTTAGATTTTAGCATCAATAACGAATCACAAGAAACATTATATTTCTATAACAAGTTTTTGGATTACTATGGATCAGAAGACGATTTGCAATCTTCTTTATATGACAAGACAACATACACTACTCAAGACAGCAATGAGGTTACAAAAGAATACTTCTATGAAAACAACGCCCTATATAAACTGGATTATATTCGATTGACAATCGACGCATTGAATATAAAGCAGGATTTTGTATTTTCGGGTAATACAACAAGAATCTCACAAATCACATATGACATCTCTGAAAATGGAATTGATTACAAATACAGTTATTCATATGACGAACTAGGAAATATTACGGAGGTAATATATTACGAAGGAACAACCTTGATTGCGAAAGACAACTACACATACGACGAATTGAACCAACTTGTAATTGAGGATGTATACAAGAGCAATGATGAAGATGATTGCATTGCAAGCGAATTTTGTTATACGAACGTCTACACATATGACTTACGAGGAAACATCATAAAAAAGGCAACTTATGATTACGGAACCACAGAAAACGGACCTGATTTCATATGGGAGAATAGTAGCACCGTAAATGTGAATATGCGTTACAATGGATATAATAGTTATGATGATATTTATTATTTAGATTTATATGAATCACCATCGCTGACATTTGTCTATTATAATCCAGAGACGGGTGTGCCTTATACCAGTGTCAGAACTAGACAGATGTACTCCAATCTCAATACAAGCATTCCTGGATATTACTATCGTGATTATTGGGCTTCTTCCCTTGTGGGAATTAACATTTTGTTTCGAATAGTATTCGTTGTCGGAGATGCAGCGCCACTTGATGCAGATAAGATGATCAGTTATGAATATTCAGAAGATTGGTTGGATCAACTCGCATCATATGATATAATCTTTTATGGGACACCCGCTAGTCACAATTTCACTTATGATGCTCAAGGAAATCCGATTACCATTGATAATTTTGCATTCAATGGAACAGAATACGACCATGCGAATCTTGAGTGGGATGGAAGGCAATTAAGTTCAATATCTATATTGAATGAATATGATGTAGAAGTCCATGCCATCAGCTATGCCTACAATGATTCAGGATACAGAACAAGCAAGACGATTGATTCAGAAACAGTTTGCTATACTTTGATTGATGACAAGGTTATCTACGAAACTAATGGAACATATGCAATCACTT
>CAZLAQ010000035.1:0-14912 GCA_964557695.1 uncultured Candidatus Izemoplasmatales bacterium | reverse complement strand
GTCACAAAGAAAACAACATAAAAAATGACCATTGTGATTAATGTGAATAGGGTCTTTTTCATTCCTCGCATAAATCCCATTAGAATTGCTAAACCGAGGATCACATAAAAAACAAGTTGTAAATATGTCAAAAAATCTAGGTTCATCATCCTACCTCCTAAGATATTAACATTCTATATTGCTATTATACTATGTTTTTCAACATATTCAATCGTGTTTGCCCGAAAATCATCTGTATACAAATAAAACAAGGGAACATTGCCGTTCCCTTGTTGTGTTTATTTGTAGAACCTATGAATAATAGACGATTACCGCTTCAATAGTTGCTTTTGTCAAGAAATTAGCTAAATCGTTCTCCTCATAATTAGTATTATCTATTACAGGAGCAAATGGTCCGACAAATGGTACTAATGACTTTGGCAATAAGCATGCGGTAACAACATCAGCTGTGATCTCATTCCTGACAATCATCGAATTAAGAATTACGTCTTGTTCAGATGGAGTAAGAGCCAAAATCGCCGCAAAACTGAAGTTAACTGAAGTAAAATCACTCGAAGCCATGGCATTAGCTGCCAGAACAAAATCGATTATTTCCTGTTTTGTGGTAACGTTGGCAATGTTATATGCCGTTGATTTTGCCAAAGCGGGAATCGAGACGGAAATGTTGGTATTGCCTCGAATCATGTTATCAGTAGTGATATGCATTGAACCACTTTCTAAAAACGTATTGCGATCAACAGAATCAAGGAAAATCGTCTCAATTGCATCTGCATCCATGCCGTTATCAAAATCAGTTATCTCCAGCAGATTCAAAGAAATAAGCAAATGAATGAGTTCTGTTTTTTCGATCTGTTGTTTGCTTGTGCCATCAACAACAATCGCTTCGCGATAATAAGTGGGAATGATCAAGACACCACTTCCTGGAAGCGCACTTTCATCAAGAGTCGGCGAAGCCAACAAGACCTCAGAAACTGTTGCCTGCATGATTTCTGAGTTGAGCAATTTTCCGATGTCGGAAGCACTCATCGCAAGAACTTTAGTAAAGTCGAATGCTGTTTCATCAACTTGTTCTTCGTCTAAAATCAAGACCATGGCTTTTGCCAAGGCTTTCAGTTCAGTTGACATAATAAATCCTTGATCGTCATAGAGTGCATCGGGAATCACGATGGAATTGCCACCAAAATCCTGATCTAATAACATATCGGAAATCGTCGCCGATAAAACTATTGAATCGAACAATTTATCGATTGCACTATCGCTCAAAGCAGTGATTGTCGAGATGCCGAAATTATCAATGTCAAGTGAATCAGTTGCATTCAAAATCGCACTGAAAGCAACCAAGATATTTCTTAATTCGCCGTTGTTGTCATCATCTAACCAGACAACATCGTCTGGAATCGAGAGAAAATCAAGGGCTTCAACACCTGCGTCTTTGCTTAAAATATTGATCAAGGTGCTTGATATCAGTTTAGAATCCAATAGAACATCAACATCAATAGAAGCCAATGCATTAAGCAGCAATACAGGATCTCCTCCCAAGAGATCGTCAAAAGCGATATCTTGCTCATAAATTTCTGCCACTACTTCTCCTAAGGCTAGCAGTTCGACTTCCCAGTCAATACCTGATGGAACCTTAATGATAGCAGGCGCTTCCGGATCCTGGCCTTCAAGCATCGGAACCAACAACGATTCAACAATCAATACCAAGAGTTGCGATTCGGACATGTCTTGAAAGAGAGTTCTGATAAAAGCGGCATCAATGACTACGTCTTCTTCCGATCCTTCTCCAGCAATCATTTCAGCGCCGTTGAAAATGTCAAAGAGTGCACCGCTAATAGCACCAAGTAGAGGAAGTTCTTCTTCCAAATCGATTAGATACAGATCTTCTGAAGAAATCGGTAAATCCGTGTCAAAATAGTCAGCCCCGATTTCAATAGCTAAGGGAAGCAAAGAAATAATCAGATTTGATTTTCCAAGCGTTGTAAAAACGCTTCTGATCTCTGCACCGGTAATGTCAGCAAGATTATTGGTCTCAGCATAATCGGATGTAATAAATACTTGTGCTGCTTCAGCCAAAATTGACAATTCGTAACGAAAAGCTATTGTATTGCCGTTATATTCAAAAGAAAGAACACGGTCGAAAAGATTGATGTGGAGTGGAACCTTAGTATCAGGATTGACGACAGATGGCGCCTCGATAAGTGCAGCTAGTTTTACAAACGGATTTCGGTTGTATGCATCTACCATCGCCTGCAGATCCTCCATCATCGCCTCAGTATCAGAACTGTCTTCAGGAGTCGGGTACGCTAAGATAATAATCGGATTTGAGGCTTCATACGTTCTAAAACGACTTTCAAATGTCAAGGGTGTCGTTTCTTCAGAGCCGGAAGGGACAAGGGTCGCCATGCTTTCCACGACACTCATGATGCCTCCCATCATTATCAGCATGACAAAGATTGCCACAATACCGTTCAGAGCGCCAAATAAAGCGCCAAAGCCACCATTTTTTGCTTCTCCCTTAGTTTTCTTACCAAGAATAATGGCACTAAGGATCATACAAATAAGTTTATATATCAACAAAATTACAGTAAAATATAGAATTGTGTAAACAATCTTCATAACAAATTGGCCGATCCCGGTTGCAAGCGTCAAGAATTCAGCACTGACATTTGCAATGTCCACACTGTCTCCCAAAATTACTTGCAGGATTGATTGAAAACTGTCTTCAAATGAAGTGAAAGATGCAAGCGAAGCATCAATATTGCCAAGCATCCCACCAAGCCAAGGCATTTGCATCGACCAGAGCATTTTCGAAACCGGAACGACGGTCACAAAAAATACAACGTAAAAAATGACCATCGTAATTAAGGTAAAAAGGGTCTTTTTCATTCCTCGCAAAAATCCCATCAAAATTGCAATTCCAAGTACTACATAGAAAACAAGCTGTAAATATGTCAAAAAACCTAGGTTCATTTTCCTACCTCCAAACAGTCACATGCTATATCTTAATTATACATTATTTTTAAGCATATACAATTGGGAATACTTGGAAACCGTATAAATATCTGAATAAAAAAAGCAAGGGACGATTACGCATCCCTTGCTGGAAAAACATTGAATAAATTATGAATAGTAATCGATTACTGACTGGATGCTGGTTTTGCGCAAGAAGTTTGTAAGCAAGTTTTCCATATAATCCGTATTGGTCAAAGCTGGAGAATATGGACCAATATAAGGTATCAGTGATTTTGGTAACAAGCTGGCACTGACAACATCTGGAGTAATCTTGTTTCTGACGATCATGGAATTAAGAATCACATCTTGTTGAGCAGGAGTTAGTACCAAGATGGACGCGAAACTGAAGTCGACAGCGGTAAAATCATCGCCACTCATTGCGTTTGCTGCAAGAATAAAGTCAACGATTTCATCCTTGGTTGTTACATTTGCAATCGTATAGATTATGTATTGTGCCAAAGTCGGAATTGATCCGCCGACAAATGCATTGCCATGAATCATATTATCCGTTGTGATGTGCATCGATCCGCTGTCAAGGAAAGTAGTACGTTTGACCGGATCAATGAATATATCTGTTATGGCGGAAGGATCCATGCCATCTCCAAAATCAGAAATCCCAAGCAATTTGAGTGCTGTCAGCAAGTCTTTGAGTTCATCAAGTTCAATTTGCGAATCCGAACCCACACCGACATTAATTGTTTGTCTGAAGAATGTCGGAACAATCAATACGCCACTACCTGCTATAGCCGTTTCATCAAGTGTTGGCGAAGCGAGCAGATTAGCAGATATTGTCGCCTGCATGATCTCGGATGCCAAGAGCTCATCGAAATCTGTTAGCAAGAAGATATTCGCCGGTGAGAATGAGAAAGTAGTAAAATTGTTAAGACCCAACAGATCAAGTGAATTAATCAAGGCGACCAGTTCATCGTAGTCAATGTAGGTCACATCGGCTAGCACGATCCTGATGTCATTTGCCGTTATGTAGAATTCATTGGGGATAACCAGGGCCGAACCTGTATCATTCAACAATCTGTCGGAGAACATTGCCTGAATCGAAGCTGACAACAATACGGTATCTGGATCGGTAAAGATCTGGGTCAGCTCAAATTCGCTTGAGAAGCTGGATAGATCTCCATAACCCATGATGATGAGTGAATCGATCAGGGCTTTAATCTCGTCTTTGACCACGAAGTCTCTTTCGAAACCAAGCAATCCGGCAGAAACTTGAACCGCTGTTAAGTTGTCTTGACGAGTAAGCGGTACTGTAAGAATATTGTCATCAACATCGAAGACCTTTTGCGAAATAGTCGCATGCATTGAAGCAGACAGCATAAGCAAGTCTTGTTTTGCTGATGTGTTAATATTTGCCAAGGTGAATGAGCCGGTCATTGAATCGATTGAAGTCCCAACACCTAAAACATCTAATGCATTGATAATCGCTTTAATTTCAATTTTGTAGATGAACTGAGTACCATTGTTAAGTTCTTGAACAAGACTGCCATCGACATCAGTATCCGGGACAATCAAAGCTGCATCACTTAGACCAAGAATCTGGTCGGAAATCGTCGCGTGCATGATTGCAGACATCAGTAATAAATCCTGATTGGTATCATAATCGTCTGGTGTATCGCTAGCGAAGAAAGCTGTGAGGGTGATTGAACCATCGAATCCGTCAATAGAGTCGACACCTAAAATTTCCAGAGCCTCGATCAAAGCCTTGACTTCAGATTTCAAAATGAAATTAGTTCCGGATTCTAAAATTTTAATCGTCAGTTCTGGATCGCCGAAATCTGGCAAGTTTTTATCAGGTATTACCAACGCTGATCCGTCAAGTCCGTTGATTTGGTCAGAAATCGTCGCGTGCATCGAAGCAGACAGAAGCAAAGTATCCTGATTGGTTCCATCATAAACATTGGAAATATCGATGACTCCATCGAATGTAGCAATATTGCCAACTCCGATAATGTCAAGTGCATCAATCAGTTTCTTGATCTCTGAAACATAAACAAATTCCGTTCCAAACACAAGTTCTCTGACTGCACTTCCATCAACATCTGTTTGCGGAACGTTAAGAATCGTATCCTCCAAATCAAGCATCTGTTGGGAAATAGTTGCATGGATTATCGCTGAAGCAAGAAGAGTGGTCTGATTTGCTCCGTAATTGACCGGTTCAGTCGACTTAAAGAAATTATCAAGAGAGATTGTACCATCGAAATCACCAATAACACTAAGATCAAGTCCCAAGCTCTCAATCGATTCGAAGAAAGCATGGATCTCGTCCTGGTCAATGAACTCAACAATATCGATTGTCAATCTGATCATTGTCAATCCACTTACATCGCGATTTGGAATTGAAATCTGATCGCCATCAAGCGCCAAAATCTGGTTAGAAATTGTCGCATGAACAGAAGCAGATTCTAGCAAAGTGTTTCTAACTGCAACATCGTATAGTTTCGTCATATCAAAGGTTCCAGTGAAACTGCCAATATCTGCAATTGGTAGATCAAGAGCCTCGATTGCCTCCAACAGGGCGTGAATTTCAGATTTTACGACAAATTCTGTCGTACCAACCGTAACACGAATATCATGCGATGAAACGTCCTTGGCAGGAACTGTCATGGTTAAAGGATCCAAATCAATGATTTGTTTGGAGAAAGTTGCATGCATGATAGCTGATTCAAGGATCGTGGTTCTATAGCCTTCGTCATAAAGCCTTGTTAAATCGAATGTGCCGTCGAATTCACTGATATCGGAAATATCCAAACCAAGCGCGTTCAATCCATCAAAGAAGGCATGGATCTCATTCTTATGAATAAATTCACTTGCATCAACAGTAAGTCTCACGATGAGATCTTCTTCGATGTTATCCGTAGGCACAGTGATAGTGAGTGGATCAAGGTTTAACAGCTGGTCGGAGATAGTCATATGCATCGTCGCCGATTTCAAGAGTTCAATTCGATTGGCTTCGATATAAAGGATATTCAAATCGATTGATCCGTCAAAATCATCGATGTTATCAATCGGCAATCCGAGGATTTCCAAACCTTCGAAGAAGAGATGGATTTCATCGGAAATGATGAATACGTCATCGATTAAATCATCTGGATTTACTTTTAATACTTGAATGTCTTCGGAATCAACATCTTTGGCTGGTACGTGCAATACTGCTTCTCCCAATGCGAGCATCTGCGAAGAAATCTTGAGATGCACTGAAGCCGAGTCAAGCAGGATGTCTCTTGTTTCGACATCATAGAGATCGCTAAGTTGCAAGGTCATGTCAACGGTATCAAAATCATTGATTCCCAAAAGTTCCAATACTTCAAACAAAGCCTGGATCTCAGCTTTAATTATATATTCTGTATCTGTCAATAAAATCGAATCGCCACGTGTGATTCTGATTGCGTCGTCGTCTTCATTGACAAATGGAACATCAAGTGTTAAATCATCGATTGCCAATATCTGTTTTGAAATCTCAGCGTGGATGGAAGCGGAGGCCATAAGCGTATCGCGTTTGGTAACGTCGCCTTCACCATAGAAATCGTTCAAATCAAGCGTGATATTGACGGAGTCCAATCCCGTGATGCCCAAAAGTTCCATAACTTCGAACATCGCATGAATCTCTGTTTTTACAACATATTCTGATTCAGTAAGACCAACACCCCTCAATATGCGAATGTCGAAGTCATCAATATCTATATAAGGAATAGCAAGCGTTTCCGGTCCGAGTTCAATCAACTGTTTCGAAATCTCGAGTTGGACCGAGGCGGCTCCAAGTAAAATATCTCTTGCCGGTTCGTCATAGAAAGTCGTCAAATCAAGATCAATATTAACATGATCAAGATCCGGTATTTCTAAAATCTCCATGACTTCAAACAAGGCGTCAACTTCGGATTTTGCCACATATTCTGTGTCAGTTCCGGATAATTCGTCACCTTGGGTGATACGAATTGCCAAATTGTCTTGATCAAAGAATGGGACTTCAAGGACGTCTTCACCTAACTCGACAAGCTGTTTGGAAATGGCACTATGGACGATTGCCGAAGCCATTAAGATGTCGCGATTCGGTTGGTCGTAAAAATCTGTCAAAACGATATTCACATCGACGTTTGTTAAATCGTCGATGCCTAAAAGTTCGAGCGCAGTAAATGTGTTTTCGAGTTCAGTTTTATCAATATATGTTGTTTCGGTTTCTGCTACTCCCACAACAATGCGGATTTCATTTCCCAAAACATCGAAATACGGGATTGAGACATCTGCAGAATTAAGTGTAAGCATCTGGTCGGAAATCGTCGCATGCAGGATCGCTGACAGGATAATCACGTCAAAGTTGTCGTTGATATCGGAAAGATACAGGTTGTCAACTGCATTGAAATCTGATGTGATATCAAGGGCATACATCGCTTTAAATGCGGACCTAAGTTCAATTTCTGTGACAAAGTCAGTACCGAAAGGACTAACTTGAACATCAACATCGTCAGAATCTTTGAAAGGAACGACAAGAACGGGTTCGGTAACACCGTCATCAAACGCCAAGTCAAAGAGCATTTTCGATATTGAGGCATGAATGATTGAGGAGGAGAAAACGATATCCAACTTATCATCATCAAGTTCATGTACATCTGGGTCAAGAGACTCCAGTGCGAGATTGTTGATGATTGAGGCATCAAATGCCGGGCTGTTGAAATCAACACCCATGACATCCAAGGCATCAAAAGTATTTCTCAGTTCGGTTTCGGATACATATGTAGTTTCAAAGCCTGCATCACCGGTAACGATGATAATGTCACTCCCGAGAAGATCTTTGTCAGGAATAACGACTGCATCTGATTCCAGATTAATAACCTGGTCTGAGATTGTCGCATGCAGGATTGCGGAATCGATCAAGATGTCGAAGTTGTCGATTACATCATTCAGATTCAAAGCATCGATATTGTTGAAGTCGGTAATATTCATGGATTTCAGAGCTTTGAGAAGGCTCTTCAGTTCCGTGTCGACAATAAAGTCTGTACCATACGGGCTGAGCTGTAGATCTATGTCATCCGCATCTTTTTGAGGCACTATCAAAACAGCTGAAGTCTCACCGTCAACAGCCAAATCAAATAACATTTTGGAAACCGAGGCATGAATGATGGTCGAATCGAACAATGTGTCAAGTTTAGCGTCGTCAAGTACTGATGGATCGGCATCCGACTGCAAGTTGTCAATGATTGAGGCATCGAATGTCGGATTGTTGAAATCAATGCCCAACACTTTCAAAGCATCAAATGTGGCTCTCAGTTCGGATTGTTTGACATAAGTTGTCTCAAAACCAATTTCACCCACGGAAATAATGATGTCTTCACCATCCAGATTCTTTGCGGGTACGACAACTGCGTCAGACTCCATATTGATGACTTGATCAGATATGGTCGCGTGCAAAGTAGCTGATGCGATCAAACTGTCATAATTATCGAGAATCAGGTCAATGTCAAGGGAATCAACTGAATCAAAATCAGTTAAGTCAAGAGAATGGAACGCTTTGAACAAGTTGATAAGTTCTATCTTCGTAATAAATTCCGTGCCATGGCTTATCACCCTGACATCCTGATCGAGTTCAGTTTTATACGGTACGACCAGAATTGCCGGATCTTCTAAAGTTCCTTCAGTAAAATCGAGAATCATTTTCGATAGTGAAGCCTGGATAATCGAAGACTCAAACAATGTGTCGAGTAAGTCATCGTCCAAAACAGTCGGATCTTCAGTTGAAGCCAACTCATCGATGATCGTGGCATCCACGGTCGGGTTTTGTAAATCAAGATTCAAGACTTGGATAGCATCCAAGGTTTTTTCGATTTCGGAAGCTAAAATATATATAGTGGCGGTTTCACCGCTACCAACTTCGATCAAAATCTGAGTATCGCCTAAGGCATTGTATTCAGGAATGATGATCATGTCCGCAGACAGATTGACAAACTGATCGGAAATCGTCGCATGCAGGATCGCCGATTGGAGAATGATGGTGGAATTTGCAATGATCATGTCCAAATCGAGGGTATCGATAGCTATGCTCTCAAAATCAGTAATGTCGAGTACCAAGATCGCCCTGACCAAAGCTTTTAACTCATCGGTTGTAATCCATTCGAAAGTATCGACGAGATTTTGGTAGCGGACTTCTTCTTCATCCTGGTCAAGATAAGGAACGATGATTACGGCACTTTCGCCAGAAGCGAGATCTAACAATACTTGGGAAAGGGTGGCATGAATTATCAAAGATTCGAACAAGGTATCTGCCTTGTCCTCATCAAGAACAGTCGTATCCGTTTCGAGTGCTAAACTCGTCAATATCGAAGGATCGATTGCCATGCCTTCGATATCGGTAATCCCCAGAGTAGAGACTGCCATTAGCAAATTCTTGATTTCAGCTTGTGTGACTACCGTATATGCAACCTCACTCACCAATATTTCTTCAAGTGCGGAATCGGGGATTGTCAATACATCGGATCCCATATCATATAGCAAATCTCCGACAGTTGCGGCAATGATCACAGACTGCATCAAGGTGTCAACCTTTGTTTCGTCCGATGCGATGTCAGTAATCATTGAGGCATCGAATTCAAGATTGTTAATATCGGTGATTCCAAGTGTAGTTACCGCTTGGAACATATAGTTAATCTCAAGTC
Source organism: uncultured Candidatus Izemoplasmatales bacterium (assembly GCA_964557695.1). Taxonomy (GTDB): domain Bacteria; phylum Bacillota_I; class Bacilli_A; order Izemoplasmatales; family Hujiaoplasmataceae; genus JAAYZB01. The sequence continues at coordinate 5,238 of CAZLAQ010000035.1, read as the reverse complement.
TGGAAACGACATACAATTCCACCTGATCGACATAGATTAAAGTTTTGGCTGCTTCAGTGTCTGGAACAAGCAAGAATTCCGCTCCCATGTCGAGAACCATGTTGCCAAGAGTTGCCCACAGAATGTCAGAAACAAGGACTGTATCGATCGATTCGGAAGACAAACTGAAAGCCTTGTTCATATCGAACCCGAGGCTTGCACATTCCGAGTCATCCACTTCGCAGGCCAATTCGGTCGAGATTATTTGCAAAGCATCCACAAGACTAATCAATTCCGACTTTTTCAAATATCCTTCATCATCGTAAACTGAATCAGGGATTATCAATGCAAAATCGCCAAAGTCCTGTGCTTTCAAGGTCTTGGTCAAACTCGCGACCAAAATCTTTGAGTCAAAAATAGCGTCAATCGAATCCAGATTAAGTTCTGAAATCGTATTCAAACCGATATTCGCAAAATCCACATCGGCAACAGCTGTTGTGATTGCATTAAGCGCCTCGAGGAGTTCGTGCAATTCACCTTTCAGGATCATCACGCCAAGATCGTTGTACTCATCAAGCCAGATGATACCATCGGGGATGTCCAGAAAAGCAAGGATATCATCGCTGATCAAACCTCCGGCTCCCTGCAATATATTTATTAAAGCCTGGGTGATAATCTTTGATTCAAGAATGACAGTAAAATCAAGTGAGGCGATACTGCCAAGGATTAGCATCGGATCGCCAGATTGCAAATCGCCCAGTGTGACTTCAGTATCGAGCACAGCGCCAATAATATTCCCCATGGCCACAAATTCTTCGCCCCAGTTCAAATCTTCGGGAACAGTAACGATCGCTTGAATCTGTTCTCCACCCATTTCCAGTAGTGGCTCAATTGCAACATATGCCGCCAGCGTAACTAATTGGCTATCGCCAAGCGCATCAAAAATTTCTCTTGCATCATCGCCATCGAAAACGACTGTCTCCAAATTTATGCCCTCGTCAAAGACTCCGGCAGTATTGACAAAATCAAAAACCAGAGCGGCTACTTCACCGATCTGCTGGATTTCGTCTTTCCAGTCAATGTCATAGAGTTCCTCAACAGGAACAGGAATATCCACTTCTGAATATTCTGATCCGATTTCAATTACCAAGGGCAAAATCGAGGTGAAAAGGTTAGACTGTGCCAAAAGCGAAAAAGAATCTCGGATGTCATTTCCGGTAATGTCGGAAAGATTCTGGGAATCAAAAAACGCAGAATCAAGTATCGTAGAGGCGACATTCGCAAAAACCGAGAGTTCATGCCTAAGTGGCACTTTTTGCTCACGGTATTCAAAGGACAAAACCGAATCAAAAAGATATAGATTCATTGGCAAATCTTCATCAGTTTCGGCATCATTAATAGTAACTTGATTAGTTGTTGTAACAATTATATTGGTGTTGTATGCTAAGACCATTGATTCCAGTAGTGCGATTGATTCTCCCAACGCTGCCATTGGATCACTAGGATCCGCCAAAGGAATTACAGAATAGGAAGCCTGATACATTTCTTGTCTTGGAAATTGCATTTCTACCGGTATTTGTTCGAAGTCCTCTGGCGAAAACGTCAACAGACTCTCGCTGATGCTCATGAAGCCACCAAAAATAATCAAGGTTACGTATAAACTCATGACACCGCTCAATAAACCAAACAGGGCACCAAACCCTCGGTTTTGAGAACGATATTTTCTTTCGGATTTTTTTGTATTGAAAAAGATTATTCTGATCAGGAAAGTAATCAGACGATAAATTATTTGGATAACAGTAAAATATAAGAGTGTGTAGACAATCTTTAAGGCAAACATTCCCAGTCCCGTCGCAAACTCAAGAAGATCAACATTGGAAGCAAGCGTGCCCAAAGAATCACCCAAGTACAACTCCGTGGCCGCAGGGACCAGAGCAGAAAAACTTGAGATACCCGACAAGGCGGGATCTAGATTTGCCAAAAGGCCTCCCATAAAGGGAAGATTCATGGTCCAAAGGGCGTTGATGACAATATCGATTGTCAAAAAGAATACTACAAAAAATATCAATGTAACTATAAAAGAAAAAAGCGATTTCTTAAAACCGCGAAGAAAACCAAAAAACATACCCAATCCCAAGATGGAAAAGAAGGCAATGTTGAAATATAAGACAAAATCGAGGTTCTCGGGTATAGTAAATGGCAAAATATCCCCTCCAGTGATAAACTATCATATATATTATATTATACAATAATATACGCTAGTTTTCTATAGTATACGCTAAAATAAAGTTTCTGTAATCAATTATGCATTGGCAAAAATATGTTGTATAATATGAATATGCGCAAAAGGAGGTGGCTACAGTGAAAAAACGGTACTTGACATTAACGATAATTCTCTTCAGCATCTTTTTTGTGGGTTGTTCCTCATTTTCTTTCCCCTTCACATTTACCCAAGTACCTCTGACAACGATGGCAACAACGAGGCCGAATACAGCGACAGGTACAGTCACTTTCCTTGAAACAGATTATGATGTGTATTCTGAATATCGGTCCCCAAGCTATGATTTGACTGTCGAACAGTACAACGACCTCTTGATCGCTTCAAGAGATTTGATCCGCAGATCGAATATCCAGATATCATCTACTTTGTATGAGGTCCGAGACACCTTGCCGTGGGGTACTACGACCACGATCGTTGGCTTAAGCAAAGGTTCGGGAGTGATATATATGGAAGACGAAACCTTCTATTATGCCTTGACCAATTTCCATGTAGTGGATGACGAAGGCCATCTTGTTGAATATGAGATAAAAACCTTTGAAGATACCGACTTTTCACTTGCCCAATTAGTTGCTTATAACGAGGATTTGGACCTTGCAGTAATCAAGTTTTCTAAAAATAATCGAACTGAAGTTCATCTCATCAATATTGAGGAACGGGTCTATACAAAGTTTACTCCGGGTGAATTTGTGCTCGCAGTAGGCAACCCTCTTTCGCTTGAAAACAATGTCACTTTTGGCGAATTCCAAAATCTTGAAACAATTGCAAATTACGAATACAAAGCAATATTCCACAATGCAACGATCAACGAAGGTTCAAGCGGTGGCGCTTTGACGGACATCGACGCAAATCTTTTGGGGATCAATACCTGGGGTGTCGAAGAAACCGATGAGTACTCTTTTGCGATTCCAAATTACATCGTCTATATGTTCTTGGTAAATGAAGGACTCGTGAACAATTAAAAAAAAGGAGAGAAACTCCTTTTTATTTTACTTCAAAATTGATTATGACAGAATCATGTTTGTAACAAGTAAACTTGACTGTTGCTTTACCCTTTTTTCCGGTCGTTTTCAAATACACACCGGCTCTCCCCCCAGATAGCGAAACACATTTGGGGCCAATAACTTCAAGATAGTTGTCTGTCTCAATAGTGAAAGCGTCATTTGCGTTTTCCAGAATGTTTTTGTATTCATCCTCAAATTGGACAATAACTCGTGTGACATCATATGTATCACCGTGGTAAAGAGTCAAATCATCGGGTATGACTTTAAAAAACGTTTGTTTTGGTTGCGAGATAGTCACAGTTTTAACAAGTTCGTCATCAACATAACCCTCAAATCGATAGATCACATCCGAACTCCCCCAGTTTCCAATATATTTTCCATAGATTTCTTCAGCTTTGTCGATTGTAAGTTTATGGAATGCCATGAGATTAATCATGCGCATCTTGTCGATAAATGGCAACATGTTGCCATGTTTGCTATAAGATTGAATGACTTTCTTGATTCTTTTCGCCACCGTTTTGGAATACTCGCCATCTGCTTCTATTCGATTCCCGATATAATCGTCGATGACTATCGGGGCATGGGGAATATTCTTATAGACATGCCAATTAGAGTAACATTTATCGAGCATTTCTTCATTACGATAAAATTTAACATAGTCGCAATTGGTAAAGACATAAGTTTCTTTCAACATGCTTTTCTCTGAATTGCCAGGCGTCATGCTAGATGCGATTTTCAATATAGGTTCATCGGTTTTCAGGGACATGTAGGGATAACTGGCATATTTGGGTATGCGAAACATGTCTGTAACACCATGATAACAAATCCGGTCGTTGGAACCAAATTCCTTATGGGTATTATAATCTGCCAAACACCAGCCGATTGCACCGGAGATCCGGTCCGTGGCATAAGCAGCATCGATTACATTCAAGTGTCTCAAGGCTTGATCAAGCCTTTTATGTTCGTCATCTGTCTGTTTGGTTGGAAACATGTGTCCGTTATGCTCGGTCACAAGATATGGGGTCAACAAGCCAGCGATACGGTTGGGATTATCCAAGCCGGAGTTTTCACCCTGGTGAGAAAAATCATTATAAGTATAGACATCTTCCAAAAACTCGCTACGTTTGAAGTTTCTCACTCCCGCTGTCTGCCTTGAATCATCAAGTTCTCTGGCAATTCCATTGGTTTTGGCATAGAAATCATGATTGTCAGGGGATTCATTGATTCTTACTCCCCACAATATTATCGAAGGATGATTGATATGATGGTTGATCATTGTTTCCAAATTTTCAATAGACAATTTCTTGAATGATTCGTTCCCGATATATTGCCAACCGGGAATCTCTTCGAAAACAAGCAGGCCGATTTCGTCACATCTGTTGATGAAATGGTCGCTTTGCATATAATGGGACGTGCGGACAATGTTGCATCCCAACTCATACTTGAGGATTTCCGCATCCCTTTCCTGTTGCCTTTTGGGCATGGCATATCCGACATATGGATAGCTTTGATGGCGATTCAGTCCAATGAGCTTGGTTTTGTTGTTGTTCAACACAAAACCATAACTCATGAATTTGGCGGTTCTGAACCCAAATCTGGTTGAAAGTTCATCAACAAGCAAATCATTGAAATATACTGACACTTTCAATAAATAGAGCTTGGGATTATCTAGCTCCCATCTTTCGATTTGTTGGACAAAAATACTGGTTATCAATGTTTCAGCAAGACAGTCTTGGATCGTAGCGTCAATAATGGTTTTATCACCATCCAAAATCGCGAATCTTACTTCGGATTCGGTAGGAAATTCCTCATTCATTTTCACCGAAACGATTAGGTCCATTTCGTTTTCCAGAATCGATGGCGCTTCGTCAGTTTTGACGCGAAGCGACACAATATGATGCTTGGGTAATATTTCCAGTTCCACTTCACGATAAATCCCGCTATATGTCAGAAAATCGACGACTTTTCCAAACGGAG
>CAZLAQ010000034.1:0-15115 GCA_964557695.1 uncultured Candidatus Izemoplasmatales bacterium | reverse complement strand
CAATTCCTCATCGCAATAATCCTGCTTGCGATTTTTATTGTTGGGTATGAGATTTATAATTTTATTCAGACCTATTATGAAGCAAGAACTTCCTTGACCCTTTTCTATCCGTTCATTCATATTTTTTATGAATGGTATCGAGGTTTAGTCTGTTTGATTATGGTTATTGGATTGGTATCATTTATAGTCAGGTATCGAAAAAATCAAGATAATTTTATTAAAGGCTTAAATTTGATCATTGCTTTTTTGCGTATCAATCTTTTTGTAAAAATTTTTGTTTTCTATGTCATCTTTATTATGATGTCTAGCTCGCCAATATTATCTATTTTAGGAGTGTCATCAATTATTGTTTATTATATTTTTTTAATCAGATATATCCGGGACTGGATCAATTTAGTAAATAAAAGAAGAGAGAACATACCCAATCCTTTAGTATTAACGATTTTTCTAGCGATTTTTTCTGTTTTTCTCATGTTCCATTATTTCTATATACAATTAGGCGGTAATTACGCAATATCTGCTTATAAATTGCTTTATTACATAAATACTCCATTCATCAGAATCATTTTCTTATTGTTTATTCAAGTTACAATAATATTTGTGATTTCCTTGATCCATAAACAGTTTGTCAAGGTTAAGTATCTTAGAATATTACCTCCGGTGATTGCTGGAATGGCGATGATAGCATTAATATCTATGGGCGTCATAGAAAGCTCAATTCCTCATTATAGATTCAGTGTTTATGATAAAGGATACTATGAACCAATTGAAATTCGGGTTACAAATGGAAGTTCAACAATATCCCCCGTTGAATTTGATATCCTGTTGGATTTCAGTATGGATTATCGTACTTTGGATTCTTATTTAGCACAACATGATTACAATTTGACGGAACATCTTAATGAAATGCAATCCGTCGATTCCAAAATCATTACGACTTTGAGTATGCCAGATAACACCTTGGCTAATCAAGTGTGGGTGTATGATGAAAGCGGAGTGTTGGTCCAAGGCATTCGCGAATGGTATGGTTTGGATCAACTCGATTTGGGAACATATTTTATTCTTGTTGAAATAAGTATTATAGGAGACCCATCCCATATTTATGCGGATTATTTATTCATTTTAAATGTATCTTAATATATAAAGCGATGTTAAAATTTTGGGATAACATGTTTTTGGAGAAAGATGTCTCATGCGTGAAACGACTGAAAATCCATGTGTCGCGAGTTCAATTCTCGCCTGAACCACCACGAAGCTCTAAAACAAGCCATTTATTGGCTTTTTTTATTTAATGTTATCATTTTTCCATTTGTAACCCAAGTGCCATCTTATTGTTCATTTGAAATATAGAACGATGAACCGTATCATAAGTAATTGCACCTAATGTTATTAACGGAGTATTAATGCCCTTTGAGAATCCTACTTATAATAATATTTTATATTACTCAACATAACATAATGATATTATCAGCATTTGAAAAGAGCTCTATAGGACAAATATTTGAGTCTATTTTAAACATCTTAGGTATAATGATTCAATAAGAGTTCATAGGATAGTTGATAGCATTAAATATGCTAGATTAGTTACGTATGATAAGCCGAACTAGAAATTTCACACCTCTATGGCAACACTGCAAAAAAAGCAAAGAATTTCTTGAGAAGATCCTTTAAGGCAGAATAGATAACAATTATATCCAGGAATATCACCTACTATTGGTGATTTTTCTTTTTCATAAAGACTATTAGCGCCTTACACGTATCATATTCGTGAAAGGAAGCGATATTATGAAGAAAAATCTATTTGCTGCTATATTGGTAGCGGTCATCGCAATTTGTTTCACAAACAACGTATTTGCCTATTCTCCTCATTATTTGCCGGGAGGGGACAACTATCTGTCTGAAGATAATTTTGAAATTTCCGGAGATTATTTTGTATCATCCGAGCCTTTTTTGGTAAAGCCGTACACGGATTATACTCTCACTTTCACAAGGGACTACGAGACCCAGGGACCGGTGATATATATGGAAGCATATGAAAACGGGACTTTGACAGATGAATACGAATATACTTACCTAAGTTTTGAGTATGATGAGACATACGAAGTGTTCCATATCTTTTTCAAAACGGAATCAAATACAAATTATCTTTCGCTCAGATTTCCATACGCACCTTTTTTTACGACTTTCGGAATGAATGGATTCATGTTGGAAGAAGGAACTACCTATGATGGATACGAGGCCTATATCGAAGGGAACCTGATGGATACTACTTCGCCATATTTTCAAAGTGCCGGAACAGTGATATCATATGTCGATACACCCATTTCGGTAGGCGAGATCCAATCTGCGCTCAAAGCGTATGACGCCATTGACGGAGACGTTTCAAGTTCAATCATCGTTACAGAAGATAATTATACGGCTTCCTGTTTTGTGCTTGGAACCTATACGATTATCTTTGCGGTCGCAGATTCAAGCGGCAATCTAAGCAATATCGAAGTAAACGTTCAGGTTGTCGATGCGGTTAATCCAATGTTTACAGATATCGGCTTGATCAAAGCTGTCTATCCCAATTCATATTCACTAGAGAATATCATCGCCATGTTGTCCGCAAGTGACAACTATGACGGAGATATCAGTTCTTACATTGTGCTCGAAACGGATGGCTATAGTGCTAATGATCAAATTTTAGGGATATATGAAATGGAGTATTCGGTGACCGATTCGAGCGGAAATACAGCAGAATACATTGTCCAGATTGAAGTTGTGGACGAGGATTGTCCGCTTTTTAGCGGAACGACAAGTATTGTCATCGGCTATGATTCGATAATATCCGCTGCTCAAGTCAAATCAGGGTTGTCTGTGACGGACAACTATGATCTGTCATCATCGCTTTCGATAGAGCTTTTGAGCGACTCCTACACGAATAATCACGATATCTTGGGTAACTATGAAATGGTTTTTGAAGTATATGATTCAACAGGAAACCGAACTGAACAGGTAGTTAATCTGTCAGTAGTCGATGAGATCGGACCAGTTGTTTACTTCGATTGTTCGATTATCCAGGTATACAATGATACGGTGTTATCTTTAGGAGACATCGCCTATTTGCTTTCGAAGACAAACGAAATCAATGCGTTTGAAAATTATAACGTAATTGTATTATATGACTCTTATTCTCGGCACGCTTCCACTCCCGGGACATATCATCTGTCGCTGGAATTTATGGGCGATTCAGGACAGATACTTACCAAAAACTTTCAAATCAGAGTCAATGAGAGACCGATAGATTATTACTATGAAGCGCTAGATGTGGGCGAAATAACCATGATTTCTTTTTGGAATAATTACAAGTGGTATCTGCTTAGCGGAGGGCTCACCGGAATGCTTTTTATTAGCAATCTTTTTGTGATAATATTTATGAAAAAAAAGAAAGCGTTTTAGCGATTTTTTATCTTTATTTCTTGAAATGGTCATGTTATAATACGCTTGCTTGATTATGCCTTGAAAGGAGCTAGGAAAAAAGTGAGCGTAAAAATACAAATTACAGATGAAAAGCTTACTCAATTGTATGCTTCAGTGGAAGAAAACAAAAAGAAGCCGGGACCATTGATGCCTACTTTACAGGACGCACAACGTATATTTGGATGCGTGCCGTTGTCAATTCAAAAAATCGTTTCCAAAGAACTGAACGAAAGCATTGCCAAAATCAATGGTGTCGTGACGTTTTACAGTCAATTTTCCCTTGAACCAAAAGGAAAGAACATTATCAACGTATGTCTGGGAACCGCATGTTATATCCGCGGATCTCAAAGTGTGCTAGATGCATTTTCAGATGATCTCAAAATCAAAGTCGGAGAGACATCGAATGACGGAGAATACACCTTGTGTGCGACCCGATGCATCGGAGCCTGTGGACTTGCACCGGTATTTTCTGTTAATGATACGATTTATGGAAATGCTTCAGTTCAGAAAGCAAAACAAGTCTTGCAGAGGTTGAAAGATATCTCGTGAGATTACAAGCCATAGTTGACAGACGCGAAAGCGACATACATTTACTCGATCTCTATCTCCCAAAAAAAGAGATCTTTTTTGGGTTTTCGGAAAACGATGAATACAACAATATATTAATATATCGCATGAGCGGAGGTAAAATATGAAATCATTGGAAGATTTGAAAAAACTAAGGGATGAAGCCAAAAGAAACATGAATATGCGCCATATAAAAGGCGGGATTAGAATCCAAGTCGGAATGGGGACTTGCGGAATCGCGGCCGGAGCGGGGTTGGCATTAAAAAGACTCATGGATGAGATTGAGGAAAACAACCTTAAAAATATCTTTGTCACCCAAGTGGGGTGCATGGGAGAATGTGCCTTTGAACCAATCGTGGAAGTTATTGAAGAAAACGGATCACATTCGATTTATTGTCAGGTTTCAGAACGGATGGTTGACGAAATCGTGGAAGAGCATTTAATGGGCGGAAGACCGATTGAGAAATATCTTTTGTCCGCAAGAAAAAGGTAGGGCCAGACATGTTAGAGAATATACATATATTAATTTGCGGCGGAACAGAATGTCTCGGATCCAAGTCCAAGGATATCCGTTTTGAATTTGACAGACATTTAGAAAAATATGGTCTTTTGGGTGAAGCGAAAACCGTCATGACGGGCTGTTTCGGCTTATGCGAATCAGGACCGGTTATTGTCGTGTATCCTGACGAAGTTTTCTATTCACATGTCCAAGTCGGTGACGTGGAAGAAATCGTCAGCGAACACATTTTGAATGGCCGTCCAGTTGAAAGATTGAGGTTCAAAGAACCGATTGATTATAAGAAAATCAAGAATTACAGTGAATTGAAATTCTACTCAAAACAAAAACGAATCGCCCTGCGCAATTGCGGCAGCATCAATCCGCTCGACATCTTGGAATACATAGGGAGAGATGGGTATTTGGCTTTAGGAAAAGTATTGACTGAAATGACACCCTTAGAAGTAATCGAGACCATGAAAGCGTCCGGACTTCGCGGACGCGGTGGCGGTGGATTCCCCACAGGACTGAAATGGGAGTTCGCATCCAAATCCATCGATGACCAAAAATATGTCATTTGCAACGCGGATGAAGGCGACCCAGGCGCATTCATGGACAGAGCCATATTGGAGGGCGATCCCCACTCGGTTTTGGAAGCCATGGCTATTTGCGGTTATGCAATTGGCTCGAATCAGGGATATATCTATATCCGGGCTGAATATCCGGTCGCTGTTGAAAGACTTCGTATCGCAATTAATCAAGCAAAAGAATATGATTTGCTTGGAAAGAACATTTTTAATTCTGGATTTGACTTTGAGATCGAACTTCGACTTGGTGCCGGAGCTTTTGTCTGTGGCGAAGAGACTGCACTCATCGCTTCGATTGAAGGCGAAAGAGGAATGCCAAGAAACAAACCGCCGTTTCCCGCGGTCAGAGGTTTGTGGGATCATCCGACAAATGTCAACAATGTGGAAACATTGGCCAATGTTCCAGTCGTCTTTTTGAAAGGCGCAAAATGGTTCAAATCAATTGGAACCGCCAAATCATCCGGAACCAAAGTTTTTGCTCTAGGCGGGAAAATACAGAATACTGGACTTTTGGAAGTTCCCATGGGGACAACACTTCGCGAAGTTATTTTTGATATCGGAGGCGGAATCCCCAACAAAAGGAAATTCAAAGCCGTTCAAACCGGCGGACCTTCCGGTGGTTGCATCACGGAAGAATCTCTTGATACACCGATCGATTTCGATAATCTTGTCCAACTGGGTTCAATGATGGGCTCAGGTGGGATGATTGTCATGGATGAAGACAACTGTATGGTAGACGTTGCTCGTTTTTACCTTGATTTCACCGTCGAGGAATCATGTGGAAAATGTACACCTTGCCGAGAAGGCACAAAAAGAATGTTGGACATTCTTGACAGAATTTGCGAAGGCAAAGGCACGATGGATGACTTGAGAATATTAGAAAAACTTGGCAACATGATCAAAGACACATCGTTATGCGGGTTAGGACAAACAGCACCCAATCCCGTGTTGTCGACTTTAAAACATTTCCGCAGTGAATATCTCGCTCACGTTATGGACAAAGTTTGCCCAGCGGGGGTCTGTTCGAATCTGACTACATTCACAGTGACCGATCGTTGTATCGGGTGCACCAAGTGTCTGAAGAACTGTCCTGTTGGTGCCATTACCGGAAAAGTCAAGGAAAAACATCTTATCAATCCGGATCTATGTATCCGTTGTGGAGCATGCAAAGTTTCGTGTCCAGTAAACGCAATCACGTCAAAACCGGTCGACTGGGAGGGTGAGCAAAATGTCTGAAATGGTTAAACTTACAATTGATGGAAGAAAAATAGAAGTTCCTTCCGATTACACCGTTATGAGAGCCGCAGAAGTCGCTGGCATCAAAATTCCGAGACTTTGTTTTTTTAAAGACATTCACGAAACAGCCAATTGCCGGGTTTGTGTTGTAAAAATCGAAGGGATGAAAGGTTTAAAAACATCCTGCACAACTCAAGTAAAAGAAGGAATGGTTATTGATACCGACAATACAGAAGTCTATGATTCGGTATCCGCAACACTAGAACTGTTGGCGGGAAACCATAAATTCGAATGTTGGAAATGTTCTAGGGAAAATAGTTGTGAATTTCTTGATCTGCTCAGGAGATTCAATGTCGAGAATGATTTCAGCAACGCCAAACTGTTCAACCAAAAAGAAATCAGAATCAACGAGACATCTGATGCGATGGTACTTGACTCTAGCAAATGCGTTCTTTGCGGACGTTGCATCGACGCCTGCGAAAAATTGTCCGGATTGGGAATTTTGAATTTTAATCAACGTGGCTCAAAAACCTACGTCGGCCCGGCACTGTTTCATAATTTGGAAGATGCGGGCTGCATATATTGTGGCAAATGCATCCAATCATGTCCGACCGGCGCCATCCATGCTGTTGACGAAGTCAAAGATTTTGAAAGGGCGTTAAGAGACCGATCCAAAACGGTTGTCGTGCAGGTCGCTCCTGCAGTCAGAGCCGCTTTAGGAGAAGAGTTCGGATATAAAATCGGTACCAATGTCGAAGGACAAATGTTTGCCGCATTGAAAGAAATCGGAGTCAATGAGATCATGGACACCAATTTCACCGCCGACCTGACAATCCTTGAAGAAGGAACGGAGTTTATTGAAAGACTGACCAATAATCACAATCTGCCGATGTTCACTTCCTGTTCACCTGGCTGGGTCAATTATCTGGAACTATACCATCCGGAATACATACCAAATCTTTCCACATGCAAATCCCCGCAACAAATGGCCGGAGCCTTGATCAAAACTTATTATGCGAATATAATGAATAAAGAACCTAAAGATATCATCTCAGTTTCCATCATGCCTTGCGTTGCGAAAAAAGCCGAGGCAAGAAGACCGGAAATGGGACGCGACGGGTACCATGATGTGGATATCGTCCTCACAACTAGGGAAATAGCCAGAATCATCCGCCATCGCGGGGTTCCTTTCCGCGATTTGGAACCGATCAAACCATTCGGATTCTTGGCCAGTTATACTGGTGCAGGAACCATTTTCGGAGCCACAGGCGGTGTAATGGAAGCTGCACTCAGAACAGTTACAGAAATCTTGGAGGGGCATTCGACACCAGTCGAGTTTACCGAGATGCGCGGACTTGATAATATCAAGGAAGCAACCTATGTCGTCAAAGGCAACCCGGTCAACGTGACTGTAGTTCACGGTGGCAGAGCCATTAAGGAATTTTTGGAACACCTGAAAACAAGCAATAAACAATATCATTTTGTTGAATTTATGGGTTGTACCGGCGGCTGTGTCAACGGTGGTGGGCAACCGATCGTATCGGCTGAGATCCAGGAAAAAGTGGATGTGAGAGCCAGACGCGCAAAAGTTCTTTACAGCATCGATGAACTATCGACTTTCCGCAAATCGCACGAGAACGAAGCCATTAAAAATTTATACAGGGATTTTCTGGAAAAACCAAACTCACATCTGAGTCACGAATTACTGCATACTACTTATAAAAAGAGAACACCATATTCGGAGGTGCTTAAGTGAAAAAACTATTTGCGCTTGTCGTGATTTTCTTGATGGCCGGAACGCTTTCGGCCTGCCAAAGCAAGGAAACTTTATCTGTAATGGTGCCTTCGGGATCACCGGCATTAGCGCAGCTCTATCTTGAAGATAACACCGACGATTATTCAGTCGATGTTGTTCAAGGTGCCGATCCGTTGGTTGCGGCTTTTGGATCAAAATCCCATGATTTCATCTTTGCGCCGACCAACCTTGGCGCCAAGTTGTATAAGAATTCTCCAGATTACATATTTATCGCCTCGGTAGTGTTCGGAAACTATTATCTTGTGACTGCTTCGGATTCAACCTTTGACCTTGCTTCGCTTGATAATGGAGAAATTACCGTATTTGGCGCGAATTCCACTGGCGATATAATTCTTAGATACATATTGTCTGAAGCTGAAATAAATGTTACTATTACATATGTGGATTCGGTTGCGACCGCTTCTTCACTTTTCATTGCGAACAATTCACTTGTCATCCTGTCTGCCGAACCATCGCTTTCCGTGTTGCTTAATGCCAACTCTGAAATCGATGTCATCGATCTTCAGGAAGAATATCAAACATTGACCGGTGAAGATTCTTACCCTCAAGCGGGAGTATTCGCCAAAAGCACTTTAAAAAAATCAGTAATCAATAATTTTCTCGATGACTTGGAAGCCTCAATTACTAGTGTCAATGCCAATCCTGCCGCAGCCGCTTTATTGGCTACATCACTGGGATATACTTTTGGCGAGACTGTCTTGCAGACAGCAATTCCAAACAGTCATCTCGGATTTTTGTCGGCCCAGGATTCTAAGACCGACCTGGAAGCATATTTTAACGTGATCATTTCCATGAATTCCGCCCTTATCGGCGGAGCCTTGCCTGAAGAAGCTTTCTATTATCAACCGTAAAGGGTGATTCGGTTTGAAGAAAACCAGTTTGGTATTATTGTCAGTATTCATAATTTTTTGTGTTTGGATGATCGGTTATGTCATCATGTCGAGTCCGATGTTGTTGCCAAGTCCTGTCGATGTATTCAAATCGCTCGTCGGGCTTTTCACAAAATCGCGATCTTTGGCAAGCATGGGTATGACTCTTTTACGTTTGATTATTGCCATGGCAATCGCCTTGTTGCTTGGCGGAGGCTTGGGAATACTTGGCGGGTTCAAAGTTAAATTCTCGATTTTTTTTCAACCAATCGTATCCATTCTGAGAACTGTTCCGGTAATATCCATCATCGTGATATTGTTAATACTATTCGGTTTCGCACTTACACCATATCTGATTACTTTTCTCATGATTTTCCCCTTGATATATCAGGCTTTTCATGACGGAATCAGAAATATCGATTCAGAATTGATCGATGTCTACAAACTGGAAGACAACAGAAAACTGACCGGATTGAGATATTGTTATCTACCACTGATGAAAAACGAGATTGAAACAGTCTTGTTACAAGCTGCCGGATTGGGAATCAAAGTATTGGTGATGGCAGAATATCTCTCGCAGACCAGAACTTCGATTGGCAACGCCCTTTTTCTCGCAAAAATCAATTTGGCCTATGACGAAGTCTTTGCCTGGACAATCATTTTGATTTTGCTTGCAATAGGGTTTGAAGCCATAATTAATCGATTCAAAAGTCTGAAACAAAAACAAGATCTTTTTAATTTACCTAAGAAATCGAATACCGATTGACAACTGCTTCAAACTAATATATCATAGTATTTGACATAAGGGAGTAGCTGGTGGGAAACCGTGATTAAATCAACATGCATGGCCAAAAGCCTGGTTTAATTGTAACGGCAAGACTTATGCACGAACTTGTGCATGAGTCTGTTTTTTTTAAAATTTCAGAGAGGATATATAATGCGATGGAACTTTATCAGAAAAACGTCAAGGAAGTACTAAAAGATTTTCAGGTTGATGCAAAAAAAGGACTAACTACTGAACAAGTTATCTTACAACAGGAAAAGTACGGAAAAAACGAATTGAGAGCAAAAAAGAAAATTACACTCATGCAAATGTTTCTCGAGCAATTCAAAGACTTTTTGGTCATTATTCTTCTGATAGCGGCAATTATTTCGATTGTTATGGGGATATTTAGCCCAGACGGAGATGGACTAATAGACGGATTTGTCATTTTGGCAATCGTCATTCTCAATGCCGTGCTGGGGGTAACCCAGGAACAAAAAGCGAACGACGCCCTCGATGCTTTGAAAAAGATGAGTTCGCCTCATGCCAAGGTTTTGCGTAATGGTGCGCTTAAGGAAATCTCATCTACCGAACTGACTGTCGGTGACATAGTATATCTGGAAACGGGCGATTATGTAGCGGCAGACTTGCGCCTCATTGAAAGTACTAATTTGAAAATCGACGAGTCGGCATTGACCGGAGAATCACAGCCGGTGGAAAAGGATGCGAAACTTGTTTATGATAAGGAAATCGTATTGGCGGAAAGATATAACCTCGCCTATATGTCCACGCTTATTTCATACGGAAAAGCCTTTGGAATCGTAACTAACGTGGGAATGACGACCGAAATCGGCAAAATCGCCACAATGCTGGATGCAGTCGAAGAAGGAAAAACTCCGCTTCAAAAAACAATCGACGAATTTGCCAAGGTCCTTGGACTGATTTGCATCGGCGTCTCGGTCGTGGTATTCGGTCTGGGATGGCTTCAGGGACAAGATGTCTTTGACATTTTCCTCACCGCTATCGCGCTTGCAGTAGCCGCGATCCCGGAAGGGCTGACCGCTGTCATCACTGTTGTTTTGGCACTGGGAATGCAAAGAATGGTCAAACGACATGCGATCATCAAGAATTTATCCACTGTTGAAACGCTGGGACAAGCAACAGTTATCTGTTCGGATAAAACAGGTACTTTGACACAAAATGAAATGACAGTTAAAAAAGTATTTGACCTGGTAAATGATTATGATGTCGCTGGTACTGGATACGAAGCCAAAGGTGATATTTTATTAAATAACAAACCCGCAGATATTTCTGGAAATCTAGATCGAATCTTGCAAGTATGTCTTTTGTGTAACGACGCCGTGTTGGAAACCGAAAACAAGGTGCTAGGCGATCCAACCGAAGGCTCCCTTCTGGTTCTCGCCAAAAAGGGCGGATATGCAATTGAAAACAAAAATGACAAGTATCCTCAAGTAAACGAATATCCTTTTGATTCGACAAGAAAAATGATGACGTCCATCAATAAAATAGACGACAAATATATTCTTTTGACAAAAGGCGCATGCGATCAACTGATCAAAATATGCGATCGCATCAAAATCGGTGAGGAAATAAGAAAAATCACTCCAAAAGATATCGACAACGTCTTGCAAAAGAATGAAGAGTATTCCAAACAGGCATTCCGCGTGCTTGGCTACGCATATTCCGAAACGGACACATACCAGTCAATGGACTTAGAAAAAGATTTGATTTTCCTTGGTCTTACAGCCATGATTGATCCACCGCGTCCGGAAGCGAAAGACGCAATTGCCAAATGTCATAAAGCGGGCATCAGAGTGATGATGGTCACTGGCGATCACTTGGCCACAGCCAAAGCCATCGCCACCGAACTGAATATTTTGAAACCGGGACATATTGCCTTATCCGGAGAAGATACAGCGAAAATGACCGACGAGGAATTCGAAGAAGCGATTATGCACTGCGACGTATTTGCCAGATCCACTCCCAAGGACAAAATCAGGATCGTCGAGATCTTGCAGAAAAACAATGAAGTTGTCGCCATGACTGGCGACGGAGTCAACGATTCTCCGGCATTGAAACAAGCTGATATCGGCGTTGCCATGGGTATCACCGGCACCGAGGTTTCCAAGGAAGCCAGTAATATGATTCTGACAGACGACAACTTCGCCTCAATCGTCAGTGCAGTCGAAGAAGGCAGGATTATCTACAGCAATATCAGAAAATTCACTATCTATCTTGTATCATGTAACATCGGCGAGATTCTCGTCATATTGGTAGCGATGCTCATGGGGAGATTCTTCCAAAATTATATTCCCTTGCTTGCGATTCACTTACTATGGATCAATCTGATGACAGATTCCTTCCCCGCTTTTGCTTTGGGAATGGAAAAAGGCGAGAAGAACATTATGGATGACAAACCAAGAGACACAAAAGAGAAACTGTTAAACAAACATACATTGGTTAAGATTTTCATTCAAGGTTTTGGTTTGATGCTCGCCGCACTTGCCAGCTTCAAAATCGGCTTACTGATGACAAGTAATGGTGCTTCTTTGACTCAAGCGAGAACGATGATTTTGGTGACAGTGGTCTTTGGAGAACTATTCAGAACCTATTCGGCAAGATCAGAAACGAAGTTCCTGTTCCAAATGAATCCGTTTGACAATAAATTTGTCAACTATTCTGTATTATTTTCCTGCTTGCTTTTGATGCTCTTGATCTACATTCCGCCTGTAGCTGGAATCTTCAAGATCGAAGCTATGACTTTAGGAGAACTTGCCATCGCTGTCGGGTTAGGATTTATACCGATGCTGTTTGGGGAATTTACTAAAGTCTTTCAACAAAAAAATCTTAAAATTGAGTAAATGTATATTTTCATGATTTTATTGAAATAATGCCTCAGATAAGGTACAATGTAGCCGTAAGCGGAATGGGGGAGTGTAAAGGTGAAAAACAACGTTATCAGAAATGTAACGCTGGATGTAAATGAGAAAATTTTAAAAGATTTTCGCAGACTAAAGGCAAAAAGGCGCTTTTGCCAAATCATGCTGACAACTAAAAGACTGATAATCTATACTGATGGAATGTCGCTTTCCCGTGGCCGTAGAGTCAAAAGAAAAATGATGAATGAAACCGACCTGCATTCCATCCACCAATTTGAATACTATATTGATTTTCAAAAACATCGCATCTGGGCAAGAATTCTGGGATTTGTGCTTTTCCTGGCAGCAATAGGCGGAGCGTATGTGAACTTTGCCAATATTCTTATAGCTTTTCCTGTGTATCCATATTCTGAAATCGGAAATTACGCGGCTCTAGGTCTTATCGCTATTATCGGCCTTATCATGTGGCTCAGAGTCGGGAAAACTCTTTACGTCAAGATCAAATCAGGACTTAATGATGTTTCGACACTGGCACTTGAAGCCAACAAATACAATGAACTTACAGCGAGATATTTAGGATCTAAAATCCACCCTATCGCAACAAAATAAATTATAAAAGAAAAACAGAATCAAATTCTGTTTTTTTTGATTTTCCATTTCGGGGGTTTGAAAAACATGATATAATTAGACAAATAAAATATATATGCAGAGGTGAAATATGAAACTGAATTACAAGAAAGTATTTCTGATTGGATTGGCATTTTTTCTGATTTCCATGTTCTGGCAGACCTATGACAACATAATTGCAAAAATGTTGATTGACAAATTTGGCTTGAATCAGACTTGGTCCGGAGTAGTAATGGCTTTCGATAATATCCTCGCGCTGTTTCTGTTACCGCTTTTTGGTGGATTGTCTGACAAGACAAACGCCAAACTCGGGCGCAGAACACCATATATTATTGTCGGAACGATCATTGCCGCATTTGCATTCATGACGCTTTCTTTCGTTGATAATTATCAAACCACAAAAATAGAAAGCCAGACAGTAATCACAGAAGATTACCAAAGCATTCAGATAGCTAGCTTGACCGATTCCGAATGGAACGTAATCATCACCGGTATGGCTTCAGAAAGAGTTACTGCATTGAATGCCGAGCAAATCACCCCAAAGCAATATTACGCATGGGATGAAAGCATTTATCAGCCGATGATGAACGTTTTGGATGAAAACACCGATGGAACGCTCAGCACCTTTGAGACAAACGATTTGAAAGATGGCTACTATTCATATTTAAGCACCAGGGCATGGCAGATGACTTCGCAAAACCCGTCAAATTTCATTGTCTTCATTGTGATATTGTTCATTGCGCTTGTCTCGATGTCGATATTCCGTTCCCCGGCAGTAGCGTTAATGCCGGACGTGACAATCAAGCCTTTGCGGAGCAAGGCGAATGCTATCATCAACCTTTTGGGCAGTTTCGGAGGAATTTTATCGCTCATTGTCTTGAAGATCTATGGTCTTGACAATCAGTCCTACGTAAATTATACGCCTGCTTTCATAACAATCGGTGCATTGATGCTTGTCTTCCTTGCAATCTTTCTATACAAAGTCAAGGAACCAAAACTTGTACAGGAAAAAGAAGCCGATGATATCAAATATGGGCTTACTGATGAAGTTGAAGCCAAAATTCTTGGTGAAACCGTTAAAGAGCTTTCCAAGGAAAAGAAAGTTTCTCTCTATCTAATCCTCTTTTCAGTCTTCTTGTGGTTTGTCGGTTATAATGCCGTCACGAGCAAGTTTGCCGATTACTCTCCGAAAGTATTACAGCTAGGGTATGGCACTCCGCTCCTGGTTGCTTATGGGACCGCTTTGTTGGCATTTATACCGATAGGTATTCTTGCGACAAAGATCGGCAGAAGGAAGACGATTCTGATTGGAATCACAATTCTGACAATATGCTTTGCTGCGGCGACTTTCCTGACTCCCAACTCGGCACAGATCATGTATCTCATTTTCGGGTTGACTGGTATCGGTTGGGCTACGATCAATGTCAATTCTTATCCGATGGTCGTTGAATTAAGCAAAAACTCCAATGTGGGTAAATACACAGGGTATTATTACACATTCTCGATGGCGGCCCAAATCGTCACGCCGATTGTTTCGGGTATGCTGATGGACAAGTGGGGCAGAATCGTGCTCTTCCCGTATTCGGCCATATTTGTTGCCTTGGCGTTTGTGACTATGTTCCTGGTCAAACACGGAGACGCTGTTGTTCCAAAAAAAGAATCAGCCTTGGAGAATTTTGACGTAGACATGGATTAGAAATTTTAATAAAATATAAGGCAGACCTCAACCTGAAGTGATAAGATGTTAGTAGACACAAAATAATATGTACCCTATGTCAAGGACAAAATAAAA
>CAZLAQ010000033.1:0-16314 GCA_964557695.1 uncultured Candidatus Izemoplasmatales bacterium | reverse complement strand
GCAATTCTTGCGACCAATTCAGATTTGTTCATATTCATTTCCTCCTATATTGTGTTATCTTTATTATAAGGAGTAAATTTACAAAAAGCAAGGGTTTTGCCAAAAAAAAATTGCTTTTTTTTCGATAAAATGGCGGTTATTCGCGATTTCGCATAATCATCTTGATTGGAGTACCTTCAAAATCGAAACGCTCACGTAGACGGTTTTCCAAATATCGATAGTAACTGAAGTGAATTGCATCGGTCTGATTGACAAACAAGACAAAGGTCGGACATTTTGTTTTCACTTGTGTAGCGTAATATACTTTCAACACTTTGTGATTATGTTCCTTGGGTGGATTAAGCAACATCGCTTCCGAAATAACCTCGTTCAAAGTCGATGTTGGAACTCTTCTTTGGTAGTTTCCAAAGACTTTTTCCAATTCTGGAAACAAGGTATTTAATCTTGATTTTGTTTTGGCGGACAAGAAGACGACCGGGATGTATGTCAAAAACTGAAATTCTTGTCTGATTTTCTTTATCCATTCGGACATAGTTGAATCATCCTTGACAACCAGATCATATTTATTGACAACCAAAATCATCGCTTTACCGTTGTCTATTGCATAGCCTGCGATATGCTTATCCTGTTCCTGAATACCTGTATCGGCGTCGATCACAATTAAACAGACATCGCTTCTTTCGATGGCTTGCATGGCTCGCAAAGCGCTGTATTTTTCCACAGATTCGAAGATTTTCCCTCTTTTTCTGAGTCCCGCTGTATCGATAACGACGAACTTTTGACCATCTTTTTCGAAAACGGTGTCAATGGAGTCGGTTGTTGTGCCCAAAGTATCGCTTACGATGACGCGTTCATAACCCAAAATGGCGTTTGTCAGTTGGGACTTGCCGACATTTGGTCTACCGATGATAGAAAATCTGAGTACTTCCTCAGAATATTCTTCCAAAGCTTTAACTGGCAACACTTCAATGATTTTGTCAAGCAAGTCGCCGATGCCCAAACCATGGGCTCCTGAAATCGGTAGGACAACTGATGCACCGAGTTCGTAGAAATCATAGTATTGTTCTCTGGCGGAATAATTGTCTGTCTTGTTTACTGCGACTATCACTGGTTTTTTAGCCTGAAATAGCATTTGCATGACCATTCTATCATCAGGCAACAACCCGGTCTTGCCATCAACGACAAACACGATAACATCGCTTTCCTGGATAGCGATTTCCGCCTGAGCCTTTATTTGAGACAAAAAAGGTGCATCGCTTAGCTCGATGCCCCCAGTATCAATCACGTTGAAAGCGTGGTTGAGCCACATGGCTTTTCCATAGATCCGATCCCTAGTTGCGCCAGGGCGATCATCGGTGATAGCTTTCCTTTCGCCGACGATCCGGTTGAAGATTGTCGACTTGCCTACATTAGGTCTGCCAACGATTGCTACAACTGGTACCATTTACATCATCCTTTTTTGTTCACTTCTTATATTTCTCGAAAAGATCGGCTAACGACTGATTGGCAGAAACGTTGTCTTTCAGATGCGACTCGTATTCTTTTCTTTGTTTCTTTTCCACGACTCTATTCAAAGAAACGCTCATTTTCCATTCCCTCGGGTAAAATGAAGTGACTTCAACAGTGATGATATCGCCAACCTTCAAGACGTCTTCAACTCGATTGATGTGTTCATCGCTGATCTCGCGGATCGGCAAAAACGCTTCGACTCCGGACACTTCAAGAACTGCACCTTTTTCAAGGATTGTCTTGACGGTTGCGGAAACCAATTCACCTATTCTGAGTTTAAGATCGGCCCAGGGGTTATATTCTAAATGTTTTTTTGACAAAGTGAATTGTTGTTTGTCTTCATTAATGCTTGTGATCTCGACTTCGACTTGATCTCCAACCTGTACTCTACCGGCAAGATTGTCCTGGGGATCCCAGGAATAATCCATCCTGTTTAACAATCCGGTAGTCTCTTTTTCGATCTCAAGCAAAATCCCGTATTGCATTTTCTTAACAACTTTGCCAGTGACTTTGTCGCCGACTTTATACTTATTCATAAACACATCCCAAGGTTTTTCTTGGAGAGCTTTCATTGATAAACTGATTCTTTTTCCAGAAATTTTTGTGATTTTTACTTCAACTTCTTGGCCTGTTTCTAAAACATCAGAAACTTTTTTTGTATGAAAATGGGAAAGTTCGCTGATGTGAATCAGACCTTCCACATGATCGGATAATTTCACGAAGGCGCCGAAATCAAGGATTTTTGTGACGACTCCCTTGATTACCGAATCGACTTCCAAGGCGCTGATTTCTGCTTTTTCTTGTTTTTTGATACTTTCATACAGAATCTGTTTGCGATTGGCTATGAATTTTTCTTTGTCTCTTTCAGAGCGAATATCGATGATCCTGACAACGATTTCTTGACCGACAAGAGCAATTTTGCCATCTTCAGTCACATCTTCTAACATGATCAGCGAATCCGGTAAGAAGAGTTCAATCGTATTATAATCAAGCAACAATCCGCCCTTGACAGCTTTTTTGACTTTGCAGGTCACGTCTTTGTCAATAGCCAAATCTTCACGGAATTTATCTTTTTTAGCTTGTTTTTCGATATCTTTACATGAAAGTAACAGGATGTTGTTCTGATCGCCATGACTGATTTTGGTGACTTTTGCAGTGATTGTGTCGCCAATCTTAACCAAATCTTTGGCGCTTAGAACTTTGGCGTTTGACAGATGATCTTTATAAATGGTTCCTTCAAACATATATCCGATATCGACCAAGACTTCCTCGTCGGTTACCCTGACGACAGTTCCTGTCAATATTTGGCCTACCTTTGGAATGTTGACCATTTCCTCTTTTTCAATTATGTTTTCCATTTTTCCTGCTCCTCTTTGTAGATATTACTTTTATGAACATTTCGTAAATCTTGTTTGCAACAGCATTGATATCGTTGTCTGATGTATCGAGATATATTGCGTCTTCTGCCTGTTTCAAGGGGTTGTAACTTCTTGAAGAGTCAAATTTGTCACGTCGTTCGATATCTTTGATTAGTCGATTATAGTCACTTGGTATGCCCAAGGTAATATTTTCTTCATGTCTTCTTTTTGCTCTTTCCTCAACCGAGGCTGTCATATAGATTTTCAGATCGGCATCAGGAAGAACAATTGTACCGATATCTCTGCCATCCATGACAACATTGGTAGTTTTTGCTATTTCTTGCTGGAGGCTGACGAGTTTGTTTCTGACCGGAACATGACTTGAAACAACGCTTACGTTACTCGATACTGGGTTCGATCTGATTTGATTCATAACGTCTTGGTTATCCATCATTAACGTTCCATCGTGAAATTTCATTGTCGTGTCGTCTAAAAACACGAATTGTTCAGGGTCGTTCAAATCGATCTTCAGATTAAGGGCTTTAAGGGTCGTCGCACGGTACATAGCACCGGTATCGATATAGGTGTAGCCCAAACGTTTCGCCACAAGTTTTGCGACAGTGGATTTACCAGCGCCAGCAGGGCCGTCGATTGCCAAAGCATTATACTTCATCATATCGCCTCTCAACTCATTACATTATATCATAATTTTTTTATATTACCAGTAGAAACTTCCTTGATCCGTGTTATTTTCCATGGCTTGAAAGATTCCATAACTGTTTGATTTCATGCAGTTTCAAGGGTCTGTACTCGCCCTGATTTATACCGTCTGTAGTGATGTTTCCGAATCTGTGCCTTTTCAGTTTCAAAACTGGATGTCCGAGGGCTTCAAACATTCGTCTCACTTGGTGATATTTGCCTTCGGTAATCGATACTTTAACAAACGTATTTTCTTTTTTGTCATCATAAGTCACGTCAAATATCTTGGCTGGTTGCGAAATAAAATCCCCAAGATCGATACCTTTGGCAAGTTTTGTGGAACTTTCCTTGCGAAGTAATCCCTTAACTTTCACATGGTATTCTTTTTCCACCTTGAATTTTGGGTGGATCAGGCTGTTCATGAAGTCTCCATCATTGGTTAGAAGCAAGATTCCCGAAGTGTCATAATCAAGTCTGCCGATTGGAAAGATTCTTTCCTTAACCGGTATTAAATCCAGTATTGTTCTTCTGTGGAAGTTGTCGGAAGTAGTGGAAACATAGCCTGTCGGCTTGTAGAGGGCATAGTATACTTTGTTTTCCATAACAAGTTTTTCACCGTCAACAAGAATTTTATCGTTCTCATCGACTTTGGTTCCAAGTTCAGTGATTATTTCTCCGTTGACGCTTACTCTTTTTTCAAGAATCATCTCTTCGGCTTTTCTTCTGGATGCGATCCCGGCTTTTTGCAGGATCTTTTGCAGTCTTTCCATCTTCTTCCTCCCTTCTTTTTCCTTTAAAAATGAGGATATGTCAAGCTATCCTCATTCGAAAATATTAGTTATCTTCCGACATCGAGTCGTGTGTCATAAGTTCTACTGTTAGCAAGACGGATTTAATTCTCCGTTTCGAGACTTTCAAAATCTCGAAAGTCAAAATTTCTCGGTCTTCACTGGCAAGTTCGCTCAATTCGTCGTAAATTTGGTTAACAGATAGTTCGTATTCGATTCTCTCGCCGACTTCAGGAATATCCTGGAATTTTTCGAACAACCAGCCACCGACAGATGTTGAATCAGAAACTGGTGATTTGCCTAGACTTAGATCTTCGAATAAATCCTTGAGATCACAGTCAGCGTTGATCAGGTATTGGTTATCAGTTTTTTTAATGATGTTTTCTGAGACATCATCATGCTCGTCGTAAATTTCACCGACCAATTCTTCCAAAGCGTCTTCCATGGTCACGAGTCCATCGACACCACCGTATTCATCGACAACTATTGCCAGATGAGAATTTTCCATCTGTAAAAGTTCGATAAGTGCATCCACTTTTGTTGTAGCGGGGATGAATATCGGTTTTCTGAGCAATTTCTTGATATTGATGTTGTGGCCTTTGATTAGCTTAGTATAAAAATCACGTTCTGACAGCACGCCGACGATGTTGTCGGACAGACCATCGTAAACCGGGATACGAGAGAATTTGTTTTTAAAGAACAAGTCTCTGATTGTATCGACATCTTCGGAGACGTCAAATGCAATCATGTCGACTCTCGGCGTCATGATTTCTTCAACTGTGATATCGCTCAGATCAAGAACCTTTTGCAACATATCGGCTTCTTCCTCGTCAATCGAACCTTCTTCTTCCATGGTATCGATGATTGTTTCAAGTTCCGATTCCGTCACAGTAAGTTTGCCTTCACCTTCGATTTTCGAAACAACCCGTTGGTTGAGCAATCGAAATGGATAGGTTAATGGCGTCATGAATTTAATCAGAAAATAGATGAATCCACTGAAAATTAGGCAGATTTTTTCCGGATGAGTCTTGGCTAAGCTTTTTGGCAATATCTCGCCGAAAATTAACACGACAATCGTAATCACGACCGTGTTCATAATGGTGACGATTGTGTCGGCATTGGGAAGACTGCCAAAAAATCCGGTAAAAAATAACACACTCACTGTTGTAAGAGCAATATTTGCCAGATTGTTACCGACAAGCAAAGTCGTCAGTGTCTTAGGAAAATTTTCAATGATCCAATATGCCTTTTTCGAACCTTTGACGTTTTGATCGATCAATGTTTTTAAACGGACTCTTCCCACGGCGGAATACGCCATTTCGGACATCGAGAAAAATGCAGACAAAATCAAAAGTATCAGCATTACAACCAATAATCCCGGGTTAAATATTATGCTTTGTGAGATAAGCCACGTATGACTTGATTCCAAAAAATCATCACTCCCTAAATGTTAAAAAACTACTTTGCCCTGGTATCGTACTTGCCAGTGGTGGTTGATACGACGATTTTTTCGCCTGTTTGGATAAACAATGGGACTAATAATTTGAGCCCAGTGTTGGTGATAGCTTCTTTCGTTGCGTTCGAAGCTGTATTTCCTTTTGCGCCACCGGCAGTCTCAATTACTTCCAAAACCACTTTGTCCGGCAATTCCAAGCCGAGTATCTCATGTTCGTAGCTGATGATATTTATGTTGATACCCTCGGTCAAATATAAAAGTTCGTTTTCAATCATTGACTTGTGGATCTCGATTTGTTCATAAGTATCGTTATTCATAAAGACATGGGTTTCGTCGCTTGCATACAAGTATTGCATTTGCGATTTGTCGATTTGAGCCTGACTCATATTTATGCCGGCATTGAAAGTTTTATCAATCACGGAACCCGTGCGCAAATTTCTGAGTTTTGTGCGGACAAAGGCTCCGCCCTTGCCTGGCTTGACATGTTGAAACTCGATAACCGAATAAATGTTGCCTTCATATTCGATCGTCATTCCTGTTTTAAAATCATTGGTGCTTACCATATGTTCCTCCTGAAAGCTAAGTTGTTCACAAACACAGATACTATTATAATATAAAAATGCGTTATTGACAACAGAATTCAACTCTACTATAATGTTCATGACATCACAATCGAGGTGAAGTAAATGTTTTTAGCATCAGTTTTGGAGTGGATACTACCAATCGGCATCGGACTGCTTGTGGGTGTTTTAATCTCTACAAGGAAGAAATATGATTTTTCCAAGATAATCGAATTGGCTCCCGAAGAGTTTAGACTCAACATGCGCAAAGGGCAACTGCTTGATATTCGCACGGAAGAATTGTATAAAACCAAAAAAATCAACGGCAGCCGCAATTTTCCCAAACGCTCAGCGTTTCAGAGTTTGCATAAGTTTCGCAAAGATCAGGCGATTTTTCTCTATGACGAATCAAATTCGTATTTAGCGAAAACCGTAGCAAAGAAATTCATCAAGAAGGGCTTTCGTCCGGTATACCTGTTAAAGGGCGGGCTTGATACTTGGCCTTTCAATCTGAAAGAAGAATAAACAAAGTGTGGACATATCATTTGTCCACACTTGTTTTTTTGATATATTCAGTGACTTGTCTGATGGTGTTTTCAAAATCCGTCTGATCCACTTCGAACCAGGTTGCTTCCATCTTGTTTTTAAACCAAGTAAATTGCCGCTTAGCGTAACGCCTTGAATTCTGTTTGATCAATTTGATGGCATCGTCAAGAGTAATCTCACCTCGAAAATATGGAAATAATTCCTTGTATCCGATTGCCATAGTACTTTGGGAGCAAATTTCCTGTTCGAAAAGTTTCCTTGCTTCTTCAACCAAGCCCTTGCTGATCATCTGATCGACGCGACTTTCAATGCGTGAATAAAGCGCAAGTCTATCTAAATTCAATGCGATGATGACTGTATTTTGATAATATAAATTCTTGCCGGGATTCCGGCTGTCGATTGCTCCAAGGCCAGCAATCTCAATACTTCTGATAAGTCTGCGTCTGTTGTTAGGATGGATTGTTTTGGCAAGATCCGGGTCCGCTTCCTCAAGCAAAGAAAACAATTCGTCGTTCGAAAGATCAGTATATGCGACTTGACTGTTTTGTTTTCTTTTGTCACCAACAAACTGATAGTCATAAAGCACTGCCTGTAAATATAGTCCTGAACCGCCGACAAGAATCGGCGTTTTTCCTAATGCATGCAAACAAGCGATCTTTTCTCTGACTAATTTTTGATAATCGGCGACAGAAAAGCTGACTTGCGGTTCTAGAATATCCAGAAGATGATGTTTAACTCCATCTCTTTCCTGCAAGGTAAGTTTTGCCGTGCCGATGTCCATGCCAATATACAGTTGCATCGCATCGCAAGAAATCACTTCTGTGTCAAGCAATTTTGCAAGTCGGATTCCAAGCCGACTTTTTCCGGTTGCGGTTGGTCCGACAATGGCGATTACTTTATTCATGACATTATCCGTTTGAACCATTTTTCAATATCTCCGATTGCAATCAAAACCAGGATCGGACGACCATGAAGACAGGTGTAGGGATTCTTGCAATCTCTAAGATTATGTACAAGCGATTCCGCTTCAGCATGGTTAACGTATTTATTGGCTTTGAGAGAATGTTTACAACTTAGCAGTTTTGCGAGTTCGTCACGAACCATTTTTTTATCGATGTCTTGACCAGCAGAAAACTTGGAAACAATGGTTTCTGTGTAGCTGACTTCATAACCTTTGGGAAACCAAGACGGAACAGAATTGATTAAAAAACCAGTTGCGCTTTTCTGAGAAAGTTTGATCCCGAAGCCCATGAGTTTTTGGACAATTGCTTCATCGACAAGCAGAGCTTGTTCGTTGCTCAGATCCAAATGCATCGGAACGAGCAATTCGTAGACATCGGCTGTTGGTCTGCTCATTCTTTCCACATATGACTCGTATCTGATTCGCTCGGCGGCCGCATGTTGGTCAAGCAGATAAAGGCCCTCTTCATTTTGAAACAATAAATATGTCCCTAAGTATTGACCGATATAATCAAAATCAGGAAAGACTGGAAATGGTGCCTGATACGTTTCGCCTGAAGTCTCGAAAAGCGTGTTCAAATTCGGAATTGAATCGCATTCTTCTTTTGAAACTTGGATGAAATCCATTTTAGTCTGAGAAAGTGTGTTTTCTTTTGAAAAATTTGCATCCTGAATTACAGGAGCCAGTTCCAATGCTTTCTGTAAAGTAATAAAAATCAATTTCGCCAGAGACTCAACTTCGGAGAATTTGATTTCCAGTTTCGTTGGATGGACATTAACGTCGATCAATTGTGGATCGACATCAATTTCAAGATAAACGATCGGAAAACGGTGGATGGGGACAAGTTGGTCAAAACTGTCAGAGATAGTGCCAAGGATATGTTGATCCTTGATAGGTCTTTTATTTACAATGACAGTAAGGTAATTCTTTGAACTTCGGTTATGGATCGGATTGGCAAAATAGCCTTGAATCCGATAATCGCGATTTTTTCCTGAAAAATATCGCATCGACTTGGCGACTTCTAATCCATATATCTTTGCGAATACGTCTAGCAAACTGTCATTTCCTGAAGTTTGGAACAAGGTCCTTCCATTGTTTTCCAACAGGAAAGCTACCGATGGATAACTCAATGCGAATTTATTAGCCAAATCTTGGATATTTGCCAGTTCAGCTTGCGGTGATTTGAGATATTTGAATCTTGCGGGGGTATGGTAAAAAAGCCTTGTGACTTTCACCGATGTTCCTTTTATTGGTGGAACCGTGTTTGTTTCCAGTAAATCACCATCCTGATAAATCACCTGAAAACCCTGGCCATCTTTGGTTGCTGTTGCCAGTTCGACTCTCGAAACAGCTGCGATTGATGGCAAAGCTTCACCACGAAATCCAAGTGAATTGATATGGAACAGGTCGTATTCAGTCTTGATCTTGGAAGTTGCATGGCGCATGAATGCAAGCAAGGCGTCATCTTTGTCCATTCCGGACCCGTTGTCAATGACACTGATTTTTTTCATTCCAGATTCTTCTAAAATCACATCGATTTTATCGGCTCCGGCATCAAGTGAGTTTTCAACTAGCTCCTTGACCACATTGCTGATTCTTTCGACTACTTCTCCAGCTGCGATCATGTTTTGCAGTTTCAGTTCTAGTTGGATGATCTTTCCCACGTCTTTTCACCTCCTTGGACAAAAAAACGAATTTTCTTTTAGGATATCTTCTTTATTTCTTCAATTATCGATGCGAGGATGTTCATCGCTTTTAAAGGCGTAACATCGTTGATGTCGATTTCTTTTATTTGTTCGATGATTGAATGATATTGGCTCTGCTCATTTTGTTCGATGATCGATGCCCCTTCGTAATTGAATAAGTCAATAGTCTGAGGTTTGATGACATTGTAGCCATGGTTCTTTTCCAGTTCTTCAAGAATCGCTTTCGATCTTTTGATGAGCAGCATCGGAAGTTTCGCCAGCTTTGCTACATGGATTCCATATGATCTGTCGGTTGGACCGTCTGCAACTTTGTGTAAAAAAACGATATTGCCTTTTTCTTCTTTGGCCATGACATGGACATTGTGCAACGCTTTAAGGTCATCCTCCAGATACGTTAGCTCGTGGTAATGGGTGGAAAAAAGAATTTTGCAATCGATTTTGTGATGTGAGTATTCGATAATGGCCTGGGCTAAAGCCATGCCGTCATATGTGGCAGTGCCTCTGCCAATTTCGTCAAAAAGAATCAGACTGTCTTTAGTAGCGTTTTGCAGGGCATAATTGACTTCAAGCATTTCCACCATGAAAGTTGACTTACCGCTGGATAAGTCGTCGCTAGCGCCGATTCTGGTAAATATTTGGTCAAACAGTGGCAGCTTGGCAGATTTGGCTGGAATGAAACAACCCATCTGCATCATAATGACTATTAGTGCCAATTGGCGCATATATGTTGATTTTCCCGACATATTTGGGCCTGTTATCAGTAATATTTGGGTCGATTCATCAAGATGGATATCGTTTTCAACAAAGCTTCCGGACTCGAGGATTTTTTCGACTACCGGATGCCTACCATCGATGACTTCAATGCTTTTCGCTTCAGTAATCTCAGGTCTGACATAACGATTATTCATGGATACGACCGAAAAAGCAATCAGCATATCGATCTCAGAAACGGTTCTAGCAAGTTTTTGCAAGGCTTCGGTTCTAACTTTCGCTTCATCACGAACAACAACGAACAATTTGTACTCCAATTCAATTGCCGACTCGACCGACCCCAAGATCATTATTTCCTTCTCTTTGAGTTCCTGGGTAATATACCGCTCTGAATTGGAAAGGGTTTGTTTTCTGTCATAGCCGAATTCAGGCTTTACCAAGTCTGTTTGACTCTTGGTAACCTCAATATAATAACCGAAGACCCGATTATACCCGATCTTGAGTTTTTTGATCCCGGTTTTTTCGCGTTCCGATTCCTCGAATTCTTTCAGCCAATTTTTTCCATGCGTGGCATTATACTTGATTTCATCCAGTTGTTGGGAATAGCCGGGATTGATGATTCCGCCTTCTTTGATTGACAGGGGCGGATTTTCAACGATTGCCGCAATGATTAGATCTTCAAGATCCTTAAAATCATCGATATTGCGAACCAGTTTTGCGCCAAATTCATTTTGAATTGATCCCAATAATTCCTTAATACTCGGCATGACAGACAATGACCTTGCCAAATTGACCAAATCTTTGCCGTTGGCATTGCCAAAAGAGACTCTTCCGATGATTCTTTCGAGATCATAGACCTTTTTCAAGAGTGTTTGTATTTCTTCACGAACAATAAAATTGTTATTGAAAGTTTCAACAAGTGAAAATCTGGCCTCGATGCGAGACTTATCAATCATGGGTCTCAAAATGTTTTGTTTGAGCATTCTCGACCCCATTGCAGTCTCGCAATGATCCAATAACCAAAATAGTGTGCCTTTTTTGTTTTGGGTACGATAGGTTTCAGTCAACTCTAGATTTTTTTTGGAGTTATTATCAATCCGCAAATACTTTGTTGACTCAAACACCTGGACTTTTTGTAAATGCATCAATTCGCGTCTTTGGGTTTTTAACAAGTAATTAATTAGTCTAGCAAAGGCCATGATCAGGCTTTTTTCATAGATATCCTGAACTAGGTTTCTACAATAAGCAGGGAGTTCGGTATCATCGGAAATAGAAATCGTCAAAGGATACGCATCAACGTATTCCTTGAGCAATCTTTGATTAAATGATGAGGATATTACAAGTTCTCTGACATTCAAATTCAACGCTTCGTTCATCAAGAGATCAATATCTTTTGGCATGGTGACAATATGATTCTCGCCAGTAGTCAAATCAGAATATGCAAGCAAATACTCTTCCTTTGTTTCTGAAATCGAGGCGATGAAATTATTGGATTTTTCATCAATTGCCCCGGCTTCGATAATCGTACCGGGAGTGATGAGTCTGATTACATCACGCTTGACAATCCCTTTTGCCTGGGACGGATCTTCCAATTGTTCGACAATTGCAACTTTGAAGCCTTTTTCGATAAGTTTTTCCACGTAAATACTGACAGCGTGATGAGGAACACCACACATTGGCACTCTTTCCTCGACACCGGCATCTCTCCCGGTCAGGACAATCTCAAGTTCCTTGGAAGCGACTAATGCATCTGTAAAAAACATTTCATAAAAGTCTCCAAGTCGAAAAAAGACTATAAAATCGGTATAGTCTTTTTTGATTTGCAAATATTGTTGCATCATTGGCGTGTAGCTGGTAATTTCTAGCATTTTCAAATCCATCACCTAAGTTTCTAGTGAGATTAATTCCAGAATACGGGTATGCCAAAGGGCAAACTATTCGGATTTATGGTAGTGTAATATAAATAACAATAACCGATAAAGCCAAGGATAACAACCGCAAGCGAAATCAGGAAAATCGTCCAAAATCTTCTTCTACGGCGACGCTTGTGGTATTTTTTGATGATCAGATTGATTTTCTCATCAAGCAACTCCTTCTCTTCATTCGAGAAAGCCAGTTCTTCTGGTTTAGGAGCTTCAATGATTTTAACTTTTTCGGAAACCGGAGCAACTACTGGTTCTGGCTTTGGTTCCTCCTTGACAACAGGTTTCGGCGCTTCTTCCTCAACGGGTTTGGGTTCTTCTTCAACTACAGGTTCTGGTTCTTCAACTACCGGAACTGATTCCTCTTTTGGAAGAGGTTTTTCTTTAGCTAGTGGAATTGGTTCGGGTACGACTTCAGGCTTTGCCGGAACAATTGTTTCGACCTCTTCTTCGACTAAAGAAACGGTTTCCACTTCATCTTTTTTCTCAGGCGTTTCTTCAATAACCGGAATTTCCTGATCGTTAGACTGAAATTCGATGGCGTCAATCATGATCGAGTCAACATCGGTGACTTTGGGTATCTGATAGTCATGTCCGTCTTTTTGGATTTCCTGATGGTACATCTTGAGATCGTAAATCATGTACTCGACCATATCGCTCTTTTTGAGATCAATGGAGATATTAAAGCCTTTCTCTTTGGCATAGATTTCGAGTTCTAAAACTGATTTGTCATCCAATAGCTTAGCTTCATCTTCAGTCAGTCTGAACCTAGCTGCGAGAATGTCGATAAGTCTGCCTTTATTGATTCTTCTGGGAACTTTGACTCCATACTTTTCTCCCAATCCGCGCAAGTCGCCAAGGGTACAGGAATGAACCAACACGTCCTTTAGTTTTTTAAGGCTCACGCCATCAAGGTACCCCTTGGGTTCAGTGATGATAAGATCAAATTGATGGATGAAATCATGATAGTTGATCTTTTCAAAATCGACAGCGTATTTGTATTTCAATTTCTCTAAATCATCAAAGAAACTGTTCTTCAAACCATACAGATCGCGGTTTAAAAAGAGCATGTTAAAAAAGATTTCTTTATATGAAGCAGCATCAAAGTCAAGATTATAGTCGCTGACTAGTTTTTCGAGCAAATAAATCGAATAATCGTTGTACCCTCGTAACCGGTATTTCAACTCATCGGTATATGATTGATAGAGCTTTGTCTGAAAAACCTTTGGGTAAATTGTCTCTCTCAACACAAAGCGATGGATATAGGAAGGTATCCTGATTTTGAAATGGTTCAACAAGGTAAGCAAATCTTCGGTGGGTATCACGGACAATGTTTTAGCGTAGGCAAAATAGTCCTCGTTAGTTTTGAATCTACTCATGGTCTCACCCTTTTCTTTTAATATAATATCATATTACTATAAGTCGTCTTGTTATTCAAGCACTAAATCAATAAATTTGGCGATTTCCTTGTTTTTTTTGTAATTGAAAAGCCGTAGTGTTTCCCACGGCTAAATGTTGATGTTCAATGAGTCATTGATGATGTTTTGCACTTTTTGAATCAGATCGTTCAATGTTTGTATTAGTTCAAGATATTCCAAGATCAATGGATCACTTTGCATCAGCTCGAGTTTATCGCGCCAAATCTTGCCGTATTCATTTGGTTCTAAAGACTGAAGGTTAGTCGAAATCCGGACTAATTTCTTCTGAAATTTAAGAAAATCAGCATAGAAATTCTGATAGCGCGGATCACTTTCAAAAATAGTTTTCAAAGTCTGAAGCCGCTTCACCAAAGCGGAATTCTGAAGGTTGTCAATAAATTCATCTGGTTTATTCATTGATGATTTCTCCAAACAATGACCATGTTTTGGCCTTTGTGATTTTTACAGGCAAGATTTTTCCAATCATATCATCGCTACCTTTGAAGTTTACGAGTTTGTTATTTGGTGTATATCCTGAAAGAACGTCTGCTTTTGTTTTAGATTTTCCCTCCACGAGCACATCGACAATCTTGTGTAAAAAGCGTAGATTGCCACGCAGATATCCTTCGTTCACAAGCGAGTTCAATTGATATAATCTTGCTTTTTTATCACTGTTTATAACATCATCCTGATATTTTGCGGCCGGAGTACCTTCCCGTTTCGAATAGATAAAAGTATATGCTCCTTCGAATTTTGCTTGACGGACCAATTCCATTGTTGCTTCGAAATCAGCTTCTGTTTCTCCGGGAAAGCCGACAATGATATCTGTTGTAATTGAAACATGAGGAATTGCGGCATAGATTGAATTGACAAGACTCAAGTAGTCATCCTTGGTGTATTTTCTGTTCATTGACTTCAAGATTTTGTCAGAACCTGATTGGACTGGCAAGTGGATATATGGCATGAGGTTTTTGCCTTTAGCCAGGATATCAACAAGTTCCTGGGAAAAATCCTTAGGATGACTGGTTGTAAACCTGATGCGCTTGATATCCATGTGACTCAGTTTTTCCAGCAAATTAGGAAATGTGGTGTTTGAATCCGGAAGATCTAGACCATAGGAATTGACATTTTGGCCAAGCAAGGTGACTTCTTGATATCCCTTGTCTATAAGTTCCTGTATTTCTTTGGCTATCTGCTCGGGTTGTCTTGAACGTTCTTTTCCTCTAGTATAGGGAACAATGCAATATGTGCAAAATTCGTCACAACCATACATGATGTTCACCCAGGCTTTAAATCGGTTCATTCGAACACTTGGAACATTTTCGACGATTTTACCTTCTTCGGAAAACACTTCGATTACACGTTGTTTTTCAACAATAGCTTTGTGAAGGTATTCCAATAATTGGTGAAGGTTATGCGTTCCAAAGACAATATCGACTTGAGGATATGTTTTAAGGATCTTATCCACAGTTGCTTCCTCTTGAGACATGCAGCCACCAACCGCGATAATCAGTTCGGGTTTGATTTTCTTGAATTTCTTAAGTCTGCCGATTTCACCATAAACTTTGTTTTCTGCACTTTCTCTCACGGCACAAGTATTCACGACAATCAGGTCTGCTTCCTCAATCGCTTCTGCAAGCGAAAACCCGACCTTCTCCAAAAGGCCCCTTATTTTTTCGGAGTCAGCTTCATTAGCCTGACAACCATGGGTTTGAATGAGATATTTTAGTTGATTTCCCAAACCAAAAAAACGTTCATCAATCTGGAAGTATTCAATGACAACTTCTCTTGGTGAACGTTTTCTAGCAGCTTGGATTGTAGGCTTGCTCATGTTATTTTTCATGACGTTCCTCGGTAATGCTATTTGAGATTAATCCGTTCGATTTTTTTCTGATCAAGATCAAGGAACACGGCGTTGAATTGCAGTGGACCTTCCTTTTCGGGATAGGTTCTTTCGGAAACACCTGTGACAAATTTGCGGATTCCTTGTTTGATTTCTCCACCGATGATGCTAAATCTGACACCTGTCATGCCAACATCGGAGATATAAAGCATTCCTTTGGGGAATACCGCTTCATCCGCGGTCGTGACATGGGTATGCGTGCCAATCAAGGCGTCGACCCTGCCATCCAGATAATTGGCCATCGCGTATTTCTCGCTCGTGGCTTCGGCATGGAAATCGACAATATAGTAATCAGATTTGACTGTTGCCAAAATCTCGTCAATTTTAGTAAATGGACTATCGATAACATCATGCATGAAGACTCTGCCAAGCAAATTGATCACAGTAATAGTTATGTCGTTAAACTTGTAAGTGACATATCCTTTTCCCAAGGTTCCAGGTCCGTAATTGGCAGGTCTGATGACATAATCAAGGTCAAGGACTTCTAATGCATCCTTGCGAGAAAAAGCATGATTTCCAAGCGTAAACACATTGACGCCTCTGGCCATATAGTCTTTGTAAATTGCTTCAGTAAGGCCGTTCCCGTTGGCAACATTCTCACCGTTCACAATAATGAATTGCGGTTTATATTCTTGTTTGACAGCCTGAAAAAAGCTATCAAACGCCTCTCTTCCCCGCTCCATGTAAATATCTCCGACAAACAATACTCTCATAATATTTTTTCCTTAATAGGATAGCCTTCCTGGCTGGGAAGGCTATCATTTTTATTTGGCAATA
>CAZLAQ010000032.1:0-16439 GCA_964557695.1 uncultured Candidatus Izemoplasmatales bacterium | reverse complement strand
GATTCAATTACTTAAAGTCTTTTTTTAATAAGTCCTTTACATAGGGTATACATTAAAATTCCTGTTCGTTTGCAGTCTTTTTTATTTTAAAGAAAATGGGTAAATTTATTTGATCCGCTTGGTGTATAAGTACAACATTGCTGCGCCAAGCATAGCGATGATAAGGCTCATTCCGACAATGATCCAAAATCCGAATTGGTTGTTGAATAAAGGAATGACGCCAAAGTTCATGCCGAAAAAGGATGCAATCAAGGTCGGAATTGACAAGACGATCGTGATGACGGCTAGAGCTTTCATGACAATGTTCAGATTATTGGAAATGACGGAAGCGAAAGCATCCATCATACCGGCAAGGATGTCGCGGTAGATGGAGCACATCTCAATTGCCTGATTGTTCTCGATGGTTACGTCTTCCATCAATTCATAATCATCTTCATATTTCTTATATTCTTCCTGACGGGTAAGTTTGGAAAGCACAATCTTGTTTGCGTTCAACGCGGTTGAAAAGAATACAAGGGATTTGTTCAGTTCCATTAGGTCGAACAATTCCTTGTTTTTCATCGAAGTACGCAATCTTCTTTCGACTTCCTTGGTCTGGGAATCGATTTTTTTCAGTCTGGTAATGAAGATGGTAGCCAGTCTATACAATATTTGCAGAGTCAATCGGACATGTTTGTGTGGTTCGATTTTTTTGTTTTTGGCAAGAACCAACTGAAGCAAAGCGGATTCTTTTGTACATAGCGTGACTAGATAATCTGTATTATAGACAATTACAAAAGGGGTAGTGGCATAAAAGCCTTTTTCATTTTCTTTCTCAGGTTCATCCATGTATGGAACGTCAAGAACGATTAAAGTATCATCTTCATCCTTGTCCAAGTGGGCACTTTCTTCTTCGTCAAGAGAGGTTGCTAGAAAATCGAAAGTGATTCCGGTGATATCCGCAAGGTTCCTGATATCCGTTTTGGAAGGATTGACGACGTCGATCCACATGTTCTTTTCCACTTTTTCCAAAATGGCTTCTTGGTCTTTTACAATTTCTAATTTGTTATTACTTTCTTTGTAAAGAGTGATCATTTTTTCCTCCTTGAAAACGGCACATCATGCCTGATTTTTTAAATATAGGGCTACTACTGCATAACGGTACCGGGTCCATAATCAAGCACATCCTTTCAAGGGAAAATCTGTCATTTGACGTCAATATTATATCACATTAGATAAAAACAAAATATTAAAAAAGAAATCAAAAAGCGATAATTCTATATACCGAGCAACTCGGTGAGGAAGATTACAACTGCATTTTCTTTGGATGTATTAGGAAGCACGATATCGGCTATCTCAAGCAGTTCCGGATGGCTGTTTTTGACCGCGACTCCCAGTTTGGCATATTGCAGCATTTCGATATCGTTATGTCCATCGCCGATCGCAATGACATTTTTCGGGTCAAATCCAAGTTTTTGGGCAACGTACTTCAAACCTTTGCCCTTGTTTGATTCTTTGGTATATATTTCCACGATTGAGTCATATTCACCTTTCAAATCCCAAATCCTCGAAAGAATCTCGCCTTGGTATTTATCGGAAACATAATCCGCGATATACTGACCGTGACCTTGTTTTCCGATAATGATCGCTCCGTTTGGATCGCTTTTCAAAGTGTCTTTCAAATGTCCGATTTCAATTAAAGAAGAACCTTTGACATGAAGCAAGGGTTCGATTTCTTTTTCTTCCTTATATAGATAGATTGCGTCCTTAACTTCGCAGAACGCGTTGCGGATGTGTTCGATATTGCTTTCAAAAATGTCAATGATGGCTTCTTTCCGGGCTGTATAATTGACAATTTCAAAATTATCATCCAAAGGATGAGTGATCAGGCCGCCATTGTAATTGATAATTGGCGTATCAAGTTGAAATTTTTCATAAGCGAACTTGGAGCTTCTATAGGGCCTGCCGGTCGCAATTACGATTCTATGCCCTAAAGATTGCACTTTTATCATGAAGTTTGTCAGTTCATCGCTTATCGTATCAAAATCATAAAGTATGGTCCCATCCAAATCGATGGCGATCAAATAGTTATTCATTGTCTCACCTTTTTTTTATTATCTCACAAACCTTGGAATTTGACAAATGATATCTTATTGATTATTAGCCCCTAATAAGATATAATTTTAATGAATGGAAGTGTATATGATGGCTTTGTTTGCGAATACTTTCTTAATTAATTTGTATTTCATGGCAATATCATGGCTCGATATCCGTAATTTCCTGTTGGGAATGGCAACCGGGTTCGTTTTGCTGACGCTATTTATTGCCTTAATACTAGTGACAGGAAGACGGAACAAACGCAAAACATTTCTGAGCAAGGAGATTCCGCTTGATGAAAAAGCTGTCCAGGAACTGATTCTTGCCAAACAGAACGAATTAATCGATACGGTAAAATTTACCGACAATGCATATTTCAGGGTAGCTTTCGATTTGTCCTTTGAACTGATGCAAGAAATCGCCAAATACTATTTTCCAGATTCCAAATATCCGATGTATGAACTTTCAATCCAGGAGATACTGGATTTGAACTTTTATATCACAAAAGAAATCGAGAAACTGGTCAATGGCAAATTCATTCGACATTTCAAAAACAACAGACTATCTACCATCGTCAATATTTTGAACAAGAAAAAAGCGATCGACAATTCCAAACTCATGAAACTGAGTCGGAAATATCAGGTGTCAAAACTATACACTATCGGCAGAGCCGCTTTGAATTATGCCAACCCGATCTTCTGGTTCCGAAAACTTGCCATCAAACCATCAGTGACCTTGGTCACCAGAGAAGTTTGCAAATATATTATCAACATCTTCGGCGAGGAAACAAATAAAGTTTACAGCAAGAAAATATTCGAGACTCCTGAAGACGAAGCGAAAGTAGAAACCAAAATCGAAGAACTTTTGGACGAGGAAAACGAATCATAGACAGGGAGGTTTCAAGATGTTATTCAAGAAAAAGAAACCATTACCGCGGATAGTACCAGGAAAAGAGAGGACAGACGATACCAGACCTTTCTTTATTCCCCAGATCAGCAGACTTGAAGACAAGGAGACGATGAAACAGAAATTTGTTTCACCGATTTTTGGCAAGTCCGTAAAAGATGACATCCTTGTGCCAAACGATCGCAAGTTTTATGGCGATATTGACAAGAAATACGATGCCTTCCGGAAGAAAAAGAAACTGACCAAAGAAGAAGCCAAGAAAAGATACGGGAGTTCATATTATGAATTCCTGTCGGTAAACAATGAAGACATGGCCAAAATCCATAATCGTGATCTAAGTGTCAACGATTTATTAAAGAAAAAACAGGCTGCGATGGAGACCATTCCTGAAGAAGAAACAAAAGCTCCGCTTGTAACTGATGTTGCCATCGATGATTTCTTTGAAAAAGCCAAGGCGTATGAAGAACAAAAAGCTAAAGAAACCAGCGCTGAAGACAATGTATTAAAAGATATTGACCGAGGTCAAAATACTGAAAATCTTGACATAGAGAGATTCGGTCCAATCGAAGAAGACGAAGACATCTTATTCCAGCAGCATGATCATGAACCGCGGAAAGAACCGGAAATAAAGCCCGTTTTTTCCGAGGATTTCGAATATAAGGAATTTGAACCAAAAGACTTCAAAAAGCAAGATGTTCCGAACCTTGACAGACTGAGAGACCAAGTCGTAAACGGATTCGATGGTTACAATCTGCCTTCGATCCACTTGCTCAAACGTGGCAAGGCAAAAGAGGAAATTGAACCTGAATGGGTGAAAGAAAACATTGATGTCATCAATCAGACCCTATTGTCTTTTGATATCGATGGCGAAGTGACCAACTACACCAAAGGTCCGACAGTAACCAGATACGAAATCTCGCTTGGAGCCGGCGTGCAAACCAAAAGGATCACGTCGATATCAGACAATATCCAGATGAACCTTTCTGCATTGTCTTTAAGAATTGAAGCTCCGATTCCGGGGAAAAATACGATCGGCATTGAAGTTCCAAACCAAATCAGGGAATCGGTGTTCTTTGGCGACGTCATCGATCATCCGCAATTTCTTCATTCCGATGATCCCCTTCTCTTGGCTGTTGGTCTTGATATCGACGCCAATCCTGTTTACACATCAATCGAACAGATGCCTCACGGGCTTGTGGCAGGATCGACACAAAGCGGAAAATCCGTCTGTATCGCATCGATCATTGCCAGCATCCTTTTCAAAAACAAACCCGACCAGGTCAAATTGATGCTAATCGACCCCAAGAAAGTCGACTTGCAACAATTCGCTGATATTCCTCATCTGGTCACTCCGATTATTGATGAAGTCAAAGTTGCCATTGAAGCCTTGAAATGGGCCGTGGGCGAAATGGAAAGAAGATACGAGGTTTTGAAAAAGTTCAAAACCGTCAACGTGAAAGATTATTACAAACGCCGTTACAACGATCCTGAATTTGAAGCGATGCCAAGAATCGTCATCATTGTCGAAGAAGCATCAGATCTTTTGATCACGGGCGGGAACGAAGTTGAAGAACACATCTTGAAATTGACTCAAAAATCACGGGCAGTAGGAATCCATATGCTGCTCGCCACACAAAGACCCTCAGCCGACATTTTGAAAGGCTCGATCAAAGCCAACATCCCGACCAGATTTGCGTTCAAAGTGCCATCTTCTACAGACTCATCGGTTGTGCTGGATATGACAGGAGCCGAAAAACTATTAGGAAAAGGTGACATGCTTTTATCGGAAAACGGACTTGTAAGACGGCTTCAGGGAGCATATCTGTCGCCAGAAGAAATCGAAGAGATCACCGACTTTATCAAAGGTGAAGCATATCCACAATACATGTTTACCCATGATACTTTGGTCAAAGCCGCCAAAGCGGTGGAAGAAAACATCGAGCTTGACGAATTATTCGAAACAGTTGCCAGATACGTTGTGTCTGAAGACAAATGCTCTTTGAACAAAATCACGCAGGAATTCGGCGTCGGGTTTAATCGTGCAACCCAGATCGTAAATGCGCTGGAGGTTCACGGCATTGTTTCCGCTAGCGCAGGGACAAAACCGAGAGAAGTACTGATTGGTTATGAAAGACTCGAAGAGCTTCTTTCCAGTTTGCTGAATAAATGATGATGGCAATAGAAGAGAATCTACCTGCCTCAGAAGATGTCAATCAAGCAGTTGATAGACATAAACTTTTGCGTCTGACAAAATATCGCAGTCTTGGCTTTTTGATCATGTTCCTATTCATCGTCATCATGACCTTAATTCTTGCCGAGGAACCAATGTATTTTTTTAATTTTTTGGAACCAGACCCGAACATTCCTTTGTCGAGTCAGTTTTTCCGTCTTTGTTTTTATCTGTTTATCATCCTGACATTTATCTATCAATTGATATTTTCTATCTATTATAATAAAAAAATCCACAAGCATGAGCTTGTGTCCGACGAGGATTTCACCAAGTTCAAAAAGCGCTATTCCTGGTTTGACCTGTTGAATGTAGTGCCGGTATTTATCGTATTCATCATTGTCATCAACGGGTTCTTTCTCGGATTTGCCTATGTTGAAGGTCCTTCCATGAACCCGGCATTTTATCAGGGTGATTTCGTAGTCATCAATCACGCCACTTCAAACTATGATGAAGGCGACGTTATCATTATCCAAAGACAGGATAAACTGATCAAAAGAATTGTGGGAGTTCCGGGCGACCTTCTGACAGTCAACACAAATGGAGTGTTTTTGAATGGTTCATTGATTGAAACGATCATTGATCCAGACGTTTTTTCTCCATATTCGGGAATCATTCCCGGAGGTTATTATTTTGTGATGGGTGACAACAGGGGTGATTCGACAGACTCGCGAAGATTTGGACTGGTATCGGCAGACACCATACTCGGGAAAGTTATCTATCCAGTTACCAGTTTGGATTAAAAGAGGTGATTCATATGAGCCAGATCCAATGGTTCCCTGGCCATATGGCCAAAGCAAAAAGATTAGTGGAAGAAAAACTTCCGCTTGTCGATATCGTTTACGAACTTCGCGACGCGAGGATTCCCATTTCATCTGCGAATCCGATGCTAGACGACATTATCAAAAACAAACCGCGACTTGTCCTCTTGAATAAAGCCGATTTGGCTGACAAGGCAGTGACCAACAAGTTTTTAGCTTTTTATGAAGCTTCGGGAATCCCGGCGCTCGCTATCAACTCGCTAACCGGAAATCCTTTGACCGAAATTTTAGCAAAGACAAATGAGATCTTGACGACGCTTCGCGAGAAGGAAGAAAAAAAGGGCATGAAGCCTCGCGCTTTCAGAGGAATGGTTTTAGGGATTCCCAATGTCGGAAAATCGCAATTCATCAACCGTTTGGCGGGAAAAAACAAAGCCAAGACTGGAAATTTACCCGGAATCACAAAAACCCAAGTATATCTTCGTGCCGGCAAAAATCTTGACTTACTAGACAACCCAGGGATCCTGTGGCCAAAATTCGAAGACAAGACCGTTGGTCTGAACCTGGCGCTTGTCGGGTCGATCAAAGATGATATTTTCGTACCTGACGAAGTCGTGCTTTATGGACTGCGTTTTTTAGCAGCCAATTATCCCACGCGTTTAATATCCAGATACAATCTGGAAAACATCTCACTTGATGACCCTTTGATACTTCTTGAAGCGATTGGAAAAAACCGTGGGTGTCTTTTACAAGGCGGCACAATCGATTATGACAGAGTTCATAAATTGTTCCTTTACGATTTTCGCAACCAGATGTTCGGCCCTCTTTCACTAGAGCGGGTTAAAGAGCATGTATGAATATGAGCATGATCTGTTAAACCGGGGCTTCAAATATATCTGCGGCGTCGATGAAGCCGGCAGAGGCCCTCTCGCCGGTCCGGTTTTTGCCGGCGCAGTGATCCTTGATCCCAAGTTCGTGATCGAAGGACTGAACGATTCAAAGAAACTCACTCCTCAAAAAAGGCTTGAATTGACTGAACAGATCAAAATCCACGCTCTTGCCTACGGAATCGCGAAAGTTGGCGAAACTGAAATCGATAGAATCAACATATACCAAGCTTCGAAACAAGCGATGCTTAAAGCCATCGCAATGTGTATCATCAAGCCTGACTTTATCCTCTCCGATGCCATGCCTCTTAAAGAAACGGATATTCCCAGCCTTCCGATCATCAAAGGCGACCAACTGTCGGCTTCGATTGCGGCCGCCAGCATTCTTGCCAAAACCGCAAGAGATGAATATATGGTCAAAATGGGGGAATTATATCCAGGCTACGGGCTGGAAATCCATAAAGGATATCCGACCAAGATGCATCTGGAAGCGATTGAAAAATATGGAGTTCTACCGATTCACAGAAAGACTTACAAACCGATCAAAAACCGTCTGTTACAACAATTGACACTCGACTTTGGAGCTAGCGAAGATGAGTAAATACAAAGCTATGATCTTTGACTTGGACGGAACTCTGCTCGATACGATCGGCGACATATCATCAAGCATCAACAAGGTCATGACAGAATTTGACAAACCGACTTTCTGTGAGTCAGAGATCAAATACTTTGTCGGGTCCGGCGTGAATATCCTGGTCGAAAAAGTGATAGAAGCCAGAGCATTGGACAAAGGTTCGTTTATGTTTGTCAAAACCAGATATCTGGAAATATACAGAGCCAATTGTCTTCTTGAAACAGGACCATATCCCGGAATTGTCGATTTGCTGGAAAAATTGGAAAAAGCCGATATTGCCCTGAATGTGTTATCCAACAAACCGGATAAGGACACAATCGCGGTCATAAAGCA
Organism: uncultured Candidatus Izemoplasmatales bacterium; assembly: GCA_964557695.1. Classification (GTDB taxonomy): domain Bacteria; phylum Bacillota_I; class Bacilli_A; order Izemoplasmatales; family Hujiaoplasmataceae; genus JAAYZB01. Next base: position 8,615 of record CAZLAQ010000032.1, on the reverse strand, counting down.
TTTTTTCCCCCAAATAAAATTTTCCAATATTATGGGCAAGAGACAAGAATTTCCGATCAAGCCACATCCCGACTCGGTCGAACATATCATCAAATCACTTAAAATGTCAAAATCCGAAGTGCTATATGTCGGAGATACCGCTACAGACATCGAGACCGCAAAAAACGCCGGATTAATATCTATTGGCGTCTTATGGGGGTTTCGAGACTTATCCGAACTAAAAAACGCGCAAGCAAATTTCATCGTATCCACACCCGAAGAAATTTATCAAATAATCAGGGGGAATTGAAGTGGAAATAACAATCAATGATATTTTAAAAATCGATTTGAGGGGTAAAGTCATCATTTTCCCGACCGATACCGTTTACGGGATCGGCTGTCTTTATGACGATTTGGTCGCAATCGACAGGATCTATCATCTGAAAAACCGGGACTATTCCAAACCAATGGCAATACTGGCAGCGGATTTTTCTTCGCTAATGCCACTTGTGGAAGTAAATGAGGAATTCATGGAACTTGCCAAAAAACATTGGCCGGGCGCCTTGACCTTGGTTGTTTCCAAGACAGACCTGGTCTCGAAGCTAGCAAGCGGATCCAAGGATACGGTTGGCGTCAGGGTCCCAAATCATGATATCGCTTTGGAACTTTTGCGGCGGTTCGGACCGATGGTCGTCACAAGTCTCAATCAAAGCGGCGAGGCTCCGATCGTCAAGTTTGAGGAGGCCAAGCTCTATGAAAAAAAAGTCGATTATTTGATTGACGGTGGGGATTTGGAGGGTGTCGCCTCGACAGTATATGACATCACTAATAAGACAGTGCTGAGACAGGGCAGTTTGATAATCAACGAGTAGGACGCTATAAGCGTCTTATTTTTCGGTACTTATTCAAATTTATTGTAATGATGCAATAAATTTGCTATAATTGTTTCGGATTAAACGGGGCTAAGGGAGGATCAATATGAAAATTGCAATTGGATCGGACCATGCAGGATATTCTTACAAACAACCTATAATTGAGTTGTTGAAGAAACGAAACATCGAAGTGCTTGATCTGGGCACAAATTCCATAGAATCGACTGATTATCCGGTCTATGCCTTCAAAGTTGGCGAAGCCGTCAGGGATAAAATTGCTGATCTGGGAATCTTGATCTGCGGCACCGGAATCGGCGTCTCGATCGCGGCCAACAAAGTCAAGGGAATCCGGGCGGGGGCTTGTCAGACAGATTTCGCCGCCAAGGCTATGAAAGAACATAATAGCGCCAATGTGCTTTGTCTCGGTTCGAGAATAAACACGCTCAAAGAAGTGCTGGGCTTCGTTAACATATATTTGGATTCGGACTTTTCTAAAGGCCCGAGACACCAGGCAAGAATCGACTTGATCAAAAAATATGAGGAGGAAGTTTAATGGGAAAAGTAGTTCTGATAAGCCATCCTTTGATTGAACACAAGCTGGCAATCGTCAGAAACAAATTTACTGACACCAAGACATTCCGGGAAAACGTCAACGAGATCGGAAGCCTTGTCACCTACGAGATCACAAGAGACCTGACGACAAAAGATGTCAAGATCGAAACTCCGATAGCTACTACCATTTGCCAAGAACTGGCAAAAGAAGTGGTGATTGTTCCGATTCTTAGAGCGGGACTGGGAATGGTTGATGGAATCCACAATGTGATTCCTACTGCCAAAATCGGCCATATCGGTCTTTACCGTGATGAAACAACACTGACTCCCCATGCCTACTATGTGAAACTGCCGCACATTTTGACGGAAGCAACGATTTTGGTTGTCGACCCGATGCTTGCGACCGGTGGTTCTGCGGTCGCAGCCATTAATTTGGTTAAACAACAAGGCGGTAAAGACATTCGTTTTGTCGGCCTTGTCGGCTGCCCTGAAGGCATAAGTGTGCTTCAAAAACATCATCCCGACGTCGATATTTATCTTGTCGCCGTCGATGAGAAACTGAACGAATTGGGATATATCGTTCCAGGACTCGGCGACTGCGGAGACAGACTGTTCGGAACGAAATGAGTGATCGGTCTTGAATGAGTATAAAACTGCTTTCACGACATTGCAACTGATTACGCATTTTTTTATTGAATTGGTAGTGTCGATGGCACTCGGATATTTTATCGGCAAAGCAATTGATAATTATTTATTTGAAGACAAACACATATTCATAATCATCTTTATTTTTCTGGGACTGATTTCAAGTTTGATCAATCTGTTCCGGAGAGTAATGAAACTGGTGGGAGGGAAGAAAGATGCAGATAAAAAATCTAAACATGATTGAAAAAACTTTCCTGTTTGTGTGGCCGTTTATCATCGTTTTCTCGCTTGCCACATATCTGATTTCCCAAAGTACTGATCTTGTTGTCGGGTTCTTGCTGGGAGCGTTCACTTCCATGCTGGTGAACTCGATGCATTACAGATTTATGAAAAATGCATTTTTGAACCACAAGGAAATGGTGAGGACTACCACCGTTTTGCTATATGTTGCCAAGATGGTGTTATATGGGATTGTGCTCTATTTTGTGATTACGAGCGACAAATGGAATGTCATCTTAGCATTTGTTGGCATCCTGTCTTACCGCATCGTTTTGTTTCCTGTGGTTTTTTTCACTCTGAGGAAACAGAAGAAGGACGGTGACCAAAATGTTGGACTTTAAGATCTTCGGGCCACTCTCGCCCCAGATCGTATCGACATTGATCGTTGTGTCAGTCCTTGCGCTGTTCTTTATCATCATCGGTTTTAGAGTAAGCAAACTGAAAGCGACGGACACACCCAAAGGCATTGTGCTTGTGGTCGTCAGTTTTTTTGAAATCATCCGAAATTTAATCGGAGAACAGCTCCAGGGCAAGAAACTGAAATTGTTCGGGCCGTATCTATTCACAATTCTCGTGTTCCTGATGACCGCGAACACGATCGCCCTATTCGGTCTCAAGGCACCATTATCCAATGCAGGAGTCGCTTTGGCATTCTCGATCATAACATTGTTTCTGCTCCGCTTTGCGGATCTGAAATATAAAGGTGTGAAGAAAAAAGTTCACAACATCGTCATTGGCCATGTCTGGTGGATGTTTCCAATCATGATCCCGATCAATCTGATCGGCGAGATTTCGACACCAGTTACCATGGGTATCCGTCTCTTCGGAAACCTCGTGAGCGGCGCGGTCATATCCGCGATGGTTTATGCAGCGCTAAACTGGGCTGCAGGCATCTTTGCCGGTGTGTTCTTGCATGTAATCTTCGATATATTCTTCGGAGTGATCCAGGCTTTTGTATTTTTCATGTTGTCATTGGTTAATTTGTCAATGGCAGCCGATTCATCATAATCTGTTTATTCATTAAGTATACTAATTTAGGAGGATATAAACATGTTTGACACTATTTTTGCCGCAATCTTAAGATTCGCAACCGAGTACAATGAATTCTTTAGCAATGGTATGAGATATCTTGGCGCCGGAATCGCTGTTGTTGCCGGTATCGGACCTGGAATCGGCCAAGGATATGCTGCTGGTAAAGCTGCCGAAGCAGTCGGAAGACAGCCGGAAGCTCAAGGCAAAATCATCATGACGACTATGGTTACCGCCGCATTGGCAGAGACCACCGGTCTATACGGATTGCTGGTCGCACTTATCTTGATTTTCGGATAGAAAGATGTTCGATTTGAAAGGAATCTTTCTGCAAACAGCCATAGAAAGAATCATTGAGGCGGTATCTAATGCCATTGAATCCGCCTTGGGCATAACGCTTCTCGACATAGTCATTCAAATACTCGCGACCCTGATACTTGTGTTGATCGTGAGGTTTTTCCTATGGAACAAAATCACTGGTTTTCTGGATAAAAGAAAACAGTTTTTGACTGACGAAGTGGAAAATGCCAAAAAAGCCAACGAAGAAGCAATGTCACTGAAGGAAAAGACCGAACACGAATACAACAAACTCAAGGAAAGATCAAAGAGTATCATTGATTCAGCTAAGCAAAAAGGCGAGGAAGAACAAAACGAAATTGTCCTTCGTGCCAAACGCGAAGCTGATCAGATTATGGACGACTCGAAAAAAGAAATCGAAGTTGAAAAAGACAGAGCCAGACTCAAGATGAAAGATGAAGTCATCGACCTGGCAGCCCTGATGGCTGAGAAAATTATCGAACAGGAAGTCGACCGCAACAAATATCTCGACAAATCGATCGATAGTCTTGACCGAAGTGAGAACAAATGACAGGCATCCAGGAAGAATATGCAAGAGCTTTGTTTCAACTGGCTCTGGAAAACGACTTATTAAGTGATATGCAAACCGGATTATTGGCATTTGTCGAAGCCTTGGATGATGACTCTATGCACTTTTTCAATCATCCCAAGATCACCAAACAGGAAAAACGGGATGTTTTGGAAAAAGTAGTATCCTTGGAGCTTTTGCGCCATTTTCTCTTCGTTTTGATTGACAATGAGAGAATGAGTCTATCCGGAACTATCTATTACGCCTTTGTCGATTTGATCAATCAGATGAACAAAGTCAAGCAAGTCAAGGTTTATGCCAAACAGAAACTCACAGCGAAACAAAAAGATACAATCAGGCAAAAACTGGAAAAATCATTAGCGCACTCGATTGAAATCGAAGAACTAATCGATGAAACGATTTTCTCGGGAATCCGGATCGAAATCGACGGTATGGTAATTGACGAAACCAGTAATCGTCAGCTTGAAGACTTGAAAGCAAATCTAAAACGAGGATGAGGTGGATGAATTATGCGAATTGACCCTCTAGAAATCAGTTCTTTGTTAAAAGAACAGATCAGAAAATACGCAAAAACAACCAAAACTGAAGAAGTCGGTTCTGTCATCTCCGTTGGAGACGGCATTGCCTTGGTATATGGACTTGACCATGCGATGAGCGGAGAACTCCTGGTTTTTCCCCATGAAGTTTTCGGTATGGTCCAAAACTTGGAAAAAGATCATGTTGGCGCCATCTTGCTCAATGATTCGACACTTATCAAAGAAGGCGACCAAGTCAAAACTACCGGCAAGCTCCTTGAAGTGCCTGTCGGCGAGGAAATGATCGGCAGAGTCATCAATCCTTTGGGACAAGCGATCGACGGACTCGGAAAAATCAATACAAAGAAAACCAGACCCGTGGAACAAAAAGCCATGGGTGTCATTGACAGGCAAAGCGTCAATCAGCCCCTGCAGACCGGTATCAAAGTGCTTGACGCCCTTGTTCCGATCGGCAGAGGCCAGAGAGAACTTATCATCGGCGACCGTCAAACCGGCAAAACCTCGATTGCGGTCGATACGATCATTAACCAAAAAGACGGCGATGTCATTTGCATCTATGTTGCCATCGGGCAAAAAGCCTCCACCGTTTTGAATGTCTACCAAACTTTGAAAAAATTCGGAGCCATGTCCTTTTCAATCATCGTTTCCGCATCCGCAAGCGATCCCGCTCCGCTCTTATATCTAGCACCTTACACCGGCGTGACCATCGCCGAGGAGTTCATGTTTGCCGGCAAGCATGTTTTGATCATTTATGACGACCTTACCAAACATGCCATCAGCTACCGAGAATTATCGTTGTTGCTAAGAAGACCTCCTGGTAGAGAAGCTTTTCCCGGAGATGTTTTCTATCTCCATTCCCGTCTGCTTGAAAGGGCAGCGAAATTGAATGACAAACTTGGTGGAGGCTCGATCACAGCCATTCCGATCATTGAAACCCAGGAAGGCGATATCGCCGCCTATATTTCCACCAATGTCATCTCAATTACAGACGGACAGATCTTCCTGCAGTCGAAATTGTTCTATTCCGGAATCAGACCGGCAATTAATGCCGGGCTTTCAGTATCCCGTGTCGGCGGAGCCGCCCAATATCCCGCAATCAAGAACGTGTCAGGGACCTTGCGTCTTGACCTGGCCAGTTATCGCGAACTAGAAGCTTTCACTCAGTTCGGATCCGATCTTGACGACGCGACCAAAGCCAAACTTGACCGAGGCGAAAGGACCGTGGAAATCCTGAAACAGGGTTTGCACAACACCATGCCTTTCGAATTACAAGCCATCAGCATTTTTGCCCTTGTAGAAGGGTATCTGGACCAAATCAAAACCGAAGACATCAGACGTTTTGAAAAAGAGTTGCATCAGTTTATCGAAAAAGACAAATCAGGAAAGAAACTGCTAAAGGAAATGCAAGAAACGAAAGCACTTCCCGACAAAGCACAACTTAAAGACCTGATCGAGGGATTCATCAGCGATTTTGTATAAAAGGATGGTAATGGATGGCCTCATTAAGAGACATTAAAAACCGCATCGAAGCCACCAGGAAGACCAGCCAGATCACCAAGGCGATGAATATGGTCTCCGCTTCAAAACTGAGAAAAACCGAACGGATGTATCGGTCTTTTCAGCCTATCAAGCAAAAGATCAAATCAATCATTGAAAATGTTCTGTCTTCCAATGTTGAACTTAGACATCCTTTGCTGGCAAAAAGAGATATCAAAAAAACCGGCTACATTCTTGTCTCAAGCGACAGAGGACTCGCAGGGCCTTACAATAGTACGATCTTTAAATATTTTGAACAGACAGTCAAAGATAGACATGGTTCTAAAAACGAATATATCGTCGGTACGATCGGCTTCAAAGCCTTCTCTTTCTGCAGACGAAAACACTACCCTCTGCTAAACAAGGAATCGATCAATTCCCGGGATGAAGTCCAGTTTATTGATTTTCAGGCGATGTCCAGGGCATTTATCGAAATGTATCTTGAGGAAAGAGTCGACAGGATCGTCATGATCTATTCCCATTATGTAAATACGATCACACAAACGATCACAGAAGAAGTTTTGTTGCCGATAACGGATTTGGCAAATTCCGGCAAGGAAAGCGTTGCCGAGTTCATTTTCGAACCATCACCTGAAGAGGTCATGGATGAATTGTTGCCAATTTATCTGGAAAACACACTTTACGGAATCATACTTGATGCCAAGACCAGCGAACATGCTTCCCGAATGACGGCGATGAAAAATGCTACCGACAATGCAATTGAAGTCATCAGGAAACAAACCTTGACATATAACCGCGCCCGTCAGGCCGCGATCACCATTGAGCTCACCGATATCATCGGTGGTGCCAATGCAGTTACCTAGGAGGAAGTCATGCCAGTAATCGGAAAAGTTGTCCAAGTCATGGGGCCGGTTGTCGACGTGTTGTTCGAGGCTGGTTTGCCAGCCATTAACAACGCACTCACAATCAATGTTCCAAAAGATAAAAATCACGGTGTTCCCATCAAACTAACTTTGGAGGTATCGCTGTTTTTAGGTGGCGGAATCGTCAGGACTATCGCCATGGATTCCACTGATGGTCTAGTGAGAGGCACTGAAGTGATAGACACGGGAGAATATATTTCTGTACCCGTGGGCGAAGTCACTTTGGGTCGAGTCTTCAATGTTTTGGGCGAGCCAATCGATGGCATGCCCATGCCCAAAGAAAAATACAAACGGATGCCGATCCACAGGGACGCTCCTAATCTTGAAGAATTGAACGCGACCACAGAAATTTTGGAAACGGGTATCAAAGTCGTCGATTTGCTTGCGCCATATATCAAAGGCGGAAAAGTCGGACTCTTCGGTGGTGCCGGTGTCGGCAAGACCGTTTTGATTCAGGAACTGATTCATAATGTGGCCGAGGAACACGGAGGCATCTCAGTTTTCGCCGGTGTCGGCGAGAGAACAAGAGAAGGAAACGACCTCTATTACGATATGAAGGCTTCAGGAGTCATCAAGAAGACCGCAATGGTCTTTGGACAGATGAACGAACCGCCCGGTGCGAGAATGAGAGTTGGCCTTTCAGGACTCACCATGGCTGAATACTTCCGCGACGAGGCACATCAGGATGTGTTGCTTTTCATCGATAACATTTTCCGTTTCACCCAAGCCGGATCGGAAGTATCCGCGATGCTTGGCAGAATGCCTTCGGCAGTCGGCTACCAACCTACGCTTGCGACTGACATGGGTCTGTTGCAGGAGCGGATAACCTCAACAAAATCCGGATCAATCACTTCGATCCAGGCAGTATTCGTTCCCGCAGATGATTACACTGACCCAGCTCCAGCCACCACATTCACGCATCTTGACGCAACAACCAATCTATCAAGAAAAATCTCCGAAGAAGGTATATATCCTGCAGTTGACCCCTTGGCTTCGACCAGCAGAGCTCTCACTCCCGAAATCGTCGGAGAAGAGCATTACAAAGTGGCAAGAGAAGTCCAAAAAACTTTACAAAGGTATAATGATTTGCTCGATATCATCGCGATTCTTGGCATGGATGAATTGAGCGAGGAAGACAAACTGATCGTTCATCGCGCCAGAAGAATCCGTCTTTTCCTCTCGCAAAACTTTCACGTAGCAGAACAATTCACCGGCCAAGCTGGAAGCTTTGTCCCGGTTTCGGAAACAGTTCGCGGTTTCAAAGAAATCCTCGAAGGCAAATATGACAGTTTTCCTGAAGATGCTTTCAGGCTTGTCGGGTCGATCGATGATGTTATTGCCAAAGCCAAAGCAATGAAAAGCTAAAAGCAACCGGTAACGATGTCAAGAGATAAATAAATAAAAAAACATAAAAAAA
>CAZLAQ010000031.1:0-17602 GCA_964557695.1 uncultured Candidatus Izemoplasmatales bacterium | reverse complement strand
ACTTCACGATAAATCCCGCTATATGTCAGAAAATCGACGACTTTTCCAAACGGAGGTACGTCTTTTAATTCATTTCCATCAACTTTGACAAATAAGCGATTTGGTTTATCAAAGACCAATTTATCGGTAATATCAATTTCAAACGGGGTATAACCGCCTTCATGCAAATTGATCAATTTGCCATTCAAATAAACTTCTGCCTTCACCATTACGCCAAAGAATCGCAGAATTGCCATTTGATCAGGACCGACAGCCTCAAGCAAAATGTCGCGGTAATATGAACCGATAAATTGATAGAGTGATTCATGGAAATAGTTCAGAGGCAATTCTACCATAGTGTGAGGAAGCATGACTTTTTTGAAATTCTTGTTTTCGTTTTCAGGCAAAAGATATTTGTCATTGAAATCCGGGAAGAAATACCAATCAAAATTTAAAGGCGTGATTTTTCTCATTCTGAACTCTCCTTCTTGGCATGAAAATAATAGATTCGTGATCCGAAATCGCCCATCAGTCTAACTGACGTATTGTATCCGGAACCGATGAATTTCTGTTTAGGAATAAATCCGTTCTTTAACAAAACATCACCGGGAATACTTTGAAATTCTTTTTCTGATGGCATCATATAGCGATTTTTCAAGAGATGGAAGAGGATGCCGTTCGCATTCAGTTTGATTGGCAGAGCATGTTTGACCAGATCACCAAACATCGAAAGATTGAAGTACTGATCCCTGACAGTGATATCATATGTTTTGGTTTCATCAAGGCCACAGACAGCAAATTTCTCCAAGCGGTGATTGGGTATGGCTAAGGCCTGATGAATCGACAGCATGGCCTCTGTTTTATCTTTGGAAACGACCATCAGTGAGCCGTTGCCTTCTACGAATGGATTAATAAGCCGATATAGTTTTCCAAATTGAAACAATTCGCGATGAGCTTTATAATATGCTATTTGCATTTTAATCGTCTTTTTTTCCTGGGGAGAGAGTTTGGTAAAATCCATTTCATACCCCAGCAATCCAAAAGCCGCTGTATTGAACCTGGTTTCCAAAGGTGTCTGTCTCAGGGTCTGCTGGTTAGGGATATTGCTTACATGACTTCCCATTGTCGATTGGGGATAGAGCATCGATGTCCCGTATTGAATCTTAAGTCTCTCATATCCGTCTGTATTGTCTGATGTCCAAATCTGGGGCATATAGTAAAGAATTCCCATATCAAAACGGTTGCCTCCGCTGGCACAACCTTCAAACAAAATATCAGGAAATTCGTCTGTGATTTGCTCCAAAACATTGTATAAACCCAAAGTATACCTGTGGAAAAATGTTCCCTGTTCTGAGTTTGGAAGATAACTTGAATACACATCGGAAAAATTCCGGTTCATATCCCACTTGCAATAAGTGATATTTGCGGAAAGAAACAGATGAGAAAGCGTTTCAACAAGATAATTTCTGACGTCCGGATTGGTCAAATCCAATATCAATTGGTTCCTGCCGAGACTTGGTTCCCGTAACGGATGTCTGATGACCCAGTCAGGATGACTCCGATAAAGATCACTGTCGGGATTAACCATCTCTGGTTCGACCCAGATTCCAAAATCAAGACCGATTTTATGTATTTTTTTTGCAAGTCCCTGAATGCCGGAAGGAAGCTTTTTCTGGTTCACTTCCCAATCGCCTAGAGACGACGTGTCGTCGTTTCTTTTACCAAACCATCCATCATCCAAAACGAAGAGTTCTGCGCCTAGTTTATGGGCGGATCTAGCCAGTTTTATCAGTTTTTTCTCATTAAAATCAAAATAAGTTGCTTCCCAATTGTTAATCAAAACCGGACGTTCTTTGTCTTGCCAGTCCGGTTTGATAAGATGTTTGTTGATGAGTTCATGGTAGTTTTGACTTAGCCTTGTGAGTCCCGAATCCGAGAATGTCATGACAGCCTCAGGTGTAACAAATGCCTTGTTTTTGGCTAACGGCCAATAGAAGTCAAATGAATTGATTCCGATTAAAACCCGCAACAATCCGTGTGGGGAAATCTCCGCTGTTGCCTCGAAATTTCCACTGTAAATCAGAGAAAATCCATAACACTTGCCGACAAACTCATCGGTGTGAGCCGCTTTGATGGCAATGAATGGATTATGGTCGTTTGAAGAAACACCTGTTTTGGAATCAATTTTAAGCACTCCGAAATCAAGCTTATGCTCTGTGATCTGGCGTTCTCTGATCCAAGCGCCATCGAGACTCAGTAGTTTAAAGTTTTCATTCAGAAAATCGATGTTCATACTCATAGCTTTTTCGATCGTCAAAACTTGTTTGTCTAAATTACGGATGATGCATCGTCTGGTGATTATGTCCAAATCATCAAAAACGCTATAATATAGATCCACTTCGATCGCTGCAACAGTGTCTTGCAAGGTTATTTTCAAAGTGGAAACCTTGCTTTGTGCGTTAGCTTTCGTTTCTGGCATCCCTGGAAATTCAGGTTTGCCTTTGATAATCTCATGATTCTTGTAAGTGAAATTAACCAACCTGGAACCGTCTTCAAGGCGAAAATGAAGCATCGGGTCGCGGTAGTCGCCTTTGCCGTATGTGGAAACTTCCATCAAAGACAGATTCAAATTGAAATTTTTGTCGGCTTTGTCATAGATCACTTGATTTCCGACTTCAATCTCGAAATGCGGCTGCATTTTTTCTGTTTCTACATCGTCACCGATTATGGAGCCATAATAAACATGTCCAAGATGTCCGGTTGGATAGATGTTGATCATATAAGATGTTTTTTCAGTACGCAAATGGAAATATTGTTTGTTCTCATTGAAAGAAATCATCTAATTCTCCCCTTTTATATTTTTTCGACAAAATCTTTGGCAAGAAGTGCACAGGCATGTGCGGGTGTATATAATGGTTGGATGATACTTATTTGTGAAGAAATCCGTCTGATCGATGATGCGAACACTTCTTTATACATAGTATCTGCAGTTCCGATTCCGCCAATCACAACTAAAGTAGTAATCTCGAAATCAAGATTTCGGTATACACCTTCCACAAGCAATCTGACTTCCTCTGCTGCTTCCAAAAGGATTTTATATGCATGCTGATTGACTCTGCCAAACCCAGTAACCAAAGGAGCAATTTTCGCGACATTAGTTCGGTTAAGATTATTGAAATAATTCACAAGTTCTGAAAAAGAATCGATATTGAGATGATTCTTGATTGCATCGGAAAAACTTGATGGAGGAAATCTCCCGTCTAAAACGCGTGCATAATACTTCAGGGCATGAAATCCGACATCAAACGCGCTTCCAGCATCGCCTTCTTTAAAGTGATATCCGCCACAACGCCATGTTTTAGCATTATTTATTCCAAAACAGACTGACCCAGTGCCTAAGATTAAGGCCATACCTTGTAAAGATCCGTTTCCCGATGCCAAGGCTCCATAAACGTCACTTTGGACCTCAATGTATTTGCATTTCGAAAAAACCGGTATCTGTCTTAACCCGTTTTCATATGTTTCCTGGTCGCTAACGGACGCAATTCCACCAATGCAGGCATAGATACCGGTAATTTTTTTTGTGAATCGGAAACTTTCAAACGCTTCACTGATTGTTTGAAACGAAATCTCGAAAGAAACGGTATCGATTGAAGTTGGCCCATGAACGGATTCCTGAACAATCTCTGCATTTTGGTTCAAAATCACAAAATGAGTTTTTGTGCCTCCGCCATCAATACCAAGATAATACCTGTCTGATGCTTCCTTTTTGCGATTACTCATGGGAAATCTCTCCCTTGTGTTTGAAACCGTTCAGATATACCTTGAAAAAAGGATAAATGACAAACAGGCACAAGATCGTAGCGTAAACAAATTGTAAGACAATGGAAAGTACTACCAGCCATATTGGCGAATACATAATTCCCGAGAGAATATTATCTATTATTACACCTGACAGGTATGCAGGTGAAAAAATAAGAAAATACTGGAATTTCGTGGGAATGAGCCCGTTGGCAAAAAATATCGGTCCCATGCAGAAAACCAAAATATAGACAACATAATTCATGGAAAGGATTTTGCTTGTTTTGCTGATTAGCGATAACGACAATCCGATGATGATATGGACAACAACACTTAGAACATAGGCAAAGAACAAAGCTACATATGAAATGGAAATATTGTGCACAATTTCCAAAACCAGAATGTAGAACAATATCGGAATCAGCTGTAACAAAAGAGCGGAAGCTATTTTGGTGAACAATAAGGTAAAGGGACTGCATTCGTCTTTATCACAAGGAATAATCTGTCCTTCGAGAAAATCTGCCTTCAAGGAAAAGGAAAAAATCACCACTGGAATAATAAATGCAGTTATAAAAATGATATTTGAAGCGTTAATTGAAGGAAAAAAAGCCATGATAGCCCCAAAAAGAAAGGATAATCCAATCACAATGTGAAAAACGCGGTAATGGTAAAAACGCTTGATGTCGTTTTCAATAAATTTTAATATCTTTTTCATTTAATAGTACCCCCGTTTCTTCAGCAAATATCTCATCATCCAAAATCTTTTTTGTATAGATCTCTAAAATTCGGTTTTCTTTGATTATTTCAAATAATCTAGTCTCTGAAATTGATTCCAAGGGAAATGATTCTTGTTTTACGTTATGAATGGGATCTTCATATCTTATAACGATGTGGGGATTTGAATATTTATCTTTGAGTTCAGACACTGTTTTCGACACTGCGTTTTTTCCTAAAACAAGAAAGGCAATTCTGTCAGCGTACCTTAAGGCGTTTTTCATGGTTATGTCGATCAATATTATTGTACAGTTATTTGGTCTATTCTTCAATAAAATATCGAAAAAACGTTGGATTTGTCGCTCATTCAAGTGCTCGAACACCTGATCGACGACAATTATGTCGGGCTGATCATAAATCACTTGCATCAAAGCACCAAATATCAGTTCATTCAAGGAAAGTTGGGAAATTCTTTTTTCGGCTGAAGCATTAAAATTATATAGATTAAGCAATTGGAAGAAATCATCTTCAATGTTTTTTTTGCTTGCAGATTTAATCAAACGCTTAATAACAGATTTCAGTTTGAAATACTTGTTTTGCGAATTTACGAATGTCTCAGTGTTTAATAAAGACACAGTTGGTTTTTCTACGGAATTCTTATCAAAATCAGTCAGGACACTGCTTAATATCGATTTTCTTGATCCAGAAGGGCCTACAACTGCGACAATTTCACCTTTTACGATTGTCGACAAAACCCCACTCAAAGCCCTTGAGTCTGAACCTGATTCATAACTAATACTGGCGAAATCGAAATGGCTGCCTAATGACAAAGAACCCAATTGTGAAGTGATGAGCGATTTGACAACCTTAACATAATCACTGAACATGTCATTGCCAAAATGAAACCCTAAAATATCCGTAACTAGATAGTAATGAAATTCAAGCTCCTTCATCAGCAAAATCAAAGAAGATTTTGTTTTATTACCCCATGCTTGAGACAAAGTATCAGTCAAAGTAGCCGAAAACTGAGAGTACAAAGAACTGACACAAGAGTTTTGGATTTCACGCTTTAAGTCATCGTCTTCAAGGTAAATATTATGCATTAATCCTAAATACTGCTTGTTTTCTAGATATGCCAAATAAAGGTTATGAAATAGAAAATCGATTAAATGATCAATAGAGAAATAACCTTTGTACAGAGAATTGATATCACCTGCAATTCGCAACTGAAATGAAAAAAGATCATCGATAAGTGCGAAATACAATTCTTTTTTCTCGTTAAAACGGTAATAGAAACTTCCTTTGTTAAAATTGCTTTGCTTGATTATCTCATTGAGAGACGCCTCTGAGAAAGTTTTTGTAGAAAACTCAGAGAGTGCTGCTTCATAAAGATTAGGATTACTTTTTAAAAAATTCATCAAATCCTGATTGTCTTTTTTCATAACAGACCCCCAACTATACCACGTGGTCTAAACCATATGGTATAATTATATCCTTTGTTATGATATTTGTCAAGAATAAATAGAAAACTGGCTGTATTTTACCCGCCAGTCTGTATTTTAATGATATGATTTCCCGTATTTTGTTTTTAAAAATATTTGTAGCGTTTCTAAATCTGCTTCGGATTCAAAACCCTTCTTATAAACAATATATGTCTTTTTGTTTACGTCTGATAGAATCAAAAAATTCTTTGTGTTCAATATTTTTATGATTTCAGTGTAGGGAACTACTTTGGTTTTGACGTTCTCGATTTGAATTTCGGTTTCAGTAAAAATATATGTCTGAAGCACTGGGTGTTCTACGAGTGGACTTTTCTTCAATATTCGCTTTGTAGTCATTGATTGCATTAAATACGTCAACGCGAAGTAAAATCCTAGTATCCCGATCAAAAATATTCCGTACTTCCACTGTCTTTGGGTAAACATGTAAATTGTAAAACCAAGAGTGATAATCGCAACAATGATAAAGTTCTTCTTGAGAAAGTTGTTCAAATAATATTTATTATAGTTTATGATTAAATCCTTGTCATACATTGTTTGGTTCTTAATATTCAACTTTAACTCCTCCTTTTGTCAAATCTTGAATTTTTTAAACAGCAATGGAAATATTCCTATTCCCACAAAGACCATCGCGAAATAGCGAAGAAAATCAAATAGTACTGCAAGAGACGCCAGAAACAATTCTCCATCCAATAACCCAACCGTCGCTTCAGGGTCTGCAATTAGAGCAAAGATTGCTTTTAGTGCCAATCTAATAGCCATGACTACAACTATGCCTCCTGCAAAGCGAATCAGATTCTTCCAGATTATTTTGTGGTTCTCGAAATTGACGCTTTTTTTCTCGAATCCTACACCCAAAACAAATCCGAAAATAGCTCCCACCATTTTCGCAATACCTTCAAGATTTTTATATAAACCAGCCGCATCAGTAGAATCTACGGTTGTTTTTGCAATTACAAGATAGAATATGTAACTGCCAATAAATACAAATCCGAATATCGCAAGAACAATGTAGTATAGTCGTTGCTTGTTCTCTGTTTTCGATAGATAATAGTAAAAGCCAAATGATAGTCCGACTCCCAACAAGCCCCCAACAATCACATCTGACAGAAAATGAGCGCCAAGATACATTCTGCTAAGTGCCACCATTACAATAATGACAGAAACCACTATCGTCAACCAACGCTTTTTTACCCAGATAGCCAAACTTCCAAAGACAGTGGCTGCCCCTTGCGTGTGACCGCTTGGAAATGAATATCCGAGCGCAGTCTTAGGCCTGATGTTCACAATTTGACTATCGACTTGAAAAGGTCGCAACCTATGAACGATTACTTTGATAACATTATTCAAGACCAAGGACACAAACACTGTAATGCCAAGAGCCTCTCCGACTTTCTTGTCATAACACCAGTACATGAATCCGAGAATCGCAATGATGACAAGTTCTTCGCCAAACATAGTCCATAGCTGAAAGAAAAAATCCCAAAACTGATTGCTGAAACTTTGTAACCAACGAATAATTTCAAGCTCAAATGCCATTATTCACACCTCTATTCGAAATAATGTCAATCGCGTTAGCGACTCCATCATGATCCACCGCAACAAATTTAATCGTATTCATCGTCTAAAACAGTCCATAAAAGACAAGTCCAAAAACTGCAGAAATCATTATCAGATAGATTGGGTTCATTTTGTTGAAAATACGGAATAAAATCAACAAGACACCAAAGATTATCCAAGCTTTGTAATCTTGAACAGCCTGGGATAAATTCAAAATATCAGTGTGAATGGTGCTCCTAAGAATAAACCCGATTGCGACAGTGACCAAAATTCCGACAACTACCGGTTTGACGCCCTGAAGAAAACCTTGGACATACCTGTTTTTTGAAAACTTTGTAAAAAACTTGGCAATTATCAATATAATGATAAACGACGGCAGAACAACTCCTAGAGTGGCGAAAATGGCGCCGAGGACACCAGCTTCATGGAAGCCGATGAAAGTGGCCATGTTAATCGCAAAAGGCCCTGGAGTCGATTCGCTGATCGCAATGAAGTCAACTAATGTGTCAATTGAATCCAGCCATTGATGTTTTAGGACTTCTTCCTGAATAAGCGGAATCATCGCATATCCGCCCCCGAATGTAAACAAACCGATTTTGAAAAACGTGATCAGCAGTAATAACAGCTTACCCATTGTTTTTCACCTCGGCTCTGTGCATAAATATACAATAAATGATGCCGATGAGTCCACCAATAAGTATCGCAAGCAATACTGGAAGAACCTGGAATAAAACCAGACTAAGCCCAGATAGAATCATAACATAGGAAAACCAGTTTTTTTTCATTTTCTTGAATAATCTGATACCTGCATTCAAAATAAGAATTGCAACACCGATTCTGATTCCTTGGAAAGCATAAGCAATCCAGAGATTGTCCTTGAATTGCATAAAGAAAACCGAAATCAGCGTGATGATGACAAATGAGGGCAAGACAACCCCGAGAGTTGCCATTAATGCACCGAGAAAACCTTTCATTTTATAGCCGATATAAGTTGCGCTGTTGATTGCTATGGGCCCAGGTGTAGATTCAGCAATCGCGATGATATCTAGAAATTCGTCGTAATCAATCCATTTTCTTTTTTCGATCGCTTCACGCTGAATCAACGGAATCATGGAATATCCTCCGCCAAATGTGAAAAAACCTATTTTTAAAAATGTAAAAAAGAGCAATCCGTACATGTCTTTCCCTTCCTGGTGTTAGCTGATTTGTACTAAAGTTGCGTTGATAATAGTTCAATTATACTTCGCTTTGAATGCTTCCATTTGTTTCTCGATCATGTCTTGCACCATGATGCTGATGGCATTTGTATCCATATCAGCAATCTGTTCATACGGTATTATCGGCAACACATGAATGTAACACTTATGTATTCTAATTCTGAAACGTCTAAAAATATCGTGCATGTCAAAAAGACATACAGGAACGATATCGGCTTCAGCCTTGAGTGCCAGTTTGAAAGATCCGGCCTTGAATGGAATCATCTCGTTCTTATAGCTTCTTGTCCCTTCAGCAAAGACTGCCATTGGCTGCCCATTTTTTATCGCATTTACAGTATCAAGTATTGCTTGCAGGCCTTGTCTGGCCATTCCTCTGTGGATGGAAATGCAACCAGATCCCAACATTAGGTACTTAAGAATCGAGAAACGAAACAGCTCCTCTTTGGATATAAAAGCCATCGGAAATTTTTTGAAAATTTGTTTCATATATATAGGATCGGTATATTCAATGTGATTCGAAATTGTGACGAAACGATTGTTCTGAGGCAGGTTTTCCCTGCCGGTAACAATCACTTTCACTCGCAATATGAAATTAAAAATGTAAAAACCGAACTGATTATAGAAATTATGTTTCAGCAGGCTTTTTTTATTGGTATTGACAGTTGTATAGATCACGACAACTAGAAAGAGCAACAAAACAAGCATCGAGGCAAAAAACATGCCTATGGCCACCCCTAAAACCATCAGTGTTCCAACGGCATTTTGTGGATAACTGCCAAAAACGAGAAACAACGCTGTTCCCGCCAGAGTTAGGCAAAGGTTGATAATAACTACAATCATCTTCTTCGGATCCTTTCATATATAGCAAAAGTTAAATCTTCTTTTTCGTCCTTGCTAATCAGCCTATACTTGGACAAATCGAGGTTTTTTAAAAAGACATTGCCTTCATGGACTTTTCGAATATGAGTGACATATAACCTATCTGCAAAAGGCAAAGCAAGTTCATAGATAGTCTTGCCTCCGATAATGAAAATTTCCTCATCTCTAGGCACAATAAGAAAACGGAAAAGATCATTAATCACAGTTACTCCCGGGAAAGAATATGGTTCCAAAGACGCAATAATCGACTTGCGGTTTGGCAAAGGTTTGCCGTTTCTATTCAAAATCGAGCGAAATGTTTCAAGACCCATCAATACCGTTTTGTCTTCAGTTACTTTTTTGAAATATCGCAAATCTTCCGGATAACGCCAAGGCAAATCATTATCGTTGCCAATCAAGTAGTTGGGGTCAATCGCAAATATTAGACTGATCATCAGACGGCCACCTTTCCTTTAATAGCGGGATATGGATCGTAACCCGTAATTTTAAAATCCTCAAATTTGAATCCGTCAATCTCACTTATTGCTTTGTTCAGATGAACTCTAGGAAGTTGTCTTGGTGTTCTTGACAACATAAGGTTGACCTGATCCAAATGATTTAGATAAATATGGCAATCACCAAAAGTATGAATAAAGTCTCCTGGTTCGAGATTACATACCGAAGCCACCATCATTGTCAACAAGGCATATGAGGCAATATTGAATGGTACTCCTAAAAAGGCATCTGCGCTACGTTGATAGAGTTGACAAGATAATTTTCCTTCGCTGACATAAAATTGAAACATGACATGGCAAGGTGGCAACGCCATCTCTGAGATCAAAGGAGCGTTCCAGGAATTGATAATGAGTCGCCTGCTGTCAGGGTTATTTTTAATTGTCTCGATTACGGTTTTCAGTTGATCAATGTTTCTATTCTTACCTTCAAAATCGCGCCATTGCCTCCCATAAACCGGGCCGAGATCGCCGAATTTTTCTGCAAATCCTGGAGCAGTAGCAATTTTTTCAGCAAATTCCTCGATTGTCTCATTATTGTATGTTTCGGACCTCTTAAATTTTTCGTATGGCCAATCGTTCCAAATCCTCACTTTGTTCTCGACTAGATACTTGATATTGGTATCGCCTTTGATAAACCATAACAACTCATGAATGATCGATTTCAGGTGGATTTTTTTGGTCGTGATTAGCGGAAATCCCGCTTGCAGATCAAAACGCATCTGATATCCGAAAATAGAGATCGTTCCGACTCCGGTGCGATCCGTTTTTTCATGTCCCTCAGCCAAAATTGTGCGCAGAAATTCTTGATATTCTTTCATCAGTCATCACCTATACATGAGATTATACCATTATTTACAATTGAAAAAAAGAAAAAGATGCAAAATGCATCTTAGTCTTTTTGCGAACTGATAAACGAGATTTTCTCGACAATTATCTCTGGATACGAAAAGATTTTTTTGCCATCTTGCATGTGGTCTCGCTGCTGCAGGCGCGCCTTGATCCCCACTACTGATCCCTTTTTACAGTAGTCAACTGTTGCCTCGGCAATTCCACTCCATAATGTGCAATTGAAGAAATCAGTTTCATAATCATTTGTTTCTCCACTTTTAAACGGTCGTTGAACAGCCATAGTAATCGTAGTAACACTTCGGTTGTCATCGAGTTTTCTAAGTTCAGGGTCTTTTGTCAGTCTTCCGACCAATACAACTTGATTTAACATAGTTCCTCCTTATGTTCTTTATAGCATTATAATAGCTTGTTTCATTTCAAATACATAATCCCAAAACCGGAGGAATAATTATTAAATATTACATTTTTACAATCATTTGCCGAAATGAAAAGAAAAAGCAACGGATTAAATAGTCCGTTGCCTTCATTATTTCTAAATTGTGCAGAAATTTTGTTTATTTAGAATTTTAAATCCACGTCTTGACGTTTTTTCTCTTCCGCTTCAAAATATAATTTCTTCTCCATGTGGATTGCATTTGCGACAATGCTTTGCGGGAAAGTAACGATGATGTGGTTGATTCTAGTTACATTTGCATTATACAGCCTTCTGGCAGCCTGCAAGTGTTCCTCCGTGTTTGCCACTGCGGACTGCAACCCCAAAAATACGGTGTTGGCTTTAAGGTCCGGGTATTGTTCGACAACAACGTTGATACCTGATGCCACTTGGTTCATTTGACCAAGAAATTCTTCTTTTTCCTTTAGAGTAGCGTTTTGGGGAATTCCCGAACGCCATTTGACAACTTTTTCCAAGGTTTCAGCTTCATGTTTGGCGTAGCCTTTGGTTGTTTCCAGCATCTTTGTTAGCATGTCGAAGCGTTTTGTCAAAGCAACATCGATTCCTGATTCGGCTTCGCTTACTTTAAGTTCTAACTGACGAAGTTTGTTCATTATGGCGATATACCACAAAACGATGATGATGATCACTCCTGCAATTATCAGTAAAGTAATGGTTAAATTTGACATTAATGTTATCATTTGTATCCTCCTATTATATCTATATTTAGTTTTTTAGTTCACACGAATGATTATGACGTCTATCGCCTCAACTTCTGAGCAAATGATGAAGAACGCGATCTGTTATACTGCAGTTGGTCTGATATTATATTTTTTTGAAGATTTTTGTATTCAGTTTAAGTGTATGGATGAAATCCTTGATGACAAGCAAATCCCGTTTGAACCCATCCATCATCAAATCATCAATCTTCTTGAATAATTTTATTTCGAAGGTATCCTTGCCATTGTTGATTGCGATAAATAGGTTTTCTTCGGAGAATGACAATCCGATTCGTCCCGGATTTCGTTTTTCCAACTCGAAGATGGCTTCCATGATGTCAGGAGTCAAAACATAGAAAGCAGACAATTCATTGGTAGAATAGGTTTTGAATTTCTTATTGAAATCGATTGACTCGAGTTCGACTTTCTTGAACTTGCGGTTTGAAAGCGGAGATCCGCCTTCAAGAACCTGAAGATAGCCATCAAAAGGCTTGTTGAAAGTGAATTTGAAGACCCTGCCGATAAAATATGGGACGTAATAGACCCTGGTGCCGTTCTTTGTGTGTTGGACATGACGTTCTTCGAGTTTGACATCGCTCGAGAGAAAGTCAACTTCGTCAAGTTTTCCTTGCAACATATCCTCAGAATAGAATCTGTCTGCCCGTTTCAGAAACTCCGTTGCATATACATCCGGTTGCGACAATCCTTGATTTGGAGAATAACTGATACCGGGAATCGCCTCTGCAAAAAAGGAGCTTAAGACTTCAAATTTGAATTTTTTCTTGAGTTTAGAGAATTCGACACCACCAATAATGGCGATAATAAGTCCTGTCGCAACAATCAAGAAAGCGAAAAATGCCGTATTTTCTCCAAGCGAACTCAAAAGCAACAAATAGACAATTCCCCCGATGAGGATGATTCCTCCACCGATTGCGATCAATCTTTCACTTTTTTTCTTGAGATTATTGAATTTGTTCATGTTTTCTTGCACATCAATTCACCTCTTCGTCTCCAGTATAATTATATAACATGCTTGTTGAAAAAGCACTATATAATTATTTAAACATCATGCAGGCCTTAACTGCTTTTTGCCAGCCTTCATACAATTCATTTCTCGCTTTTTCAGATATCTGTGGTTTGAACATTTTGTCGATACCCCACATTTGTTTAATTTCCTCAAGGTTCCAGAATTCAACAGCGATTCCAGCCATATAGGCAACCCCTAGCGCGGTTGTTTCGCTGGTTGCGGGTTTATCGATATAAGCTCCCAAAATATCGCTTTGAAATTGCATCAGAAAATCATTTGCCGAAGCCCCTCCATCAACGCGCAAGCGATTGAGTTTGAGTTTGGATTCGGCCTCCATGATTTGGATGACATCTTTTGTCTGATAGGCGATTGCCTCCAAAGTCGCTCTGATGATCTGGGCTCGTGAGGTTCCGCGCGTAATGCCAAAGATCGCTCCTTTGGCATCTTTGTCCCAATAGGGAGTGCCAAGACCGACAAATGCAGGCACAAAATAGACGCCCTGGTTGTTTTCACACGTCCTTGCGTAAGTTTCAGATTCGCTTGACTTCTTAATCACTTGAATACCATCTCTTAACCATTGGACAGCTGATCCCGCAACGAAGATCGAACCCTCAAGTGCATAGGTAATTTCTCCGTTCATACCCCAGGCAATTGTCGTCAAAAGCCCATTGTCTGAAAGAATAGGTTTCTTTCCGGTGTTCATCAGCAAAAAACAACCGGTTCCATAAGTGTTCTTGATATCTCCATCCTTGAAACAGGTCTGGCCAAAAAGTGCGGCTTGTTGATCACCAGCGATGGCGGCGATTGGTATCTCATGTCCGTAAAAAACATTCTTGGCGGTTTTGCCAATAATTCCCGAAGACGGTTTCACTTCCGGAAGCATTGATTTCGGAATCCCGAATATTTTCAATAATTCCTCGTCCCAGCATAAATCAAAGATGTTGTATATTAGTGTTCTGGAAGCATTGGAATAATCTGTGACATGCTGCTTGCCATTGGTCAGATTCCATATGATCCAAGTGTCAATCGTCCCAAACAACAAATCTCCTTTTAGAGATGATTCTTTGGCACCTTTGACGTTATCAAGAATCCATGTGATTTTGGTAGCAGAAAAATAAGGATCTATCAATAATCCGGTCTTGCTTTTGACTATTTGTTGATGCCCGAGTTTTCGTAATGATTCACAAATGGAATTGGTTTGTTTGCTTTGCCAGACAATGGCATTATATACCGGCTCGCCGGTATGTTTGTTCCAAACAACGGTTGTCTCGCGCTGGTTGGTGATTCCGATCCCGGCGATTTGTTGTGGAGACAGTTTTGCTTTAACCATGCATTCGCCAATACATACTGAAACAGATTCCCAAATTTCTTTGGGGTCATGCAAGACATATCCCGGTTCAGGAAAATATTGGGTGAATTCAGATTGGGTCTGACAGACAATTTTTCCTGCCTTGTTGAAGATGATAACTCTTGAAGAAGTTGTACCCTGGTCGATTGCCAAAATATATTTGTCCATTAAAGCACCTCTTTGGCTAACATTATACCAAATCATGTTTAAAAATTATACGGTAAATGGTATAATTAATCTATAAAAATAGGAAGATAGGGAGTGGAATCATGGAAAAATTTACGCAATCCGATTCAAAAGGAAATACCATTCATCTTTATGTTTATGAACCTGAGGCAAAGCCTAAAGGTGTTGTCCAAATCATCCACGGCGCTAGCGAGCATTTTGCCAGATACGGCCTCTTTGCTGATTTTTTGAGCAAGAACGGATTTGCCGTCGTAGGCTGCGACATTTTAGGCCACGGACTCAGCACATCGACAACAGATTATGTGCATTTCGCGGACAAGGATGGAGATAGAGTCGCTTTTGAATCAGTGTTGCTTGTGAAAGATTATATTCAGAAAACGTATCCTAAACAGAAATATTATGTTCTAGGCCACAGCATGGGTGAGTTTCTAGCGAGAAAACTTGTCATGGATTATCCTGAATTTTATGAAAAGGCAATTTGGTCTGGGTCCACTTACGTTTCTGGTATTATGTCCTCAATAGGAATAGCACTTACCACCATGATTGGTTTTTTCAAAGGCCCCAAATACGTCTCAAAGATGATCCAGAACATGGCAATCGATGCCAACCCACGGAAAGCAAGAAAAGATGGTCTGATCCACGATTTAAATGAAGAATGGCTTTCTAGAGACAAAGAAATTCAGGATTACTACCATAATTCGCCAATTTGTGGACAACCATTCACAGTAAGTGCCAATCGTGATATGTTCCGCTGGCTGAAATATGTGAACAAAACTAAAAATTTTGCAAAGATAAAACGTGATTTGCCGATTTTCA
Source organism: uncultured Candidatus Izemoplasmatales bacterium (assembly GCA_964557695.1). Taxonomy (GTDB): domain Bacteria; phylum Bacillota_I; class Bacilli_A; order Izemoplasmatales; family Hujiaoplasmataceae; genus JAAYZB01. Next base: position 2,081 of record CAZLAQ010000031.1, on the reverse strand, counting down.
TCATATCTGGAGCCAAGGATCCTTTCAGCAATTACGGTGAAAAAATATACTATCTTTATAATCTGATGTTGAAACTTGGCTTTACCAATGTTCAAATGAAACTCTACGATGAGAACCGCCATGAAATATTAAATGAACTTGACAAAGCAATTGTCTATGCTGACGTTCTAAATTTCTTGAAAAAATAGGATTTTCCCAATAAAACGAATTAGTCCCCCGTATATCTTGTGTAGAAAAGAAAAAGGAGGATTTAAAAATGAAAAAATTATTAGTATCAACTGGAATGGCTTTCGCACTAATATTTACATTATTTTTAGCCGGCTGTGACCTAGCAGCCACAGAACTATCATACGCGACGATCGAAATCAACCCTGGTATCGACATGGTACTCGACGCAAATGACAAAGTCAAAAGCGTTGCTGCTTTAAATCAAGATGGTGAAATGCTTTTATTGAACTTGAGTCTTGAAAACAAAAACATGGAAGTTGCCGTAGGCGAGATTATCGACGAGGCAATTGACCTTGGTTTTATCGATCCTGATTCTGAGGACACAACTGTTGAAATCACGTGTACATCCGAGAAAACTCAAACGAAACTTCAAGAAAAATTCAATGAAGCTTTCCAGAGCAGAGGCATGTTTGGCAGAGCAATTGCCAAAGCAAATACCGAACTATTGGCTGAAGCAGATGAACTTGGCGTTACACCAGGATTCCTAAGACTAGTTTACCGCGCCATCGAAGCTGACGACACTCTTATTTTCGAAGATGCTTTGCTGATGACCCAACAAGAATTGATTGCAATCGTCAAAGAAAATAACCAAGCAATCAAAATGGTTTGCTCTGAATTGAAGACAGAATTCTTTGAAGCTAGACAATTACTGTTTGACGAGTATCATCCGCAAATTCAGGCTTTAGAAGCACAAATAGCCGAAATCGAAGCTGCTGAAGGCGACGCAACTGATTTGATTGCAGAGCTCGAAGCTTTGAAATTGGAACTACACGATGCCATGTCAGCACTAAGAACCGAGTATCAAGCTGATGGAGAAGCAATTCGTGCTCAAATCCAAGAACAGCATCAAATTAGGATTCAAGAACACCACAATGCTGTTGAAGCCTTTAAAAACCAGATTCAAAGCAGATGTGACTTGTATGAAGACTCCATCGAAGATTTTCAAGAAACAGGTACATACACTACTCATACATCTACTCAAGGCGGAAAAAACTAAGCATATTCATTCAAATAAAAGTCAGCTTGCGAAAGCTGACTTTTTTCTATTTATTGGCTTTTCTCATATAATCTAGAATCGATACATACCTGTTTTTTCCGATTACCACGTGGTCAATCATCTGGATTTGCATCATCTCTCCAACCTCAATGAATTTCTTTGTGACTTCAATATCTTGGATGGAAGGTTCTGGATCTCCAGAAGGATGGTTGTGGACCAGTATGATTTGATAGGCAGAGTATTTCACTGCGTATTTAAACACTTCCCGAGGGTGGATTAGCGATTGGTTTAGACTTCCGACGAAAATCTGTTTCTTGGCTATGAGATTTGTCTTTAGGTCAAGAAACAAAACAAATAGCACTTCCTGCTTCAGGGCGGACAAATCTTCCTTAAGCAGCAAGTAAACGTCATTTGGAGATTGGATCCTTGTTTTCTCGTAATTGACGCTATGGACCCGTTTCCCGAGTTCAATAGCCGCTATCAGGCTGATAGCTTTGACTTTGCCTACTCCCCGAATTGTGCATAATTCACTGATTGTCTTATCCTTCAAATCAGCCAACTCAGTTGTATCATTAACCACTGCTTTTGCTACTTCAAGAACTGACATTTCCTTGCTGCCAGTCGAAAAGATAATCGCAATCAGTTCATAAGTCGAAAGGCTTCCTGCTCCATATGCCAAAAGTCTTTCCCTTGGCCTTTCATATTCAGGCATGTCTTTGAGCATATACATCGTTATCACCCTATTACATATTACGGGGAATAGGTCACAAAACTTGAAAAAAGATGGATTTCTTGAATTGGTAAGATGTTAGTAGACACAAAATAATATGTACCCTATGTCAAGGACAAAATAAAA
>CAZLAQ010000030.1:0-19059 GCA_964557695.1 uncultured Candidatus Izemoplasmatales bacterium | reverse complement strand
CCTTCGTCATTTCTTTGTTTCATAATCATGTCTAGTTCTTTATCAAACAAAGGTTTCAAAACAGAATAGCCGAGATCCTCAGATCCAATCACAAATTGTGAGGGTCGGATACAGTAAGTTGAAAACCATTTGGTTTCATCTTGTTCGACAATGCTCATAATTGTTTTTTTTAGTTTGTCGGAGAATTTCAGAAAATTATCACAAGGGGTTTCGCAAGAAAGATATCGATGCAATTCGACAAAAGACCTCAATTCATGCATTTCGGTTATTTCTGTCGTGAGGAACGCCTTGATGGCTCCTTGGGCGATTTTTAAAGCCGCCTCATGTTCTTTGGTGGATTTTTCCGTATATTTCAATACGAACCCCGCCAGAGCAGCGGTAGGATTGTAGCCCCAGATTTTATCTGCTTCTGTGAAATGCCACCACGGTGCGTGTGGATAGTCATTTATCGAAGGCACCTTGCTAAGCCACTTTCCTTCTTCCATCGGAGCTGTATCCAATAGATAGTTAATCAGATTTTGCGTGATCTCCGGTGCATTATCATAACCGATCTCTTCGATTATTTCCAAGGCCGTCCAGCATTGCATCGGACTTGACTCAAGACAGATGAAGTCAGATTCTAGACCGTGTCCGAAACCTCCATCATTGTTTTGATATGCCTTAAGAGTGTCAATTACATGGATGACATCAATCGTTTCAAACAGGTAGGCAAACCTGGCAGATTCCAAAGTTCTCGCATTTCTTAGTAGCCAATTCTTGATTTTTAAAAAGTCAGCTTCAGTCATAACAGATCAGCACCTTTATCGTAAAAATTCCAATCCTTCAGGAATGTATCGAGATACTTTTTGATGCACTTTGTCCGTTTGACAGCGATGCTCTTCCCCTGTACCGTATTCATCAGTTTCTCAAGTTTCAACAATTTCTGATAAAAATGCGCGATAGACGAGTCATCATTTTTATCGCCTTTGTATATGCTTCTTTGATTATTTCCACCATAGGCGAAACATCTGGCGATTCCGATTGCGCCTAAAGCGTCAAGCCGGTCCGCGTCCTGGACGATCATGCCTTCGAATGATGATACCGTTTTGCCGGATTTGTGGGCAGAAAAGGACAAGTTCTCTGTGATATCGATGATCTTGTTTTTGGAATTTGCATCCAGGTTAGTTTTATCCAGATAGTTTCTTACAAACATGGTGTCGGTATTGTTAAGTTTGGCATCATCAAGATCATGAAGATATGCGGCCATGATTGTGATGAAAGGATCTGCATTTTCTTTCTTCAAAAGCGACATTGCCATGTTAACTACCCTTTTGACATGAAAAAAGTCATGACCTGTGGTTTCTCCGGTCATAATGCCTTTAACGTAATTTTCTGTTTCCTTGATTAAAATTTTTTCGGGAATCCTCAATAATCTACTCATATTCTCTCATCAACCTCAGATAGTGTTCGACATTTTTCAGATTATTTTCAATCTCTTCAGCTGTCAAGTTTCTGACAAGTTGCATCGGATTACCAACTGCAAGCATTTTTTCCGGAACGATTTTATTTGGTGGCACAACGCATCCGGCCGCAACCATGGCATATTTCTCCACAACGGCTCCATCGAGGATGATCGAGCCCATCCCGATAAGCGCATAATCGTTTATAGTTGCCGCGTGAATGATAGCACCGTGACCGATTGTAACTGATTCGCCAATAATTGTTGGTAGTCCCGTGTTAGTGTGGATGACGGCGTTGTCCTGGATGTTGGTATTCTTTCCGATTGTAACCGGAGCCATGTCGCCTCTTACTGTAGCGTTAAACCAAATGTTCACATTCTCTTTGATAGTCACATCGCCACATACCACAGCCTGGGGAAATATCTTTGCCGATTTGGCGATTACAGGCATATATTCTTTATGTTTATAGATCATGGAATCATCCTTTCATCATAGTTTCATCAAAACGAGCAAATCGCTTTTTTCAATTGTCTCAGCGCTGTTTTCATGCAAGTTTCCAGCAAAGATTACTAATTTGTCGTTGCGGAAATAGCCCATCGGAATCACTTTTTTTTGGAAACTTTCATAAACGGATGCGACAAGTGATTTCTTCGAATCAAAGGCAATCGGCAAGTTCTCTTTGAACAGATCCTCTGCTTTTTGAATGATGATTGACTGAAGGTCCTCGCCCAAATCGTTGGCCTCTATCGTCAGGAGATTTTCATAGAATGGGGCGGTTTCCTTGAATAATGCGAGCTTGCTCAAAAGCAGCGAAATGATCTTGTTCGAGATGATTGTGTTCCTGATGTTGAAGTCCTTGATGATATGGTCGTTTTGGGGATCAAGCAGTTCCACAATGATGTTCACATCTTTTTTTGTCAGATTGCCTTCGAGATAGATCAAATTGTCGATGACGTTGGCATCAAGGCAATCTGAGGCAACAGATTCGTCACTTAACAAAACGATCGTTGAAGGCTTACTGGAGTCATTGAGTGCATATACTAGTTCAGGTAGTTTCTCTGCTTCAATCCAATTAGCCCTGAATTCGCTCATATGTAGTTTTTCATACTCCTTGAAAGAATCGAGAATAAAGGCAAGTTTATTGTTTTTGCCGATGATATGGACATCAAGATTAGCCGTTTCACTAATCTTTTTTGTTTTTATCGTCTTTACTTCATAAGGTACATCTGTCTTAATCAGTTTTGTTTCATCGCTAAGCGAGAGAACAAAGAGAGCTTTATTTTCACTGGCAAGTGGCACCACATGCGAATTATATTTAAGACACGTGTCAAAATCAGTATCCGGAAGATAATAGACTTCGCTGCCTTCGAATGAGAACAAAGACAAGTATAAGTCTTCCATCAGCGGATTGATGATCGTTTGGGCAATGATTTGGCCTAGACGTCTGTCAAAACAGATCGGCAGCAAAGTGTGTTCGTGGATCGTATGGACGACCTTGGACATCGTTAAGATCTTGCCTTTGGTTTCGATGTTCTTGATTTCCGCTACTATCGGTGGATTGTGCTTGAATTCAATCCTGCCGAGGCTCAAGATGACTTTGATGACGTTCAAATCGCTCTTGGACATTTCCTTGGCAATCGTCTCGTGTTCGTCCCGGTTCATGATTAGGATCGTGTCGGCTTCGTTGATTGAGATATCTTCTAGATCGGAATGTACGAGCGGATCACCTTGCTTAACGAGAACATTGAAATTGACAATCTCACGGTCAGCTTTGTTTATCTTCTGAATGGAATTCACAATCTGCTTTTCCGCATAGGCCTTGTCGATTTGTGCTAGAATCATCACTGTGACTTCCTTGCCTGCAACATGCAACAAATCCGCGACAAGTTCTGGAACCTTGTTGTTCCAGTTGATGACGACTATATGTCTAGACAAGATGATTTTGCCAGAGCCGGATTTCTTTTTCTGGAAGTATTCTTTGATAGCGTTTGTAGTAAGTGCGATGATCGTACCAGAAAATAAAATTAGTCCGATTACAAGCACGACAACTGCCAAAATGAGTGTCCTAGGGTTTGTGATCGAAAGAATAGCATTTGGTGTCAGCATCCACTTTAGACTGCCATTGGCGAAGGCGTCGATGAAACCATCAAAGGAATCGTCGATAAAGAGAGCAATGACTGCCGCAACAGACAGAATGATTAAATTCAATAAGACCATCATCGAAATGATGAAAAGCATCGGGCGTTTATAGGTTTTGATGCTGATCAGGCTTCTAGCCCGCAAGATTCTCGCTTTGAGTTTATTCAAGGACGTCACCTCGTTTCTATCTTTAATTATAAACTTCAATATGAATGGTGACAATAGCTTTTCTATAATGAAGAAAAAATGTCGGAATTAGACCGACATTTTCTACACTATAAGTGAATTAAGGCATTCATGCTTTCAAATGATTCCTCATTCAGTGATTGAATGGACTCTTTCCTCAGTTTGAATATGTCGGGATAGATTGCTTCTCCGACGGATAGAACCATCTTGTTTGGCGCAAACAACGGGAAAATTGAAGTCTTTTCATGAAAACTGATGCCGATCGGAATGATTGGAACGGAAGCTTCTTCAGCAATTTGGAAAGCGCCTCTCTTGAATGGACGAAGTTCGCTGTCAAATTTAATTAATTCCCCTTCGGGAAAGAAATGAATCAATCTGCCATGTCTTGCCTGCTTGCTTAGCTCATGAAGGAATACCTTGGTTTCGTCGATTGTTTCGGGTACCGGTACTGTTCCGAGAATATTGACGAAGAAGCCTGCTATCGGAAGTTTGAAATTATCCCTGATGCCAGTGAAAACTGGCTTCTTCGGAAAAGCAGCAATTCCGCTCATTGCCGAATCAAGCGCGTGAACATGATTGCTGACAAGGACAGCTCCACCTTTGATTTTTCTGAGCACCTTTCTGTTTTTAAATCTGACACCCATGAAAAGAACCATGAATATCCAAAGGAAAGGGAAGGCGATAAAATAATACATGATAAATGATAATCCGCGTTTCAAATATGGAAAACTGATCCTTTTTCGGATTTGTCTGCCCTTTTTCGATCTGATTAATGACTCCCTGCGTTTATCTTCAATCGCCTGCTTAATCATTTCTTCGAACAAATCAATCGAACGATCGAGACGATAGTTTTTCGCGTGGCTTGCATAAGCAATGGATGCTTCATGTCTTTCTTCGGGATTGTCAAACCAATAATCAATCTTATTTGCTAGCTCTTTATATTTTTCCGAAATAAAAATGCTTCTTTCATCCAGAGCGAATTGTGACGTGGCGCTTTTTGGTGATTTGGCAATCACAGGAACTATGCCACAAGCGATTGCTTCCAGACAGGCGATGCCTTCGATTTCAGCATCTGCCGCATGTACATATAGGTCGGAATGACGAATTTTGTCAAGCAAGGCAGGCTGTTCAAAGAACCCGAATTCAGTGTCTATACCGTATTTCTCTGCCACTTTTCTAAGTTTCTTTTCCCTTGGTCCGGCTCCTGCCAAGACTAGATGAATCTTGTCTTTGTATTTTGAAAGGCTTATCGCCCTAATCAAAACATCCTGCTTTTTTTCAAGCGCATATCTGCCGGTTGAAAGTATCTGGAAAACATCTTTGTTTTTCTCAACTTTTAGCGGCGAGAAGACATCGCTGACTCCATTTGAAATTATATGCAGTTCATTGGTATAGCCGTTATGCCGCATTTCTTTGGCGATGAAAGTTGTGGGACAATGCACTCTTTCTACATGTCTGTAGAGTTGATTATAGTATTTCTCATAGAGAAAAAATGCAATCGGTCTACCAAATCTTCCCAAACCAATGCCATAGGTGACATTTTCTGGTTGGGAATGGAAGGCAGCGGTATAGGGAATATTCATTTTTTTGGCCAATTTGACACCTTTTTGAGATAACTGGAAAGGCAGGAAGAAATGGATCAAATCGGCATTTTCATAAGCTTTTTCCATTATCTTTTTGTCAAACTTGGAAAAGTACATACCTTGTTTTTCTGAAACCTTCGAAACTACAGGGATATATCTTTTCTTTAGTTGAAAATACTCTTTTCCTTCAATCGGACCCGAAGAAACAATTCTAACTGTATGGCCTCTGGCTTCAAGTTTCTCCTTGGTTCGTTTGGCAGTAACAGTTGTCCCGTTCGAAAACTCTCCATAATTGTCGATTACAAAGACAATGATCATAATATTCCTCTTTTCAAACATAATTAAAGGCATCATTATTATAAGCGTATACATTCTATTATACAATCACTAAAGTGAATTATTTCATTTCCTTGTTTATAATAAACGCGTGTATACTATTCAATAATGACATTTTACTAAAAAAAGCACATAAAACCTGAGTATATACTGAATCATAGCATAAATAGAGCAAGCCCGTCATTTTTGACGGGCTTGTCTTTAACGATATAGAAAAGGAAAATACTACAATAAATCTTGACCGCCATTGATTTGAACCGTCTCTCCGGTGATGAAAGAAGCTTTCTCGCTTACAAGAAAGGCAATGACACTCGCAACTTCCGAAGCCTCTCCGAATCTTTTCATAAGGATGGAATTCTTCCATGATTCAAACATTTGCGGATTGTTGTCTTTTGTGACCTGATGGAATGGTGTATCGATCGTGCCCGGGCTGACCGCGTTTACACGAATCTTGAATTCAGCTAGGTCCTTTGCCATCGCTCTGGTCATAACCATTACCGCGCCTTTTGCGGTTCCATAGATTCCTGCTCCAGGTCCTCCGGCGTTGTAACCAGCAATTGATGTGAAATTGATGATCGATGCATCATTTGATTTCTTAAGATACGGAATTGCAGCCCGCGAAACAAAAAATGCCGAATCAAGGTTTAATGCCATGACTTTGCGGTAAAATTCTGTCTCCATGTTTTCAAATCTGCTTCTGCCACCCAATCCACCGGTTGCGTTAATCAGAACATCGATTTTATTGTGTTTGATTCCGATTTTTGCAATGTTTTCGTTGACTGCGTTTTCATCTGTGCAATCGAAATGGTAGTATTCAGCGGATATGTCCATGGCTTCAAGTTCTCCAACACATGTCTTTCCTTCGGAAAGGATAATCCCGTTCAAAACGATATGGTATCCGGCTTTGCCCAACTCTTTTGCTGTCGCAAATCCAATTCCCCCGGTCCCTCCGGTAATCAATGCAATTCTTTTCATGTTTTTTTCTCCTTCAAGATAAAATCTTCGCGATATGGGGTGAATATATCTAGTAACATTCCTTTTGCCAAACAGACACAACCATGGATTACGTCTTTTTCCATATATATGGAATCGCCTTTGTTGATGACTTTTTTGACTCCATTGATGGAAAACTCGAAACTGCCTTTCAGGACATAGGTTATCTGTTCGTGGGGATGATCATGCATCGGACCGATGCCGTCTTTTTCAAAAGCGACTTCGATGATCATGAGTTTTTCATGATATGCCAATATCCGCCTTGAAACTTTGGGGTCAAGTTGATTCAAAGTTGATTCATCATGAAACCAAAAGTTTTTAATTTCCATCATCTTCCTCCTTTACTATATGCCAAATCACTTTGAATTTAGCATAATCGTTCTTACACCGGATCATGATCGTAGTCCGGAACTTGTTTACCGGATTGTCATATGTATTCATCAGATACAGTTTGGCATCATGGTACAAATGGATGATGCTTTTTAGCTTCATATCGCCAAGGATCCAAGTCAATGTTATTTTCTTGTTTCTGGTATTTACCCATTTGACATCTAATAGATGCTGATAGCCGAAATCCTTGTATCCCAAATCCGCATTTTTCAGTTTGAGAAGAGAAGTTAGTTCTGCTTCCGAGTGAAAGAAATAATCTGCAACTACCGGTTGATCTGCGAACACTTCGAATAAATCGGAGAACCCCGAATCGTCCAGTTTGACGGTGCGGATATAATCAACAATCGGACTTGCTTTGATTGAATTCTCGATTGATTGTTGAAGGCCCTCAGGTTGCTTGATCAAATTCTCGGCTTCAATCTTTGTATAAGACAGATATCGCATGAGATAACGGACGATTTCATCGTGATTCATCGATAATTTCAGTTTGCTCAAGTCAAGTGACATGTCACGGTAAACATCATCTGCTCTGGCTTTAAGATAATCACTTCGGAAATGGATACTACTGCCTTTATGCATTGAGATTTGATTCTTGCCATTAATGACAACCGTTGAATGAGATACACTCATCCGGTGCCATTCATTGCACAAGTCAGAACCATATCCCGCATTTGATAGATCTCTCGTGAGCACTCTATCTTTTAACATGACTTCGATTTCCATCTTGTCAGGATGAGCATGGCTAGGTCCGTTATGACCATATTTGAAAAAGATATTTGCACAGTCGTTTCTTAAAATGGCAAACTGCGAATTTTTATAATTATGGGCTTTAGGCTTAATTAAGTGATTGCATGTTGGGTCGAATTGCGGAATCAAAGTCAGTCGTTCAAGCGAAATCTCGTTTCTATAATAATACGGACGAGACAAAGGCAATTCAGTTCTAGCAATTTTGCCATTGATGATGTTCTTGTTTAAAATTGCTATGTGGCTGTCTTCGCCAAAAATCTTCGTTGCGATATCGTAAAGATAGCTATATGTTTTCAGATTTATATTTGGCCATCCATCGTTCGGATTGGGAAGAATCAGATTATCAAAGGCGTATTCATAGGCACTTGAAAGCATTCTTTCCACAGAATCCTTGAAGATCCGGTTAGGCACAAACCGATAGACTTTTGCATACAACAAGGCATTGAGTGTGGCTTCAAGTGTGAAAAAATGATAGTGGATCGAGCCTTCATACCAAAAACCGTCTTTAGTAATGCCTTCTTTTAATTGTCGATATAGACCAAATTCGCCTTCAAAGGCAAAATCAATCATTTCTTGATTATGGGTAAAAAGTCCCATCACAGCGATTGCAGAATCATACCATACAGAAATGTTGTGGACTTTATCTACTTGAAATTTGAAAATTCGGAATATTTCCAGGCACATCTTTTCAATCAGAACAAGTTGTTCTTTGGCAAGTTTGTTCTTCACAATTTCCAATCCTGAAAGCATCCTGATGATGAATATCGCTTCGTTCAGCCCTTGTGGCATGATTCTCCCACAGCCCCAAGCGGCATCTTTCAAAGAAGAGAAGACAGATTCTTCTTTGTTGTGCAGTTTGAATTCGAGATAATTTTTTCCATAAAAATCAAGCGTGTTTTCGATGTATTTCAAATATTTTGTTTTGCGTGTCGTCAAACTCAAAACTGCGGCTTTACATAGATTTGTAACAGCCTGATTGCGGTAAAAATAGGTCCAGACGCCATCAAGAAGCTTTGAACGATATTTTTTATGACAGATGGGACAAATATGTTCGTGGGGTTTGTTTAGGTCGAATGTGAGTAATCCGCCGTCATCCTTGCAGAAATAGTGGTGTCCCCACTGACTGATTTGATCCGGGCTGTCGTGAAAATTGTCAAAGAACAAATTGGTGTCAAGTTCCATTTCCGCAAGCATTTCCTTGTAGATAGGGAATTTCTCCAAAGCAAGTTTCAAAGAAACTGGATCACAATATTTCATCATGGATCGTAACCTCTGGCATATTTTTTTCAAACAAATATGTTCCCTGATATAGATATCGTTTTTCTGCTTTGCCTTGATAGTCTTTTATATATGCAAATTTCGCATCAGTTTTAAAAACATCGTTATCTTCATAAATCAGCACATCTTTTTTTCCCTGACAGCTAATTTCACAATACCCTTGGTGGTCGATACATTTGAAATCGGAAAATGATAAAACATTCAGAAAGGTTTCTGCCCTGTTTTTCTCAGAACAAATGATGGTGTCGATCATGTCAATCTGATGGAAATCATTTGGTTCCTGCGGAGTGTATAGGGCTTTGATAGGTTGGATTTTATTGAGATATGTGCATGTTTTTGGCAAGATCTGATGCATATGCAAAACACTATTTTTTTTGATGTCAAACCCTTGTTTTGTGAATGATGGCGCGACATCGGTATGGAAGTGCCATTTATATTCGTGTGGTATTTGTGCTAAGATCTTGTCAAATATCAAAATGTATTCCATATTCGGAGTGATAATCGTTCTTTCAAAACTGTCGATTAAGGCATCTCGATGATAGATTCCCGAATTTTCACAACTATAGAATACAATCTCATCCACCGTTTTGGCCAGCATTACTTCTCCGCCATATTTGGATTCAGAAAAAGATCCGGTTTCAATTCTTTTTCGCATTGAAGCCAAGTAAACATCGCTCACATCTTCCACATCACAACCCAAATCCCCTGCGGTAATCACATTATGGTGTTCCATTCTGACGATTCGATTGTACCCGTCATCGATTACATAAAATTCATTATCCTTAATCAAAAGGTAATGTGCATTATCCGGATGTTGATGTGACAATCCGAGCAAATCAACTTCTTGCTTGTAGTATTCCTTTTCCAGTGAAAATTGTTTGTTTCCTCCAGGTTTTGAACATTTGATTGATAACATCATGGAAGCACCCGGTGTGTTTTTTTTGATCGCTAACAATCCCAAATCAGGTAAAAACTGGAATCGCGGATAATCATTGAGTGACTTTTCTGGAAGCAACTCGTCATACCATAAAAGCGCTAAGCCAATCTCGGGTCTGATCCCCGGCTTGATATGGGATAAATTCTGTTCTTCATCGTAACAGTTAGCAAGCACATAATTTCCTAGATACTGGGCATAACCGTTTCTGTATTCGCTAGCTAACTTGTAATAAATCGCAATGCTATGCCCGCTGCGATAGTCGTGGGCATCGCCAAAATTGATGTTTTGGCGAAGATCTGGCAGAGTTTGCGCCATTTTATAATCAAACGTATTTTGCAGAAATTTGCTGGTTTGAAAATAATCGATGCCTTCTTCTTTTTTTAGCAGGTCAGCGTATACCAACAACCATAACACTCCGTAATGCCAGTAAGGCACGCCTTCATAGTCTGATCCATCGTCAGCCAGGTTGGGATAAACATGGGTAAAATTCTCCTTGCACGTATCTATCCATTCCTGAGCTTTATCGTATTCCGGGCGCAACACATAGCCGACTGTGGCAAGTCCTGTCATATTGATCCAGTTATGATTCTGAAAATAGTGGGTTGACCAACCGTGTCCATAAGTGTTCTTCCGATATTCGAAAATGATGGTAGCTTGTTTGATCAACTTGGAGCGAACAGCATCTTTTTCAACATCTGAAAGCGAATCATAAAGATATTGATAGCCAAGTGAGAGTCCGAACAATATCCATGAAGCGCTCAAATCGACATTGACAAGAAAAGAATATCCCCAGACATCATAAGAAATAACTGTCTTGATCCAGCGCTTTGCTTCATCAAGATAACATTTGTCCCCAGTGATTTTATATAACAAGGATAGATTGAAGATAGCAATTCCCATATAAGTCGTCGAAGATGCCGGAGGCGTGACAGAGAGTGTCGTGTTTTGATACTCTTTTGCCAACTTAATCAATTCCGAAAATAAGAATTTCTTCTTATTGCCGGAATCAACAATGAGTTTATTTAAATCGGTAATTAAGAGTGTTTTACTCATAAATTCGTCTCCTTGCGCTTGATAAGATATTTGCCTAGATCTGTCAATTTATCAAACAACAAGTAAAAGAGTCCATACATGATCCCAAAAGAAATCGGCTCAAGCATCAATACCGGTCTTCCGTAGGGATCAACAATGCCAAACAGACCAAGAATATAATTGATGAGAATGTAGCTCAACCAGATCAAAATCGTGATTGCCAGCATTTTTGCGAAATGCAACAAATGAGTCCCAGACCTGATCAGAACCGATTTTCCATAATAAGCCTTCTTGTCGATCCTTGTCTTCAACATGCCCCTGATCACTGGATTAACGATCAAAATGTTTGACAAAAACAAAAACAAAGCGATGATGGCGATAATCTGAAACAAAAAATCATCGCTTTCGATTTCCCCGCCACCGATCGGTGTCCAGGCAACGAACAAACAGACCATTCCAGCCACCCACATCCTGATAAGCAATGAAATTGTCTGGTCGCTGATCCGTTTTTTCAAATTAATCACACTTTTCTATGCATTTTAAAAATATTGTAGACAATAAACAAAGCACCTACAGCGTATATCGCAAATCCTACATACATCAGCACAATACTTGAACTCACATCAGCATAGTCAGTCAGACTGTCAGGGTTAGTAGCCTTCAATATATAGATTTCTCCCAAAAAAATCGTCAAACCGATAAAGAATAGAGCCACAATCGAACGTTTAATGTTTGTGGCTCGGATTGCATTGAAGATTGTTGCGAGTCCAAACAAAATGAACAGAAAATTAAACATACCGATTCCCATCGATGGCATTCCGGCAGTGAAATTAGAGGCACCAATATCAGACACAGTCAGTTTAACCCTGACTAAAGCTTTGATGTGAATTTGCGACAATGCAAGTTGCAAAAGCGAATTGGCACCAATCAAAATCGCTGAGACTTTCCTAGGTTCATCTTTAAGGGAAAGCCAAAATCGATGAAGAATGTTTTTAAAAAAACCTAGCAATTTTTTCATCATTGCACCACCCTTATGACTTCTTCTGTGTCAACATTGAAAAAATGAGCTTTTGCCATGTCAACTTCCAAATCAATCGTGGCACCGATATCTTGAAAATCCTCGCTTTGTACGCAGGCGACCATCTGTACTTCCGACTTGAAGAATTTAAGTGAGGCGGATGAACCCAACAATTCAGAATAATCGATTGTTACCGAAATCGTCCGGTGGAGGCTTTCAACCGAATCATCTTTTCTGATATGCAAATGCTCAGGTCTGAACCCCAAGATAATCTCGTTTGTCTTTGCAAAAACCTTTTTTTGAGTCGGAGTCAGTTCGAGCCTAATGTCGTCTTTCACAAACCAACCATTCTGAATTTTCCCAGAAAGAAAATTCATTGCCGGTGATCCGATAAATCCCGCAACAAACAAATTGATGGGGTGAAGGTATATGTCAAGCGGAGAGCCGATTTGTTGAATCCGACCATTGTTCATAACAACCATCCGGTCGGCCATAGTCATCGCTTCGACTTGGTCATGGGTAACATAAATCACAGTCGGACGCAGTCTGTGATGCAACAAAATAATTTCTTTTCTGGTCTGTCCTCTTAACTTAGCATCCAGATTGGATAAAGGTTCATCCATTAGAAACACTTTGGCGTTTCTAACAATCGAACGCCCCAACGCAACCCTCTGACGTTGTCCGCCACTCAGGTTTTTTGGAAGACGGTTAAGTTCATCGTTTAGATTGACGATGTCTGATACGGCCATAACTCGATCGAAGATCTCGTTAGAATTTCTCTTTCTTACCGTTAGGCTGAAACCCATATTTTCATAGACAGTCATGTTGCCATATAATGCATAATCCTGGAAAATCATGGCTATGTCTCTGTCGACAGGCGGTTTCTCATTGACCCTGACTCCGTCGATTGTCAAGACGCCGGAAGTAATGCCTTCCAGTCCGGAAACCATTCTTAAGAGTGTGGATTTGCCGCATCCTGATGGCCCGACCAAAACCACGAATTCTGTATCATTTATTTCCATATCGAAATCAAAGACAGCCTGGACACCATTAGGATAAATCTTGTTGATATGATCGAACTTGAGCTGTGACATATCTATCCCCCTATTTGGCCAAATGCGTGGCTTTGACATTATTTTCTTCAATAACACGGGCGCGAATCCGGTTCTTATAGATGGAAACCAGACTGGCGGTGACCGAACAAAAAATCGCTATTATCCCAGAAATATAGACTATGACCAAATTGGTTCCGGTAAGTCCTACGGGGATATTAACAAGTTGATACAGTTGGATCGATGCGAAAACCATAGGCACGATTTGGTATTTTCGGTTGTATATCTTGATTTCCTCAGCGACTAAAAATGCGACAAGCAATGTTATGATATTGACCAAAGACACACCTGCAATCGAGTAGGTGACGGTCATCGATCTCAACACATAGATAACATAGATAATCAATGCGAGTATATAAACAAGCATCAATGAATAAGCTAAAGTGTTTTTTTTATACAATAATTTTTTTGGTTTTTTCATTGTTTTTTCTCCTTGATCAAGATTAAGAGTCCAACAAGTGAAACCAAGATAAAAATACCGGAAATGATCGTTAGTCCCAAATAGAGACCAGGTCCGGAACCAACAAATAAGTTTCCTGGTTCGTAGTAGCCGAGAAGTTCTGCCGGAATACCGTAACTAACTGGCCAGGCAGTATCGGTGACAAGATATAATGCGTTCAATTCCTTCATTATTCCGAAGGACTTGATATTAATCACCAAAGCACAGATTCCGATCGCGAACGAGTACAGCAGTCTGAAAAATCCTAATTTTTTTCGCCTAAACCCAAATGTGTAAAGCAATACTGAGGTAGCGACAAGAATGATACTTAGATTAAACACTTGGCTATTGATAATTTGTGCTGTCTCAACATAGTTTTTGACCGACGGATCAAGAAAATCCTGGAAAAATGTCAGAGTGGTTACTTCTGTCAGCATCGACAATGTGTAGGCAAACCCCAAATAGATGCCAATCATAAAGATCAAGTATGAGAGAAACTGAACGGTTTTGTACGGCTTCATGACGGCCTCCTTCAAAATAGAAACAAATAATGATGCTGAAGGCGGGGAAGGAGCTTTGCCCCTCCCCACCAACAAATACATCAATTGAAAATTCTAGTCTTCAGCTGACATTCTTGCGAAAGCGATACGGTAAATCACAATGTATCCGCCAACGCCTGCTGCGATGAACATATTTTTGACTTCTTGTGATGTTTGCGGAATTCCCTCACCAGTCTTGCTACCAAGGAAAGCAAAAAGCTTATCTGTGATTGCAGTATCCGAACCCATCGTTGTCGTCGTTTGGATCAAAGCATTTTCATTGCTGGTCAGCGAGAAAATCGGTGGAACCAGCTGATAATAAGTCTCGGGGTCACTGTAAGAATTCATCTTGACACCTGCGCCGCCGTCTGCATTATAATACAGATCCCAGCTCCACATGCCATTGTCTGATGTAGATTGCAATTCAAACCCGATGACCTTTTGATAACCAATCGGAATTTGCGCACCGATATGGTCTCTCAGGAATGATGACATGTCTCCATTTGTTACAGCTGCAGCCTTTGCAAGTGTCCAATCCGAAAATTTCGGTCCTACAACTCCATCTGTTGGATTAGTATAAACTTCATCAGTTTTCCACAAATCGGGAGTTCCATAGTTTTGAATCTTGTTGCCCTCTTCCGAGAAGAAATAGTCGAAAAGTTTCAATGCTGCTTCTAATTGTGTTGCATTAGCTACGGCCGAAATCCCCCAGCCATCAGGTTTCACAACACGTGTGTTTTCAACGTAATGCAGAAATTCACCATCTGAAACCGGAGTGGTTGTAAGTGGTGGCAACAAGGCTTTGACATCATCCTGGCCGTTGGTTGCAGCGGTTGTCGAAGAAGTGAAGTCATAGCACATGAAACCGAATTCCATCTGTGTTTCGACTGAATCGCGGAAAATGTAAGCAGTCCGCACATTGGTGGTATTTGTTGCTCCGGACAGTTTCTCATCGACCAAGCCTTCTGTGAACATGCCTTGGATACGATTAAGATTGTCAATGAAATCGTCTTGGAAATAAGAATATTGCAATACTCCGTTTTCATCCAAATAGAATCTGGAACCGTAGGAATCGGAACCATGAATTCTTTGACCGCCAAAATACAGCATCAGGCGCAGAACTTCTTCACGATAGTTCGCTTGTCTGGCATAGAACGGCCAAATTATAGCTCCTGCTTTTGCGCTCCCGTAAGCTTCTTTGGACAATGATAATGGCGATAATTTGATGCAACGCCACAATGCGACAAGTTCATCAATATCGTATTGTCCGGTTGCACCTAGATATAGGTCAGAACGGTTATCCAAAGTTGGGTAAGTCGCGTCAATGTAATCTTTCAATACTTGCAAAGCACTAGCCTGGGACAACACTCCCGCAACTGCTGCAGCATTTTGCAAGTCGATTACGTTAGTAGTCTGACGCAATCCACCATAAGGTAGATCTTCCGTCCCGGCTTTCCAGTATGCCTCGTAAGCTACGTTCAATGTGGCAGTTTCAGTCTCTAAAACAAATGGTTCGCCATTGACTTCTCCGTCAAGTAGCGCTGTAACCCAGCTGTATCTGCCTTCATACATTCTGGCGTAGTTGTCGATTTCGGCGATATAGGGAAGATGATAGATCTTACCATCTGCTGCCGTAATCGCACTCAAAACCAATGGATTGGAATCTAGATAAGCCGCGACATTTGGCATTTCGCTCAAATGTGCTGACAAATCGACAAAGTATCCATCTACGCCCGCACTCATGATTTTTTGGCCAAGATTCGGTCCGCCAAATATTTGTGCATCTGCAAATTGATTTGCAGCAGCCAAATCGAACATGTCTGCTGGTGATTGACCGCCAACTGCAATGTCATTAATAATCAAATTGAGTTCACTTTCAATGTATTGCCACATCGGTTTGAGATCTTGATTATTGATGATTGAACCGTCTGGCATTTCCAGTGGATTGGCTTGCAGATATGTGAATAGACGTTTGTCATTTTCACCCGCAACTTTGATTGTCAATGTAACCGGTGCTGCTTGAGCGGTTGTTGTTGTAACCGCAGCTGTTGTCGTTCCGGCACCAGTAGTTGTGGTTCCGGCGGCTGTTGTCGTGGTCTGTACTGTAGTGCCAGCTGTCGTAGCGGCTGTCGTAGCGGCAGTTGTTGTTACTGCGCCAGTTGTAGTCGCGCCTGCGCAGGCTGCCAGACCGAAAGAAACGATTAACACTAAAAATAGCCCTAATACTTTCTTCATTCTTTTCCTCCTTAAGGATTTTTTTTATTTTTTAATGCCGAAGCAATAAAACCTAGCCTTTAACTCCACCAAGATTAACACCCCTAGCAAAATATTTCTGGATGTAGGGATAGATAATCAAGATAGGAATGATGGAACAAACCAAAATCGCATATGCATATGAATCAGGAGAGAACGTGAGATTGTCGAACACCATATTTTCAATCAATGTCCGATAGGTCATGATTTCCGTTCTCAAGAAAACCTGTAAGGGTTTTTCACTGGCACTTTTCAGAAGAACGCTCGCCCAGAAATATCCATTCCACCTGCTTGTAGCATAAAAGAGCGTGACCGTCGCGAGCGCTGCAGTGGACATAGGCAGATAAATGTGCGTGAACGTCTGTATCTCGCTGGCTCCATCCATCCTCGCCGCTTCTTCGATCTCCTTGGGCACAGATTCAAAATAGTTTCTTAACAAAATAATGTTGAAAGCCTGGACTCCGAAAGCAACAATAATCCCCCATCTGGTATCGACTCCCATGCCCATATAGTTTAGATATGAAGGAATCATTCCCGCGTTGAACCACATCGTGAAAACAACCATAAAGTTGAACTGTCTGCGAAACCACAATTTCCGTTTCGAAAGGGCATATGCACCTGTCGTAGAAATGAACATGCTCCACATTGTTCCAAATACCGTATAGAATAAAGTGTTCGAGTATGAAATCCAAAATCCATTTCGATTATAAAGAATCCTGTATACCTGAAAATCGACATCAACCGGAAATAGCACTACTTGCCCAGTCTCATAAGCCGCTCTGCCGCTTATAGAGGCGCTCACCGCATAGATCAGCGGATACAATGCGACCACTACGAGTGCCGAAATCATAAGATATGCGATAATTTTAAAGATAACGTCGCTTCTTCCTAATCTTTCCATATGTCACCTACCACAACGAAGTACTTGAAACTCGTCGGCTGATAAAATTCGCTCCGATCACCAGGATGAACCCGATAATCGTATTGAAAAAATCTGCAGCTCCGGCAAGTGACATGTAGCTTCCTTCCAATCCTATTCGGTACACAAACGTGGAAATGACATCCGCAGTGGAATATGTCGAAGCATTGTAAAGCAAGATGATCCGCTCATAGCCAACTGCCAGCATACCTCCAATTCTGATGACCAACATAATGATCAACGTCGGAGCCATGCCCGGAAAAGTGACATATCTTATTTCTTGAAATTTGTTCCCGCCATCGACTTTCAGGGCTTCGTAAAGCACGGGAGAAATACCCATGATGGCTGCATAGTAGACGATGGAATTATATCCTGCTTCTTTCCATAGTCCAGTAATGATATACATCGGACGGAAATACTTGGCAGTTTCGATTACCCTGACTGCTGGCTCTACCAAATTCCAGTTATATAATAGTTTGGCAAGAATTCCCGTATGGTCAGCACCATAATAAAGCAAGGTCAATACCAAGCCGGTGATCGTGACTTCAGACAGAAAGTGAGGAAGATATAGGATTGTCTGTGAGATTTTTCGATAAAAATCGTGGGAGACTTCACTTATCAATAATGCCAAGATTATCGGAAAAGGAAAACCGAAAATCAAACCATAGATACTGATAAGAAACGTGTTCCGAAACGCGCCCCAGAAACTTGTAGCATACATGCTTGTAAAAATCAACTGCTTAAAATTGTAAAGGCCAACAAACTTACTGCCTAAAACACCATCGATCGGGCGATAATTTTTAAATGCAATCAACAACCCGGTCATCGGTTTATATGCCCATAGCAAAAACCAGATTAACATGGGAATCAGCAATAGATACAATTGCCATTCCGATTTGAAATGGTTGATAATTTTTTGCATCCCAGGTGATTTAGTCATGTTCGCTTTTCTCCCTCTGTACTGAGATAATATAGCTTTTCATATCGACAATAAGACCGTCGCTGAATCGGTTGATAAAAACAAATGCAAGAACAGTGATAACCATATTGAATGACTCTGCTAAAAAATAACTGTATATCTGTCCAAAAAGATCGCCTGCCAAAAATGACAACAAAACGCCTTTAACGATTGTAACAGAAATAAATATGACTCCCAAAAATAATAAAGCATGGAAAAATGATTTGTGAATCTTATCCTTGCCTAAAAACTTGAATAAAAGAACGGAAATTCCAATCGTCATATTAGCAAAAACATAATATAGGATTTGAAACCATAACTCAGCTTCTCCGGAGCGGAAAATCAAAAGCGGTATTCCGCTGAAAGCATAGGCAAGCGATCCCCAAAAACCCCATCTGACAATTGCAATCGCAGAAATCAGCAATCCAAAATTCAAATATACCAAAGGGTTATTAATTTTTAAATATGCGTATTCACTTATAAAAGAAAATAGCAAAGCCAAAGCGATGAATATCGTGAGATCAGCGAACTTGTATTTTGCGTAACTCATGCGCATCCCTCCGAATAAAATTATATATGCGAACAATTAGACAATTAAATGCGTATATGCGAACGTTCAATATAATCATTTAATGAAAAAAGGCTAATAAATTGATTTTGTAATATATGCAGAAATATGGCATACTCGTAAATAAAAACGCTTGTTTTTTAAAATGTACCCTATAGAACGGACTCTTTGAAAAAAGACTGTGACTATAGGG
>CAZLAQ010000029.1:0-19276 GCA_964557695.1 uncultured Candidatus Izemoplasmatales bacterium | reverse complement strand
CAAGAACTAGACGGATTATATGGGGCTGTTCTGGACTCGACAGGATAGTACGAATTTGATAAGCATGCGATCGGCAGATCTAAAAATGCACGGTTAAACATAACCGGAAACTCAAATTACAGTTTCGCTGCTTAAGAAGAAGTAGCGGGTTCTCTCTTGCCAGCCTGCGGGCCTGAGCGAACTGCAGCTTAGTAGGATAGTGAAGTATGTCGCAGTCTTAGGCATACCAGCGAGATGAATAGGACTGGTTGTCCGATAGTTTGTTTTCTGACAGTTGGATAATGAGAAAAATCAGAGAGCTAAGCATGTAGAAAGTCAAATGATTGGCTATTTTGGACGGGGGTTCAATTCCCCCCAGCTCCACCAAAGGTCAATAAAGCGCTAAAAATAGCGCTTTTTTTATTAATTAATATTGTTTAATTTAGTGAGTAATATATTTTTTCTTTATCTACTGGCGTCAGCATGCCAATACCTCGATGAAATCGAACGTGGTTGTAATAAGTAATGTATTCATTCACCATCTTGATATATTCTTGAATGATAGTGAATGGAATCATTTTTTTCACGGTTTCTTTTTTGAAAGAAGAAAAAAAAGATTCCATGACGGAATTGTCATATGGGTATCCGGGAGCACTATATGATTGTGAGATATCTTTTTTTTGTAGATGCTCCTGAAATAAAAAGGATGTGTATTGCACACCCCGATCACTGTGAAACATATTAGGTTTTAGCTTGCGTTTCTTGATTGCCTGATCTATAGTCATCATCGTAAGCCTAGTATTGTTTTTTCTTGAAACCTGATGGGCAACGACTTTTCTTGAAAAAAGATCGATTATCACACACAGATAGACGGGTTTCTGTTTAATCTTGATTTCGGTGATGTCGCTGACCCAAACGATGTTTGGAGCTTTTTGTTCGAATTGTTGATTTAGAAGATTCTTGAGGTTTTCGTTTGTCTTTTTATGTAATACGATAAATGGCTTCTTTTTGAGAGTGATCATTCTTATCTGAAGTCCTTGCATTATTTGAAACACTTTTTTCAAGCTTACAAGTTGTCCTTGAAGCAGAAGATCATGTTTGATCTTAATGGCTCCGATTCGTTTCTTGTGCCTGAGATATGTTTCTTTTATCATTACTTTAAGCATTTTGTCCCGTTCAAGATATGTCGGCATTTTCTTATTTTGGTAAGAATAATAGGTTGATTTGCTCAATTTAAATAATTCGCACAGAAGTTTTAAAGAATGTTTTGGCGAAAGCGACTTGACCAACTCGACTTTCTCCATCAAACACATATTTTCGGATACCGACATGCGTTTCAAAATTATAATGGATTGTTTCATTCTCGATACTTTTTCTATTTTTTTTCTTTCTATTGATAACAGTATTGTTTTCGATGCTTGAACGGTATTTACTAATTCAGTAATAAAGTGTGCTTCTTTTCAACTGAAATTTCTTGCAGATATGTATAATTGATTTACCGTTAAGTGCAATTGTGACGACATTGATCTTGTTTTCAAGCGTTGATTCGAAATTGCTCTTCCTTATCACTTTTTTCTTAACTAGAATCCAGGAATACAGAGCACTTTTCTTGACTCGATATCTCTTGCAGAGATTTACGACATGCTCTCCTTTAAAATACTCGTTGACAATTTTGTTCCTTACCTTTTCGCTTGTTTGTTTTCTCATTGTCCAGTTCTCCTATTCAATGAGAAAATTGTACAATATAATAATCGATATTTTCAAAAAATAATGATAATTTATAGTGTTTCTAATTGGGGTGTCCAAATATATGATTCCATAATTGATGGCTAAATACAGCAGAAATTCTGCGGTGCGCATTCAATTTTGATTCCATTTCATAGTTAATTATTTACCAAAAACCAAGTGTTTTATCTTTGAATTAACATGAAAACGATTTATTTAGTATGATATATGGCAATTATTTCAGATATACTATGTCAACTATTTGGACACCACTTTTTTGGAATCATGTAAAAATAAATTTATTGTTATATATATACACCATAATCAAAATATGGTATAATCTGGCCGTAAAAGGGAACTTAAAAATACCCGATTTAGAGAGAAATTGGCCAATAACTGGAATTGGGCAGGTGTTCAATTCCCCTTAGCTCTACCAATTCAAACCAATATACATAAGCCTACATGCATCAAGTAAGTGTAACATGAAATGTAAATACTGCTTCATGCAAGACAAACCTGATGTGAATATTACTATCGATGAAGCAAAACGTTTCATCGGTTTTATTATTTCCGGGTTTCCACAAGCAGAGAAATTCATCGTAGATCCAACCGGATCTGGAGAACCGTTACTGAAAATGGAATTCATCATCGAGTTGGCTGAATACTGCCATTCTATGAGTAATGAAATATGTAAAGAAGTACTTCCAATGTTAGTCACTAATGGAACATTACTTACTAAAGAGAATGTAGATAAACTACAATCAGCTGGATATATATTTGGTATTAGTATTGATGGATATCAAGAATCACACGATGCAAATAGAGTGAACAAGAAACAAGAGGGAACATATAGACAGATTATCAAGAATGTCAAGAAGATTAAGCATAGAGAATATCTCGGCGCAGCTGTAACTTTGACCACTGGTAAGATGGATCTTGTCAAAGCATTCAAGACATTATCCAAGTTCTTTACCACCATCAGTATCAAACCGGTCCGTAGTCTTGATCATGGTATAGAAGGCATCAATGAAGACAATATTGAGGAGATAAAACATCAATACACAATACTATACAAATACATCTTACAGAAGACTTTGAAAGGTAAACTAGATCATCTAAGTGTTTTATTAAACGGTGATGACTACTTTGGCAAATTTATCCAGAGAATCATACTAAATCATAAGGTTAGCACTCGATGCGATGCTGGTCTTGGAAGATTTTCTTTAACACCAGATAAGAAAATCATTGCTTGTCCAGGAAGTATTGGAATAGAAGAGATGGAACTTGGCACACTAGATACAGGATTCAATCAAGACAAGATGAATCATTTCTGGAGTATTCAATCAGAAAGAAAACATTGTCAAGATTGTGAAGCAAAATATGTTTGCGGTGGTGAATGTATGGTTGTTTCATATTACAAGGATAAGAAATTAGATTCAGTAGATGACATTATGTGCAAACTTAAGAAACATTTATTTGAATTAGCAATAAAATTCAAGTTTGAGCTTATATTACAGAATGAAGAGTTATTCAACAAAATATACGAAGGTTGTCAAATTAAGGCAGACAGGTTTAGAGAAGACAAAGATTTAAGTAAAACACTTAAAAAATTCAATGGACAATACACATTTATGCAGTTAAAAAAGATTAAAGATGAAGATTATGTAAAATATATGAAATTGTAATAAGAATAACAAAAATTAAGGAGGGAACATTTATGAAGAAAATATCATTGGTTATCTTGCTGCTGCTATTTATTGGGATTTTTTCAAATACGGTATTAGCTAAGAACGAGGAGTTACCAAAAAGCTTTCTTGAAATTGCTAATCAGAAACTTATACAAATGGGTCTTGACAAGAAAGTTGATACAATGAAAAGTCTTGATGGAAGTCAAGAAAAATCGTACATTTTGTTTGAATTAGAAGATTCAGGATACATGATTTATTATAAAGAAGCAAAGATTTTCTTAGAAATCACACCATCCGCTATTTCTCCATACAAAAACTTAAAAGGAGATTTGTATTATTTTGGTGTAGGACAGTATCAGTTAAATGAAGAATCCATTGAATATCAGGTGGCTTATGAGGCAAGTATGAAGAATATAATATCAAGAAACATTACAAATTCAAAAAAGTTATTAGATGATGCTAATAATTCAACCATAGTTTCAACAACGTCAACAACTAACGGTGATGTTGAAATATTATTTGGATGGTATTTTGATTGGCTACAAGAGAATATGCCTGAAAATAAATATGGTGAATGTGGATATGTAGCCTTAGCAGTGTATTTAGGATATTTTGATCAAATGTTTAATAATTATGTTGTCCCAGCACAGTATGAAAATGACATTGATGATCCATCAGAGCCAACGGGAACAAACCAAGATTTTCATGATTATTTAATTCAATTAGATGGAAGAGACCCTTCAGATCCTAATGGGAATTTTGGTTCAACAGCTTTAAGGATTAAAAATCTTACATGGGATTATCTGGAAAGCAATGAAAATGTAGATAAAGATGATTTTTCAATAAATTGGTCATTCATACCGTTGAATAATACTATCAGGAATGCAATTGATAATGATACACCATCAATAATATTTTTTGGTGGACATGTTGATGAAGTCTGGCCAAATGAATATGTTTACCATACAGCTATTGCTTATGGATATAACGATGATATGTTTATTGTGAACTTGTGTCTTCAAGGAGATAACGATTATTCCCGTTATTACTTGAGTGAGTTTACAGTGGGTTCGTATATGAAAATGTCATATTCACCTTCTTCATGTTAAGTTTTTGAAAGGGGAATCATAATATTATGAATATATTTATATTAATTGCATTAGTTTTTGTCACATTGCTAGTATATGTTATCGGCATTAAAAAAAGATTATCCAAGGTAACTTCTTCAAGAAGAGGATTATATTTACGCATATACAAATATGTTATGATTACAATGTTTGTGGCTATCGCATTGTTTACCATCTTAACAATCAATGACGGATTTCATGATAATATTCCAATTACAATAAGAAATAATGAGATTGGATTGGTTAACAATAGTATTTATAGCGAGAATTATGGGGGATATGAAAAAGTAATTGAATATCCTGTATATCAACTTACTTTTACGGGAAGTTCAGTATTATTTAAAGTGACAAATGATAATAAATTTGTTGAATACCTGGGTTCTCAAGATTCATATGTGGCCGAGTACCAGATAAATGATTTAACGATATATATGTTGAATATAAATGATTCAATCTATTACTTAACTAAAACAAAAGGTGTCGAGAAATATTCTTTGTTTCCTTCATATACACGAGTAAATAATGAAACGAATATTCCTATTGTGCCTTGTGAGTTTTTTTCGCTAGGAACATATTCAAATCATATATTAGGGGAATTTCATTCGACAACTTCATTAACATGGGAGGAAGTTGCTAACTTTTACAGTACATACTATCCGGATTATATTACTATGGATTATAATCAAAAGCAGATAACAATCTCAGCTGAATTAAATCAGAAGTACATAATATCATACGATAATATGTTGCTAGATATTGGTTTACTTGAGTAAGTGACATTACATATAACAAGCATAAACAAGGGTTCAACACCCCACAATAAGCAGATAGTGGAATAACCTATTTTGACACAAAAAAATTACTGTTTAAAAAGCACCACAAAATAAAAAGGCTAAACAAAGCCATAATTCTGGGGGTGTAATTTTTTCGAGTGGGGGTGTAAAAATTTTCGCTAGGGGTGTAAAATTGTATTAAAATAGGTCATACAACCCAGTACGGTCAATGGGATTTGAAGTTGAAAACACGTTGAATTTATGACGAAATATGTTACTTCGGAACAATTTACCATAAGAAAGTCTCGTGTGTGTAAACATAAATAGGTCCAAAAATATGTTACTTCGGGAAAGTCGAGGCACTTTTATATAGCACTTGGCACCACTCGACACAGTTGGTGTGTGAGAACATATTGACGATTTATATGTTCCCACTTTCCAGGATAAGGCCTTTAACCTGGAGTTAGGGAACATATTTTTGACCTTTTTATATGTTACTATGGTATATTCAACAGAATTTTTGAAAGCAATCAGATAGTTTCCACGCAGCTGGTGTGGGTAAACATTTTAGTTTCTGTTATATAACTGTATGAAAAATAATTAGGTGCAAAACAGAAAATCTGGAATTTCTAATATTCCAGATTTTTTATGAATTGATCGATTATAGAAAAATGAAATGAAATTCCACTAGAGTGTTATATTATTTTGGTCACGTATTGACAACGTGCACAACATATGATAAAATCTGCGCATGAGGTGATAATATGAACAAGCTTCCATTTAATTATGATTTCGATGATATAGAAATACTTAAAGCGCTAAGCAAAGCAAACAACAGAATCGGTGAGTTAAACGGAATTCTTCGTTTATTACCTAATCCGAAGGTAATTTTGAATGCAATCACAATTGGAGAGGCAAAGGAATCTTCAGAGATTGAAAATATAGTCACTACATTTGATGAGATTTTCAAAGAAGTAGCACTTGACGAAAACAGCAATTCAGCAGCAAAAGAAGTAGTGAGTTACCGAAGGGCCATCTTGCGTGGGTTCGAGTTGATTAATACAAGTGGATTCATTTCTACAAACATCATCTCTGAAATCCATCGAATCATAGAACCTGGAACTGGAGATATCCGCAAAATTCCAGGGACAGTAATTTTGAACACAAAGACAAAGGAAATTTTGCATGTTCCTCCGCAAAACGAAAAAGACATACGTGACTATTTATCAAATTTAGAACAATATATCAATACTCCTGATTTGGACAATATTGATCCGCTTATCAAAATGGCAATGATTCATTATCAGTTTGAATCCATACATCCTTTCCATGACGGAAATGGTAGAACGGGGAGAATCATCAACATATTGTATTTGGTAATGATGTCCAAACTTAGCATGCCGATTTTGTATCTAAGTAAATACATCAATGAAAAAAAAGATAAATATTATGAGTATTTGCAGCAAATGAGAGAAGATGAAAGTGTATATAAAAAATATGTCCTATATTTCCTTGAAGGAATTGCATCAATGAGTGATTTTACAATTCACTTCATCGATGGATTTTCTCGACAAATGGAGAATGCAGAAAGAGAAATTACTCTCAAGTGTCCAAAAATTTACTCTCACAAATTGGTTCAATACCTGTTTTTTGATTTCTACACCAAGAATGAATACTTCCGCCAAGAAATGGGAATATCAAGGAATACAGCAACAAGCCACTTAAAAGAATTAGTAAAAAACGGGTTTTTGATTGAAGAAAAAGTTGGAAAAGAAATATTATATAAAAATGCCTTCTTGTATGATCTAATGAGAGATTGGTAGATGAACTTGTATAAAGCACTTCGCACAACTTGGACTGGTATGTAAATTGAACAGGGGGAATTTTTGTCATATGCATACGAGTTACTTTCCAAAAAGCAACTTGCGAATGTCATATAGAGCAACTTGAGTGGATTGCCCTATTTTCATGATAAACTTGCGACTGACAAGACACAAATTTTAGTGCTTCAAGCACAATCCTTTTATCCAAATTTCCACTTAATACTCCTAGTACAGTTAATATCAAAAAAACGAGTTCTTGGCTTGACAACGATGACCTATTCTGGCCATTTCGAGGTTTGAACTTGTTTTTATATTGAGCAAAATTTCAATATTTTAAATGAATATAGGTTTGTTGCTGGACACGAAAAACTGGAATTTTCAAAATTCCAGTTTCATTAAGAAATAATATGAGAAAAATCTAATGAAAAAATCACAAGTGTGTTTCATTTATATGGAAAAAATATTATACTAAAGATAATGGATTTCTTGAATATTCCTTATGATAAACATTGAAATGGCAGGACACACTATACTAGTTCGCTTACAGACTAATTTCATTATAGATTATTACGAAAAAAAAGGGAGAAGGAAAATGAAGAAGAAATGGTTGATTATATTAATGCTATTCTTTTTAAGTGGGTGCGTAGCGATTAGTGATTTAACAAATACCACCTTTAACCAGTCACAGACAACTACCACCTTTGACCTGTCTGAAACAACCACTACGTTCGATCAATCAGAAACAACGCTATCATCTGGATCAGGTTTTTTTAATGACTCAGTTTCAGAATTTATAGAAAAGTATGAACTTGTGGTAGAAAAAATCGATGAAATGGTTTCTGAAATGATGGGAGAAAATACCGAAACAACAAGTTTAAGTCATAAAACTCCAATGTTAAAGCTATCAGAGATAGATCCAGGTACTATATATTATCCCGAAGACTTTATGGAAGTATATAATAACCAAACCCTGGTAATTGATTCTACTTTAAGTATGGACTTTATATTTGAATACCAACTCATCTTAGAAGAAATTCAGTCTTCTTGTGATTTTGATAATTTAGTTCTAGAAGAAACTCAAATCGTAGATTCGGAAAGTTTTGGTACTTTATCTGTGACGTTTTACAACGTTTTAGACGGGCACATTATAATTCATTATATCAGTGCTGACATGGATCAATTCCTGAAAATTGGATTTGATGAGGCTGGATTATTCCATCTTGTATTCTTTCAATATGTTATATATGAAAACCAGTTAGATTACAATTATGAAGAATTTTTGGAAGGCGATCATTTAACTGTCATTAATTCATTAGAAGGTGACTGGATTACCTATACCTGTTATGATTTTTCGGTTGGAAAGCAATCTTCTTACTCGTTACATAATGGTGAGGAAAATATCATTTTTTATGATTTACAAAATAAAACTGAATTCTTTTATAAATTTATTAGTGGCGTTTTGGATGCTCAAAATGTCGGATTTAGCAATGATAATGACTTTACTATTGGCTATGAAGAAGGCGGATATATACCAGAAGGACTTGTTCAAATTAGATGGCAAATGCTTGAAGCTACCGGATGGGATTATGTCATTGTTCAAAATATGGAAGCATCAAACATACAAGAAGGCGATGGAATATTCAAAGACGAACAGAATCTTTATGTTTATGGAGATGACCAGCTAAACGTTGATCTAAATCCAATGTTCGCAAACATTAGACTTGCTAAAATGTATGAAAAGTCAGAATTAACAGATCAAATTCTAAACTTATCTTCATATGGATTAACGTTCTCTTTTAATGAAATATCAGTTGATTTGATTAATCAAACCCTTGAAGATGGGCTTCAAATGGTAGATGAAAAAATAACATATAATAATGTGTATTTTAGGTCCGAAACCGTCAAACAAGATGTTTTGACACTTCTAGATCCAGATATTAGATCCCTAATTTATTTCTTGTCAAATAATGAGTAAATACATTCGGGATTGGTATGGAAATTAAACAGAGGGTTGTGATGCCATATGCATACGAGTTACTTTCGAAAAAAGCAACTTGCGAATGTCATATAGATAAACTTGCGTGGATTGGCTTATTTTCATGATAAACTTGCAACTGACAAGACAAAAATCAATAAAGCGCTAAAAATAGCGCTTTTTTTGTTCAAATCACATTTTAAAAGTTGACATTTCTAAAAATAATTGATTAGTTGAGTGAGTAGTATATTTTCTCTTTGTCTGAAGGTGTCAGCATGCCAACGCCCTGGAACGAAAACGGCGTGAAAGGTTGCCGAAGATTTCTGGACAAAGTCTGGCGTCTTTTCCCCAAAGTAAACAATGAATTCGATGTTTTTTCTTTACATGCCAAACAATCGCTACTATAATGAGGCTGAAAGTGGAAATAATCGAGGTGATCTTCAATGAAAAATACCGCATTAGTCTATTGCGAAGGTAACTTTGGACTCATGGATGGAAAAACCGCCAACGGTTTGGTCAGGGTTTCCCTAAAATATGAAATAAAGGGAATCATCGACAGTACAAAAGCCGGGATGGATGCGGGGGAAGTTCTTGATGGCAAACACAATGGGATTCCTATTTTCTCGGGATTGACGGAAGCTCTTGACTGCTTAACCGAAATTCCGGCCTATTTCATCTATGGAATGGCTCCTCTTTCTGCGTTTTTAACCCTAGAAGAGGATCGGGACGTTTTTTTCAAAGCCATGGAACAAGGGATGAATGTCATAAATCCCCTTTATGAATTACTTTCAGAAGATGACGAATTTGTCCAAAAAGCCAAACAATACGGAGTCAAGATCATCGATATCCGTAGGACCCCTCCTCGAAAAACCCTTCACAATTTCACGGGTCGTATTTTTGACCTCAAAGTCCCAGTCATCTGCGTACTCGGAACCGACAGCGCTGTCGGAAAGCGGACCACCGCTATCCTTCTTGTCCAGGCACTGAGAGAGAGAGGGTTAAGGGTGGCTTTTATTGCTACGGGACAAACCGGTTTGCTTCAGGGGGCCAAATATGGTATCCCTTTGGATGCTATGCCTTCCCAATACGCCATTGGAGAAGTTGAAAATCAGATCCTGAAAGCTTATAATGAAGAAAAACCGGACATCATCATCGTGGAAGGTCAGGGATCAATAAGTCATCCCGCTTACATCAGTTCCTGCATAATCGTGCGGGGAGCCAGACCGCAAGGAATAATCGTTCAACACCCTCCCAAGCGGTTACATTTGGGTGATTTCAATTCCATGCCAATGCCTTCTCTCGAGAGTGAAATTGAAATTATCGAAACTTTTTCAAAGTCAAAGGTAATAGCCATCACCCTCAATCACCAAAACATGTCTAATTTGGAAATAACCGATACCATTTGTCAATACGAAGCCCGTTATCATCTTCCAGTTACTGATGTTTTGAAATTTGGATGCGAAAAATTAGTGACCTGCATCTTTGATATGTTTCCATTTTTGAAACATAGAATCAAAAAGATATAGAGACTAGAGACGTTTCGTTTTTTTTCACTCTAATATGAAAAAGTGGGATACGTAATCCCCCCTGGAGAACAAAAAATATAGAGATTTATAAGACAGTTTATAAAATTAAAAATTTATAAATTAATTATGTTGAAATAAAGTAATTAATATTATTGATGCGGATAAACTTCGGGGACTACCAGCTCCACCACGATGATTATACAAAGTTTATAACTTTGATAAAAACGGCTCAACTGAGCCGTTTTTGTTTATTTTATGTAGAAAAAAGCGGATATCAAAAATTTGAAGTGATAAGATGTTAGTAGACACAAAAAAACTATGTGTTTATTAACATCTTTTTCTTTTTGTAATTTTATTGTATTGGTATTAAAAGGGATTCAATCCTGTCTGTGTTGGATTTTTTAAGGAAAGAGTGATTAAATATAGTTATCCACAAAGGAGGGATAAAAAATGGGAAGACCGAAGGGTGGAACGAATCGATACTGGAGCAAGGAAGCAAAATATGAATATGTGAAATTATTATTATCTGGAGAAATGAGTTCAAATGAATTGGGAAAAGAAAACGATGTAAGTCCAAGTATGATTCGCGGGTATTGTTTTAAGATATGATAACATTTCTTTGGCCAAGGTTGAGTGATGGCAAGGTGCTCCTAAGAATATTAGATTATAGTTATTTAATTCAGCAGCTCTAATTTAATTGATGGATTTAATTGATGCATCATTATCAATTAAAGCAACACTATGAATTACTTCTGCGATTTGTTTTGTGTTTCCTGATTTTGAATAGTATAAAGTTAATATTTTCATTTTTATCATCCCCTTATATTGATATTATACAATTTATTAAATCAATTAAAAAGTGTTCCTTGATTAAGTTTTACATTGAAAGGATGATTAATTATTGTGAAAAGATATAAATTTAATAACAGTTAGCTGGGGTGAAAAGTGCTGCGATGAAAAAGCGAGATACATCCCCCACCTAAGCGATAAAATGCAAATAGAAAGAGAATATTGGTGATTTAGTTAAATATTCAAATATTATATATCAAGCAATAAATTTATTTGATATAATATATAAAAAGCACCTGGAGGGTTGTATGAAAAAAGCAAGTATTTTCTCTTTGATCTTCATTTTTGTATTGATGCTAGTCGGATGTGACAAACAAGAAATGACATTTGTTTCACAGCCAGTCGGTTATGCCTTGATGAGCGATATATATGTCGCCAAGGGGTCGTTTGTATATCGCAGCAATGAACCATACAATGTTAACCAAATTTCAATGGAATTATATTACTTGCCATCCGTTTGGGGAGAAATCGAAGTTGTTGAAGACCAGCAATTATCTGTTGACAATCCAAATTTTCTAATCATCGATTATGACACTCCAAATCAGAAAGTATTTGCCAAGCATATCCATATTGGCGAAAATTCTTGGACAGCTGAAATTGATAACGATCAAGTAAAATATGTTGATCAAAACGGGGATGATATCCTAGAAATTCTCGTGGATGAACTGGAAGCAAAAGCATACGTTGAAGCGCTAGATTTGCAAAATGCATATTTTCTAGATAGCGAGATGGCGATGTTAGATGGTTATCTTAGCATATTGGATACTATAGATGCAGGCGCTGTTATTCAAAAAGTTTCCACCGTACAAATAGTCAATATCACTTGGACTGGAACCATATCATCTTTTCCTGATCTAGCCACTCATTTTCCCGACCATGACAGCACTGAGGTAAATACATTATACCAAAGAGTATTTGAAAAAGCTGAAGAACCTGAATACAAAACGAATGAATTTTATGATCGGAAATAGCCTTGATTGAATTTTGGACTGGCAAGTAAATATAGCAGCAGGGTCCCAATGTATCATGTGCGTATAGCATATATATCATTGCTCTATTTAATCAACACAGTCATAATGCCAATAATATTTCCTAGTTTTACTCAGAGTGTTTAAAAAGGTGTAAGCTCCTAGCCCAAAAACAGTATACTTGAGATAACCCGAAAGTGAAACACACTATTAATCTAATAAAAAACACATTAAACTTAGTATGACATGACAGAAGAATACAAGATTCGGTTTCCGCACTGATTCTTACTCTTTGTGACTACTAAACTATACTAACACCATAAAACTGAAATTTTAACATTTCAGTTTTTTTATTGGATTTATGCCAGAAAAACATTTGAAAAAGTGACCTGAGTATTTTATAAATAAAATAAATACTATATGTAATTAATTGGTTCCCTCCACTATCTTTTTGGAAGCATCTAATAATCCAGAGCATCTTTTTTATATTTTACGCAATATTATTGTTTGAAAAGTGTAATTTAGGTTGCATTATATTCAAAATTACGATAAAATAAAACACAAATTAATGATTACTAGTGAGTTTGTGCCAATTTAACACCATGTATTATGATTGATTTTTTATCTATTGTTTCAATATAATTCAATCTATTCATTTTGCATCAAGACTTAACATTGCATAATTTTGGAAGATGAATTGGATGGACTTTCTAGTTATTTCCATCATGCATCTGATAATATAGCGACGAAAGAGAGTGAACGATTAATTTGAAGAGAGATCGAGCCGTGAACACGGGAAAGTTAATCACAATTCCAATTATGATTTTCGCATTTTTTATTGGCATTGTTGGAGCTTTCCTTTACTCAATGTTAATAACAAACTATGAGAAAGATTTATTCATAAACTCATCATCTTTAGTCGAGACTCTTTCTGAGCAAATTTCATTGTCTTATGAGATTCGCGATCAGATACTTGAAGATGTCGACGAGAAAAACATGTCGACAGCAAGATTAGTATTATCGAACAAAGACAGTCTCAGTAATGACTACTTATTTGAAATTGCTGATATGATGAATGTCGATAATATTTGGTATTACAATTCAGCTGGAGTTGTTATATATGACGCTAACAATCAATATATTGGTTGGGTTGCACAAGTTGGTGATGCGATATATAATTTTATGACAAGTGGTTTGGATTTTTTCGTCGAAGGAGTTAGACTAGGAATTGATATTGACGGTTACCTCAAAAATGTTTTATTTAGAGCTGATGACGGTAGCTTTGTGGAGATCTCAACTTTCCTGGATACAATACAGGCAAGAATGAGTTCATTTGAAAATCAGAAAATCATCGAAAACTACATTGAAACACATGATGAATTGTTGTATGCCTTGATTGTGAGTACGGACTATATCGCTATTGCGGATACCGACATTGATGATATTGGAATCGACTATAGCGGAGACGAGCAATATGAGGAAACTCTTGGTGGAGTGACAACTGGTATTGAATGGTATTATGACAAAATAGAAGAGACCATTTATGAGATTGCCGCGCCAATTCATTATGATGATCAAATCATTGGTTTGATTGGAGTCGGCGTTTCTTTATCGAGTTTGAACTTTTATAAGACAACGACACTATTTGCGATATTCATTATTGCTATAGGGGTCATATCACTATTTGTGTTTTTTCAGATTATCATAATTAGACGGCCGCTTAAACATTTGAATGACTTTGTGTTAAGTGATTCAAAAAACACAAGAAAAGGGTACAATAGTCGAAATCTTTTCTATGGTTTGTATAATACGATTTATCAATACATCGATACAATCGACAAAAATAATAAGACAATTCTATCGAATCTAGAGCAAAGTCGGTATATTTCAAATCACGATTATCTTACTGATTTGTATAACAGAAGAGGGCTTCTCAACGAAATCGAAAAATGGGTGAAGCAGTCGTTTCATTTTCTAATTCTATTTTTAGACATTGATAAATTCAAACATTATAACGATTTAAAAGGACATGCATTTGGCGATGAACTATTGATCAGATTGTCGCACAATCTGAAAAACATTATTTGTGAAGAATCCATAGTAGCGCGGTATGGCGGAGACGAGTTTGTAATTGCTTTTCGAATTGAGAATCAAGAAGATGTTAATCAGTGCATTCAACTCATTCTAGGTATATTTAATGACGATATCGTAATTGATCTATTTAAGTGTCAACTATACGCAAGCGTTGGCGCTTCAGTTTTTCCAGAGGATGGAGAGAATGTCGAAACGATAATTGATAACGCTGAAAAAGCAATGCAAATAGCAAAAGAGTCAGTATCCACAAAAGTGATTTTCTACACTCAAAAAATGAAACAAGATATATTACTATCTTCAGAATTGCTTGAAACTCTTAAAGAATGCATAGAAAATGATGGGTTTGAAATGGTATATCAACCTTTATTCGATATTGACAAAGAATCGATAGTTTCTCTTGAAGCTTTATTGAGGATAAAGGGCTCAAATTTATCTCCAAGCATATTTGTTCCTATTGCTGAAAAAAATGGATTGATGATCAAAATCGGAAGAATTATAATTAAAAAAGTAATTGAACAAATAGCTATATGGAAAGAAAAGTATGAACCTTTAACGGTTTATATAAATTTTTCAGAAACTCAATTATATGATCAAACAATTTCGGAATATATTGAAACACTGTTGAATCAGCATGATGTGGAACCAAATCTAATCGGGGTAGAGATTACCGAAAATGTATTCATTGATAAAGAAAATCTTGTCATTGATTCTTTGAAGAGCCTAAAGAAGTTAGGAATCTACACGGCTATTGATGATTTTGGAACTGGCCAGGCAGGCGTTAATTATTTAACGAATTTTCAAGTTGATTATGTAAAAATCGATAAATCAATTGCTGACAAATTTCTAAACAGTAAAGGCAAGATTATCTATCACACGATTCTGAAACTTTGTGAATCTTTAGGATTTATATTAGTTGCAGAAGGAATTGAAACCGCAACCCAAATTTCATTATTAAAAGAACTTGGAGTAACCTATGTGCAAGGCTATTATTATTCAAAGCCAGTGTCAGTTCAGGAAATTCAAAAGAAATTTCAAATCAAGCAAGTTGATTAATATTAATTATAGACAACCTGTTTAGCAAACTCATTCATCGGATTTTTCATATAAAAAAAGAATAGCGCAGAAACTTTGCGTTATTCTTTTTCATCTGGATTGATTTCATCAAAAGCCTTCTTGATGCTTTCTTTGATTTCTAAATTCATTTTTTTAAGCTGTTCTTCAAAGATCGTTTTTATCTTTTCCTTGCTTAAGTACGGTAGCATTTCGTTTTCATCAACACAACAGTGTTTGATGACTCCATCTCGATAAGCTTCATACATCACATCCATTTGCCGCTCATTGAGAAACGGTAGTAAGTGCTTCATCTGGACAACGATGGAATCATCAGAAAAGGCACGGCTTATGATAGCGTCGATTTTCTCTTCAGTGGCATAGGGTAATATTTGATATAGTTTAATGTCAACTTTTTCTTCAAGAACTTCATCAATCAGCAAATCAATTTCCTTTTTTTCTAAAAAGGGTAACATTGCTAGTATTTTCATACTCTTTCCTCCTTATTGTTTGTGTATCTGGTTTTTTCAAGCGGACTTAATAAATGGATAAAATCTAACATAACACAATTGTTTGCTTCTAATCCGGTGAGTAATCGTTTTCTTTCAGCGGGGTTAAGTAATATGATAAATTCAGCATAATTCACACTGATCTCATCGCCAATAATCTTGTCAATAATACTAAATCGTTCCCTTTGATTCAACAGGTAAAAAATTGATGTGACCGTTATCGGCAAGAGTTCGTCACGCATAACCTTATTAATAACATCTTTACGCCGTGATGAATGGAGATAATCTTCAATGTTTTCCATTGTGATTTTTGTATCCAGATAGAGCGATTCAAAACATTCGTTAAGTAGATGATCAATCTGGATATTCAATTCATAACATAACAAGACGAGAGTTTCAATATCAGGGAAAGACTCACCTCGTTCCCATTTTGAAACTGCTTGCGGTGTCACAAATAATTTATTGGCAATCTGTAGTTGTGTCATGTTTCGATCTAAGCGCTTTTCAGAAATAAACTGGCCAAATTTGTCCATATTTAACATTTAATCACCCCAAAAAAAACCATACCATAAACTTATTATATTACGCAATTAAAAAGAATTCAATCAACTGTTAGTTTATCTGCACTCGATTTATAAAAAATTTCATGTAATTATAGCGGTCTTATAATTGAAGAAACTTAACTCAACCTATAGTTGATTGCTTTATATTATGCAGGTGTTAGAATATAAGTGTAGATAAGATTTGAAAGGGGGAACCATAATGAAAAACTCACATCACGACAATCAAGCGCTATATAATCTTATGTGTTCGGGATGGAATTCAATCGAGTTTCCTGGGTATCAAAGTGCGATGATAGTAACTAATCGAAGAAAAAAGATCAATCAGGAATATAACAAAGAAAACCTCGCGAAACACAAATCCAAAGAGGCACGGAGAATCAATTTATTTGCACTACGCAAAACTGCTAAAGATCTAGTGCCTCAAAGATGAGGAAATGAAAATAAAAAGATAGTATCTTCAATTCCGAAAAAAACCGGTTTATATTGACATATAAGCGGTTTTTTATTGGGAAGAATAGCCTTTGGATCGGTATAAATTGTAAAAAATAAAAGACATGAGAAGAAGATCTAGCGAAAAGACTAGTCACATATTTAATTTAGGCTGAATATGTAATATAATGAGTGTTGAAGAATAATGAATAAATAAACATACAAATGTCATGCAAAGGTACTTGAGAGTATTTTCCCTGTTTATGATATGCATGCCATAGACAAGACATTTCATCAGAATGGGTAGAAATAACAATAGAAAAGATAAATTTGTAGATGCTCAAATGCTATTGGAGGAAAAAAAATGAAAATAATTATTATCGGTGGCGTTGCTGCAGGAATGTCGACAGCAGCAAAATTAAGACGTTTAGATACCGATGCAGTCATTCATGTATTTGAAAAGGGAACTGATTTAAGTTACAGTGGTTGTGGAATGCCTTATTACTTAGGCGATATAGTTAAAGACGAAAACAATTTAATCGCAAGACATATTGAAGATTTTGAAAAAGATAATATTCAGATTTTTCAAAATCATGAGGTTGTTTATGTCTTCCCGGATAAGAAAACGATTTCGGTAATCAACAAAGCGACTGATGAAATTATTGTGGATACATACGATAAATTACTTATCGCTACAGGTACTAAAGCGAACAGAACAAATGTTCCTGGAAGTGATCTGGTGAAAGTTTTTGTATTGAATCAGCTTTCTGATGCCAGAGAACTAAAGAGCGTTTTAAAAGAAGCTAAAAGCGTCGCTATAATTGGTGGCGGATATATTGGAGTAGAATTGGCGGATAACTTAATTAATAAAGGTCTTGAAGTACATTTAATAGAACTTACTGGTCAACTTCTTAATAATTACGATTTTGATATTGCCGAGAAAGCTAAAATAGCGTTAAGCGAGATTGGTGTTGATATACATCTTAACGAATCGTTGAAGTCATATGAAAGACGTGGACAAAAAACAATAATACATACGGAAAATAAGGAATTTGAAGTTGATTTGGTAATTGAAACCATTGGTGTTAAGCCCAACACAGCTTTTCTTGAAAATACAGGTATAAGAACTCTGCCAAATGGGGCAATAGTTGTGAATGAATTTATGGAGACATCTATTGAAGATGTTTACGCAGCTGGTGATTGCGTAGCATATTATCACTTGCTTAAGAAAGAAAATGTCTTTGTACCACTTGGAACACACGCAAATAAAACCGGTAGAATCGTAGCGGAAAATATTTTTGGAAACAAAACGGCTTTTCCGGGCATTATTGGTTCAAATGTCTTAAAAGTAGCAAATCTTACTTTTGCAAAAACTGGACTTGGAATTGATGAAGCAAAAAAAATGAATCTAGATTACGCATTTGTTGATGTAAAATCAAAAAACCAATCCAGTTACTACCCTGGCGCAAAAGATATTTTTGTGAGAATAGTATATGAACAAAAAACAGGTATTCTAAAAGGCGCTGAGATTGTCGGAGAAAAAGGGGTTTCAGACCGCATTAATATTATGGCTTTGGCGATAACACAGTGTCTGACTGCAAAAGAATTCTCACAATTGGATTTAGCATATTCTCCACCATACTCAACTGTTTGGGATCCCTTACAAATAGCAACGAATCAAATCAAATTATAATTAGAGTTAAAAAAGTATAGGAAATCGTTATTTGTGTATGTGAAGCGCTGTTTGAGACAAGTATGTTAATATTGTTCATATTCGCGAGAAAACAAATGGTTCCTAAGCAAGTTTTACCTTGAAAGCTGGAATTTACATATTCCAGCTTTTTCATGAAATATTTGTATTGATTTTGAATTCTATTTTATAGTAACCGCAAAAATACGACATATCCGCGCTGTTTTATGAGAATAATAAGAAATATAATATTATCATAATGAAATAACAAACCGAACGAAATGAAAATTTCTATTTTTGTTTAAATTGTATTTACATACAAACAAGGTCAGAAGAAACGTGAAATTCAAGATGATTTATAGCAACATATTTTGAAATATCAACTATGATTGGCTATGCAGACAAGATAGAGTGCCATTCTAATGCAAAAAAAAGATGCTAATATTCATATTGTTTTAAAATGTACCCTGTATAATGGACACTTAAAAAAAGTGTATCCTTTACGGGG
>CAZLAQ010000028.1:0-21526 GCA_964557695.1 uncultured Candidatus Izemoplasmatales bacterium | reverse complement strand
AATTGCATCCGGGAGTGAAAAGTACAGTAGCGATTTTTCCCGGATAGTCAATAAGCGAAGTCTTGACTATTCCCGCAAAAATCATACTTTATGTCCTTCAACCGAAACAGAGTTGCTTTTGATTACGTATTTGACTCTGTCAGCGTACTCCGCTCTTTTTCCTTTGTTAAAATTTTGAACGGGGCGAAGGTATCCAACAACTCTTGTATAGACTTCGGCAGGTTTTCCGCAGGTCGGACAATCAAAATGCTCTCCTGAGATATATCCGTGTTCGTTGCAAATCGAGAACGTGGGCGTCAATGAAATATATGGCAATTTGTACTTTTCAAACACTTTTTTTATCAAAGTTTTGGTAGTTTCGGTATCTTTGATTCTCTCGCCAAGGTACAGATGTAAGACTGTTCCGCCAGTATATAGCGATTGAAGTTCATCCTGAAGTTCGAGAGTTTCGAAGATATCGTCGGTGAATCCGACTGGTAGTTGAGTTGAGTTTGTGTAATATGGAGTATCCTTTCCGGCAGTTATGATATCAGGAAAACGTTCTTTGTCATGTTTTGCGAGACGATAACTTGTTCCTTCTGCGGGAGTGGCCTCCAGATTATAATAATGACCGGTTTCTTCTTGGATGTCTTTGATTACATCACGCATATAATTCAAGGTTTTAATCGCAAAAGCCTGTCCTGCTTTTGATGTAAGGTTAGCCTCGATTCCGAAAAGGTTTTGAATCGCTTCATTCATACCGATTAGACCAATGGTGTTGAAATGATTAAACCAGTAGGAGCCGCTTTTCAACTTGATATCTTTCAAGAAATTAGCGCTATAAGGGTACAGCCCTTTTTCCGTTTGTTCCTCAATAATTTTTCGTTTGATTTCCAAACTTTTTTTTGCAATGTTGATTGTTTCCCACAATCTTGTGAAAAACTCAGATTCGGATTTTGATTGATATGCCAGTCTTGGCAGGTTGATGGTTACAACCCCAATTGAACCTGTAAGCGGGTTTGAGCCAAACAGGCCGCCACCGCGTTTGCGGAGTTCGGAAGTGTCAAGACGAAGTCTGCAGCACATTGAGAGCGCATCTTCGGGAGACAAGTCGGAATTAATATAATTTGAAAAATACGGAATGCCATACTTAGCTGTGATCTCCATATATTTTTCAACGACAGGACTGTTCCAGGCAAAGTCCTTGGTGACGTTGATGGTTGGAATCGGAAAAGTGAAAACTCTGCCTTTGGCATCGCCTGCCATCATAACGTCGCAGAATGCAAGATTGATCATGTCCATCTCGGTCTGAAAATCACCGTAGGTTTCTGGCATCAGTCTGCCGGCATGAACAACATTTTGATCTCTCATTGTTTTTGGAGGGATGATATCAAACGTCAAATTTGAGAAGGGACATTGAAAGCCGACTCTGGTTGGCACATTTAAATTGAAGATAAATTCTTGCAAAGCCTGTTTTACTTGTTTGAAATCGAGGTGATCATAGTGTACAAATGGAGCAAGATATGTGTCGAAAGAAGACCAGGCTTGAGCACCGGCAGTTTCACCTTGAGTAGTAAAGGTCGAATTTACGATTTGACCTAAAAGCGAACGCAAATGTTTAGGGGGGCTCGATTCAACTTTGTTTGAAACGCCACCAAAACCGTTGGTAATAAGTTGGCGAAGATCCCAGCCAGCACAATACGGGCCGAAAAATCCAAGATCATGAATGTGAATATCACCCTGTTGGTGCGAATGGCGAATGCTTTCCGGGTAGACTTCATGGAGCCAATAATTCTTGGTGAATTCTTCACGGACGTAATTATTCAAGCCATTGATTGATTTTTGTGTGTTCGCATTTTCGTTAATTTGCCAGTCTCGATCGTTCAAATATTCTGTGAACATGTCGATGGTGGCCCCAATAAGGGCGTTTGCTTCTCGAGAGGCTCTTCTTTTTTCTCTGTACAGAATAAAAGCCTTGGCTGTTTTTGCATGGCCATTTTCGATAAGCACTTTTTCAACTATATCTTGAATACCTTCCACATCGGCAATACCATTGGGATATTTTTCGTCTGCCATCTTAATTACTTCAGCAGTCAGCTGCTCGGATTTGGCAAAATCTGAACCGCCAACTGAGCTAGCAGCCTTAAAAATGGCAAGCACAATTTTTTCTTTGCGGAATGGTACGACAGTTTGATCGCGTTTGACAATTTGTTTAATCATAAATCTTCCTCCAATTGGTAAGCTCTTGAATTATGTAATTATGATAATAAAGGTCAAAATTGGGTTTGTCAAGGGCATATAAAAAATAAAATATTTGCAAAAAAATAGCTAATCAACGTATAATTGCGCTATCAAGCGACTTCATATCATTAATAATTATAAAAAATCTTTTTCGATTTTTATTCATTTTTTATTTATGCCATTTTGTGTCTTTGTTTTCTGTAAAAAACAAATTTGATATATAAATATATATTATTTTCTTTGTGCTATCATTTGTTTTTACTGTGTATGGAATGCAAAGACACAAGGTCCGTATTTTAAAAAACTTTTACCTATACTTCTTTTTCACATTGCATAATTATATGAGAGAATGTATAATATCATCTAGTCTAATGAAGGGAAATCACAGTTATGATTTCAGAGACATTTAAATTCAAATTGTTTTATTTTATTCGCTATTTCGGCGATGCCTTTTTTTATCCCTTCATGTCAATCTATTTTATTTCCAAAGGAGTTTCTGAGTCTAATCTGGGAATCATTTTGGCAATATCTCCGATTACTATGATTCTTGTTAACCCATTCTGGAATTTTCTTGTCAAGGACATCAAAACTAGTCGAATAATCCTCAAGATCATGACGCTAGTTGAGGGTCTTTTGATTATAATTTTGACCCAAGTGTCCGGATATGAAATGTATATGCTGATTGTGTGCCTTATTGCATTTTTCTGTTCGCCTTTCATTCAGATTCAAGACGGATTCACTGCTACTTTTTCCAATAATAACAAAATTGAGTATTCTTCAATTCGAATCTATGCTTCCATTGCGTATGTCATTTCTGCTGCTATTGCCGGTTTTGTGATTATGTACCTGGGGTACGCAACCATGTTCATGGTATCAGGAATCTTTTTTGCCCTGACAACCCTTGTCGTATTTTGGTTAAAGCCGTTCAAAGAAGAAGTGGTTGTTTCGGAAAAACGCGGGAGAGATGTTAAATCTTTGTTAACAAACGTCGATTTTTACAAATATCTGTTATTTTACACCATTGTGATTGGGGCAGTAAGAATTGGTGATTCGTTCTTTGGCGTCTATCTTGTTAACGACAAGGGAATGTCTTTGACAAGTTATGGATTGTTATATTCAGCGTTTGTTTTTGTGGAGGTATTAACTTTGAGATTTCTCATTAACAGAGGGCAGCTTGCTAGTGAGAAAAACCTTTTGATTATTGCAAGTTTGTTGTTTATTATCCGATTCGTGTTTTATGGCTTGAATCTGCCACTTTCCGCTTTAATTCCCATAACACTTATACGGGGAGTTTCCTGGGGAATTTTAATCTTTGCCCATATCCGTTTTGTGATCAAAATCGTCAAGGTAGAAAATATAACAACTGCTATTATGCTCCTTACTTTAATCTTTTCAATTTTCACTGCAATCGGTAATTTTTTGTTTGGAAAAATGATTGAATCGATAGGATTTTCCTGGCCGTATCTGATTTTGGTGTTCATCATCGTGCTCGGATTGTTGCTTTTTCTTGTATTAACACCAAAAACAAGAGAATCTGGATGATGATTTTATTTTCCTTATCTAAATTAATTCATTGTCCTATTTGTGGTATAATGCTCTGAGGATGTGATTTTAATGCAATATGATATGTTGCTTGTTGGCGTCACTTTTGCAATAGCCATAATCGCTTTATTTATTGCTGTTTACATATTAATAAGGTTAAAAAAAGTTCCGGGAGTTTGGCAAGTCGGACTTCTTTTTGTTATGGAATTTGTTTATTCGTTTGGATATGCACTAGAACTTGCAGGGAAGAATCTTTCTAGCAAAATGGCAGCGATTCATATCGAATATATTGCGATTCCATTTATTGCTGTAACTTGGGTTTATGTCTCAAAAAAATTTAATGA
The DNA here is from genome assembly GCA_964557695.1 of uncultured Candidatus Izemoplasmatales bacterium. Lineage (GTDB taxonomy): Bacteria > Bacillota_I > Bacilli_A > Izemoplasmatales > Hujiaoplasmataceae > JAAYZB01. The sequence continues at coordinate 17,420 of CAZLAQ010000028.1, read as the reverse complement.
TGCCAATTACTCCGCCAAACTACGGAATTATATCTGGTTGCTTATTGTTCCGGTAATAGTCCTGATATCGGTTCAAATTTCATATTATACCGGGTTTGATTTATACTATGAATCCGAGTATTTGGAAACAATAACACTGTTTGGATCACAATTATTAACGGTGACTTTAGTTAAGGGACCAATCTATTATCTTCACACTATTCAAGGGACATTGCTTACTGCATATGTGGTTTACATCTATGTTAAAACATTCATAAAATCGAAGGGAATACAAAAAAAACAAGCGTTTATTCTAGCGTGTTGTGCGATTGTCGGCACGGTAGCGTCGGCAATTCCTTTATTTTCTCCCCTAACAGCTGGAATTGATACGGCATTGTACATGATCGTCGCAATTGGTTTTGTAATTCTCTATACGATGTTCAAGTATGAGATGTTTGACTTGAAGCCTTCTGCTTACCTTGCAGCATTTGAAATTACTTCCAATCCGATAATCGTTCTCGATGATAAATACGAAGTTGTTTCCTGGAATAAAGCAGCTTCTATGTTTTCGGGAAACAAAATACCTATCTGCTATCATATCAAGATGAGGGACTTGTTTTTTAACAAAGAACTGATACGAGCAGTCAAAGACAACGCAACCTTCAGTTTCAAAATCGGCTCCAAGCATTACGTTTTAGAACCGATTCCTCTTGAAAACAAAGCAAAACACATCAATGGATATCTTTTAAAATTCAATGAGGTTACCGGATACATGCAGAAAATTGAGAAATTGGATTATCAGGCATCTCACGACGAACTTACCAAGATACTGAATCGCAGGGCATTTCATGAAAGAGCAACGCATTTTCTTGAAGAAGAGCTAGCTAATGGTGTACCATTCTCAATGATCATGATCGATCTTGACGATTTCAAAAAAATCAATGACACTTACGGGCACACTGTCGGTGATCATGTATTATCAGACATTGGGGCTTTGATTGGTTCGGCACTTCCTGAGAACGGGTTGTTTTGCCGTTATGGAGGAGAAGAATTTATGATATTATTACCTTCGTGTGATGCTCAAAATTCTAATTTGATTTCGGAATCTATTCGTATCTTAGTTATGAAAAATACTTTTATTTATGAAGACATACATATTAAGATTCAGATTAGTCTTGGTGTATACAACTATCAATCTGGCGATACCGGAGAAGTATATGATTACGTCAAACTTGCTGATGAAGCTTTATATGTTTCCAAAAGAACAGGAAAGAATAAAGCGACTTCTTTCCCGCAGAAGCGAAATGGAACTGACAAACAAATCTGATTGCTTAGTAATTTTCTGTAATATGGAAAATCCCCACGTTACAGCTTTAAATGTTTTTTCAATTCTCAATTTTAAATGAATATTTATAAAATAATATTGGGATATACAGCAACAAAATTGACACTATATCCAGAAAGTATTATAATGAAATCAAGGAAAAACATAGGAAGTGAAAATATGAAAAAAGCGTTTATTGAAAACATATGTTGCGAAGGCTGTGCGAGAGATGTAAAACACATTTTAGAGAGTATATATGGTATTTCCAAGGTTGTTGTTTTGTGCGAAGGCGGGTATGCCCTTTATGAAGGCTATGTTTCTGCAAAGGTAATTGAGGAAGCGTTAAAAGAAGAAGGCTATCTTTTAGTTGAGATAGTGAGTGAATAAACAAAAAGCTCATTTGAGCTTTTTCTTTTCATTTACAGGAACCCAAATTATACTTAATGTCAATTCTAATAAAAAAATAATGATTTTTGACTATTATTTTATTAGTGCTATAATATAATGTTGTGAATATCATTAGGATTAATCTTTTTTGTAAAGGATGATAGAAAATGGAAAAACTGATTAAGGACATCATTGAGCTTGATAAAACATACCGCATGCAAGTGAACCAACTGCGAGAGGAAAAAGAAAAGATCAATGATATTGTCAGAGAAGAAAAGAAACGGATGCAAAAAAATTTTCAAACAGAAGCCAATAAAAAAAAAATTGAAATAAAAGACCAAATCGTTACAGACTTGGATACTAGAAAAAAAACAGCCATAGCGGAGTATGATTCCACCTTAAAGGCCTTGGAAAAAAGTTTCCAAGCAAATTCGGACAATTGGGTTGAGAAAATTTACAATTATTGTTTAGAAGAAGAATAGTCAACTGAAGGAAGTGGATTTCAATGGGGTCATGGGCAGCAAATGCCATTGTTACCAAAGCTAAATCAATTTATGGCAATTTTCTAAAACCGGACAATCTTATTGAGTTAAGCAAGAAGCGTTCGCTTTCCGAAGTCGCCGGTTACCTAAAAAACCAAAAAAACTATCAAGATACGCTTGCCGATGTCCAAGAATCTTCGATTCATCGCGGACAATTGGAAGAATTGATCAAGAAGACCAATTTCAATCACACTTTGAAACTGGTCAAATTTGTTGAGCTTAAAGACAAATCATTTTATAAATTGAATTTGATCCAAAGAGAGATTGAATTGATCCTCGCGACTATCAGGCAGGTCATCTCCGGCAACGTTGAAATCGCCATCGCCGAATTCCCTACATATTTTATTCGCCACGCCAGTTTCGATATTGCTAAACTATCTCAGGTAAGGTCATACGAAACATTGCTTGAAGCAGTTATGGGAACAAGGTTCTATGAGGTCTTGAAACCGTTTAGCGAAACAGATAATAACCTAATCAAATACTCTAATATCGAACACAAACTGGATGAAGGCTTTTATGATTGTGTTTTTGAACGGATCAATGAAAATTATAACGGGAAGCTGAAAAAAGAAATCGAAACTATTTTCATGACAAAAATCGAATTAAGCAACATCGTGAAAATATACCGATTAAAGAAATTTTATAACGCTGATCCAGAAGATATCAAAGAGCTTTTAATTATGAATCATTCGCGGATAAGCGAAAATAAAATTAACGAGATTATTTCTTTGCCGGATGCTGATCTGGTACTTCACTATCTTGAAAGATCAGATTTTTCAAAATTCATGGATGATCAGGACTACGTCTATATCGAATATTATGCAGAAAAAATTAAGTATAATCTAGCAAAAAGATATATGTATTATTCTAACGAAGCTCCGAATGTGTATTCTGCTCTTATGATACTTGCAGAAATTGAAAGAGAAAACATTTTCCATATCATCGAAGGTATCAGATACAATCTCGATGAGAATGAAATCAGAGAAATGTTGATATATTGATTTGTAAGGAGAAATACAAATGGCATATTCAAAAACAAAATTGATTATCATCACGTCAAATATGCTAAATTTGGATGCCACACTCGAAACGTTTGTCGGATTACACTGTTTTCATCCAGTCAAAGCCGATGAATTTGTTGATCTTGTTCATGGACTTACCGGCTTCTTTGAAGGAAATCCATGCCCGGAACTGCTAAATAAAATTAAAGACATCGAAAAAGAGAATGGAATTAATATTCCCGGTGTGCCAGCACAAACTGTTCACAAGACTTTTGTCCAGATGCAAAGAAGGGTAGCGAATATCCATAAGACGCTAAAATCATTTGCCAAACATACAAACGAATCAGTACAATTGCTTCAAAAATACGATGATGCATTGATACAAATGAAGAATCTAGAAAGCCTTGAAGTGTCGCTTGATGACATGTTTGCGTGCGATTATGTCTATGCACGTGTGGGAAGGCTTCCGACAGAAAGCGTCGAAAAATTAGAGTTTTATCAGTCTAAGCCGTTTATCTTCAAGTCATTTTCAACCGATAAGAACTATAGCTGGTGTATTTATTTCACTTCGCAGGAATATGAACGGGAAGTCGACAACATTTTCTCATCATTGTTTTTCGAACGGATCTTTATACCTGATTTTATTCACGGCACGCCCAAAGACGCCAATGAGAGCTTGACAAAAGAAATCGATGCGACGAAAACCGAATTGAAATCTATCCAAGAAAATAAAACCGCATTTCTACAAAGCATTTTAGAGGAATTAGATATAATCAAAGGCGAGTTGCTTTTACTAGATCGGATCAATGAGGCTAAAAAGTACGTAGTAGGTATGGGAGATAAATTCTCCATCACTGGGTTCGTCAAAGAAAAGGACGTTTCTTCCGTAAAGGAACTTTTTCAAACAATGAAACAAGTTGGGATTTCAATTCTTCCAGCAGACTATGACAGAAGATTGAAGCTTCCATCAAAAATAAGGGATCAAACAGCATTTTAATTTATTCAATTCGTACATTCAACGGACTATGATATAATTCTTAAGTTTTATGATTGAGAGGAGGGATTGAACCGTGGCAATAGCAAAAACAAAATTAATCAATATAACCGCAGATATAGCGAATTTGAATCCGGTTTTGGAAAAATTTGTCGATTTGCACTGCTTTCATCCCATCTCGTCTGGACAATTCGTAGACCGCGTTCATGGATTGAAAGCTTTTTCCGAAGATAATCCCACCAGCATTGTATTGACCGAATTGCATGAAATCGAAAAGGAGTTTGAAATCGAAATCATGATAATTGAAGTCAAAACCGCCGATCATTCATTGGAAAAGATGAAAAACTACATTTCCACGACACATGCACAACTTAAGTCGATGGTCCTGCAAAAGAAAGACATCCAAGAATTACTTAAGAAATATCAAGACGCCTTGGTTCAGGTAAGAAACATCGAAAGTCTTGATATATCGCTTGATGATGTTTTTTCGTGCAAATACGTCTACTCCCGAGTCGGAAGATTGCCGACAGAAAGCATTGAGAAGTTGAATTTCTATCGTTCGAGGCCTTTCATATTTAACTCATTCAGTATTGATAAGAATTATAGTTGGTGCATCTATTTCACTTCCCATGAATATGAACGGGAAGTTGACAATATCTTTTCATCTTTATTTTTTGAAAGAATCCATATTCCTGATTTCGTACATGGAACTCCGGAAAAAGCAGGCGATCAGCTTGCAAAAGAAATCGAAGTTACCAACAGCGAAATGGAAAAGCTCCAACAAAACATCAATAGTTTATTGACAGAAACCAATCAAGAATTAATAGCCATAAAAAGCGAATTGCTATTTTTAGCACAAATCCATGAAGCGAAAAAGTATGTGGTTGGGCTGGGCGAAAAATTCTCCATCACCGGTTTTGTCGAAGAGAAGAATGTAAAAATGATCAATGAGCACTATGCAGATATGGACAAAGTTGAAGTTTCTGTCCGTCCGGCAAGTTCTGATAGAAGATTGAAACCGCCGACTAAATTGAAAAACAACTGGTTCAACCGACCGTTTTCCATGTTTGTGGAAATGTATGGAGTCCCAAGTTACGGAGATATCGATCCGACTCCCTTTTTCGCAATCACCTATTCGCTCTTGTTTGGGATCATGTTTGGTGATGTTGGTCAGGGATTGCTGTTGATTTTGCTTGGGTTCATATTCTTCAAATGGAAGAAAATGCGACTTGGAGAAATCGGTATTCGAATTGGTATTTTCTCCACATTTTTTGGATTCCTTTATGGATCGGTTTTTGGCAACGAAACACTTTTGGATCCGCTTTACATCAATTGGCTGGGACTTGCTTCAAAACCATTTAATGTGATGGATGCCAGTTTTACGATGACGCTTTTAATCATGGCAGTCTTGATCGGAGCAATGCTGATACTAACTTCCATATCAATCAATATCTTCATCAGATTGAAAAAAAAGGAATACGCTGAAATGTTCTTTTCAGCCAATGGCATTGCTGGAATGATCTTCTATTTGTTTGTTGGCGGCGGAGCTCTCGCTCTGCTGATATATCAAGTCAAGATCTTCAATGTATGGACGATCATCATCTTTGCGGTATTGCCTTTGTTGCTGGTGTTTCTTAAAGAACCGTTTGGGCGAAAATTCAAAGGGGAAAAAATGTTTCCTTCCGGATTTGGCGGCTTCTTTACCGAAGGGTTCTTTGAATTATTCGAGGTCATTCTTTCATATATCACAAACACCATGTCTTTCCTTCGTGTCGGAGGATTCCTCTTGGTACACGCTGGGATGATGCTAGTTGTATACAGCTTGATGTCAATGGGGGGGAATGCGTTCTCTACCGGATTGATATTTGTTCTTGGCAATTTATTTGTCATGTTGATTGAAGGATTGATCGTAGGAATTCAAGTATTGCGGTTGGAGTTTTATGAAATGTTTTCTCGTTATTATGAGGGAAACGGGATTGTATTCAAAACGTTTAATTAAAAATCAAGGATATATTTAGGAGGAATCAATATGTTAAATACACTGGAAATTCTATTGCCTTTATTGTTTGTCGTTTTTATATCAATACCACTCATCAATGTGTTTAGGGGAAAAGTCAGCGCGAAATCTGCCAAAAAAAGAGTACTGATGCATGTTTTCAGTTTTTTCGCTTTGATTGCTCTCACTTTGGCGTTCCAGATCGGAGATATCAAAGTGTTTGCCGAAACTATCGACACTACTATCACTAATACGTTCTCCGGTTCTCTTGCCCAAGGGCTTGGTTTCATCAGTGCCGCGCTCGCGACTGGTATGTCTGCGCTTGGCGCGGGTATTGCAGTAGCTGCCGCAGCACCAGCTGCCATCGGAGCTTTTTCTGAAAACGAGAAGAACTTTGGTAAATCACTGATTTTTGTCGCGCTTGGCGAAGGCGTTGCCATCTATGGATTGCTGATTTCAATTTTGATTATTGGCAAATTATGATTTCGAAAGAAGGATTGTCATGAAATTTTTCTTGATAAGTGACAACGTCGATACTTTGGTCGGCATGCGTTTAGTCGGCATTGAGGGTGTTGTTGTTCATGAGCGTCAAGAAGTGCTTTTGGAACTTGAGAAAGCAATGCAAAAAGATGAAAATTGCATCATTTTAATCACGACCAAACTTGTCGAGCTGTGTCCAGCAGTAATATCGGATCTTAAACTCAAGCAATTAAAACCGTTAATTGTCGAAATTCCTGATCGCCATGGTGGATCTAATATTGGGGAAACAATCGATAAGTATATTAGCGAAGCAATCGGAATCAAGATGTGAGGTGAATCGAAATGGATTATTACAGTAGCGAGCAATTATATAAATATTTTGAATCGGAAATCAAAAAAAATGCGACTAAGCAAATGAACGATTTGAAAAAAGAGATTGCCAACTTGAAGGAAACGGAAATAAGTAAAGTACAATCCGAATTGCATGACTCCATCGATACAGCCTTGAAGTTGGAGCTGAAGGAACTCGATACTGACCACAGTTACGAAATCAACAGAATTACCCAAGCAAGTTCTCGGCAGTTGATGAAGCGTCGACAAGAACTGCTGGAAGATGTGTTTTCAGTTGCAGAGAAGAAATTGATCAAATTTTCTTCAACAAAAAAATATGAAACACTTATGAAGCAAAAAATTGAGGCTATCTCTGATCGCTTTTCTGGTTGCAGTATCATCTTTCGAATCAAAAAAGGCGATACAGCTTTGATTGAAACCTTGAAAGATAGTTACAAGCATAAATTCATCATCGAAGCGGATCCTGAAATAATCATCGGGGGTTTCAGCGCTTTTTGCGATAAACTCAGCATTGAAATCGATGAAACTATCGATAATCGACTTATGGACCAGAAAGAATGGTTTTACGCAAACTCGCATCTGTTTGTAAAATAACAAGTTATCATTATTGGAAAGAAGTGATTCCATGAATAAAAATACGATATATTCCATAAACGGGCCTGTCGTGACGGTAAAAAACTCCACTGATTTCTTGATGATGGAAATGGTCTTGGTCGGAGATAAAAAGTTGATGGGAGAAGTTATCAAGATATCTTCTGAAAAGACGACCATTCAAGTATATGAATCAACGACATCCCTCAAGGTTGGAGAGCCGGTTCTTGCCACGGGTAGCCCGATTTCGATGATGCTAGGCCCGGGAATACTACAAAATATCTTCGATGGAATCGGCAGACCGCTTAAAGCAATCTCCGAACAATTCGGAGCTTTTATCATTTCCGGAGTTCAAATGGAGTCGCTTGATTCTGAAAAAGAATGGGATGTTGAAATCACACACAAAGTCAATGACGAAATACATTTTGGGGACATTTTCGCCAAAATTCAAGAAACTGATTTGATCGAACATAGGGTCATGGTTCCTCAAGGTGTTTCTGGAGTCATTACTGAAATCAAACCTTCAGGAAAATATCGGATCAAAGATGTGCTTGTAAAAATAAAAGACCAAAGCGGAATGGTTCAAGAATTGACCATGATTCAACGATGGCCAATCAAAACCCCCAGACCCGTATCCAGAAGATTACAGATATCCATTCCCCTCATAACTGGACAAAGAGTCATTGACACTTTTTTTCCAATCGCCAAAGGCGGTACAGCAGGCGTTCCGGGCGGATTTGGAACCGGAAAGACGATGATGCAGCATCAACTAGCCAAATGGTGTGATGCCGACATGATTGTTTATATCGGTTGCGGTGAACGCGGAAATGAAATGACACAGGTTCTGGAAGAATTTGCCGAGTTGATGGATCCAAAGACCAATAAACCGCTTTCTAATCGTACTGTCTTCATTGCGAACACATCAAACATGCCCGTTGCAGCCAGAGAAGCAAGCATCTATACTGGATTAACAATTGCTGAATACTATCGCGATATGGGATATCACGTGGCAATAATGGCCGATTCTACTTCCCGTTGGGCGGAAGCGCTACGGGAAATCAGCGGACGTTTGGAAGAAATGCCTGCTGAAGAAGGCTTTCCTGCATATTTACCGAGCAGGATTTCACAATTCTATGAACGTGCTGGTTATATGGAAACCATAAATAAGCAAATCGGGTCAGTTTCAATCGTTGGTGCTGTATCGCCTCAAGGAGCGGATTTTTCCGAACCGGTTACTCAAAATACAAAACGGTTCGTACGTTGTTTTTGGGCACTTGACAAACAACTTGCCTATGCTAGACATTATGAGGCGATCAACTGGAATTTAAGTTATTCTGAATACGTGGGCGATTTGGAAAAATGGTACAATAAACAAGTTGATATCCGATTTTTACAAAACCGGAAGAAACTGATGAAGCTTCTCACTGAAGAAAACAAATTGATGGAAATAGTCAAATTGATCGGAAGCGATGTTCTTCCTGACGATCAACGTATGGTTTTGGAAATCAGCCGAGTCATCCGCGTAGGCTTCCTGCAACAAAACGCTTTTCACAAGGAAGATGTTTTTGTCCCTTTGCAAAAGCAGCTCAGAATGATGGATGTCATTTTGTATTTGTATCAAAAAAGCGTTACTGCACTTAAAGAAGGCAAAGCCTTCAGCTTGATTCAAAAAACTAATATTTTCGAGAAAGTAATCAAGATGAAATACGACGTTCCCAATGACAAGTTGGAAATGTTTGACGACTATTTCACTTTGATTGATGAAACAATATTTCGTATCCGTTAGGAGGGATTGAATGAACCTTCAATATATTGGCCTTGATGAAATCAACGGCCCGATGGTTTTTTTGGACAACGTCGAAGACGTCGGCTTTGAAGAAATGGTCGAAATCCGCCTTAAAGACGGACAAACACGCTATGGAAGAATAGTATTGATTTCTGGTAAAAGAGTCGCAATCCAGGTGTTTGAAGGCACACATGGCATGTCACTTGACAATACTAAATCCAAATTTTTGGGACATCCGATGAAAATGTCACTTTCCAAGGAAATTCTCGGCAGAACTTTCAACGGCTCAGGAAGGCCTATCGATGGGATGGGACCCGTTTTTGTTGATGAGTACCGCGATATCAACGGTTTGCCATTAAATCCAGTATCCAGAGTCTATCCACGTAACTATATCCACACCGGAATCAGTTCCATTGACGCTTTAACAACTTTGATCAGGGGTCAAAAACTTCCGATTTTTTCTGGATCCGGACTGCCTCATAATGAACTTGCCGTGCAAATCGTCAAACAAGCGAAAATTGCTGACAAGGAAAACAAGAAGTTCTGTGTTGTCTTTGCAGCTTTAGGTATAAAAAATGACGTTGCCGCTTATTTTCGCCGTTCTTTTGAGGAGGCGGGAGTAATCGAGAAAGTAGTCATGTTCCTTAATTTGTCGAACGATCCAATCATCGAAAGAATCCTGACACCAAGGTGCGCTCTCACCGCTGCAGAATATTTGGCATATAAACATGATATGCACGTGCTGGTTATTCTTACCGATATCACTTCATATTGTGAAGCCTTGCGCGAGTTTTCCAGCAGCAAGGAAGAGATTCCGGGCAGAAAAGGATATCCGGGGTATCTTTATTCTGATTTGGCTTCAATCTACGAACGCGCTGGAATCATCAAGACTTCCAAAGGCTCGATCACGCAAATACCGATTTTAACGATGCCTAACGATGACATCACCCATCCGATCCCCGATTTGACAGGTTATATCACTGAAGGTCAGATTGTTCTTGATCGGGAGATGCATCATTTGGGAATCTATCCTCCAATCGGGGTTTTACCATCTTTGTCGAGACTCATGAAAGACGGAATCGGAGCTGGTTATACCAGAGAAGACCACCAATCTTTGATGAACCAATTGTTCGCATCGTACGCCAAAGTTCAAGATGCAAAAAGTTTGGCTGCGGTCATCGGTGAAGACGAACTAAGCGATATCGACAAGAAATATATCGAGTTCGGCAGATTTTTCGAAGCCAATTTTCTATCACAAAGCATCGAGGAGAATCGAAGTATCGAGACCACTTTGGATCTGGGATGGGCGCTTCTTTCATTATTGCCAAAAGAGGAACTGGATCGTACAGATGAAGGATATTTGGACCAATACTACAATCAACAGGCAGCAAAAAAACAATTTAAAATCAAAAACAAGTCGATCATCAAAGAACTTGATCAGACGGATGAGGTCTAATCATGGCTATCAAGCAAGTATTTCCTACCAAAGGAAACCTGCTCGCATTCAAGAAGTCGAATACGCTTGCGCATCTTGGTTACGAATTGATGGACAGGAAAAGAAACATCCTGATCAGGGAAATGATGATGTTAATCGAAAGCGTGAAGTCGCTTCGCGATGAAATAACCAATATATTTCAAAAAGCCTATCAAGCTTTGCAGGAAGCCAATATCACGCTAGGTGTCGTAAATGACATTGCACGCGCCATTCCAATCGACGATGGATTGGACATCACCTATCGAAGCGTAATGGGAGTTGATATCCCAAAACTGAGCTACAAAGCTATGCCGGTCAAGCTAAGCTATGGAATTGCCAGCACAAACACTAAATTCGACTATGCCTATAAAAACTTCCTGAAGGTTCGCGATCTGACAATCAAACTCGCAGAAATCGATAATGCTGCATACAGACTTGCTTATGCAATCAGAAAAACTCAAAAACGGGCAAACGCATTGAAAAACATCGTTATTCCCGAGTTTGAAAGCAACATTAAATTCATTTCGGAATCGCTAGAAGAAAAAGAACGGGAAGAATTCTCCCGATTGAAAATTATCAAAAATAAAAAGTATCAATAAAGGACTGCAAGACAGTCCTTTCTTCAAACTGCAATCTGAAAAAAATCTTGACTAATCCGGTAAGATGATGAATAATATTAGATAGACTCTTAGGGGTGTGGTGTCAACGGTAGCACGGCAGTCTCCAAAACTGTTTGTACGGGTTCAAATCCTGTCACCCCTGCCACTTGGATTTTAATGCTCGATTTCAATTTTGAACTCGAGTTTTTTATTGCCTAGGAAACCTTGGAAAAATATAAAAGCATCACTGTATTTGATTCGAGACATTGTTGATTATGAAACACTTCTTTAGGCCTTTTGTTTTTTTCTCTCTTCCATTTCTCTATTTTTTTAGTATAATGATAATAACGGAACATCGTTCAGACATTTTTACGGAGGGATTTTATGAAAACCAGTCACCGAATAAAAGAATTGCGCGGCGCGGATGATTTACAAGATAAAGTTATCGAAGAAGTATTGGAAGCATATTATTTTTTTAGAAGGCCAGACGAAGTGGAAACAATCAAGGCGACGCTTGCCATTATCAATGAATATAAAGATATGACTAGCGTGTTTTGTGCCAATTGCACAAAAAGCCATTATTGCGATGATTGTTTTCCAATGAAAAAACGGGAGATGTTCGACAAAATCGAGACCCTTTTGAACGATCAGTTGGAAAACCTTCCGGAACTCTACAGGTAATCACTGAACATTAAAGGAAGCCAAGCGATTTGGCTTCCTTTTTCTGTTTTTTCATACACGACGCCTTAATTTATATCTGGATTCAAAATGGGATTTTATCTTCTTTATTTTTTTCTCATATATGATATAATAATATAGACTGTAAATGATTTGTACGAGAGGAGATCAACAGAATGAACGAATATTTAGCTCAAAATTTAAAAAACGTCATCATATTGGGCCACTTAGGAAGCGGAAAAACGTCCTTGACCGAATCCTTGGCCTTTGTATCAGGACGCATCGAAAAAAAAGGCGAAGTGGAAAAGAAATCTACCATTTCTGACTTTACACCCGAAGAACAGGCAAAACAAAACTCTTTATCTACCAGTATTGTGCCTGTAGAATTTAAAAACTGTAAAATCAATTTCCTTGACGCCCCTGGTGCCGACGAAATGATAGGCGACATTTCCTATGCGCTCAGAGCTGCTTCGGGAGCCATATTGGTGTTAGACGCCACTAAAGGTGTGGAAATTGGCGCCGAAAAAATGTGGAGAGAAATCAGAAACAGAAACTTGCCCGCCATTATCTTTATCAACAAGATGGACAAAGATAACGTTAAATTCGACGAAGTTCTAACTTCAATTCAAAGCAGATTCGGCAAACAAGCCGTTCCTTTCTGTTTGCCGATTGGAAAAAAAGAAGAGTTCAGCGGCTTCGCTGACATAGTTGAATTAAAGGCAAGAATCTATGATGGAAACACTTGTGTAGATGGAGATATCTATCCTGATAAAATGGACAGGATCCAAAGTTTGCGCCAAGAACTGGTGGAAACAGTTGCAGGATCTGATGAAGAATTATTGGAAAAATATTTTAATGGCGAAGAACTAACCATGGAAGAGATCAAGAAGGGGTTACACCTTTCTGTTCTTTCGGGAGAAGCTGTTCCGGTGATGGTCGGATCTGCGACTAAAGATGTTGGACCATTGACTCTGCTTTACATGATCAAAGAGTATTTTCCTTCAATTTCAGAAATGCCGGCTTCAAAAGGCACGAAACCGGGAAGCGAAGAATCGATTGCAAGAAAATTTGATGACAATCAACCATTTTCTGCTTATATCTTCAAAACCATGATTGACCCATTTGTTGGAACAATCAATTTAATGCAAGTTAAATCTGGAACAATCAAAAAAGATCAGGAAGTTTATGTTTCTTCTATGAATGATACTAAAAAAGTCGGACAATTATTCTATTTGAGTGGAAAAACCTCCATTCCAACAGACGTTGTGCATGCCGGGGATATCTGTGCGATTGCAAAGACTGAAGGCGTCACGACCGATTCGACCATATCCGATAAAAAATCACCAATTATCTATCCAACAACAGAAACGCCATCGCCAACGATGTATGTCGCAGTTCATCCGAAAAATAAAGCGGATGAAGATAAATTGTCAAACGCATTGCAGAAACTGCAACTTGAAGACAATACTTTTGAAATCAGAAGAAACAAGGAAACCAGTCAGCTTTTGATTGGCGGACAGGGCATAATACATCTAGGCTACATCATCGACAAGATGAGAAATATGTTTAAAGTCGATTTGGAAACCCAAGATCAACAAATCGTTTATCGCGAAACCATCAAAGCCGTCGCGACTGCCGAAGGCAGATATGTCAAGCAATCAGGCGGATCTGGTTATTACGGTGTTGTTGTAATGCGATTCGAACCATTAACCGACAAAGATTACGAATTCGATGAAGAAGTATTTGGGGGAGCAGTTCCTAGAAACTATTACCCAGCTGTCGACAAAGGTTTGCAAGAGACTTTGGAACACGGAATACTTGCCGGATTCCCGGTAATTGGCGTTAAAGGAATTCTAACGGATGGAAAATACCATCCAGTTGATTCAAATGAATTGGCTTTTAAAATGGCTGCTTCCATAGCGTTCAAGGAAGCGTGCAAGCAAGCAAAACCAACCATTCTCGAACCAATCCATAAGATTGTTGTTAAGGTAAAAGACGAGTATATGGGAGATGTCCTAGGCGACGTCAATAAAAGAAGAGGCCGCGTCATGGGAATGGAACCAGCAGAAGATGGATATCAAAAAATCGTCGCTGAAGTACCTGAAGCAGAAATCACCAAATACACAATTGATTTGAAAGCTATGACACAAGGATCAGGAACTTTTACCCGAGAATTCGTCAAATACGAGGAAGTTCCAGGAAACTTGGTTTCCAAAATTATTGAGGATCATAAAAAAGCAAATTAGTATTAAGCGGCATTCGTGCCGCTTTTTTTTTGATGTTTTGGAGTTGTTCTTGACACGCTATTCAGATTTTGATAAAGTATTATGTGTGATAGAGTAGTTGACAAATAAACTATTGATTTTGAAAATCTACAAGGAGAAAATTATGGAAAAAATCGGATTGTTACTCGACAGCACCACGCTTACTAGGGGCGATATTGTAAATTACCCCTTTATCAAGGTCGCACCACTTATTGTCACAATTGATGGTGTGAATTATTCGGAATTAGAACTAACAACAGAAGACATGCTACACCATTTGCATAATGCAAAGAAAATGACAACTAGCCAACCTTCTCCTGGGGAATTTATGAGCATTTATGAAGAATATTATAAAGAAGGATACACACAAATATTGGTGATAACTCTTTCGGAAAAGATAAGTGGTACTTTTCAATCCGCAATGATTGCGAAGACGATGATCGAATTTCCTATGGAAATTAGTATCCATGCACCAAAGGTAGCGTCATTCGGGGTTGCCAACGGCATCCCCATCTTAGCGAAAATGATTGAAAAAAACCAGCCATTCGACAAAATAGTGGACAGATACCACGTTTTATTCAAAGACGCTTGTGTCATGTTCACATTGTCAAATTTGATGCATCTTTTCAGGGGCGGAAGGCTGAGCAGGGTCCAGGCTTTGCTTGGTACTGTATTGAGAATCAAGCCAATCGTGGAAATGATTGATGGCAAATTACAATTGACCAAGAAAGAAAGAACCAATATCGCCTGTTATGACTATTTCATGAGCGTTATAGACAATTACGTGCAAAAAAACGAAAAAGTCTACATTGATATCATCCAGCTGAACCGTCCAGAGTTGGCAGAAAAGATGAAAAAAGAAGTTGAAACGAAATATCCAAAAGCTAAGATTCATATGACAGATTATGTAAGCCCAGTGTTCTTTGTTCATTTAGGAGATCAGGGATTTGGAATTGCAGTTTTGGCTGAATAACGATAAAAAAGCGGCGCAATTTGGAAATGCGGCGCTTTTTTTAATCATATGCCTGATTAAAGAAATAATGCTTGACATTTATGGGTCTATTTAGTACACTATAAATTGCGAAAAACAAGATGGCGATTGTGGCGAAAGGGTTAACGCATCGGATTGTGGCTCCGACATTCGTGGGTTCGAGTCCCATCAGTCGCCCCAAATGAATATCGTATAGAATGGGCTATGGCCAAGTGGTTAAGGCATCGGACTTTGACTCCGAGATCGGTAGTTCAAATCTACCTAGCCCAGCCATTTCTACGACCCGCTAGCTCAGTTGGTAGAGCATTTGACTTTTAATCAAAGGGTCAGGCGTTCGAATCGCCTGCGGGTCACCATTTTTTATCAACAAGCACATGCGGGTATGGCGAAATTGGCAGACGCGCTAGACTTAGGATCTAGTTCTTAGGAGTGCAGGTTCAAGTCCTGTTACCCGCACCAAAATGAAATTGTTGATAATATGTATGAAAATCAGTCTGAAAAGGGCTGATTTTTTTTACTAAAATCATATTTTTTTGTGATGAGTTATTTATTATGATATTTTATTAGTAGTATAATTATTGTTAGTAAGGAGGTCAAAAATGAGAAGCGATAAAGAGATGCTAGACATTATTTTAAGTACTGCAACAGAAGACAATCATATCCGGGCTGTGATTTTGAATGGTTCGAGGGCTAATAAAAACATTAAAAACGACATTTTTCAAGATTTTGATATATGTTATATTGTGACTGATATAGAACCGTTCAAAGATCTTAAGTGGATAAAACGATTCGGAGATATAATGATTTTGCAGCAACCAAATTTGATGGGAGACACTACACCGAGAGATTTTCTGCATTTGACTTACTTGATGCAATTCATGGACGGAACAAGAATCGACTTGTCAATAGTCACCTTGAATGAATATGATGATGAAGGAGAACTATGGATCGTCTTGCTGGACAAAGACGGGATTTTGTCTGGCAAATATGAAACAAACATAGCTGTATACAACATAAAGCCTCCGACAAAAAAACAATTTGAGGATTGTTGCAACGAATTTTGGTGGCTTTGCCCCTATATCGCCAAAGGAATTTGGCGAGAAGAACTTTCTTATGCTATGGAACATATGGATTGTTATCTTAGAAAAGAATATATGAAGATGATCAGTTGGTATATAGGAGTAAATAACAATTTTGCGATAAGCACAGGAAAAACAGGCAAATATATCAAGCAATATTTATCAAAAGATGAATGGAGTCAGTTTGAAAAGACATATCCCGGAAGCAAGTATGATGATATATGGAATTCTTTATTTGTTATGGGCGAATCATTTAGAAGACTAGCAACTGTAGTATCTGAACATTTTGGGTTTTTATATCCAAAAATATATGATGAAAACGTCAGTGATTATCTCAAAGACATAAGAAAGCTTCCAAAAAACGCTAATCAAATTCGCTAAAAAAGATGTTAATAAACACATAGTTTTTTTGTGTCTACTAACATCACATCACTTCACTGATTTGACTGATTTTTTTCTTTTTCTTCTCGCAATTGTCTTTTCAGCTCTTTTTTGTATTTAGGAATGGGGTCATAACCGCCTTTTGAGAAAGGATTGCATCGCAAGATTCGCCAAATTGTGAGAATTGATGCATAGAAAAAATTATAGTTTTCGAAAGCTTCAATGGCATAATTAGAACATGTCGGTTTGTATCGACAAGTGGGTGTTCTTCCTGCGTGGTAGCTCTGATAGGAGCGGATTAATTTGATAATTAGCTTTTTCATATATATTTCACCAGTATTATTCTATCAAGAAGAAAGAATAATAACAAGTGATTTGAATATATTGAAATAGCTTTCAAAACCACCATATATGCAACTTCATTGTGTTTTTTGTCTTGTTTTATGGTGATATATATGATACAATTATTACAAATAGAAAAATGGAGGATAATGAAAGAATGAAAAAACTTTTCGGTCTTGTA
>CAZLAQ010000027.1:0-24261 GCA_964557695.1 uncultured Candidatus Izemoplasmatales bacterium | reverse complement strand
CGGTGACGTGTTTAGCTGACTGGTACTAATAGGTCGAGGACTTAACTTTGCATTACTACAGTATATCCAGTTTTGAAAGAAGGTCTGGTGACGATGGCGAAGTGGACACACCTGTCCCCATCCCGAACACAGAAGTTAAGCACTTCAGCGCCGAGGGTAGTACAATTGTGCGAGAGTAGGACGTTGCCAGGCTTCTTTCTTCAAAGAAAACCGTAGAGAAATCTATGGTTTTTTTATTGAAAGCATAGATCCTTAATATTGGATGCAATTGACAAAAATAGCCATGTATCGGACAAATATGCGGTGGCTAATATTGGTTAATAATCTAAAAAAAAGAAGAAGATAATTCAAGGTATAGGGAAAATATATATGATTACTTTATCATCATTTATTTATAAATACATTCCAAAAAAAGGCGAAATAAAATTGTTGACACACCTAGTGTCGTGGTGTATAATAATAATGCTTTGAAAATTATATTAAGTTGAGGTTGCCCTGCAGCCTTATAAAAATGAGACAAACGCACCTCCCGGGTGTGTGGGTATGAAAGGAGGAAATTGATATGCCTACTATAAATCAGTTGATCAAACAAGGACGTCATGACAAGATCAGAAAATCCAAGGCTCCTCAATTGAACATCGGCTTCAACACCTTGCAAAAACGATATACGGAAATCGATAGCCCGCAAAAACGCGGTGTATGCGTCCGTGTTGTGACAATGACACCGAAGAAACCGAATTCAGCTTTGAGAAAGTACGCTCGTGTCCGTTTATCAAACGGTGGCGAAGTCAATGCTTACATTCCTGGCGTTGGTCACAAATTGCAAGAGCATAGTGTAGTCCTGATTCGCGGCGGTCGTGTAAAAGACCTACCGGGTGTCCGTTATCACATTATTCGTGGCACGCTGGATACGACTGCTGTTCAAGATAGAAAACAAAGCCGTTCCAAATATGGAGCGAAGAGACCGGCTCCGGCAAAAAAATAAGGTTATCAATTAAAATTTCTTAAAAATAGATCATTTTCGAAAGGAGGAACTACCTTATGCCTCGTAAAGGTAAAGTTGTAAAAAGAGACGTATTACCGGATCCTATCTACAACTCAAAATTAGTAACAAAATTAATCAACAGCATCATGCTTGACGGAAAAAAGCTCCTTGCTCAAAATATCTTGTACAATGCGTTCGAGAATATTAGAGTAACAACCGGAAAAGAACCCATCGATGTTTTCAATGATGCATTGAACAATATCATGCCGGTCTTGGAAGTAAGAAGCCGTCGTATCGGCGGACAGAACTATCAGGTTCCGGGAGAAGTGAGAAGTGACCGTCGTGTCACGCTCGGCCTCAGATGGTTAGTGCAATATTCTCGTCTTCGCAATGAAAAAACAATGGAAGAACGTCTTGCGAAAGAAATCGTCGACGCTTCAAATGGAACTGGATCATCAGTAAAGAAAAAAGAAGATATTCATCGCATGGCGGAAGCAAACAAAGCGTTTGCCCACTATCGTTTTTAATTTGAAAGGAACAAGTTATGGCACGTGAATTCGGTTTAGAAATGACACGCAACATTGGAATAATGGCTCATATTGATGCCGGAAAAACCACGACTACGGAGCGTGTTCTTTATCATACAGGAAAAATCCACAAAATGGGCGAAACACATGATGGTGCTTCGCAAATGGACTGGATGGAACAAGAGCAAGAACGTGGCATCACCATTACCGCTGCAGCTACTACAGCTTTCTGGAAAAATCACAGAGTAAACATCATCGATACCCCAGGCCACGTTGACTTCACTGTTGAAGTGTCCCGTTCCCTGAGAGTTCTGGATGGTGCTGTAACAGTTCTTGATGCACAAGCAGGTGTGGAACCACAAACCGAGACAGTTTGGCGTCAAGCCAACGAATATCATGTCCCGCGCGTGGTCTTCGCCAACAAAATGGATAAAACCGGTGCAGATTTCGCCGCCTCGATCATAACCATCCACAATCGTTTGGGCGCAAAAGCCGAAGCGATCCAATGGCCGATCGGTGCCGAAGATTCATTTGACGGAATTATCGACATCGTCGCACTCAAGGCCTACCATTTCGATGGCGGTCCCGATGAAAACTATAAAGAAATTTCCATTCCCGCCAACCTGAAGAAAACTATCGAGGAAAGACGGACAAGACTGATCGAAGCTGTTGCGGATTTCGATGAAAGTTTGATGGTCAGCTATCTCGATGGCGATACAATCACTGAAAAAATGTTAAAGTCAGCTGTCAGAAAGGCGACTTTGACAGTAGAGTTTTTCCCAGTCCTTTGCGGATCGGCATTCAAAAACAAAGGTGTGAAGCTGATGCTTGATGCCGTCATCGCTTACCTTCCGTCTCCCGTCGAAGTCCCGCAAATGAAGGGCTTCAACAAGCACGGCGACGAAGTCGTTATCGAACATGACGACAAGAAACCTTTTGTGGCTCTGGCTTTCAAAGTCATGACCGACCCGTTTGTTGGCAGACTGACATTCTTCCGGGTTTATTCCGGTGTTGCGGAAAAAGGTTCCTATATTGTGAATACTTCCAAAGGCAAAAAGGAAAGACTTGGCAGAATCCTGCAAATGCATGCTAACCATAGAACGGAAATCGACACGGTTTACTCAGGCGACATTGCTGCGGCTATCGGGTTTAAAGACACAATTACCGGCGACACGCTCTGTTCAGAAAAAATCCATGTCGTACTTGAATCAATGAAATTCCCAGAACCGGTCATCTCGGTGGCTATCGAGCCAAAAACCAAGAACGATCAGGACAAAATGGGAATAGCATTACAAAAACTTGCAGAAGAAGATCCTACTTTCCGTACTTATACGGATTCAGAAACCGGACAGACAATCATTTCTGGCATGGGAGAATTGCATCTCGAAATCATCGTTGATAGAATGAAACGCGAATTCAAAGTCGAGGCATCTGTCGGAACCCCGCAGGTATCATACCGCGAAACCATCCGCCAAGAAGCAAACTGCGAAGGCAGATTCATCCGTCAATCGGGAGGAAGAGGCCAATACGGACATGTTTGGATCAAATTTGAACCGAACCCCGGCAAAGGCTACGAATTCGTCGATAAAGTCGTCGGTGGCGTCGTTCCGAGAGAATATATTTCCTCCATTGACAAAGGCTTGCAAGAATCGCTTCCGGGAGGAATTATTGCCGGATACCCGATCCTTGACCTCAAAGCTACCTTGTTCGATGGATCATACCATGAAGTCGATTCTTCGGAGATGGCCTTTAAAATTGCTGCGTCCATTGCTTTAAAACAGACAAAAGACAAATGCAAGCCGACCCTGCTTGAACCGATCATGAGTGTTGACGTTGTTACACCTGAAGTCTATATCGGAAATGTGATCGGCGACCTTACTTCAAGACGCGGAAAGATCGAAGCCCAGGATACGCAGGGAAATGCACAAAAAGTCAGTGCAAAAGTACCGCTTTCCACGATGTTCGGGTATGCGACCGCACTTCGCTCGAACACCCAGGGCAGAGCCACACACACTATGCAGTTTTCTCATTATGAGGAATGCCCGAAGTCGATTGCCGAAGAAATAGTCACGAAAAGGAACAATTAATAGCCAAATCGCGCAACTTGCGCTTTGTGATAAAACTTAACTATTGCATTATTAATGATATTGTTATAAAATAATATCGATAAACAAGAACTAAAAGCGAAAAATTATGAATAAAGGAGAATATAAAAATGGCTAAAGCTAAATTTGAACGTACAAAACCCCATGTTAATATTGGAACAATCGGCCACGTTGACCATGGAAAAACTACTTTGACGGCTGCGATCACTACAGTCCTCGCGAAAAAAGGATATTGTAAAGTCACTGACTATGCATCAATTGACTCTGCGCCGGAAGAGAAAGCAAGAGGAATCACTATCAATACGGCTCATATCGAATATGAAACCGCAAACCGCCACTATGCCCATGTCGACTGCCCAGGACATGCCGACTATGTAAAGAACATGATTACCGGCGCTGCCCAAATGGACGGAGCGATCCTGGTTGTATCCGCAGCTGATGGAGCTATGCCTCAAACCAGAGAGCACATTTTGCTTGCTGGACAGGTTGGCGTTCCCAAAATGGTTGTCTACCTTAACAAAGCTGATATGGTTGACGATCCCGAACTTATCGAACTAGTGGAAATGGAAATCCGCGAATTGCTTGACGAATACAACTTCCCTGGAGACGATACTCCAATCATTGTCGGTTCTGCTTTGAAAGCACTTGAAGGCGACGAAGTTGCACAACAATCCGTTTTGGATTTAATGCAAGCGGTTGACGACTACATCCCGCTTCCTGTACGGGCAACTGACAAACCATTCCTTATGCCAATCGAGGATGTTTTCACAATCACCGGACGCGGAACAGTTGTTACCGGCCGTGTTGACCGTGGAACAATCAAAGTCAACGAACCAATCGAAATCGTCGGTATCCGTCCGACTAAACAAGCTGTTGTCACAGGCGTGGAAATGTTCAGAAAATTACTTGACTTTGCACAAGCAGGCGACAATGTTGGCTTGTTACTAAGAGGTATCTCGAGAGACGAAGTCCAACGTGGACAAGTAATCGCCAAACCGAAATCAGTTACTCCACATACGAAATTCACAGCCCAAGTTTACGTTTTGACAAAAGAAGAAGGCGGACGTCACACTCCATTCTTCTCCAACTACCGGCCTCAGTTCTACTTCCGTACAACTGACATCACCGGAGTTATTGAACTCGACAAAGGTGTAGAAATGGTTATGCCAGGAGACAACACCGTAATGAATGTTGAATTGATTCACCCGATCGCCCTTGAACAGGGAACGAAGTTCTCAATTCGTGAAGGCGGCCATACTGTTGGCGCTGGATCAGTTGTTACAATCGTAGAATAATCATTTAAATCTGGGATGCTGATGCATCCCTTTTTTTTGCTTTTATCGGGAAATGTTAGCGGAGATAAAGGCTTTATGGTATAATATTCATGACAATTTCCCGATGGATTGCATGAGATTATATATATAGAAAATTCATGCAAATATCGAAAAGTTCCATATGTAAAAATTGTCTACAAATGACCCTAACCGGTGCAATTTAGTGTGTCAATCATTTTTGAAAGGCACATTTTTATATCGCTTTTGCATTTTGAAGCGATAAATAAATCTATATCAAATAAAGGAGCATATATGATCAAATCCATCCAAAATATCAAGTTTCTTGGCCTTGACATGATTGACAAGGCAAATAGTGGCCATCCCGGCATCGTTTTGGGAGCGGCTCCAGTTGTGTATTCGTTGTATCAATACCACCTTACCGCAAGCTCGAAAGAACCTATGTGGTTCAATCGTGATCGGTTTATCCTTTCGGCCGGACATGGGTCTGCCATGCTTTACGCCACCTTGCATCTGGCAGGTTATGACATCCCCCTGTCGGAAATCAAAAAGTTTCGTCAAGTTAATTCGATGACTCCCGGACATCCGGAATACAAACATGCTCCTGGTGTCGATGCGACTACCGGGCCTTTGGGGCAAGGTATTGCCATGGCGGTTGGAATTGCAATCGCAGAAAAATATCTTAGACATACTTTTAACAAAGGCGACTTGAAAGTTGTAGACCATTATACTTACACTTTGGTAGGAGACGGAGATTTACAGGAAGGTGTAGCGCTTGAAGCGCTTAGTTTGGCCGGACATC
Source organism: uncultured Candidatus Izemoplasmatales bacterium (assembly GCA_964557695.1). Classification (GTDB taxonomy): domain Bacteria; phylum Bacillota_I; class Bacilli_A; order Izemoplasmatales; family Hujiaoplasmataceae; genus JAAYZB01. The sequence goes on along the minus strand of CAZLAQ010000027.1, from coordinate 18,550 downwards.
TCCAATTGGAAAGATTGATTGTTTTATTCGATTCCAATGACATTCAACTTGATGGACCGACCAAAAATGCTATTTCGGAAAACCTCAAGATGAAGATTGAAAGCGTTGGTTTCTTCTATCAACTTATCGAAGACGCCAATGATGTTTTAGCTGTTTCGATTGCCATCGAAAAGGCAAAACAGGCAAATAAACCATCGTTTATCGAAATCAAGAGCGTGATTGGTCAAGGAGCCATTAAGCAAGGTACAAGTTCTGTCCATGGATCCCCGATCGGTGTAGAAGAAACCAAAAGGATGAAAGAAGTATTGGGCTATCCAGATGAATTATTTCATGTCGATCCGGAAGTTAAAAATGATTTTTCCCATCGTTTCGGAAAAAGAGGCGATGAAGCAATAAATACTTGGAATTTCATGCTTCAAGAATATTCCCTTAAGTATCCCAAAGAATATATGGAGTTGAAAAATATCATTGAGGGAATTGTCGATATTGACTATTCCGAATATCTCAAAGAAGACCCCGAAGGATATAAAGAAGCCACAAGAAATACAATCGGAAAAATTCTGCCGAAACTATCAGAGAAGATCATTTCCTTGATTGGTGGCTCCGCAGACTTGACCGCATCCACCAAAGTTAAAGGCATCAACGGCAATTTCACCAAGGAAAACCCGCTCGGACGCAACATCAATTTCGGTGTCCGCGAACACGCGATGGGCGCGATTATCAACGGAATGACCTTGCATAATCTTAAGGCATTTTCCGGAGGATTCTTTGTTTTCTCAGATTATATGAAACCTTCGATTCGTTTGGCTGCTTTGATGAGAATCCCTTCAATCTTCATTTTCTCGCACGATAGCGTGGGGGTAGGCGAAGACGGACCAACTCATGAACCTGTCGAACAATTATCGATGCTTAGAACTACGCCTAATCTAACTACAATCCATCCCGCCAACAGTAATGAAACTAGATATGCTATCCGTTATGCTTTGGAAGCGAAAGACACACCGACAGTTATCGTTTTATCAAGACAAGATATTGTTGTTTTGCATGAATCTTCATATGTAAAATTCCTTCAAGGTGCATATGTTGCCAAAGATATGGAGAATTTTGAAGGCATTTTAATTGCATCAGGGTCGGAAGTCGAACTCGCCTTAAAAACCCAAAAAGCATTGAAAGAAAAGCATAACATCAGTGTCAGAGTCGTCTCAATGCCTTCAATGGAATTATTCCTGCAGCAGCCTGATTCCGTAAAAGAAACAGTATTGCCAGCAAAAGTAGAGAAACGTCTGGCTTTGGAAATGGGAAGCTCCGGGTTGTGGTATCGTTTCAGCAAGACTGTCAAAGGCATAGATACATTTGGTGCCAGCGGCAATTTGGAAGATGTTTTGGAATATTTTGGTTTTACTGTCGATGAAATTGTCAGACTGTATCTGGATTTATAAGGAGATTACATGCTAATTGATTCACATGTTCATCTGAATGACGAAATCCTGTACCCTCGTATCGATGAAATATTAACCGATGCGAAAAAAGCCGGTGTCGGCTTTTTTGTCTGTATCGGCTATGACTTGACTTCAAGCGCCTTGGCCATCGAAATCGCTTCAAGATACGATTATGTATATGCAGCTATCGGCTTTCATCCGTCAGTTGCACAAAACGTGAAGGAAGCAGACTATCTTTGGCTGGAAGAAAACATCAAACATGAGAAGGTCGTCGCAGTTGGCGAAATCGGGCTTGATTATTACTGGGACAAAGCCTTTGTACAAGAACAAAAAAACGTATTTCAAAGACAAATCGAAATTGCCAATAAGGCAGACATTCCGCTCATTATCCATATGCGGGACGCAGTGAGCGATACATTTGAGATGTTGAAAAAATATAAAAAACTCACACTAAAAGGCGTAATGCACTGTTATTCCGGAAGCGTCGAGTCAATGCAAGATTTTCTGAATTTGAACATGAAGATTTCTTTAGCGGGACCTGTCACTTTCAAAAATGCCAAGACACCTAAAGCTGTAGCCAAGGCAATCCGGTTGGAAGATTTGTTGATCGAAACCGATGCACCTTATCTGGCTCCAGCGCCTTTTAGGGGAAAAACGAACGAATCCAGTTATTTAGGTCTGATTGCCAAAGAGATTGCAACAATCAAAAATGTCGACTTGGAATTGGTTGAAGCAATCACTTCCCGCAATGCCATCGACTTGTTCGGGCTTGGAAAGATGTCAAACAGAAACTAATCGGTTCAATTCTTTCAAGATAGTATTCTTTAATGTATGTAGAGGAGGGATTCAAATGGGACTCACAGCGGGTATTATCGGATTGCCAAATGTCGGCAAATCGACACTTTTCAATGCGATTACCAGATCAAGAGTTCTGGCTGCCAACTATCCGTTTGCGACGATCGAGCCTAACGTCGGTGTGGTTGAGGTTCCAGATGAACGGGTTGATACATTGACAAAAATGTACAATCCAAAGAAAACCATATTTACAACATTTGAATTTACTGACGTTGCCGGACTTGTAAAAGGAGCTTCTCAAGGAGAGGGACTAGGAAACCAATTCTTATCCCATATCAGAAACTGTGATGCAATATGCCAGGTCGTTCGTTGTTTCGAGGACGATAATGTAATCCATGTCGAAGGGACGATCGATCCGCTTCGGGACATGGAAACAATCCAGATCGAGCTGATATTTGCTGATTTGGATACAATCGAAAAGCGGTTGCCAAAAATCCAAAAACGAGCGCTTTTAAAAACAGATCCAGAAGCTGTGATTGAGTATTCAATTTTGAATAAACTGAAAAACGCATTGGAAGGATCTTTGCCAATCCGCGCAGTTTCCCTTTCGAACGACGAAACGAAGACAATCAAAAATTATAATTTTTTGACTGCCAAGCCAACACTCTATGTGTGTAACATAGCTGAGGCGGAGATGGCAGATTATGCCGACAACACATATGTTAAAAATGTAATTTCAAGAGCTGACAAAGAGAATGCCAGAGTAACCGTCATCAGCGCAAAAATCGAACAGGAGCTTTCAGAACTTACCGAAGAAGATAGATTAGTGTTTCTTTCCGATTTCGGAATGCAGGAGTCAGGACTGCTTGATCTTATCCGCAAGAGTTATGACCTGCTTGGGTTGCAGACTTTCTTTACCGCAGGTGAAAAAGAAGTAAAGGCATGGACTTTCAAAAAAGGAATGAAGGCTCCAGAATGTGCCGGGATCATCCACTCTGATTTTGAGAAAGGTTTTATTCGCGCCGAAACCATTTCATACTCCGACCTGATCATTGCCGGTTCGGAGTCAAAAGCCAAAGAAATGGGAAAATTCCGCTTGGAAGGAAAAGACTATTTTGCGAAAGACGGAGACATTTTCCATTTTCGCTTTAGTGTGTAGGTGATATTTAGTGGAGATAAAATCAGATGATAAAATCCGCTTTCAGGAATCATATTTGCTATTTGGCATTGAACAGACAGAGGCCGCAGATTTATTCCGCAAGAATTTTTTCCGGTCAAAAAATGTCGATGTCATCGTTACGGATGAAAATGGAGAACTCGAAGTAGTTTTTCTGACTTCCGAGCAAAAATATCTTTCGAGAATCAGGAAGCATTTTCAAAGCACTTTCAAAAACTACATCCTTTCAGTTCCTAACAAAGAACTTGAAGAGATATTTTTTGATGCGATACAACATAAAAAAGCAATCGTCTCAACTGCCGAATCGGTCACTGGCGGAATGATCGCATCCAGGATACTCAATCAACCCGGAGCTTCCGAGATTTTGAAAGAAGCCTTTATCGTCTATTCCAATGATTCAAAACGGAAGATTTTAGGGGTATCCAAGGAGAATCTCGAAAAATACGGTTCAGTCAGCGAAGAAGTTGCCAGAGAAATGGCGATGAAACTTAAAGAAAAATCCAAGGCCAGTATCATCATCACTTCGACCGGCGTTGCCGGACCAAGCGGAGGAAGTGAAGCCAACCCTGTTGGGACAGTATATTTTGGTTTTTTGCTGGATGATTCCTGTACGGTTGTAAAAAAGGTATTTTCCGGTCATAGAATGGCAGTCAGAAAAAAAGCGACTGCCTTTGCCTTGGCTTATATAATTGATTATCTGAGAAAACGAGGATAGAAGATGAAAACTTTGATGAAAAACAAGGCAGGCTCTATTTTTATGATTTTTGTCATGTATGTGCTGGCGGTCGTGATTGGTATCATTGTGTACTTAGCTACCGCGAATTTGTTTAATAATCCCATCTGGCAGATGCTTTTTGCTGATATTGCAGGCACTTTGGTAATATGGGGACTGGGCTTGCTATTTCGGAATGCAAGCACCTACGATCCATATTGGAGCGTTATTCCGCCAGTTATGCTTCTTGGTTGGATTCTTGCCTTAAAAATACAATTGACATTTCCAATCGTGTTGTTGTTTTTTGGAGTCTTAGTATGGGCTTCGAGACTTACATATAACTGGGTCGTCAACTGGAAAGATTTGGAATATCAGGATTGGCGTTACTCCATGATCAAAAACAAAAATCCAAAAATCTGGTTTTTGTCCAACCTATTCGGCATCAACATGATGCCAACACTAATTGTTTTCATCCAAATGATCGGAGCCTACAAATTCTTGTTATTAGATCCAAGTTTCAACGTATTGATTCTTTTGGGCTTCGTGATGACCTTGGGAGCCGCCCTGATCCAGTTTGTTGCCGACAAGCAGATGCGTTTATTCCGAATAGAGAACTTTGAGAAAAAAAGATGTATCAACGAAGGGTTATGGAAATATTCCCGACACCCGAACTATTTTGGAGAAGTGTTGGTCTGGTGGGGTGTCTGGATGATGTATTTCGGAGCTTCGGGAAAAATCGACATTATGGCTATTTCGCCGATACTGATGACTGGATTGTTTTTGTTCATCAGCATTCCGATGATGGAGAGAAAAATCATTCAGTCAAGGCCTGAATATCTTGAATACAAACGTCATGTGTCAATGCTTGTGCCTTTTTTTATAAAACAAAAAAGTGTAGAAACAAAAAACCAAACTGATTGAAAATATTTAACAACTACTTATAGGAGAAATACATAACATGAGACTTTGGAACCGAAATTTTACAATCTTGACGATTGGATCGTTTATATCCGCGCTCGGTAGCGCGGCAGCGGGTATCGCGATTGGAATCTTAATATACATTGAAACAGGCTCGCCTTTGACGCTCGCCTTGTTTATAGTCGCAAATATCATACCCAGAGTTGTTACGAATTTTCTGGTCGGCCCGTTTGTGGATCGCCATTCAAGACGAAACATCATCATCGCAATCGATTATTTTTATTCAATATTTTTCTTGATACTGGCAGTAGTATTGCTAAATGGTTATTTCAATGTTTTGGTCTTTACCGCTGTCGGGGCTCTGCTAGGAATCATCGACACGATTTATGAGATTGCTTTTATGAGTCTGTTTCCCGAGGTCATTCCCCAGGGATACCATTCGAAAGCTTATTCCATATCAAGTTTGATCTGGCCGATTTCAGCCGCTGTGATGGCGCCTGTTGCGGCATATTTCATTCATGAATACCCGAATACCGGGTTTGGTATTTTGATGCTGTTCAATGCGGGGACATTTGTTATTACTGCCTCGATTGAGCTATTGATCAAGGTCAAAGAAAAATTGAATACAAGACTGGTCGAAGGCAAGCAATTCCTGATCGACCTGAAAGAAGGCATCCAATACTACAAAAAAGAGCGAGGTATTCTCGGTATTGGCATCTTGTTTGCGGCTTTTTCTTTTGTTTACGCCGCAGGCGATTTGTTAAGGATGCCATATTTTGTTTCCAGCAGCATTTATACAATCCAACATTTCTCGTTTTTAATCACAGCTGGAGCTGTGGGAAGAATGGTTGGAGGCGTGGTCCACTATCTCTTCAAATATCCTGTTAAAAAGAGATATTTGATTGCGGTCTGCGTATATTTCACGGTCGAAATCCTCGATGCCACTGTGCTTTTCATGCCATATTTTCTGATGATTGTCGTCACTTTTATCGTGGGGCTGCTTTCAGTTACCTCCTTCAATATCAGGATGAGTGCTACCCAGACATACATTCCCAACGAAATCAGAGGCAGGATCAATTCGACCCAGCAATTAATGTGGAATGTCGGAGCTATTATTGGCGTTATAACCATCGGATTGATTGCAGAATATGCGAATATTGATTACAGGTGGATTATCATGGGGGCAGCAAGCGTAAGCTTGACGGCCATATTCTTGGTACCTGTAAGAATGAAAGGTGAGTTCAAAAAAATCTATAATGCAGATGTATGATTTTTTTCTGGTTGCAGTCCACTAATTGTGGACAAAGGACAGTGATTGTGATATAATTACTAAACGTGAGAAAGCTCACTACCTTGCTGCATTGCAGCCAATAGACCAGAAGGAGGGAAAAAAATGAGAAAATACGAAATCATGTATATCATTCGCCCATCTTTAGAACAGGAAGCAAGAAAGGCTCTGATCGAGGAACTGAACAAAGTTCTTACTGACAAAGGCGCTACTGATCTGACAGTGAATGAATGGGGAACACGCGAACTTGCATATGAGATCGCAGATTTCAAAAAAGGCTATTATGTTGTCCTCGCTTTAAAAGCGACACCCGAAGCCACGAATGAAGTAGACCGTGTAATGAAGATCAAAGAAGACGTGCTTCGCCACATTATAATCTCAAGAGAAGAAAAGTAACTCGGGAGGATAAGAGCATGTTAAACAGAGTAGTATTAATTGGTAGACTTGTAAGGGATCCTGAGCTTCGCTATACGCAAAGCAATATCGCAGTCGTAACTTTTACATTAGCGATAAACAGACCGTTTGCAAGCGCCAATCAACAAAATGAAAACAACGCTGACTTCATCAGTTGTACTGTATGGAGAAAACAGGCGGAAAACGTCAGTAAATATGTCAATAAAGGCAGCATGGTTGCCGTTGAAGGCAGGCTTCAATCCCGCGACTATATGGACGAGAAAAACAACGTGAGGCGATATGTCACCGAAGTGATATGCGACTCAGTCGTTTTCCTTGATTCGAAATCGCAGTCTTCAGACAACCGCCCGTCAATATCTGACAACAATAACAACAATAAAGATGAAGCCGAAAATCATATCGACATCATCGAAGACGATCTACCATTTTAATTCGAGGAGGGAATCAATATGAATACCACAAGGCCACAACAAGGCGGCGCTTCGGGATTCAAAGGCGGTCGCAGAAGAAATCGCAAAAGATGTTATTTTACCGATAACAAAATCCAATATATAGATTACAAAGATTTTGAACTTTTGAAAAGGTTTATTTCCGAAAGAGGTAAAATTCTTCCAAGACGCGTAACTGGAACCAAGGCGTATTATCAAAAACACCTTGCAGTAGCGATCAAACGGGCCCGTTTTATGGCGCTTTTACCATTTGTTAAAGAATAAATGACTAAAAAGACTCGGTGAGTCTTTTTTTCTTCTTTCTTCAAGTTTGTTTTTTTATGGGAATATGGTATAATTGTTTTGATAAAAAATCAAAAGAGGTGTATCTATGAAGAAGCCTTTGCTCGCATTTATCATCCTCTCTGTGGCAACATTTCTTACTGCCGGTGTTTTAGGTTTCATTTATGTATTGAATAATCTGGACACTATTTATCTGGTAATTTATTCTGTTTTGCTCGTTGTTACCATAGTCAGCGTAGTCATTGCTGTTTTCAGCAACAAGAAAACCGTAGCCAAGTTTCAGGATCTTCAAGATAAATTCCGTAAAAAGAATTTATTGGAAAAGAAACTGGTCAACAGTGAAGACATCGCTTTGAACTACATGCCTATAGGCATGATGATTTATGATGATGTATTTCAGATATCCTGGGCGAATCACGCAGCAAAGGATTTCTTTTCCAACGTTTTGATTGACAGAAAAATAGCGCTTGTTCATGAAGAAATGGCAAAAAACATTGAGAAACGCGAAGGCAAGTTTGTACTTAATATTTATGGTAAAGACTATGAAATCATCCATTATCCCAAGAATAAATGTATTTACCTGTTTGAAGTTACGGAAAGAGAAGCGGTAAAAACCAAGCTAAGAGAAATATCTAGCGTCTTGGGAATCATGAGTCTCGACAATTTTACCGAAGCTACTGCCAATCTTGACTTTCAAGACAAAGCCAATCTGCAAGGAAAATTTCTTGGCGCCATCGATTCTTGGTGCAAAAAGCATCATATTTATTTTGTGAATCTTAGACCGGAAAAATCGGTTATTTATCTTACAAGACGCCAACTTGATAATTTGATTGAAGAAGAATTCCAGATTTTGGACACTGTGAATGCAATTTCCAATCAAAATGAAGTCCGCGTGAGCTTGTCGATAGGTATCGCCTGTTACGAAGAGTCTTTCGATTTGCAGGGAGACTTGGCAGAAGAAGCTTTGAAACTCGCACTTGGACGCGGTGGCGACCAAGTTGTTGTAAACCTGGAAAACCAACCTTTGAAATTCTTCGGCGGCAAAAGCAACACCGTGGAGAAAAGAACAAAAATTACAGCCAGAATCAATTCCCGTGCCATTTCGGAATTCATCCTGAAGCACGACCATGTCCTGATCATGCCTCACAAGTCGACAGATATGGACGCCCTTGGCGCCGCCATCGGCGTTTTGGAGATGGCGCTTGCCCAAAAAAAGGATGCAAAGATCGTTCTGGACTTTGATACGATCGATCAAACCTGCCAAAAAGTAGTGAACATGCTCAATCGGGAATATGTCAAACTGATGGAATATTTTATCGATCCCGAAGATGCTTTAGATGAGATCACTCAGGACAGTTTATTGTTTATCGTCGATCATCACAGTCCCGTGCAATCAAATGCTCCGAAACTTTTGGAAAAAACAAAACATCTGATTGTCATCGACCATCACAGGCGGATTGACAATCTCTTGAACGATGTCATGCTGACATATATGGAACCATACGCGTCGAGTTCGGCTGAACTCGTGATCGAATTGGTTGAACTTTACAATCACGAAGTCAACATCGAGCCTTTCGAGGCTACGATCATGTTAGCGGGTATGATGATTGATACCAATAATTTTACTTATCGCACCGGAGTCAGAACTTTTGAGGCAGCTGCGCTTTTGAAACGATACGGCGCTGATCCCTTCAAGGCCAGGCTGATCCTCCGCGAATCACTTGACCATATCAAAACTAAATCAAATCTGGTGAATCAGGCCAGAATCATTAACAACCAGTTTGCGATTGCCATGCTTCCGAGCGAAAGCAAGACCGACCGGGTTCAACTGGCAAAAACTGCTGATGAATTATTGGAAATCGACAATATCGTTGGTGCTTTCGCTATCGGCAACATCGGCAATGGTACAATTGCAGTTTCTGCAAGATCGATTGACAAATTCAACGTCTCCATCATCATGGAACAATTCGGAGGCGGAGGGCATTTGAACAATGCTGCGGCCCAGGTGGAAAACGGGACTGTGGATGAGATTGCAAAAAAAATCGAAATCATTCTCGAAACAGCATTCAAGGAGGATTTAACAATGAAAGTGATATTGGTAAAAGATGTCAGAGGCAAAGGCAAAAAAGGCGATGCCATCGAAGTCGCCAGTGGTTATGGGAACTACCTTTTGACTTCAAAACAGGCCATTGAAGCTTCTTTGTCGAACTTAAGAGCTTTGGAAGAAGATAAGGCTAAATCGGAGAAAGAATCCGCCAAGGAACATGAAGATGCACTGAAGATAAAAACCGAGATTGAAAATCAACCACTCAAAATATACGTTAAAATCGGTGAGACCGGAAAACTTTTCGGAGCTGTCAGTTCAAAACAGATTGCAGAAGAGTACAAGAAGATTTATAATATTGACATCGACAAACGAAAAATCGTTCTCGAAAACAACATTCATTCTCTGGGAGTCTATAAGGTCCCGGTGAAACTGCATAAGGACATCACCGCGAATATCAATTTGCAAGTACTAGAAGAAGAAGTTTAAGGAGGACCAAGTATGGAACGAAAAGTCCCACAAAACATTGAAGCCGAACAAGCTGTTCTCGGGGCTGTGTTTTTTGAGCAGGGATCAATGAAGACCATCGTCGACAAGCTTGCGGAGCAAGATTTTTTCTCGCCGAACCATCAGGTGATTTTCACGACGATGAAAACCTTGTTTATAGAAGGAATCCCAATCGACTACACAACACTTAGCGACCGACTGGAAAATCAGAATCTTTTGGTCAAAGCCGGAGGAGTGGATTATCTCACCGGGCTTATCGATTCCGTGCCTTCCACTGCCAATCTTCTTAACTATATTAACATTGTCAAAGACAAGTCTATTCTGAGAAAGATCCAAGACGCTTGCCGTGAGATCATCGATAATTCCTATACGACCGACAATACACCCGAATTTATCGACGATGTTGAAAAACAAGTCATGGGAATCACCAAGGAAAAACGGACAACCGATTTCAAATCTGCCGGGTCTATCGCTGATAATCTGGTGGAAAAAATCGCCGAACAAGCTCAACTTGGGGCAGCACTCACAGGACTTGATACCAAATACCGTGAATTCAACCGCTATACCCTTGGCCTCCAGCCTTCCGACCTGATCATCATTGCTGCGAGACCTTCCATGGGTAAGACGGCTTTCGCGTTGAACATCGCCTTGAATGTTGCCAAAAGTCCAGAAAAACCGCATGTCGCGTTCTTCTCCTTGGAAATGGGAGTAGATCAGTTGGTCATGAGACTTTTGAGTTGTCAATCACAAGTCGACAATTTTCGGATGCGCCAAGGTAACTTATCTGCCCAGGAATGGGAAAAAATCCACTATGCTGTGGCAGCTCTTTCTACGATGAATCTCTATTTTGATGACTCAGGTACCGTAAGAGTCACCGATCTCAGAAGCAAGTGCCGGAAACTGAAACAAGATGACAAGCTTGACTTGGTCGTTGTCGATTACCTGCAGCTTTTGAGCGGATCACAATACAACCAGTCCAATCGTGTTCAGGAAGTATCTGAAATAAGCAGAGTATTAAAAGAGGTCGCCAGGGAACTAAAAGTCCCAGTTGTTGCTTTAAGCCAATTGTCACGCGGTGTCGAACAAAGAAAAGAGAAAAAACCGGTCATGGCCGACTTGCGTGAATCAGGTTCGATCGAGCAGGATGCCGACATTATTTTATTGATGTATCGGGAAGATTATTACGAAAGAGAAACCACAAAGAAAAACCATGTTGAAATCAACATCGCCAAGAACCGTTCTGGTACTGTTGGTGATTTCGAACTGTTATTCAATAAAAACGTATCTACTTTCAGTAATTTGCTCCCGGGAATGACCGATGAGCATTACGACGATAAACAGTCCATGGATGATAGATAGTCATCCGGCTGTTTTTTTGAAACAAGCTTTTAGTTAAGGAGAAACAAATGATTATAGACAGATTGGATCAAATTGAAGCCAAATACAACGAAATAACTCAACAACTGATGGATACAAAAATATCTACTGACGTCAAAAAAGTGACCGAACTATCCAAATTGCTGAGTTCCTTAGTAAAAACGGTTGTTAAATATCGAGAGTATAAAGATCTCCACAAGCAACTTGTCGGGTTGAAGGATATGCAAAAAGATGTTGATCCTGAAATGCGGGAAATGGTTGAAGCAGAACAAGAATCAATCCAGGAAAGACTTGTCCAGATTGAAGCTGAACTGGAATTGATGCTGATACCTAAAGATCCCAATGACGAGAAGAATGTCATCGTGGAAATCCGGGGAGCTGCCGGAGGCGATGAGGCCAACATTTTTGCCGGTGACCTGTTCAGAATGTATCATAAATATGCCGAATCAAAAGGTTGGAAAATCGATACTCTATATGCCGATCAGGCAGAAGCCGGCGGCTTCAGCCAAATCGAATTCATGATCAACGGAGACTCAGTCTATTCGCTAATGAAATATGAATCTGGAGTTCACCGTGTCCAAAGAGTGCCTCAAACCGAATCGCAGGGCAGAATCCATACCTCGACAGCGACTGTTTTGGTCGTGCCTGAAGCCGAAGAACTGGATTTCGAAGTTGATATGAATGATATTCGTGTCGATACTTTTTGTTCCTCTGGACCGGGAGGACAATCGGTCAATACCACTAAATCCGCAGTGCGACTAACATATGTCCCCACGGGACTTGTCGTGCAGTGTCAGGATGGAAAAAGCCAGCATGAAAACAAAGCCTCCGCTTTGAAAGTCTTGAGATCAAGGCTATATGACCAAATGCTTCAGGAAAAAAACGACAAAGAGGATGCAGAAAGAAAGAACAAGATCGGAACGGGCGACCGCTCAGAAAAAATCAGAACCTACAATTATCCGCAAAACCGGATTACCGACCATCGGATCGGTTTCACGATCCAACAGCTGGATCGGATCATCGACGGAAGACTTGACCCGATCATCGAAGCTTTGATTGGTGAAGAACAAAAAAGAAAGCTATCTAAGGAATAAATATGCCAACTTATGAATTTGTTTTGAAACAAGCGAAAAAAATAGCCAGACTCGAAAATATGGAAGCATCTGCCGTGGAACTGCTGATGCTTCATTTTTCCGGTTTGACGCCAACGGAATTATACTTGAATTTCAAAGAAGCGATGCCAGAGGCAAAAAACATTGATTTTCAAAATGCCCTCAAAATGTATGTACATGATAAGAAGCCTGTTCAATACATTATCGGACAAGTCTATTTTTACGGCCATTTGATAGGTGTCGATGAAAATGTGCTGATTCCAAGATACGAAACGGAGGAACTTGTTCAAAATGTCCTTATGCTATATGACAAATTATTTTCTGAAAAACAAGTGCAGGTTCTTGATATTGGAACAGGCTCGGGATGCATAGCTATCGCTCTCAAAAAAGAGGAACCAGCTCTTGAAGTGTATGCAACAGATATCAGCCATTTGGCATTAGGTGTCGCTAAAAGAAACGCTACCAACTTGAATGCAGAAATCAATTTCTATCAAAGCGACTTATTCAAAGCGATTCCTGAAATGAAATTCGATATCATCGTCTCCAATCCGCCCTATATTCCAGAAGACGAGCAAATAGATGAAATCATCAAAAAGAACGAACCTCATGTTGCATTGTATGGTGGGGCTGATGGTTTGCATTTCTATGAACAAATCATTGAAAATGCCGCCCCTTATTTAAAGGATAGATTTCTGGTCGCTTTCGAACACGGATACGACAAAGGAGATCAGTTGCGCTCTATCGCCAAAGCTGCTTTTCCAAAAGCGAAAATTTATACTGAAAAAGATATGCAAGGAAAAGAGAGAATGACTTTTATAATTCAAAAGTGATATTTATCTAAGATATTTCCCAAAATAAAGAAATATCTTTTTTAATGGAGTAATATTTAATAAATATTAAGGAAAGCAAGCCTTGGAAACTGTGATATTTTTTGAATAAAAACAATTGACATTCAAGGAATATGTCAGTATATTAATAAACATGAAAAGAGGTAATATCGATGGCAGATAAATTAGTAATTGTCGAATCACCTTCGAAATCAAGAACAATCGAACAGTATCTCGGTTCGGAATATAAAGTAAAATCATCCAAAGGCCACATTCGCGATCTGGCAATATCCGGTCCCGGAGGGCTGGGGATTGACACCGAGAATGATTTCAAACCGGAATATAAAGTTCTCCCGGAAAAGAAAGACATCGTCAAGGAACTCAACACGGCACTCAAAAAATGCTCGGAAGTATTCCTTGCCACCGACCCCGACCGGGAAGGTGAGGCGATTAGTTGGCATTTGCTGGAAACATTGGAGATCCAAGACAGACCCGTCAAACGGGTTGTTTTCAACGAAATCACCAAACAGGCGATCCTGGAAGCTTTTGAACATCCATCTGACATTGACATGCGGTTGGTCTCATCCCAGGAAACCAGAAGAATTCTTGACAGAATCATCGGTTTCAAACTGAGCAAGCTCCTGCAAAGCAAAATCAAATCGAAATCAGCGGGACGCGTTCAAAGCGCCACTTTGAAACTGATTGTCGACAAAGAAAAGGAAATCGACGCCTTCAAAATCGAGGAATACTATGAAATCGTAGCCAAATTCGCTGATTTTGAAGCTAAACTCACTAAATGGAAAGGCAAGGTCGCCAAAATCCCCAATGTCAATAAGGCAGACGAGATCCTATCATCGATTGGCAAGCAATTTGTTGTTTCTTCTGTCGATGTAAAAGAGAAAAGCATCCCCAGCAAACCACCGTTCATTACTTCGACCCTTCAACAAGAAGCATCCACAAGACTTGGGTTTTCCGCGTCAAAAACCATGCAGATAGCCCAAAAACTGTATGAAGGCATCAGTCTTGGCAATGAATCCGTCGGTTTGATTTCCTATATGCGAACTGATTCAATCAGGCTCGCTTCCACTTTTGTTCATCGAGTCCAGAATCATATCTTGGAAACATTTGGTAAAGAATATCTTGGGCATCCCAAACACGCCCAATCAAAAAACAAGATCCAGGACGCCCATGAGGCGATCCGTCCGACAGATTGCCAAAGAACTCCGGAAAAAATCAGACATTTCCTCACAACGGATGAGATGAAGCTTTATAAACTGATCTATTCCCGAGCCGTCGCCTCGATGATGAAAGCCGCCATAAACGAAGTAACGACCATTGAACTTTCCAATAACGAAGCTCTTTTTAAAGCAACCGGAGTAAAACCGATATTTGATGGTTATCTTGCAATCTATGGCAAATACGACAATGGCGAAGAAAAAGCAAAACTACCGCTTCTCAACGAAAAAGATGTTGTATTGGCTGACGAAATAGGCAAAAAACAATTATTCACCACGCCTCCAGCCAGATACACCGAAGCCAAACTAATCAAAGAAATGGAAGACCTGGGAATCGGCCGACCATCAACTTACGCCCAAACGATCCAACTGATCAAAGCCAGAAAATATGTCACCTTGACGGAAAAGAAATTCATACCCACAGAACAAGGCAAAATGACAATCGACAAACTTGACCAATACTTCAAAGAGCTGGTCAGCGCAGATTTCTCTAGAAAAATGGAAGAGACGTTGGATGAAATCGCCAATGGAGACAAACTCCAGCTTGACACATTACGGCATTTCTATGATTACTTCATGCCGCTTGTCGATAATGCCTTCCAAGTGATGAAAAAAGTCAAACCGAAAGAAACCGGAGAAACATGCCCGAAATGCGGGTCGCCAATGGTTCATAGACACGGGAAATTCGGCGATTTTGAAGCTTGTGGCAATTTCCCCAAATGCAAGTACATCAAACCAAAGCCAGGCGATACCGAAAGACCGAAAACGATCAACACCCATATTGCCTGTCCAGTATGCAAAAAAGGCACTTTGGTGGAACGGAAGGCTTCAAAAGGAAAAAACAAAGGCAAGGTTTTTTATGGCTGCAGCAATTATCCGAAATGCAAATATATCGCACCTTATAAAGCGACCAAAAATAAATGTCCGAATTGTCACAAACCACTCGTAAAAACTTTAACAGGTCAGGTTATCTGTCTTGATACGGAAAAATGTGGTTATCACGAACATAAAATTGATATTATTACTCTTTAGCTAACAGAAAATTCATCCGCCCTTTTTTAAAGAGCGGATATTTTTTTGGGTCAATATCATGTCCAAAGTTTTGATAAATATGATATAATACTTAAAGTAGATGAGGTGAATCCGAGTATGGGAATATTTCAAAAACTTTTCAATAACAAAGACAATAAACTCAAGCGCGAAAAATTCAAACTCGGCATGGCAAAAACCAGAATCGGAGCCTTGTCATCCCTTAAAGACATTCTTTTAAAATCTAAAAAAATCGACGAATCCCTGTTCGACAAACTTGAAGAGATCTTCATCATGGCTGACATCGGCGTCGATACAGTTGTTGACTTCATCCGTTCATTGAAAGAAGAAGTCAAAAAACAAAAGATTGAAGAACCTAAGCAACTTGAAAACCTGATCGTTGACAAAATGTTCGAGCTTTATTTGAAAAACGAAATCTTGTCCACAAACATCCGTTACAATGAATTAGGTCTGACTGTGATTCTGTTTGTTGGCGTGAACGGCACCGGAAAAACCACGTCGATCGGTAAAATGGCATATCGGATCAAATCGGAAGGCAAATCAGTGATGATGGCCGCCGCCGACACCTTCAGGGCCGGAGCCATCAACCAATTGAAGATCTGGGGCGAAAGAGTTGACTGTCCGGTCATCGCCAAAGCACCTGGAAGCGACCCCTCAAGCGTTATCTTCGATGCAATCAAAGAAGCAAAAAAAACAAATACCGATGTCTTGCTGATAGATACTGCCGGCAGATTACAAAATAAAGTCAACCTGATGAAGGAACTGGACAAAATGAATCGCACGATCAAAAGAGAACTGCCAGACACATTTTATGAGACATATCTCGTGATCGATGCTACCACCGGACAAAATGGTCTAAACCAAGCAAAAGTGTTCAATGAAGTCACTGATGTGTCAGGAATCATTCTGACCAAACTTGACGGAACCGCCAAAGGCGGAATCGTCCTGGCAATCAGGCAGGAGTTAGGAATCCCTATTTCCTTTGTCGGATTGGGAGAAAAAATCACCGATCTTGATTATTTCGATATTGAAGATTACATATACGGATTATTCGCAGACTTTTTTGAGTAGGAGATAAGATTATGGAACAATTACAGGAAAAAATCAGATTCAACAAGCTATACGACCTTTATGGAGCGTTGCTGACAGACAAACAAAGAGCGTACTACACATATTATTATTTTGACGACTATTCCTTAGCTGAAATCGCCAAGATCATGGATGTAAGCCGTAACGCTGTTCACGATCAGATAAAGAACGTGATCGGTATCTTGGAATACTACGAAGAAAAACTATCCGCTCTTGTCAAAAAAGAGATACGGCAAAATATCTATAAACAAGTGAGCCGTGAAACAAAAAAAGGCGAATTACTCGCCTTGTTTGCGGAAATGGAAAAGGCTGAGTGAGGCTATGGCATTTGAAAATCTGACAAGTCGCTTCCAGATGGCGTTCAGACGCCTGACAGGAAAAGCTCGACTGACTGAAACCGACATCGAAGAAATGCTCCGCGAGGTTAGATTATCCTTGCTTGAAGCCGATGTCAATTACAAAGTTGTCAAGGAATTTACCGATGAAATCAAGGAACTGGCATTTGGAGAGAAAATTCTTAAAGGCTTGAATCCCGGGCAACAAGTCGTAAAAGTAGTCAACGACGAATTAGTCAAACTGATGGGAACCGACGCAGTTTCAATCAATTTCAAAGATGCCGGAATCACCACCATCATGATGGTTGGACTCCAAGGCACAGGTAAAACAACAACTGCTGGAAAACTTGCCAACCTCTTAAGAAAAAACCATACCAAAAAACCGCTGCTTGTCGCAGCGGATATTTACCGTCCGGCAGCCATTGAACAGCTGAAAACCGTTGGCGGTCAATTAGATATCCCCGTGTTTGAAATGGGAGACAAGACCAAGCCCCAAACAATTGTTTCCGAGGCTTTGAAATACGCAAAAACAGAAGGCTTTGACTTAGTGATTATTGATACTGCAGGCAGGCTGCATATCAACGAAACGCTGATGGATGAACTCGTCGATATCAAGAAAATTGTCAAACCAGAAGAAATCCTTCTGACAGTCGATGCCATGACAGGGCAGGACGCAGTAAATGTAGCCAAGGCTTTTCATGAAATCCTGGATTTGACCGGATGCATCCTGACAAAACTTGATGGAGACACAAGAGGCGGAGCTGCACTTTCTGTTCGCAAAGTCACCGGAGTTCCAATTAAATTTGCCGGAACCGGCGAAAAACTCCATGATATTGAAATCTTCCATCCCGAACGGATGGCCTCAAGAATCCTTGGCATGGGGGACGTCATGACTTTGGTCGAAAAAGCCACCGAAGAGATGAACGAGGCCGAAGCAATGTCAATGATGGAAAAGATGATCTCTGGCAATTTCAATTTCAATGATTTGCTGAAACAATTAAAAATGATCAAAAGAATGGGGGCTTTATCGGGAATCCTGAAATTTCTCCCGGGAATGTCACAACTCGCAAATTCGGATAAAGTCGATGACAAGCAACTTGTCTATATCGATTCAATGATCAGATCGATGACACCCGAGGAAAGAAAGAAACCGGAACTTCTGGAACGCAGTTCCTCAAGAAGAAACCGGGTCGCAAGCGGATCAGGAAGAAGCACCACAGAAGTAAACCGCCTGATCGGAATGTTGGAAAAACAACAGAAAATGATGAAACAGATGTCTAGAATGACTCCGCAATCGATGGATAATATGACTTCCTCGCTTCAAAATTCCCAAGAAGATCCAACAGTTGGAAAGGGAAAAGGCAAAAGCAACTTTAAAATCTAGTCATACTAAGATTTGACGGAAGCATTAAAATAATGCATAAAAAAAGACTCAACAAAGGATAAATAAAATGTACCCTATAGAACGGACTCTTTGAAAAAAGACTGTGACTATAGGGT
>CAZLAQ010000026.1:0-26422 GCA_964557695.1 uncultured Candidatus Izemoplasmatales bacterium | reverse complement strand
TAACATCTCTTGTAATGTCTTTTTATTTTGTGTCCACTAAATGGGGTTCACTTTAGGATGTGTCGCCTTTTATATAACCGGGTAGGTTCGACTGTTTTTGATGATCTTTTTTTGTTCCTTGCGAACTTTTTTTCTAGCTTTGCGGTTAACGCTCCGGAACACGTCTTGGATATCGCGGTTATGTCTGATCAACCTGATGTATGGTTTATAGGAATTCATCAGGTGTTCAAATTCAACATTTAAGGTTTCGCGGAAATGCTGATTAGATATGAGTGCTTTCTGATATTCGGAAGTAAGACTCCTGATTTCAAAAGTATGGGACAACTCGTGGTTTTTCTGTTGCAGGATGTATTGTTGATCGACTTGGTCGAGTTCAGTTTGGATTGTATGCATTGTCAGATCCCGTTTTGAAATGATGGAGTTTTTTATCGAAATTGTCTCCTGATTGATGATATCGGAATTGCTCTGATAATCCGCAAGTTCAGCCTGATATGCGTCTTCCAAGGCTTGCATCCGTGCAGAATATTTGAGACTGGCACTTTCGCGAAGCGTATTCAGTTCTTCAATCTTTTGCAGCATTTCCTGTTTGTTCTCTGCGGGTTTTTCGGTGAAATAGATGTTTAGATATGTGTCAAGCAAGTCTTTGGAGGCATCATCTAGTTCGACTTCCGCGACTTTGAGTTTGTAGCGGTAGCGTTTATTGATGTTTTCCAGCCCGTTGTAGAAAGTCGGATCAAGAATATTGACTTTTTGATCCAGATAGGGCTTCAAAACTTCGTAATGTTCTTTGGCATAGGCAAATTGTTCCTGCATTTCCTGAATGGTGTCAACTCTCAGCTGGTCTGCATCTTGAAGAGCATCTTCCAAATGGGAATCGAGTTCTCTGAGTTTTCGTTTCGTTTCCGCGATGGTCTTGTCTTTGGCATATTCCGCTTCGATCTCGGTTTTGTCCAAAAAGTACTGCTTTCTTGCTTTGTCGATTTCCTTGTTCAGGATTTTATGGATTTTCTCATCCGCTGTTTCCGTTAACATATGATTGTTGTGATAGAGGATCGATTGAAAAGCATCATCAAGCAACTGACGGCGTTTGTCGTATTTTTTGGCTGTGTTCCGGTAGATTTCCTCAAGATACTTTCTCTCCTCATCGACAGCTTGGATGATGGCTTCAACCCGCAATCTGTATTCTGATGAGGCGAGCTCGATTTGTTCCGATGTGAAGCGCATCTGGTTTTCATAGGTAGAGAGGATGAAATCATTATGGATTTTCGTCTCTTTTTCGACACGTGAAGATTGCATGACAAGATAATTCAATTCGTTTTCATACATGGTTTTGAAATGGAGTGACTTGATATCGTATTCTTTAAGGGCAAGTTTCACCCGGGCAGCGGCATCGACGATATGGATATTATGCGTCTCCTGGTTCCGGATATCGGAAATCAGAATATGTAAAACTTCGGAATTCCATTTGCGGTTGATTTTAGCTATTTCGTGCATGTATTCGAGATGGTAGTTCATGGCGGTTTCCAATCTGTCAATCAGGAAACGCTCTTTTTCAATCTGTTTTTTTGCGTCATAGTATGTATGTTTTCTGTCGATCAGGAAAATTTGGGCATCTTTGATCACATCAAGGAGTTCGACCTCCTGAAGCAGAAGTTGTTTTTTAACTTGGTAAATTAGTTTCATTTCGACTTCGTTAATCTGGCCTTTGATAGTCTGACTTTCGATATCGAAATTGATGTTTGTCTTGAATTCCTTGTTCATCGCCAGCAGCGAAAGATAGTTCAACTCATCTTTGACGATTTTAGAAGAATCGTCACCGATTGCCTGGGCGAGAAATGTGTCGTATTGCATGAGCTCCTGGTATAGATTCAAGGTTCTTTCCAAATCATTGGTGATCCGGTTGGTTTCCAGTTTGAATTGCAAAAGCATTTTGTTACGAAGCAATCGTTGTTTTTTAACCATTCCGGCTGCCCGTTTGGCACACTTTTTCATCTGGAGCCGATAATCTTTTAATTGAAGATACATGGCAATCAAACGACGAGACAGGGTTTTGTCATTTTGTTCATCTGCTTGAACGATTTGTTGCTTGAGATCAAGTAAATAAGTTTCGGGATTGTCAAAAAAACCTTTTTGGCCGGTGATCAGATTTGATTTCCGATTGAAGAGTCTCGTCAATACGTTTTTATTCAATGTTTGGAATTCTTTTCGCATATGGGTTTCGATGTGTTTGTTTTGTTCTTCAAGGTGGCTTCTGAAGGTTTTAAATTGAACGATTTTATCTGATACAAGCGCTTGAATGTCGATTGATGTCGGATCAGTGACCGCAGAGAACATCAACTGGTTGTCGACATAATGTTTCATTTCCTGTTTGTAGAACAAGTTGATCCTCTGAATCGTCTCGTTCTTTTTTTGCATGATATTGGATATGGCGTCGTCCATGTTCTTGATCTCTTCATTGAGTTCGAGAAACAGATCCATGACTTCTTGTTGATGTTGTTCGAGCACGGACTGGAATTCCTTGGACTTGTCATAGTAAAAGTCGAAGAAGATATCGGTTGTCATGATGCTGTTAAGATATGAGTTGTGATAGGTCTCAAAAAAATTCATTTTGACCTGGATCAACGCTTTATTCAAATAATCGATTGCTTCAAGGATATCGTTGCCTTCAAAGCGATCGTTGTCTAATAACAGGGTGTTTCGTTCATGGACCGCTATTTCGGTCTCGGCGATGATTTCCTGTCTGTCCACGATGACGGTCTCATCATGGAAAAAAATCTGGTCTTTAAGAGAAGCTGCTTGTTCCTTGAGGGCAATAAGTCTTTCTTCGACCTGGTCAAGATTGTTTATGGTAATTTGCCTGTGAGCTTTGGCATGGTTGGATATTTTGTCGAAGAATTGCTCAAAAAGCGCGATTTCCTTATTAAAGGCCGCACTTGAGGAATTTAGGTATGATTCTTTATTGGTGATGTCTTGTTGCAGTTTGTCTTTGGAATCTGCCATTGGCTCCTCCTATTCTATCCGTTGATGATTCGGTCTTGCCTGTCCTTGGATTTGGTTTCTTCTGCCTTGATCATGGCTTTGGTGATGCCAGATTTTAACATGTTGGTGGAATATGCTTCCTGAGTCTTGTTCAATAGTTTTTTCTGCAGATCGAAATATTTTTCGAATGGCTTAGCGGGAACTGAATCTTCGTCAATTATTTTTCTGAATGTCTGCTGGGATTGCAGGAATTGGCGGAAGTCATCTTCAAAAGAGGCCTCAGTCGCAGTATATTGCTGCAAGAACTCGGTTTCTGCTTTTTGCATCTGTTGATAGAGCCCGAGATAATCCTCTGGTAGACGCTGTTTAACGGCCTCAATTTCTTTCAAATACTTTGGTCTGGCAGTAAATTTGCTCCCCTCGATTACTGCTAGTTGCTGCAGCAGGTCGAAGCGCCGTTTTTCGACAAGCACTTGTTTATCTGCTTCAAGCTGTTTGGTGAGCGTAGTTCCCGCAGAAGGCAATTGCACGATTTTCTTGTCAAGTGTTTGTAAAGCGGTTTCGACTTCTTTTGAGCCTGAAACTGCCATCAATTCGACGAAATTGATTTCTGAATGGTAGGTGTTTTCGTTTACTGCTTTTAAATGCTGATATGCTTTGACAAAGTCAGAATATTTCTTATCGAGCAATTTTCTTTCAAGTCGGAAGTTTGCTTTTTCGGCATGTTTTTGCATTTCTAGGGCTTTTTCATTTTCTTTGATGAATTTTACGATTTCTTTATTGACAAAAGCGATTTTGTCAGCTTCAGAATTCATGGTGTCCATATAGGCTGCATTGACTTTTTTTACTTTGTTTCTAAGTTCAAGTTCGATATTTGTTTTTATTTTGGTCAAATGTTCAATTTTCTTGTCTTTCTTCTTGCCCATTCTAACGGCTTTATAGATCAATGAGTCAAATTCGTGGTTGATGATATTCGTGGTCTTGTGGGTTTGTTCGTTGACTCTTTCGATGAACAAAACATCATTTTTAATGATTGACAGTTCCGCATGATGAAGACTTCGCTGGATTTGATTGGACACATTTGCGAAAAGAAGTAGTGAACTAATATATAAGTTTTCCAGAAGGTATCTGGTTTTCTTCTTATTGGTCCTGGCTTTCTTCAAACCGATCAGCGTTCGATGTGCCAAGATTACATATGTTTCAAAATCTTCCTGCCTTGACTTTCTGAGTTCGGACACATTGATTTGTGGCATCACATCGGTAATCGACTCAATGGCTTGGGAATAGGCTTTCTCAATCAAATAGCAGACATTGTATGTATACGCATTCTGATTGATGATGTTGAGGCCCTGGTTGATGGCAAAATCGTTGTCAAGATGAACAAGCAGACGCTTGAGGATTTTAATCTGATTGTTAAAGAGACTAGCTGTGTTTGTCAGCGTTTCGTAGAAATGATGGTGGTACATGGTCACTGCCTGACGGTTTTTGTCAGTTTTGAGATCGGTTTGGACAATGATACTTTTGATCATGTTTTCGCGCATCAATTCCAAATAATATGCATAGTCTCTTTCGGTGGCCAATTTATCGATCTTCTCGGTGATTGTTTTTGTCTGAAGTTCATTGAGATCGATCAATTTCTGGCTGTTATATACATATTCGACCACATGCTGGCTGCCGTCTTGACGGTTCTTGACATGTTCTTGGCGCAAAAGATCATATTTTTTGGCGAAAATATAATTGTATCTGGCAAAAGCAAAAGCCAATTTTCCTGCTTCAAGTTTTTCCTTGAATTGAATGGCACGTTTGTCTTTATCATATGTAGCATAGAAAAATGCCAACTCACGATCGTAGGCAAGATCATGGATCGTCTTCTCACTAAATGAGACAGAAGTCATATGTTTTTGATTTGCCAACATGACTTGTTGTTGTTTGTGCAGGCTTGTCACGTTTTTGTCAATCAATAATAATGTGTCTTTATACTGGGTTTCAGACTTGATCAACTGCACATTTATATCGTGTTGGTAACAAGCAAAATACTCGTCGTTATCTAGTTGGACGAGATATTTTTGATAATCGCCGTTGATTTCTGTGCTTTCCATATTTTTTCTGATTTCAGCGACTTCCAGCTGGTTTCTCGATTCAAGCGTGATAATGTCCTTGCTTAGGACATCGATTTTCGTAATCAAATCAGTCAATTTCGTGGTAACATTGTTGACTTGAACCATGACTTTGATCTTATAGTCCTCAACTGTTTTCGCGCTTTGTCTGATGTAGTTGCTTTCGACGTCCGAGATCTTTTGGTTGAATGAAATCAAATCAGTAAGCAAGTTGTCCAAATCATCGAAGGATTCATTGACATAAAATGCGAAATTACTGTAAAGGTTGATGCTGTTTTGAAAAAACGTTGCCGGCATGAAATAGGCAAGCTTGATTTCTTCTACACGACGAAATGAATCAATTTTTATTTTTTTGATTTCGTTTTGATATTTAGAAATCAGAAGTTCTGACATGGCCCGGTTGCGATGCAACAGATATTCGGCTTTTTTCTTAACAATTTCATATTGCATAATCGCTTTTTCGGTTTCAAACCGGTTGCCCTGTTCATCAAAATCAAGAATCCGTTTGCCGAGAATGTCTAGCGAGATCTTTAGCTCGCGTCTAATCATCTGATCAAATGACATTTTTTTCTGGTTGACATCTCGAATTTGCTTGACGTATTGCCTGATGATTGTCTGGTTCAGCAAGGAGTGCGGTTTTTGACGTTCGTGGTTCAAGCGTTCAATTTTGGTTTTTTGTTTGGTAAACAGCTCGGTTGTAGATTTGAATATGACTGTCATCTTGTTCTTGGTTTCTCTTAAAGACTCTAGAACATTTAGTACAGATTCATTCATGTACTTGGCATGTTGATATGATTTGTCTTGAAGTTGCTTGCCTAAATCAATCAAGGCGTTTTTAGACTCTTCAATTGTCCATAACAAACGATTGGCTTGTTCGGAATTAATCTCCTGGTAGTTTTTTTGGATGCCCTTGAATTTACCGTCTTCCAAATCAATAAAATCAAAGTGCACTTTCATTTCATGATCAATTTGGTTGTTAATTTCCTTTGTCAGTTCCAAGAATTGGGTATGGGCCTGCTTCTTTAATTCGTTTATATTGTTGATAACACCTTTGAATTGAATGTTTTCTTGTTGAATACGCTGATTTGAATAATCTTGATTTTCGGAGAAATCGTTGTCAAGTCTGTCAAACAGTTCCTTGTATTCCGAATCAACAAACTCAATAGCATTATCAAAATCTTGTTTCTTTTGCATGTATTGCAGAAAATGATTGTCTTCGAAAACTTGGTAGTTTGCCTTGATGTTTTCAATTTCATCGGCATAATCCTGAATGACCAGCATTAAATCGCGTTCAAGGTCTTTCTGAACGCTTTCGTGGTCGGATTTGAGTTTAGGAAATTGTTTTAGGTAATATGATATGATATCGCGATTTTTTGCCATTTTACCACTCCACTATGCCTCTCATATTTTATTATAATATAGTTGTGTCTATAATTCAACAAATGAAGTGAAATAAATCATATGATATTGCCTGAAAATTTGATATAATATGTTCGAGGTGTGAGTTATGGACAAAAGGATTATCAGTAACAATCTATTGCTTGACGATGAAATCGAGGAAACATTGCGTCCGCAATCTTTTTTGGAATATGTCGGTCAAACAAGCGTGAAGGAAATGATGAAAATCGCCGTCCAGGCAGCTAAAAAAAGAGAAGAATCACTTGACCATGTTTTGCTTTATGGGCCGCCAGGATTAGGCAAAACAACCCTTGCTCAAGTTATTGCAAACGAGTTGGGCGTATCCATAAAAGTCTGTAGTGGACCCACAATTGAAAGAACCGGTGATCTGGCTGCGATCCTGACTTGTTTGGAGCCTGGAGATGTTCTGTTTATCGACGAAATCCACAGATTACCCAGAATTGTTGAAGAGATTCTATATTCTTCAATGGAGGATTTTGTGATCGATATTGTGGTCGGAAAAGACTCGGGTGCAAAGTCGATTCGCGTTGATTTACCGCCGTTTACCTTGATTGGAGCTACAACCAGATTCGGGGATTTGTCCGGTCCGCTTCGTGAAAGATTCGGAATTGTCCACCGTTTGGATTTTTATACTGATGAAGAATTGGAAGTTATTTGCAAAAGAACTTCGAGAATTTATGATTGTCTGATCCATCCTCAAGCGATTATCGAACTTGCGAAAAGAAGCCGGGGCACGCCGCGGATTGTAAATCGTTTGTTTCGCAGAGTCCGTGATTTCGCCGATATACTCGGTGATGGAACGATCACTTTGGACATTACCAGACAAGCGCTTGAAAAACTGAAGATCGATGAATGCGGTCTTGATCGAAAAGACAGGGAGTATCTTGGAGCGATCATCGATAAATATCGGGGCGGACCGGTAGGCCTTGAAACGCTAGCAACTTCGATTAGTGAAGATTCACAGACGCTTGAAGATGTGTATGAACCTTTCTTAATTCAAAATGGTTATCTTTCAAGAACGCCAAGAGGCAGAATGGCAACTGAAAAGGCATATAAACATCTGAATAAAAAATATCAGGGGACGCTATTCTAGGATGAAAACAAGCGATTTTGATTATAACTTGCCTGAGGAATTGATTGCCCAGTCTCCGCTTAAAAATAGATCCGATTCCAGATTATTGCTTGTAGACCGGACTCAGCTAAACGTAGCACATGATAAATTTTCCAATTTACCTCAATATCTGCACAAGGGAGACGTTTTGGTGTTAAACGACACCAAAGTAATGCCCGCCAGACTGATAGGTGAAAAGCCAGTAACGGGTGCCCATATCGAGGTATTGCTTTTGCGACAAATACATGGTGATATGTGGGAAACTTTGGTTAAACCGGCACGAAGAGTTAAAAAAGGCACAGTCGTAAGCTTTGGCGGCGGACTGTTGCTCTCAAAGTGTGTCGAAGAAGGTCTTGATGGAATCAGGCTTTTCCAAATGGTCTATAGTGGTGTGTTTATGGAGATTCTTGACCAATTGGGAGAAATGCCTTTACCTCCATATATCCATGAGCATCTCCAAGACAAGAATAGGTATCAAACCGTCTATTCAAAAGTTTTGGGTAGTGCTGCGGCTCCAACCGCAGGCTTGCATTTTACGGATGAACTTATAAACTTGATTAAAGCGAAAGGCATTGAGATCGTTTACCTGACTTTGCACGTGGGGCTTGGAACTTTCCGCCCAGTCGCGGTGGAAGATGTCTTAAAGCATAAGATGTATAGCGAATATTATGTTCTTTCCAAGGAAGCTTCAGACACGCTAAACATTGCGAAACAAGAAAACAGACAAATCATCGCGGTTGGTACGACTTCTACCAGGACACTGGAGTCAGTCTATAGAAAATTTGGCCGTTTTGAACCGGATTCCGGTTTTACTGACATCTTTATTTTTCCAGGATATGAATTCCAAACTATCGATGGTTTAATCACGAATTTCCATCTTCCGAAGTCTACACTTGTCATGCTGGTCTCGGCATTTTCATCCAGAGAGATCATCATGCACGCTTATAACGAAGCAATCAAAGAAAAATATCGTTTCTTTTCCTTTGGCGATTCGATGTTCATACGAGAACATAAGTGATTTTTCAAATCACTCTTTAAAACAGTACTTACTTAAAACAAGCAAGTCCGTTTAGGTGTGTTCAAACCTTTAGACCCTATCCATATGGCATCGGGGTTACCTTTTCTCATGATATTCAATGCCGCATTCAAATCGGCATTGAGGCATAAACCATTCTTACTCACATACATTCCTCTTTTGATTCTTTTGCCACTGAAATTCGGCACTTCTTTATCATTCAAGTCTGGCAAATCATCTTTATCGATGTAGGATGATTTCGATGTATAAGCTTCATTGATGACTTTCGTTTCGATTCCTTTGGATTTCGCTAAATACAGAATTCGATCTCTTAACCAAGCGATCGGAATGGATTTCGCCATTTGATTATATTGATCTGACAATTTGATGTCTTTGAACCCTTCGTTGTAGCCAATGATAATTCTTCCCACTTGTTGCGTAATCGCGAGATCGATTATCAACCGTGCGGCCTTATAGATGCTGTATGTCATCTGATTATTTCTCTTTTCAATCAAAGATATCATAGCTTTCGTTAAAACCATCTGATTCGGTCTTGCACTTGCTAAATGTGCTATTCGTTTATGATATCTTTGATTCATGCTCTTTAATCTCAAGCCATCGATATGAAGGTGATTCCCATTACTTAGTGCACAATACGCTAAGTTGTTATACCCAAAATCAATGGACATGGTTTCGCTTTTATTGTTTCCTATAATTTCTTCGATTGGTTCATCGATATACGTATGAATCACTTCAATGTATTGGCCATCATATTTTTCTCTGATGGTGATTTCTTTAACTTGCCTTTTTTGGATACATTTCAGTGTATCAATTTGTAGATTTAATCCTTCAAACACGCCCAGTTCTTTTCTTGTGTTTATATCTAATGTATTACTTACTTGTAATAGCTGTTTTGATATCTTCTTAATATAGTTTCCTCTAGGTAGTACATAACACTCTTTACTGGGTTTATATACCATTTTTGAGAAGATAATTAAAACATATATACTGTATTACATATTACATATTTTGTATGCAAAGACAATTTCCTATTAAAAAAAAGGCCACGAGGCCTTTTCTATTGTATGGGCTTGATTCTTTTGATCAAATACAGGAAAGGCGTGTCTAAAGCAGCCACCATGATCTTGATCAGATAAGTTGAAATGAAAATCTCCAATACTACGGGAAAATCATACACTCCTAAGAAAGCGATCGGAACGAAAATCAACGTGTCAACCAACTGACTGACAAAAGTTGAACCATTGTTTCTTAGCCAAAGGAATTTGTTTTCCGGAAACTTGGATTTGATTTTTTGAAACAGATTGACATCAAGAAACTGGCTAATCGCAAAAGCCGTCAACGATCCTAGCGCCAAGCGGGGAAGGAAACCGAAGATAGTATGCAATGCACCATCGGCAATATCCGAATCATTCGGAATGAACTGTAGGGATATCTGCATCAATATCAAGGCCGCAAGCAGCACGTAGAATCCGATCATAACCGCTTTTGTCGCCGATTTCTTGCCAAAGATTTCGTTCAGGGCATCAGTGGCTAAAAATATCGTGCCATACATGATGTTGCCCAAAGTGGCATTGATGCCAAACAAAGTAATGTTTTTTGTCACTTGGATGTTGGCTAGAATCGTCGCAATTGCAACCCAGGCATAGATGCCGGATTTGCCAAACAACTTGTACATTCCCAGAAACAAACAGAAGTTTGCAATTGCAAAAACAAACCATAAAATTTCATTCATATAAGCTATTCCCCCTAGTTTTGATAACGCAGGATGGTTACGAACTGCGAACGTGACACCATTATACCGTCTAGCGGGCCAAAATTCAATAAAAAAACGATTTGAATTGCGAAATAGCGAGAATTATAGTAAAATGAACATGACCATTTTTATGACTGTACAGGAGGAAACAATGAATAAATCAGTATTAGTGGAAGTATCTGCCAGACACGTCCATCTGTCACAATATGACTTAGAAACCCTTTTTGGAAAAGGATATAGTCTGACCGTAAAAAAAATGTTATCTCAACCAGGACAGTATGCCGCCGTGGAAAGAGTTACTATCTCCGGACCAAAAAAAGAACTCACCGGAGTATCGATCTTGGGTCCAGTCAGAAATAAGACTCAAGTTGAAATGTCGATGACTGATTGTAGGACGATAGGCCTTGATGCTCCCGTGAGAGAATCTGGGGACACGGAAAATAGTGCTCCATGTAAAATCATCGGACCAATTGGCGAAATCGAAATCAAAACTGGCGTCATCATTGCCAAAAGACATGTACATCTAACACCGGTTGATGCTCAAAAGTTCGGAGTGAAAGACAAACAGATTGTAAATGTGAAAATTCAGACACCGGAAAGATCCCTCATTTTCGACGACGTGGTAATTCGCGTCCGTGAGGATTTCGCTTCGGCGATGCACATCGACACTGATGAAGGAAATGCCGCGGGACTTACTGGGGAAACCTACGGAATCATCCTCTAACATTATGGCTTTCAATTATGAACTGACCCACATCTGCAAACAATCCGGTGCAAGATGTGGGATTTTACATACAAGAAATCATGCGATACCAACTCCCGTTTTCATTCCGGTAGGAACCCAAGCTTCAGTCAAGACGCTTTCAGTCGAAGAAATCGCCGAAGTGAGCGAAGGACTTATCCTGGCAAACACCTATCATCTCTGGTTGCAGCCGGGTGAGGAGATCATCAAAAAACACGGTGGGGTAAAAGGTTTCATGCATTGGGACAAGTCACTGCTCACCGATTCGGGAGGATTCCAGGTATTTTCACTTTCCCATATCCGCAAGATTCAGGAAGAAGGAGTAATCTTTCGCCATCATCTTAGCGGTGAATTGTTACACATGTCACCTGAAGACAGCATCCGGATTCAAAATACTCTGGGAGCAGACATCATCATGAGTTTTGATGAGTGCGCTCCGTTCTATTCTGATTATGAATATATGAAAAATTCGGTAGAAAGAACAATTAGGTGGGCTGAAAGAGGAAAAAACGTCCATAAGCATCCTGATGAGCAAGCTTTGTTCGGGATTGTCCAAGGCGGCTCTTTTGAAGACTTGCGCTTGCATTGTCTCGAAGAACTCAAGAAAATCGATTTTCCCGGGTATTCGATCGGCGGACTTTCAGTTGGAGAAACCAAAGCGGAAATGTATTCGATGCTCAAATTTCTTTCCAAGCACATGCCAGAAGACAAACCAAGATATCTGATGGGAGTAGGTTCTCCGGATGATATCTTCGCAGGCGTCGAAAACGGCATTGATATGTTTGATTGCGTTCTGCCGACAAGAATCGCTAGACATGGGTCGGCTATGACCGCAAATGGAAAAGTCGTAATCAAAAACAAGACTTATGAAAACGACATGACCCCACTTGATCCCGAATGTGATTGTCATGTATGCAAAACCTATACCAAGAGTTACTTGCGTCACTTGTTCAAATCGGGTGAGATTTTGGGACTTAGACTTGTTACTTACCATAATCTCTACTTTTTGAAGCAGTTGCTGAAATCGATCCGTATGGCAATCAAAGAAGACAGATTTCTTGATTTTAAAACCGAGTTCTTACAAAGATACTACCAAGAGAAGCCAATCGATTTATAAGCACAACAAAGATTTGGTTTGCTTTTCGACGGAAAACTAAAGAAAATATATGTAATACTTATTGAAAAAGCACTTATGAAAACGTATAATAGGATTGATACGCACAGCGTGAAATACACCTAGTTGTGAATAAAGTGTCCTATGGTTCAAAAATGCAGAACATGGGAGGAAGTTATGTTCGATCTTAACGATAAATTTAACCAAAAACCGACTATCAAAGTCATTGGTGTCGGTGGTGGCGGAGGATCTGCCATTAACCGGATGATTGAGAACGATGTTCAAGGCGTAGAGTTTGTCGCTATGAACACCGATGCACAAGTTCTCAAACTATCAAAGGCCGATATTCGTCTTCAACTTGGAAAGATGTTGACCAGAGGCTTAGGCGCAGGCGCAAGCCCCGATATCGGGAGACAAGCGGCATTGGAATCAGAAGATGAGATCCGCGACCTGCTCTCTGATACAGACATGGTATTCATCACTGCCGGCATGGGTGGCGGGACCGGAACCGGAGCGGCACCAGTTATTGCCAGGATTGCCAGAGAAATGGGTTGCCTTACAATCGGTATCGTGACCAAACCTTTCGGTTTTGAAGGCAGAAAAAGAATGAGCGTTGCCATCCAGGGACTCGAAGAACTGAAACCATATGTCGATACTCTAATTGCCATACCGAATGACAAACTATTATATATTGTCGATAAAAACACGCCTTATCTTGATGCTTTCCGTGAAGCTGACAACGTACTTCGCCAAGGCGTGCAAGGAATCACCGAGATTATTGCTGTCCCCGGAGTCGTTAATGTTGACTTCGCAGACGTCAAAACGGTTATGAAAGACAAAGGTACCGCTTTGATGGGCATTGGCATCGCCGGTGGAGAAAACAGGGCGATTGAGGCAGCCAGGGCTGCAATTCGCAGTCCGCTGCTTGAAACATCGATTAACGGTGCGACAGATGCAATTGTAAATATCACTTCGGGCTTCGATGCCTCGCTTTATGAAATCAATGAAATCATCGAGGAGATCCAAAAATCCTCCACAACCGATATCAATGTTATTTATGGTTCTGCGATCAACTCTGACTTGCAGGATGAAATCATCGTCACGGTCATCGCCACAGGTTTTAGCGAAGATCCGCTTTTCAAAGACATGACGATTCAAAGGGCCGAAGAAAAAACAGAGCAGCCAAGCCCGGTCGAGGAAGTGTTTAACAGACCAAGCCGTTCGCAAAAAAAAGAGAAAGCAAAAAAACAGAAGAACGTCAAGGAAACTGAACCTTTGAAAAAAACCATCGAGGAAGACACGGAAGACATTCAAATTCCTTCCTGGTTGAAAGAAAGATTCAAGAAATAATCCCAGGCTGGGTTACCAGCCTTTTTTCTTGGATAAAGGTTGTATTCCTTGGTAAACAATGGTATTATTTTAGACATCGGGAAAACACTGATTACCTTGTGAAACCCAAGCTCTGCTGCCCTGAAAACGAGATGGTATTTCCTTTATTCAATCGATTGAGAAATACCGGAAAAACGCGACAATCTCGATAATTATCATAATCGCTCTCTTGAATTTACACAGATGATATATATAATAATTCCTTTATTCGGTTAGAAAGGACCAAAATATGAATTTATCAGGAAAAGAAAAAAGCTTTCTACGAAAACTTGCTCAGACTATTAAACCAATTTTCCAGATCGGAAAAGATGGCTTAAGTGAGGCTTTGACCACGCAAATTATCGATTATCTAAAAAAAAATGAGCTAGTCAAAGTATCTGTGTTGGACACATGCCAGCTGGAAAAACCAAATATCATCCAAAGTTTCGAAGCTACAGGCGTAAACGTCGTCCAAACTATAGGCAAGACTTTTGTGCTGTACAAACCTAAATACGCTCACGGTTCCAGAATCGAGTTGCCAAGATGAAAATACTGCTTACTAATGATGACGGGTATAATTCCGAGGGAATCAAAATTTTGCACAAGATACTGCAAAAGTATGGCGAGGTCATTTTGGTAGCCCCACACCATCACATGAGCGGAGCCTCCGTTTCCCGGATTTTCTGGAACACTGCTAACGTGCATGAGCATGGCGATTCCGTTTATAGTGTCGAAGGCACGCCGGCAGATGCGGTATCTTTTGCTTTGCATGGTTTGAAAATCGAACCTGATCTTGTTGTTTCAGGGATAAACAATGGTTTCAACATTGGTGCCGACACCGTCTATTCCGGCACCGTTGGGGCCTGCATGGAGGCTTTGAAGTTCAAGAAAAAAGCAATTGCTTTCTCCGCGGATTATGATTATTTCAAAACAGCGGAAGCGGAAGTGGAAAGCGTGATGGATTATATTCTCGCCCATGATCTTCTTTCGGAAAAATATCTTTTGAATGTGAATTTTGTCAGTCGTGATTTCAAAGTTTCAAAAGGCATTTTGATCACGGATCTTGGCTTCAGACCGGCCCAACATTTTTATCTTCGCAACGAAGATGGAACCTATAAGAATCGTCGTAAATTCCTGCCATACGCTTTGGAAAAAAATACTGATCTTTGGGCTGTCGAGGAAGGATACATTTCAATCACTCCGCTTAAATTTGCGAACCAGACCCAAGAAGGTATCGAAGAATGCAAAAAGAAGGTTGGTCAATTTGATTAAGAAAAAAAACTTTTGGATCATGTTTCTGTTTTATCTTGCCAATCTGATCGTGGTGCTTCTGGCGATCGCTTTTTGGGTTGACAATACATTTGTAAAAATACTGCTTGCAGTCTATTTGATGTTTATCTCCGGTTTGTTTTCCTACTCAAACCGGAAAAAGAAAAAATGAGAAGGTGTGGATTATGAGCATTAGTGATAATTTATGCCAGATCCGGGAGAAACTTACTTCTCAGATAGTGATCGCAGCCACCAAATACGTGTTGGAAGCACAAATCAGGGAATTATATGCAGCGGGCATCAATAATATCGGCGAGAACCGAACAGATGCTTTCCTAGAGAAGAAAAACAAGCTGACTGATTTGCCTCTAATATGGCATTTTATCGGTCAACTTCAAACCAATAAAGTCAAACTTGTCATAAACGAAATTGATTATCTGCATTCGCTTGACAGAATGTCACTTGCGGAAGCCATTCAAAAATATCGGAAAGGCTCGCCATTAAAATGCTTTGTGGAAGTCCATATATCTGATGAAGCGACAAAATCGGGAATTTTGCCCGAATTTACAGTTGAATTATGCAAAAAAATTGCAAACTGTGATAAAATAGTCATAGTCGGACTGATGGGTATGGCCCCACTTACGGACGACTTGGATGAAATTCGCAGGAGTTTCATGAAACTAAATCAGCTTCAATCCGAGATCAAAGCTTTACGCTTGCCAAATGTCCCTTGCGACTATCTGTCAATGGGCATGTCAAGCGATTACGAGATCGCAATCGCTTGCGGCGCCACGCATCTGAGACTTGGATCAATATTATTCGGAAACGAGGAATGACAATGGGCTTGTTAAAGAAGAAAAACCAGACACCCACGACGGATGTTGACTTTGAAGATCTGAAATTTTACCGGATCCAGGATACTACCGGAATTTACGACTATGCGGAAATGGTCATGCACAGGTTGCCAATCGTGCTGAATTTTTCTGATTGTCTCATTACCGAGGCCAATGAAGTTTTGATGTTTCTCACCGGTGTGCTCTATGCTTGTGACGGTGAAATCGTTAAAATTCAGGATAAAATCTACTTGATGGCACAAAAGAGCGACTTGAACGGTCCGACACTCCAGAAATTCATCCATGACTATACCAAGAAGTAAACATGCCTGATTTCATCTATTATCTGCTCAAATACAGCTATCAAGTGCTCACTATCTATTTTTACATCATGATTGCGACAATTATCCTCAGCTGGACACCAATCCGCAACTCGAAATTCTTTCTGATTTTAGAAAAAATCACTTCACCATATCTCAAAATCTTTCGCGGCTGGATTGTTATCGGAATGGTTGATTTTACGCCGATGCTTGGATTGATTATTTTTCAGGTATTGCTTACCATAATCGGACGCGCTATTTAGAATTTAAGCGATTTTCCTTGAAAAAACAACAAGAATCAAGTATAATTTATTTAAATATAAAACTATGATCGGGACGCGTTTAATCTATATCGTGATTATTAGAGACCTTGTGGCTGGTGAAAACAAGGATTGCGATGGATTAAGCATCACCCGTGAGTGGAATGTCGAATCGAGTAGACTTTCCCGCAAGTCAGCGTTACCGACTCAAGAGCTAGTTATCTAGAACAAAGGTGGTACCGCGGTTTTGATCGTCCTTCGATAGGGACGATTTTTTTATAGGAGGAATAAAATGGACACACCAAAGAACTTTAAAGACACACTTCTAATGCCTTTGACAGATTTTCCCATGCGGGGAAATCTCGGACAAAAAGAACCACTTATCCAAGCAGTTTGGGAAGCAAAAGCGATTTACGAAAAACTGATGGAAAAAAATGAAGGACGTCCAGTCTATGTTTTGCATGACGGTCCTCCTTACGCGAATGGCTCCATCCATGCTGGTACAGCACTCAATAAGATCCTCAAGGATTTTGTTTTGCGATATAAGAACATGTCCGGTTTCAAGGCACCATACATTCCCGGATGGGATACCCACGGACTACCGATCGAAAATGCTCTTTCCAAAGACAAGAAAGTCAACCGGAAGGAAATCGATGTG
The DNA here is from genome assembly GCA_964557695.1 of uncultured Candidatus Izemoplasmatales bacterium. GTDB lineage: Bacteria > Bacillota_I > Bacilli_A > Izemoplasmatales > Hujiaoplasmataceae > JAAYZB01. The sequence goes on along the minus strand of CAZLAQ010000026.1, from coordinate 9,443 downwards.
GCAAAATTCAGGGAACTATGCAAGGAATTTGCCTTGGAACAAGTCGAAATCCAGAAACAACAATTCCGTCGTTTGGGAATTTTGGGCGAATGGGATCATCCATATATCACGCTTGATAAAGAATATGAAGCCGCCCAGCTTCGTCTTTTTGGCGAAATGGTAGAAAAAGGACTCATCTACAAGGGATTGAAGCCTGTTTATTGGTCTCCGTCCAGCGAATCAGCGCTTGCTGAAGCGGAAATTGAGTATCACGATGTCAAATCACCATCCATTTATGTGGCAATGCCAATTAAGAACACGAACGGGCTGTTGCCAAAGAACGCGGAGTTTATGATTTGGACTACCACACCCTGGACAATTCCCGCTAATTTGGCGATCTGTCTCGGTCCCAATATTGAATATATCCTTGTCAAAGCCGATAACCGCCTCTATGTTATCGCGAAAAGCCGTCTCGATGCCCTGAAGGAGACTCTGGGCTGGAAAGATGTAGATGTTGTCAAATCACTAATGGGTTCCCAACTTGAAGGCATCACTTACAAACATCCTTTGTACGATCGGATCTGTCCGATTATTTTGGGTGAACACGTGTCCACCGAAGACGGGACCGGACTTGTCCATACCGCTCCGGGTCATGGAGAAGACGACTTTAATGTCGGTCAAATCTATGGGCTTGATGTTTTTTGTCCTATTGACAGTCATGGTGTCATGACTATAGAAGCGGGAGATAGATTTGCCGGTTTGTTTGTCGATGAATGCAATCTCGAGGTCATCAAAGCTCTCGAAGAAGCAAACGCCCTCTTGAAGAAACAGGAAATTCTGCATAGCTATCCTCATGACTGGCGGACGAAGAAACCTGTCATTTTCCGAGCAACACCACAATGGTTTGCTTCTATCGATCTCTTGAAACAAGATATATTGCGGGCAATCCAGCAAGTTAAATGGTATCCTTCCTGGGGTGATGTCAGATTATCCAACATGATCAAGGAAAGGGGTTCCTGGTGCATCTCCCGTCAAAGAACATGGGGCGTTCCCATTCCCGCTTTCTATACAGAAAAAAATACTCCAATCCTCGATAAAGATATCATCGAGCATGTCGCACAAATCTTTGCGAAAGAAGGTTCCAATGCCTGGTTCACCAAAACTGAAAAAGAATTGTTGCCGGAAAACTATTCTCATCCTGATTCGCCAAACGGCATTTTCAAAAAAGAGACTGACATCATGGATGTCTGGTTCGACTCAGGCTCAAGTCATCACGGAGCAATGATTGAAAGAGGACTGCCCTATCCTGCAGACTTATATTTGGAAGGTTCCGATCAATATCGCGGTTGGTTCAATTCAAGTCTGGTCACCGGGATTGCTACGATGGGAATGAGTCCATATAAAACCCTCGTTTCGCATGGATTCATCTTAGATGGCGAAGGCAGAAAAATGTCCAAATCACTTGGCAATGTCGTCGATCCTAACAAAATCGCGAATACCTTGGGTGCTGATATCTTCAGGCTCTGGGTCTCGAGTGTCGATTACCAGGCTGATGTCAGGCTGTCTGATGATTTGCTGAAACAAGTATCCGAATCTTATCGTAAAATCCGCAATACCTTCAAATTCCTTTTAGGTAACCTTTTTGACTTCGACAAGGACAAAAATCTTGTCTTGTTTGCAGAGTTGGATGAAATCGATCAATATATCATGATCAAGATCAACAAGCTTGTCAAGGAAGTGCTTGATTCCTATGAAGAATTCAGATTTGATGACGTGTACCGCAAAGTGTCTAATTTTGTCACTTTTGTTTCGGCGTTTTATCTTGATTTCGCCAAAGACATCCTCTATATCGAAAAAGCAAACAGCAAAGAAAGAAGAAGGATCCAGACAGTCTTATACACCATAACCGACTCCTTGTTGCGGATTCTGACACCGATCATTCCGCATACGACTTCAGAAGTATATGACTACTTGGTTTCAAAAGATAAAGAAGACGTATATTTGTTAGACATGCCGAAAGTCATAGATTACCCGGGAGTACTGGAAAAGAAATACGACAAATTCATGGAGCTCCGGGAAGATGTGCTCAAGGCCCTGGAACTGGCAAGAAACGACAAGATCATCGGCAAAAGTTTGAATGCCAAACTTACTTTGTACCCCAAAGGAAAATACGACTCGCTTTTGGATACTTTGAAAGTCAATCTTGCCCAGGTTTTCATCGTTTCCAAAGTCGAGATCAAGAAAGAAGGCTTCGGCTCATTCAAGACCGACGACATGTCGATTGATGTCACTTTCGCCGAAGGTACGACTTGTGCCAGATGCTGGACGATCGTCGAGACAGTCGATGATGATATGCTTTGCCCTAGATGCCACAACATTGTCAATAACTAAATAGATATCCAATCTCATGGACGATATAGCGATTTGTCGGCTTTTGCACGGGGTTTGATTGACTTTTATTCAACTTTTTAGTATACTATATTGGCAATTATAGAACAAAAGAAAACTTCTTATTAAGCACCAGATATACATCTTTACAAAAATGCAGTGAGAATGCGATAAATTTTGAGACTGCTTCTCTTATCAACTTATAACCTGTCAAAACCAAAAATAAATTTATTTTTGATGCAAGAAGTAAAACCGTATTAAAGTCAAAGCAAAAGGCAGGGTCGGGACACGTATGGATCTTATAAAAATGCTTGATGATAGTACAAATAAAATCGAGAATAAAAACAATGTTTTATGGATAAATAACGATGCTGGGAGTGGCTATTGATGTCTGAACAACAAACGCTTTTGAATGCCAAAGCGGAACTAATCGTCTCGTCATTCAACTTAATAAAAATCCTGATTAACGCGATAATTTATTCCGTAGTCCTATTTCTGGGATTTCTGGTTTTGAAGATAGACCCTGACTGGATTACGATCATCATCGTTTTTATCATGTTGCTTTTATATTTTTTCGCGAAGGATTTCATGCTCTACCGCCAGGCGAAAAAGGCAATCAAGTCCCAATATGACTATCTCATCAGCAAACACCCGAATATCAGTCTTTATATTCCAATCATCGGGAAAAACGGCTTAATGCTCTATATGAAAAAAGCAGCACTTTTTATTGATGATGACAATCTTTTCTTGGAAGCTTTCGACCAACAGGCTTTCAAGCAAACGCCAACAAAAAGCATTTCGATGCCTCATGGAGAAGACTTTATCATCAAAGCCCTCCAACCAGACAAAAGGAAACCATATTATGTAGTCACATCCTCGATCAAGGAACATGACTATGAGTTTATAATCCCTAGTGATCAATTCGTAATCGACTATATCAATTCTAAAATTAGTATTCTAGATAAGGAAGTGGCCTAATGTCAACACCCCATATTCAAGCCCAAAAACATGAAATCGCAAAAACTGTGCTGATGCCAGGAGATCCGCTTCGCGCCAAATATATCGCCGATACTTATCTAACCGATGTTAAGGTGTTCAATTCCGTCCGCAACATGCTGGGTTTTACCGGCAAATACAATGGCCGGGAAATATCGGTCATGGGATCGGGTATGGGCATGCCCTCAATTGGAATCTATGCCTACGAACTCTTCAAATTTTTTGATGTTGACAGAATTATCCGCGTTGGCTCAGCCGGATCATATGCGAAGAATCTGAAACTTTTCGACACAATGCTTGTGACAGACGCCTGGAGCGATTCATATTTTGCCAAGGCGCAAAGCGGATGTGAAAAAGATCTGCTTCCCGCTTCAACTCAACTAAACGAAGAACTCGAAAGAGCCGCAAATAAACTCGGCATTCCGATTGTCAAAGGCCGCGTCCACTCGAGCGATGTATTCTACCGTGAAGATGGTAGCTCAAATCAATTGATGTTAGAAACACATAAATGCCTGGCGGTGGAAATGGAAGCATTTGCCCTATTCCATACTGCACGTGTTCTGGGGAAACAGGCAGCATGCCTGCTTACAATCTCCGATTCCCTGATTACCAAAGAAGAAACTACCCCTGAAGAAAGACAATATGCATTTACCAACATGATGAAAATTGCACTAGAACTAGCTTAGCCCTAATGGATGTTTATCACCCGATAAACATCCATTCTTCTATGAGGAGCCTATGGAATACACAAAAAAAACAATTCATGATATCCCTGTCCACTATCAACAGACCTCCCAGTTCAAAACGATTTTGGTCTCATGCAAATTCATCAGCACCTGTGAAGCCCAGACCATCAATCAAAGATCGCTTTTGCCGGAACTTTTGACCGGGGCAACAAAAAAATATCCCAATCGCAGTTTGATACAAAGCGAACTTAGCGGATTATATGGCACGGAAATTTCTGCCTCAACCCAGAAAATCGGCATGCAAAGTGTCATTTCTTTTGACATGGCTTTCGTCAATGAAAAATTTCTTCCGGGTCATCCTCAAATCTTTACGAAAGCTTTCAAAATGTTAAGCGACATCATTTACAATCCGAAATTATATCGAGGGTCGTTTAAAAAATCATTGTTTGTCCAAGAAAAAAGGATGTTGTTGGAAGAATTGAAGACCGAATATCATGACAAATTCAGTTACAGTTACACCAGGTTCAAACAATTGATGTTCAAAGACGAATTGTTCCGTTATTCTGCTAGAGGCGATTTGGACACTTTGCCTGAACTTTCACTTGAAGATATGAACAAGGCGTATTCTCAGATGCTTAAAAATGATTTGTTGGAAATTTTTGTGGTTGGTGATTTTTCTGAAATCATGCTCGATGAAGCTATTGCAGAGAACTTTTCCACAAAACAAACATCTATCGACGCGACGTGGCTTGATATGGAGACAAAAACAATCCAAGATATCGAACAAATCACGGAATATGGTGAAGTATTCCAGTCTCGGATTTTTTTAGGTTATAGGACTCCAATCCAAAATCTAGATCCATTGTATTATGCAATGATGCTCAATAATGTCATACTAGGCGATTCCGATCAGGCAAAACTCTTTTTAGATATCCGTGAGAAAAATCAATTGAGTTATGATATTTCCAGCACATACCTTCCGAACAAAGGTGTTTTGTTTGTGTTTGCAGGCACTGAAATAGGCAAAGAGTCCGAATTGATTGCCAAAGTGCAAACAATCATCTCCGGCATTGATGAAGCATCTATTTCTGAAGACGATCTGACTTTGGCGAAAGAAACGCTGAAAAAACGGGTTTTGCAAGGAAATGATTCGCTTGTCCATATCATCAACCGGACGTTCTTTAGTCTGCAGTTGTTCAAACAAGAATATTCCCTGATTGAAACACTTACGAAAATCGAAAAGGTAAAAGCAAATGATATCATCACGGCTGCCAAAACAATGATCTTAGACACAGTCTATATCTATACGCAAAAAGGAGCGGTAAAATGATTAAGAAAACCTTTTATCAGCCGCTTCAGGAAACACTTTATGAAACCGAGCTATGCGCAGGGTTGCGCTTGGTAATCTTGCCTAAAACCGGTTTCGTTCGCAAAGCGGCAACTTTGCTTATTCCGTTTGGATCTGTCGATAGCACAGTTAACGTGACAAACCAATCAAATCAGGTGTGCTTGCCCGAAGGCACAGCGCATTTCCTCGAGCACATGTTGTTTGAAAACGGAGAGAACATTTCCCGTCAGTTCGCGCTTTTAGGGGCTTCAGTCAATGCTTACACGACCTATAATCGAACGGCAGTATATTTTACGACCACCAACAGCATTGAAGCACCGCTCAATCTATTGTTTGATATGCTTACAGATTCCTTTTTCAAAACAGAATCCATCGAAAAGGAAAAGCAGATCATTTTGAATGAGATATCCATGTATAAAGATGATGTTGAACAGATGATGTACTATGACCTGATGAACCAGATGTATATCAAAAACACGATCAGAAACGATATTGCCGGTTCAAGGGAATCTTTGGAAAAAATCGATCAATCAGTTCTGCAAAACGCGTTCGACCTGTTCTATCAACCTAAAGACATGTTGTTGGTCTTAAGCGGCGAAATCGAAATTGAAAAGATCGTCGACTTGTTGAAAGAACATCAGTTCTTTCTCAAAGCAAAACCATACATTGAAAAAAAGAGTATAAAATTTTTGGAAGAGCGAAGTGTCGTCAAAACTTTTTTCCACAAGCACTTGGATTTAAAAAGCAGTCTGGTCATGCTAGGCATTAAACTTGATCGAACCATTTTCCATGAGCCGGAACAATCGGCTATCCAAGAAATCAAGTTTCAATTGTTCTTGGATAACTACCTAGGTAAATCATCCCCGATTCAGGAAGACATGCAGAAGAAAAATCTGATTAATACGACCTTTGATTTTTCCGTGAGTTGCGAGGATAGTTTTGCACATGTTGTCTTGTACACCGAAACAACCAGACCCCTACAGACGATTGCTTTCATCCGAAAATTGCTGGCAAATTCGGCAAATTATCAACTTGATGTTGATAATTTTTTGAAGCAGAAACGAAAATTGATTGGTGATTTTGTGCAAATCTTTGATTCCGTATCCCGAGCCAATGCGCTGTTGTCGGATTATTTTCTAAGAGGCATCAATGTTTTTCAATTGATTGAAAAAATCGATTTACTAAGTGCAGAAGACATGGAACAAGTGAAACAAGAAATATCAAAAAGTTCGGTATCGATCGTTCATTACTCGGAATAGATTGCATAAAACGTGCTATAATTATCCTGTGAGAGGTAAAATATGAACGAATGCAAAATCTATTTGAACAAAACCGAAGAAGACAGGATCCGCTTGGGTCATGCCTGGGTCTTCAACAATGAAGTCAACCGGATCGAAGGCCAAATCAAGAGTGGCGACATCGTCAGCGTCTTTACTCATAATGCCGAATTTCTCGGCCAAGGGTTTTTAAATACGCATTCTAAAATATTTGTCAGACTTCTTTCAAGAAATGAAATCGAAATCGATGAAGAATTCTTTAGAAGCAAACTGATCAAGGCGAATGAGAAACGGATTGAGACGGGTTTCAATAAAACGTACCGCGCTTTCTTTGCCGAAGCAGATGGTATTCCCGGATTGATTGTCGATAAATATGATGACTATCTATCTGTTCAAATCCTCTCGCTTGGCGTTGAAATCAGAAAAGACATGTTTATCAAATTGCTTGTGGAGATATTTTGTCCCAAGGGAATCTATGAAAGAAGCGATGTATCGCAAAGGGTAAAAGAAGGACTTGAACTAACCCAAGGAATATTGTATGGTGAAGTGCCTGACAAGATTTTCATCAAAGAAGGCGACCTGCAATTTGCGATCGACATCAAGACCGGACAAAAAACAGGCGCGTTTTTGGATCAAAGCGCCAACCATTTAGCAATTATTCCCTATGCAAAAAACAAAATTGTTCTTGATTGCTTTTCTCATATTGGCAATTTTGCCCTTCAAGCCAAACACGCGGGAGCAAAAAAAGTTATAGCCGTCGATATTTCCAAGGAAGCCTGTGACAGAATCGGGGAAAATGCCCGAATAAACAAGCTTGATATCGATGTTGTGGAAGCCGATGTCTTCAAGTATTTGCGGGAAGCTCAAACCCTCGGAGATAAATTTGACATGATCATTCTTGATCCGCCAGCGTTTACCAAAACCAGAACCAAACTTGCGCAAGCAATCAAGGGTTATAAGGAAATCAATCTTCAAGCGATGAAACTGCTAAGTGATGGTGGCTTTTTGGTTTCCGCATCGTGTTCGCATTACCTTAGCCTCGAGAATTTTCTCGAAGTGTTGACAGAAGCTGCCTCCGATGCGAAAAAGCAAGTCCAGCTTTGTGAACTGAAAGTCCAAGCCTCAGATCATCCTGCGCTTCTGGGATCGGAAGAGACCATGTATCTAAAATTCTTAATATTGCGAGTAAATGACATTTAAGGAGGGGTAATCTTGATAATCAGATCGATTGAATTCATCATCAGTGCCGCCAAAATCGACCAATATATCCAAGATGGTCTTCCGCAGGTTGTTCTCTCTGGAAGAAGCAATGTGGGAAAATCGTCATTCATCAATGCGATGCTCAATCATTCCAAAATCGCCAAGGTTTCGCAGACTCCGGGGAAAACCAGATTAATAAACTTTTTTCTCATCAACAAGAACTTTTATTTTGTTGATATTCCAGGCTACGGATTCGCCAAGGTCAGCCAGGACATGCTCGAAACTTTCAGACAAAGGATCGAGGATTATCTGGAAACCAGCCGCTTCATCTCCCTTGCGGTATTGTTGCTAGACATCAGGCACCTCCCGACAAGTGATGATTTGTTAATGAAAACCTATTTCGAAGCCAAAGGGCTAAATGTGCTTTACGTGCTCACAAAATCCGATAAACTATCGAATAATCAAAGAATTAAACAAAGAATTGCCATCCAGGAAAAACTTGGATTGGAGAAAACAGATGCGCTCGTATTCTTTTCGGCAGAAACGAAAGAAAATCGGGAACTTATCTGGGATAAGATTGAATGTTACGTCACGGAAGGAAGGGAATAAGCATGCTGGATAAATTGTTTGACAAACTGGCTGAAGATTACGACCAAATGGTTCAAGAATCTGATCGGCTCCACCTGTTCCCGTTTGCAGGATACGACGATGTTATGACAAATATTGCCAATCAGGTCATTACTTGCTCACATATTCCTGAAGTAAAAATTCTTGATCTTGGCATCGGAACCGGAGCTCTCTATCAAAAGATTCCTCCGGAAAAAATCCATCTCTTTGGTGTTGACGTATCGGAAAAAATGTTGGAACTTGCCCGTTTAAGACTGCCTGATGCCAAATTACTGCATCATGATTTCTACAAAGGACTGCCAGAAGATTTTAAGTCGGAAAAATTTGATTTCATTGTATCCTCATATGCTTTTCATCATCTTGACATCAATGAATTTGTGAATATGATTGAGTACTTGCTGAAGCATTTGGTACCTTATGGCAAAATCCTGATTGGCGATATCTTGTTTGCCAATTACTCTGAAAAAGAGATTTGCAAGAAGAAAAGCTCCGAATACTGGGACGAGTCAGAGTATTACCATGTGTTTTCGGAACTGATTGAACTGCTAGACGGACATCTCGCCCTCAGTTTTATGAAGATATCCTACTGCGCGGGCATATTGATTGTCGATAATTATCACGAAACCGCTTTACAAATGGAAGATTCTTTGATAAAATACAACACAAATACAGTGAAGTGGAAGAGTAGTCAACCCCGGAAAAAAAGCGAGTAGACGTTTGGTGCGAGTCTACCCTAAGGATTGATGAATGTCGCCATGGAGTTGTCGGGATGAATAGAGTAGTTCCGAACGTCGCCAGCGTTAATGGTTTCGAGTGCTAGCATTGCTAGAACAAAGGTGGTACCGCGATACTTAATCGTCCTTTTTGAGGACGATTTTTTCTTTTACAGCAACCGGTAACGATGTCAAGAGATAAATAAATAAAAAAACATAAAAAAAAGAC
>CAZLAQ010000025.1:0-30545 GCA_964557695.1 uncultured Candidatus Izemoplasmatales bacterium | reverse complement strand
ATAGAAAAAAGTAGACGTCTTTTTTTAAAGTGTCTACTTTTATGGGTTCAGTTCAGGTTTACTTCCCTTTTGTTTTGGATAAGGCATACTTAACAATCGTCTCATAATTGGACTTGATGGTCTCGGTAAAGACTTTCGCCTGATTAATTGGCAGAATTACCGATTTCACGATGTTCTTATCCAAACAGTATTCATAGGCCTTCTCTAGTTTTAAGCAATCTTCCGTTGAAACCCCCGGAAGCAGCTTTTTTTTGGCATCAAAGAATGAGTAAGTTTCTGTTTCTGATTTCTTCTTTTTTTGAGTTATTATTTCATACTTGCAGCCAAGCCCTGATTGTTCATGATAGTAATAGAAGCGGAAATTAAGCTGGAGCTTGTTCTTTTCCAAAGTCTGCATAAAATCCAAAGTGTCCGCAAATTTGTTTTTTGCATATTTTGTTCTTGTCTTATTGGTTTTTTTCAGCCAATGCAATTCTGTTTTTATTTCTTTTAAAATGTTATTCATTTTTTTTATTTCCAGAGGCTGCTTTGATCATCAAACGGACCATCTTTTCGGAAAATCCGACTGGATCCTTGATCGGCAGGCCTTCAATCAACAGCGCTTGGTTATATAAGACCCAGGCATAGTCTGAAAGTGCGCTTTGGTCTTCATTGTACACTTTTTCGATTGCTAGGAACAGCTCATGTTTGGGGTTGATTTCGAGAATCTTGTCGGCTTTCATCTCTTTGTCTCCAGGCATCTGGCTGATGACTTTTTCCATTTCGAAAGATAAGCCTTCGCCACTCACCAGGCAGACCGGTGATTCGGATAGTCTTGTGGACAGTTTGACATCCTTGACTTCCGATTGCAATACTTCCTTGATGGAATCTAACAGACTCTTGTTCTTGGTTTCAAGCTCTTTGATACTGGAGAGTTCGTTCTCATCGAGAATGTTGAGATCGCCCTGATTGATCGATTTGAATTCTTTCTTGTCATACTCATGCAAAATTTGGATCATGAATTCGTCAACGTCATCTTTCAAAACTAGGACATCAAACCCTTTTTGTTTCAACAAATCCATTTGCGGAGAGATCTTGATGGCATCTTTTGAAGGTGCGGACCCATAATATATCACATCTTGGCCTTCTATCATATTGTCGACATACTCCTTGAATGTTACCATTTCTTCTTTGTTCACTGTCTCGAACAAAATCAGATCTTTCAAGGTATCTTTCTTTTCACCAAAGTTGTCATAGATGCCATATTTGAGATTGACTCCGAATTCTTTCCAGAATTTAAGATATTTTTCTTTGTCGTTTTTCAAAGTTTTCTCGAGCTCAGACAAAATCTTTTTTTCAAGATTTTGGCTGATTTTAATCAGTTGTCGGTTATGTTGCAAGATCTCCCGAGAAATATTCAATGAAAGGTCAGGAGATACTACCAGGCCTTTGATGAAACGCAGGTAATCCGGGACCAGCTCTTTGCACTTGTTCATGACGAAAACGCCTTTAGCGTAGAGTTGCAGGCCTTTTTCAAATTTATCTGAGTAAAGGTTATACGGCGCTTTTTCCGGAACGAAAATTAGAGCCTTGTATGTCAGAGCGCCTTCGACGTCCGTCCAAAGGTTGAGCAAAAAATCCGTGTAATCAAAATATTGTGATTTATAGAACTCCTGAAGTTCAGTTTCTGTAACCTCGGTTTTGTTCTTGTTCCAGATGGGGATCATCGAATTCAGGGTTTCATCTTCGATAACGGAATTGAACTCGCCTTCGATTTCCTTGCCATCCTTGTCAAGTTTGGGAACTCTTTTCTCGTGTTCCATCATGATTGGATAGCGCACATAATCGGAGTATTTCTTTACAAGTGATCTGAGTTTGTACTCTTCTAAAAATTCATCGTATTCCTCTCCGTCTTCATTCTTGCGGATAAAGAGAGTGATCTCCGTGCCTCTGTCAGCTTTATCGGTTTCTTCAACGGTGAAGTCTTCTTCACCTTCGCTAACCCATTTGTAGGCCTTGTCACTATAAGGGGATTTGGATATGACCTGGACTTTTTTGGAAACCATAAATGAAGAATAGAAGCCGACTCCAAACTGTCCAATCAAATCGACATCCTTCATTTCTTTGTCTTTCACACTCTTTAAAAATTCTAGGGTACCGCTTTTGGCAATCGTACCAAGATTGTCCAATAGCTCCTGATAGGTCATACCGATTCCATTGTCGGTAATGGTGATTTTACGATGTTTCTTGTCGATATCGATGTGGATCTCATAGGCGTTGGTTTTTTCCAAAGATTCATCTGTCAGGCTTGATAAATGATATTTATCAATCGCATCCGAAGCATTTGATATCAGCTCTCTCAAAAAGATCTCCTTGTTGGTATAGATGGAATGAACCATCAGGTTGAGCAGCCGTTTCGACTCTGTTTTGAATTCTAGTTTTTCTTTCATGTTATTCCTCCTAATCTTGTCGTATTATATTATACCACATTGATTAGCACTGTCAAGCATTGAGTGCTAATATAGCGATTATTTTTCTCCATTTTCCAATCTATCGATATGATATGCCAATATTCCCCGTTTATGAATTATTAGCCCTACAAGTACACACAGGATTGCAGATGGAATCATATATAAAGCGTTATAGAGAAATGCGGAAAAAATAATGACCGCATTATCAGAAGCGAACAATCCATAAAGATCGCCGCCAAAAATCTCGTTCATGAAGCCTATCTCCTCGGGAATGTATGCCCTCCAGTATAGCAATCCTGCGATAGTGGCTGATATCAGCCGCAAGAAACTCCCTAGAAGAATCGCTTGGACAAACCTTGAAGGCTTTTTCAGGGTATCTTTGATGATACCCGCAAAACCCACGACCATGAAACTAACGAGATAGTCCATAATATATTGGGGTATCGAAAGAAAATAGACTTTGATCATCGTTTGTATCACTCCGTAAAGCAATCCCGCGACAAGTCCGTATTTTAGCCCCCGTCTGGAGGCAATGATAAAGATTGGCAGCATCGCTACAGAAATGCTCCCACCCATAGGAAATGAATAGATGGCGCCAAAAATGATATCGAGTACGACTGCGATTGAGACGAACACCCCTGTCTCAAGCATTGCCAAAACCTGATTGTTTTTTTTCATAAATATCCTCCTTTCAAGGGACAAAAAAGGCCCCTCTTATAAAAGGGACCCGTCTAAAGAATAGTGATATTCCTACGCTGGCATTATCCAGATCAGGTAAGGTCTATAACGGTATAGTTATACTCTCAGCCTAGTTCCCTAAGCTCCCCTTATGATACTTTAATTATAACATGAATCTATTTAATTTTCAACTTATTTGTCAGTTAATGATTTCATAGATAATCGGTTTGATTTTTACTTCTTTTAAAGATATTTCAAAAGCTTCTTCTAGTGATTCAGTAATATCGGAAGTGAGTGGCTTGTTGCAGTAAAGATTGCATAAGACATCGCCCTTCTTGACCAAGTCGCCAACTTTGTGTGATAGTAAGATACCCACCATTGGGTCGATGACATCATCCAAAGTTTCACGTCCGCCACCTAGTTTCATGGAAGCGACACCAATATTATGAGCTTTAATCGCTTGAATATAACCTGATTTATTGGCTTTATAAGGAATGATTTCCTTAGCCTGAACAAAAGTCTCAAGGTTCTCGATTCTACCACCCTGGGCATGGATGAATTCATAGAACTTTGCCAAAGCTTTTCCGTTATGCAAATAATCTTTTGCCATATCTTTTGCTTTTTTGAGAGTATCCGTGATTTCGGCATTGAATACCATGTAGGAAGCAATTTCAACGCATAATTCCTCGAGATCTTTCGGCCCTTTGCCAGAGAGGCATTCGATTGCTTCTTTTACTTCAAGGCGGTTGCCGATTGCCATCCCCAGTGGTTGTTCCATGCCGGTCAGGAAAGCGATGACCTTCTTATCAAAAAGCGCACCGATTTCAACCATGGTATGGGAAAGAATCCTTGCATCTTCAATCGTCTTCATGAAAGCTCCGTCGCCAATCTTGACATCAAGACAGATAACGTCGGCTCCACTAGCAAGTTTCTTGCTCATGATGCTTGATGCGATTAATGGAATGGAAGATACAGTTCCTGTGACATCTCTTAAAGCATATAACAATTTGTCTGCCGGCACGATTTCTCCGGTTTGTCCGGCTACGGCAATATTGAGTTTGTTTACTTGATCAATGAATTTTTCTTCAGATAGGTCAATAGAACAGCCATCAATCGATTCGAGTTTGTCGAGCGTACCGCCGGTATGACCAAGACCTCTTCCGGAAAGTTTGGCAAGTTTAGCGCCCATTGCAGCTACAAGCGGGCCCAAGATAAGTGTCGTTTTATCACCAACGCCACCAGTTGAATGCTTATCAACCTTGATTCCTTTGATTTTTGATAAGTCGATAGTATCGCCACTATAGAGCATTGATTTAGTCAGAAAACTGGATTCTTCATAACTCATACCTTGAAAATAGATGGCCATAAGCCAGGAGCTGATTTGATAATCAGGAATTTTACCTTTGACATAGCCAGAAATGACAAATTCTATCTCTTCCTCTGTCAGTTCAAAGCCGTCACGTTTTTTTTCAATGATATCGATCATTCTCATAATTAAATCCACCTCGCAAAAAAATTATACCATATTTTCTCATAATATAGTATAATTGTTTAAGGTGATTTTAATGAACGAACTGATTTTGATCAGACATGCGGAAACCGATGCCAACCGAAATTACGTTGTCCAGGGGAGATTTGACAACCCCTTGAACGAATATGGGATTAAGCAAGCAATAGAAACTGGTGTGTTTCTTAGAAACCGAAACGAGAAGTTTGATTTGGTTTTTTCTTCGCCTTTAAAACGGGCTTTCAATACCGCAAAACTGCTTATGCAGGGAATGCAGAAAACCAAACCGATTATAGTACATCAAAATCTGATTGAAAGAAACTTTGGCGATTATGACGGTCAAAAAATCACTGACGAATATGCTGATTTGATCCGAAAAGGCAATATCCCCCATATGGAACAAAACGGTGATCTTGAGTTAAGGGTTTTTATTACTCTGCGCGACATCTGTGAAAAATATCCAAACAGGCGCATCATGATCGTGACGCATTCTCATGTGATCAAGGCTATTCTGGTAAGGCTTGTGCCGGGATTCAACTATGCTTCATATTTAGCAAACTGCAGTGTTAATTATATCAATTATAACAATGGAGATTTTTCAGTCATCGAATATAATATCAATCCGTTTTCCGTTTAATTTTTAGTTATATGCCTTGTTATGCGCAGTGCAAACAACATTAATATTCCAAAAAATCCTATTGCACCTGGTGGAATAACGATTTCAAACACTTCTGACAAAGAATTTGAATCTAATAGCAAAAAGATAAATAAAATCAATGAAAATAAAATCATAAATGTTGCACCAATCAAAGCAACCATATCAATAAGCGAATTAAAATGTTCTTCAAACCAATCAATTAAAGAATTGAATTTTCTTTTCATAAAATATCACCCTCTTAATAAATTATATCATTAAATCAATTTATGAGAGTGATGCTTTCGAAAAACAATGTCGATGCTTATGCTATAATTAGCATGTGTTGGAGGTGGATTGATTTGGACTTGATTAGTAAATTAAAGCAAAGGCGCTCATATAGAGAATTTGAATCCGAAGCTTTTGACATTCAGATTCTGGTTGATGCTATTGAAGCTGCTAAATATTCTCCCAGCGGTGCGAATAAGCAACCTTGGACTTTTTGCATTGTAAAAGACCCTTCCATTAAGAAAACAATACGTGAACATGCAGAAACTTCAGAACTTAAATTTCATCAAACCATTTCACCAAGTTGGAAATCTGATTTAGTCCCTCTGAAAGTAACCTCTTCAAAGCCTTTCTTAGAACAGGCCCCGTATCTCATCGTTATTTATAAGCATATTTTTCAATTTGATGAACAAGGAAATCATGTAAATGTTTATTATCCTGACATATCTGTAGGAATAGCTACCGGAATGTTGATTGCAGTTCTAACAGATTTGGGATTGGATATTTTGACTTACACTCCGCCGGACCTTCAATTTCTATCAGATATTCTTCAGCGACCAAAAAATGAAAAACCATATCTTATTCTTGTGTGTGGCAAGGGATCAAAATCGTATAAACTCCCACAAATATCCAAGAAAACAAATGAAGAAGTAATAAGAATATATTAATTTATTATAGTTCTATTAAGGAGAAGACACCCTGGAAATCATCTAGAGTGCCTTTTTTTCGCTTTGTGGATTGAAATTGCTCGTATTTTTCTTTATTCGTTATATTTTTATCGATTATCGATATATTTTTGTTGACAAGCAAAATATCTTATGATATGATATCCGTATAAGGGGGATTTATTATGGAACAAACATTCAACAGAAAACGTTATGAAGTAATCATTAAAGTCGTCAACATCTTTTTAAAATGGAGTATTAGAGCTATATTTGTTTTACTGGGTATTATATTGATTGGTTTTATTGCTGTAGTATTTATACCAAAAACTCTATTAAACTTTGATATGGCTAACCTGGAAAATATCAATGTCCAGTTTGCAAATGTATTACAAGAAATCAACGGAGACATCTTTACCGGGGTTGCCAACGTAAAGAATCTCCTTCTGATACTTCTTTTTACAGGCATAGTCAATCTTACATTCTTTCAATTCATTCAGATTCAATTAAAGAAAATAGTGTCTAGCGTTAAAGAAGAATTGCCTTTTAGAAACTCAAATGCAATCATTCTTAGAAATCTAGGAATGGGATATATTATCGCAAGCATTATGGTTTCGTTAATTAATTCATGGTTGATGATGACTATAGTCAATACTTTCAATGTTTACGAAGCAACAATTAATTTTTCAGTGAATTTTCAGATGGTATTCATGGGTGTGATTATCTTGATTCTAGCTTACGTTTTCAGTTACGGATCAGTCTTACAAGAAGAACACGACTCAACGGTATAATATGCCAATTATTACAAGATTAGATCGTGTACTTGCCGATCGAAAAATGTCTTTAAATGAGTTAGCAGAAAGTGTGGATATAAGCGTCGCGAATCTATCAAATCTGAAAACCGGAAAAGTCCGTGCTATTCGTTTCACAACACTCGAAAAAATTTGTGAAATTTTAGATTGTCAACCTGGAGACATCATGGAATATTCAAAAGAAGAGAACTAAAGATACTCGTGTTGAGTATCTTTTTTTCGTATCGATAATTGGATTGGTATGGTTTATTATCTGTAGAAATTGATACCATATTTATTGAAATAGAAAGTATAACTTCCATCCTATGCAGAAAAAAGAGAATGGGTAGAGATCAAAAAAACATCTTCTGATTTATTCAGATGATGTTTTAATTTTGTCGAAATTTTCTATAACATAAGAAATATATTTATGCTCTATTTCCTTTTTTCCGCACTTCTCTTGTCATTAATAATATCCATTTCTGCTTCACCGATTAAAGTAATATTGTTTTCTTTTGCCCATTTAACACATCCGTCTATAGCTAATTTCAAGAAAATTCTCGGAACTTTAGCTAATCGCATACATGCTTCATCCGTGAAATATATATCAGGATCTGTTCTGTCAACTGCGTATCTTACAGTATCTATATTTATTTCCTTAGGAGCCGGTACTGGTTCTGATTTATATTTAGTGGATGAAGTATACCAAAAATGCGTATTATCTCTATAACCATAATCTACTGGTATTTTGGGAAAGTTTTTTGCTTTCACTCCATCAATAATACTTTGATGAAATTTTTCTTTCATGATAATTTTATCGACTTTTAAAATAAAATGAGCGCCAAACTTTGAAGTAATGCCATTGAAGTTCCTATATGGAGGTTCATATCCTTCTAAATGCCCCGCTTTATCATTATATGCTTCATCTAATTCAGAAATCCATGTACATTCAAACACCTGGAAAGATTCAGATATGATCTTGGGTCGCTTTTCTTGATCTTCTACTTGAGAATCCTGTAAAGTTAAAGAGAGTTTGGCCATCTTTTCCTTTGAAGTATCTCCTGGAAACCCTAGTCGTACGGTTTCTTTAAATTTTTTTTATCATCAGGCAGAAAATTTAGGGCACATTTAGGTGTTTTTAATAAGTGCTGTGCAGTATTCGAATTGTTTCTACATTCGAGAAGCATTGCATAATAATCTTTTCCAGCAACATAATATGGGAAACATAGTGAATATGCGCCTAACGATGTGTTTCCTTCATCATCTAGTGTGGATATAAGCATTGTAGGCATTGGAAAAAAACTTGATGTTTGATAAAAATTATCAACAATCCTTAAATCTTTAAAATCTGACATTGATGAGCTCCTTTGATCTAAATTCTAGGTATTCATTGTAGCGCTTTTTTATGTTTTTATGCGTTCAACACTACTATTTTTAATCTATTATCAGTAATCATACAAAATCTGCATTTCACAACTGAAAATGAAACATAGTTAATAAAAATCTGCTTTATTGATTCAAAGCAGATTTTCTATTGAATAAGGCATGAAAAGACGGTAAATTATTCATCGTTCTTTAAATTTTACCCTTGAATAGCACCAAATATAAACAAGAAGATTCCTAGGGCCAAAATTAGAATGCTCATACCCATACACCACTTTGCTGCGGTGTCATCACTCATGTTTTTGCCTAATTTAGCTTTTACAAATTTTAGTAATCCTGGCGCTTTTTTAATTCCACCAAAATAACCAACACTTACTGCGTATAACAAACAAGCTATTCCTCCTAACAAATAACCAATACCCATAATATTTCCTCCTTATATATTTTTGTTTTCAACTAACTAAGACCTTCTCGGATCTTAGGGATTGATATGATATAAACCACGATTGATAATACTAATACAGCAGCTACACAGAGCAGAATAATTCCCCATTCAGCCGTTTTTGAAAGAATTATATCGTTTGCCTTGTATGCCCAGTAGAAAGGACTCCAATACATGGTCCATTGCCAATTAGGTGATAGAAGTTCATATCCTACAATCGAACCTGCAATCGGTAGCATTAGCATTTTTACACCTGTGGCAGCTTCTATTACATCACTAGCACTTAATCCTTGTAAAAATCCGATGACAAATGACAAAAGCATCGATGTCACTCCAACAAGAATAATCATTATCCAATTGATATCATAATAACCAAGAATCAGCAATGACAAGATAATGCTGACCAGTGCAGCAATCCCCCCTAAGAGGCACTTTCCCACAATGAATCCATTTTGCGAAACAGGCGAGACATTAATTGCATTGATGGTATTATCTTTCTTTTCTTCAACGATTCCTAAAGAGATGATCATTCCAGATAACATAATAATCATCAAAATTAGCATATTTGCCAATTTTGTTTTTAATGGTGGAATAATTTTCTCAAGTGATAAGATCTCTGCGGTTGTGTCGTCTTCGGTTACACCTAGGGAGTAATATGAGTTGAGAAGAACCGTGTATTCACGAACCATATCAGATTCATTTCCTTCTAAAATAATCTCATAGCCATCACTAATTGCGACCAAACCCGCGATATCATCATTCTTATTTACACGTCTTTCTATTTCCGAAACACTGTTAAACAACTCTATTTGTGCATATTTTTCCAAATATTCGATATGTTCAGAAGTATCATTATCCAGTAGTGCAATTTTTATTGAACTATCGGTAACTCCTGGAGCAAAAAACAATATCCCAACTGCTATAATTATAGGAAACAATAAAATTATGATTAACATTCCGTCTCTTGAAGCTACTTTGACGTCTTTGCGAAAGATTCGTATGATTTTTTTTAGCATGTTCATCTCCCCCTATACCGTCAAAGATTTCTTGAATCTATAATTTGCCAGCATCAACAATCCGAATCCGCCACCTAGAAACGCAAGCGAGTAAATGAGTACATAAAACAAATCTGGTTCTCCCACTAAGATTCCTTTCATGGCTTGCAAAACAGGATAGGTCGGAAAGAATCTTAACCATAACGGATCAAAACTACTTATGTAATAGGAAAATGCAGGTATCATTAGCGCAATTAAGATTAGATATAAAGCTGTAAATGATTTGCTTATCGAATCAAAGAAACTAGCTATTAAAAGACCCAATGCTGAAAAAGCAAACGTGGTGATTAATAAAAACGGATAGAATAGCAGGTAATTCGGTTTGAGTCCCATAATAGGAATGACAATGATGCTTGAAGAGATAAAAACTGTTGTTAAAATAACAAAAGTCTTGCTTAACAGATACTTCCAAACCGAGGAAGGTGTCACGGCAATGGCTTTGATCACACCTTGATCTTTATCTAGGTATAAATAGGATATGACGATAAAGAATCCCATCAATGATCCCATAAACACAACAACGATGGGAACAATGGACTCTTGATTAGTTAATCGTTCGCTGGATCCAATCTCACGAATGGTTTGTCTATCCATTTCATCTTGAATTTCAGTAGAGGAAACCGTATGAACAATATATAAGAAATTAGAATAGCGTTCTGCTTCATATCCTTGAATAACGTATCGATATGAAATCGCGCCAAGTTCATCCATGATAATTGTCGCACCAGATTTTCCTGTACTCATTGATAGTCTTAGTACATCTTCTTCACTATCAAGAATGTAGATGGTTTTGAGAATTTGTCCTGTGTCAACATCAATTGCCTTCAATGTTTGAGCGGATATCGTTTTCTTTGTATCAAAGGTATAAGCAGTAATTTCATCCGTTTCTCGATTCACAACATCAAAAGAGTTGGCTTTCAGTTCAAGATCTGTATCGTCAGCAAGAATAATTTTGCCAGTAGCTAATTGGGCTTGCAAAACGGCATCATACTGAACTTCAGACATATCATAATACAGATATTCTTCTGCTTTGCTGTCAGGATTATCTTTGACAGCAACTAATACAATAATTAATAATATGACGGCAATAACGATTTCGACATAGAAATAAAAACCTCGAAAAGCAATTTTCATTTCTTTGATATATGTGCTTAGCAATTTCATGCTAGATTAGCCCCCTACCAGTTACTTGAATAAAGATTTCTTCAAGGGTAGCTTCTTTGGAATGCATTGATACGATGTCATATGATGTAATGATATCGGCAAGTTTTTTGCGGTCTATATCATCAATGGTTTTTAGTGTTTCTGTTATCTGTTGGTCATCCTTGGTATACTCTACTTCAATGAGTTTTTGCCCATAGAGTTGCTTTAAGTTCTTCGGTGTATCTATTAGTTTAATCTCTCCGTCAATAATAAAGGCAACTCGGTCACATAATTCATCTGCAATGAACATATTATGAGTTGTCAAAAAGATGGTTGTTCCTTTTGCTTTTTCTTCTCGGATAATATCTTTTATAATTGCAGCGATTGAAGGATCAAGCCCGGTTGTGGGCTCATCTAGGAACCAAATCTCAGGATTGTTGAGCATGGAACGAGCAAAGGTCAACCTGTGTTTCATTCCCTTAGAGAAATCTCCAGCACGATCATTTTCGCGATCTTCAAGGCCAACAAGTTTAATTAATTCATGAGGGTCTTTTGTTGGAACGTCAAATAAATCAGCATAATACTTTAAGTTTTCGTAAGCTGTTAGTTTGCTATAAACGTTCGATTGTTCAAAAGATACGCCGATTTTGTTGAATCGTACATTTTCGACTTTCTTCATGTCGTAACCGGCAACAGTGACTTCTCCCTCTTGTAATTTTAGGAGCCCGGTTAGAATTCCTTGGGTAGTAGATTTTCCCGCTCCAGATGGCCCTAAAAAACCAAATGTTTCTCCCTTTTCGATCTCGAAGCTAACGTTTTTAACTGCCATTTTACCATCTTTATGGTATGAGTGAGATAAATTCTTTACTGAAATCATTTTTAACCTCCTGTATGATTGGAATTTGATGATATTCATCTTTCCTTATCTGAATGAAGAATGTCTTGAAGATGTGACTCTTCTGTTTGCATTATTCTTTATAAAAGGCTTTTCGATACAAATCTAAGTATTGATTCAATTCCTTTTCGATTTCATTCACATTGAATTCCATTCCGGTTTGATTAAGAATCCCCAGTGTTTCTTCGGCATACATGTCTAATAAATACTGCAGAAATTTCATAGCTTTCTTGATATCAATGCCATCTTTATACAGAGTGTAATCAATATTATATTCGTACACTTTTTCGTAGATGTTTGGATTATAGGTTTCAATAATTCCTTTGATTTCGTTCAGGGACATTCCTTCATACATTGTCTTACTGAAACTAAGCATATGAGGGTATTTCTTAAATATATTCAGTTTGATTATCGTTATTTCTTCTAATCTTTTGATTGGATCTCCACTTTCCCAATTGACTCCTTTTTGTATGGCATCTCCCAAGAGTGTCATGGTATATTTTCTCAAAGTATCGAAAAGGATCTTTTTTGATGAAAAATAGTGATATAGCAACCCCTTTGAAATACCAGATTCTTTCACAATCGTATTTGTCGAGGCTTTGATATACCCATTTTCACCAAATTCCTTCATGGAGTTGTTAATTAATTTTGCTCGCTTTTCAGGATCCATTTTTGCTAAAATCACTTCCAATGGTATCACCTCCATACATCATTGACCATTGTGGTCAATTTCAACTTCATTATATGCCTATTGACCGAACTGGTCAATGACTTGATGTAACTTTTTTTGTTGATTTTTATATGAATGAATTAAGCAAAAAAAAGGCACTTCTGAAGTGAATCCCATATTAGGGATACAGTAAAAAGAGGGGGAGTAGCTTGAAGCGATAAGATGTTAGCAGACACAAAAAAGTGTTTATTTACATCTTTTTCTTTGCGTATTGTTTTGATTATGAATTGTATTTATGACATTCAATCCTGACGGTGTTGGATTTTTAATCGGTAATATAAAGTAAAAAAACTATTTGGCAATAGGTTCATTATGAGACAATCAACTAACTTGTTTTTTTACTTATCACATCTTGCTTAGTAGTTTGGCTTTTTGATCTTGATAATCGGTCTCATCAATTAATCCAGAAGTTTTCATATCAAGAAGTTTTTTTAGATTTCTCTAACATGACTTCTTTTTATTTGTTGTCCGTTTTAAAGATACGCTTTCAACTGGGCTTTGTTATGCTGTGCATATCATTTGATGCAATCACTTGTGGCACGGCTCGTTGTCACTTCACAGTTGCATCTTTTTGTTATATATATCAATTTGTTTCTTTAAGTACTTGGATCTAAGTTGTTTGCTGGCTAGTAATTGTTTTGCAGGAGGTAATCGCAGTATCACCCCTAATACTGAAGCTAATAATCGATGACTGATTTTTTCCTCATCTCTAAATATAAGATGTTGTAGTTTGTTTGTTTCAATCGCTTGAAGAATTAGCTTTTGATTAAGATTTACTGGTGTAAAAACTCTAGACTCCCGATGGATCATCTCAAGTGCATCAAAATTACATGAACTATCACATACACCGCAGCCAATACACATATCTTTGTCAACTACCGCAATATTCTTTTTACTATCTGCATCAATATTAACTAAAGAGATTGCCTCCATCGGGCAAACCTTAATACATTTTTTGCACCCACAACAATTCTCTTCATTGATTTCACAAATGTAGTTAGATGAGTTAATTGCATTAGTAAATCCATATTTTTTTGCATTTGATAATACTTCGCAACAACAAGAACAACAATTGCATATAAAACTAACATTACTTTGAACATTTTCAGCGAATTGAACTAAGTTATGTTTTTTTGCTAATTTTATTATGTCTAACGCTTCCTCTTTTGAAATCTCTCTTGCATACCCATGGCGTATTAACGAACTATCTCCACTGTTACTAATGGTAAGACATGTTTCCATAGGTGCGTCACAACTCTCACCAAGATGTTCTTTTACGTGACGGCAATAACATATGCTTACTCCAATTATTTTTGCATTGTTAATAATTGCAGAAGCTTTTTCATAATCCATCACATAAAGTGTTTTATCTTCTATAGCTTCTTCTTGCACTAATGCTCTACCTAGTGGTGTATCCAAAGTCAATAAGCTTGTAACAAATTCATCTTCAACACACACATACTCATAAAATAATTCACTCAATACTTTTTGATCAAGATGAGTACCTATTCTCATCATTGAAAATTCAAAAAAACCAATCATTGGAGGGGGAAGTAAATACCTTGTCTCACTGTTTTTATGGATATCAAGCAACACCGCTCTAGAAGCCATATCATCTAATATTCTTGTAGTTTCTTCTTTGCTTTTTTTCCATCTTTTCATTGCTAACGGAATACCAAAATCTCCAATTGGTAATTGAGATAAAAGACTAGCTTCTTCCTCAGTAAACAAAACAGAAAGAATTTTGTATAATGTTTCAGATTCTACAATTCCATGTGGAAAACGGTCTAGTCTTTCAGTTAGTTTCTTATATCCACTCCTGGCTGTTTGGTGAGCCATATTAACACCTCCCTCATACAATAATACACATTACAGCTTAATAATCTATATGCTTTAGATTGAACTTGCACTATCTATCTTATTTTAGCATATTCAATAAAAAAAGGCACTACCTTGTAATGATAGTACCAAATAAGCTATATTCTGTATTTTTTTTGGTCATTTGTGATAAGGCTCGAGGTAACAATTTTAGCTGCGACTTGTTATTCTATGATGATATCACATGTAATCAGTGTTCAATATCCATACCAATCCAAAACCAAATACCAATCTTAATATTCACTTATTAATTAAAATTATGCAATATTGCTCAAAACTCCTTATTTTGATTTAGCAAATAATTTTTCCACTAACACTAGAAATTCCTCTTTTGTTATTTCTAACTTTTTGCTATCGTTAATAACTTCTCTTAAAGAAGATTCTATCAATTCACTTTTAATGTTATTTAGAACGACATCTGTTATTTTTGAAACATAAGAACCTTTTCCGGTTATTGTATAAATATAGTTGCTTTGTTCTAGCATTTCCCAAGCTTTTTTAATTGTTATTATGCTTATCCTCAATTCTTTAGCTGCAGTTCTTATTGAAGGAAGTTGAGACTCCGTTTCTAATTCTTTTCGTAATATTTGTTCTGAAATTTGCTCATAAAGTTGTTGATATATAGGTTTGTTTGTTTGGTTATCTATATATACATTTTTCATTATTTAATATTCTCATAATTTTTGATGGATTTTTTAATCGAAATAATGTTTAAGATGACAAATACTACCATTCCGGTAAGTAATACCACAAGTTGAGTTAAAGCATCTTTTGATTCAATAATATTTGAAATTATCGGTACTTGAATTGAACTAAACTCAAAAAATCCTGCAAAGAGTAACGTAACAATCGAACCTTTTATAAGTGGTTTCCCATACTTATAGGCAGTTTTAAAGTATTCTGGCAAGAAAAATATATTAAATAAGCCAAAGGTAATTAGCATAATCCCATAGAAAGCAGGATTAATATCCATCAAAAAATTAGTAGACCCATAAATTAAATTATGAATTATTCCAAATAGTACACCAATAATTAAATGCACTCCTTCTACAAATAAAACTGCGATTACTTTTGATTGAACAATCGCTTTTTTTGTAACTGGAAGCATAGAAGAAAATGAATAATCAGATTGTGCAGTATAACCTAAAAATATTTGTGATGCTGTAACCCAAAAGAAATACATGAACACAAATGAGTATATCCATTGTGGTATCAAGAACAAGAAAGATAATAATAAAGGTAATACATAGAAAAACTTATTTATGCTTAAATTCAATTCTTTATATATTAAGTTTCTCATTTTTGTTCCTTCCTTTCAGCAAAATAGATAATGATATCATCAATAGATGGTTTTCCATATTTAACATTGTCATTCTCAATCATATTTTTCGACTCAATTAAACCATTGAAACCAAACGCATTTTCTTTATAAGCAATTAGGTGATTTTCAATTGTTTTCAAAAATTCTTTTGATCCATTTACCAATCTATATTTATCTATTAGATTGTCCTTACTACAACTTTCCAGCAACTTCCCATCTTGAATAAAAGTGATATAATCTGCACATTTCTCTAAATCACTCGTAATATGTGTTGAGTATAGAATGCTAACACTCTCATCTTCAACCAAACCTTGAAATATTTGTAATAGATTATCCCTTGCTACTGGATCTAGTCCCGACGTTGGTTCATCTAAAATAAGTAGCTCAGCTTGGTGTGATAGAGCTAAAGATAGTGAATACTTCAAACACATTCCTTTTGATAATTCATCAATTCTTTTAGATTCACTTAAATTGAATTGAGCTAAATATCCATTATATATAGAATCGTCCCAATTTTTAAAAAATCTTTTGTATATCTTTGTAATATCCTTCAATTTCTTTTTTGGATAAAACACATCTCCAGAAACAAAACCTATTCTCTGTTTTAATTCCAATTCAAACTCATCAATGTTTTTACCAAAAATTTCTACCGTTCCACTATCTCTAGGAACTACATTAAGTATTGATTTAATTGTTGTAGTCTTTCCAGCGCCATTTTCTCCAACAAAACCCATAATATAACCTTTAGGTATGCTAAAAGAAATATTATCTAAAATAAACTCCTGATACTCTTTTCTTAAATTTTTTATAACCATTGCATCCATATGAACACTCCACTCTGTGTATATTGTTTATATACAGTATACACGATTGTGTTTTTTATGTCAACAACTTTTGAATTTTATTGATCTACTTTCCGAGTTTCAAAGAAAATCCGTGAAACAACATGTTTTGTATATTTAAGAGTTTCGTAAAAATTATCATATTTTTGATTCTTTAGTGCAAACAAAAACCCGAGGCTATATATGTAGTTTGCGAATACTACAATAACCTCGGATACGGGTAGTATTGGTGGAGACGACGGGATTCGAACCCGCGACCTTTTACATGCGAAGCAAACGCTCTCCCAGCTGAGCTACGCCCCCAGACCATCTCTATTTTACATAATCAAATCACAAAGGGCAAGGGATATTTACTTTGTTATTAAAATATATACAACTAGTACGTGAATGGTTGATATTCTATAATACTACTAGGCGTAAAAAAACTAAAAAGTAGACGTTTTTTTTAAGTGTCTACTTTTTGGGGTTCATTACATTAATCCGGGTTTTATGATTTGTAAATATCAATGTGCGTTGATAAATTCAACTACCTTGTCAGCAGTTTGCGCGATTTGTGTAGCCATACTGATTGTCGATTCATTGTCTTTTCTTTGTAAACCATAATCCCCAAATTGAGAATGGTTGCCACCAGGAATAATATATTCTTCAACATCAGTCAAATTAGGGAGACACTCATCGTATTTGTCAAGATCAAGTATGTTGTCCAAACTGCCATAGATGCTAAGCGTTGGGATATTGACCGTCTTGGTGCTATACGCTGCAAGCAAGATAAGTCCATTCAATGATTGAGGATGCTTGGCGGCATAACTAGCTGCCATCGCTCCTCCCAAAGAATGTCCCATTAGATAACAATCCAATCCGGAATTGATTTCGAGTAACAATGTGGCGCGTGATACATCGAACACCGCTAAATTATATGGCATCTCACAAATCACAGTCAAAATACCCCTGCTAGCGATTTCTGCCATCAATGGCAAATATGCTTCCGGTTCAACTTTGCCTCCGGGATAAAATATTATTGCCTGAGTGTAATCATCACTTGGAGTCAGATAAATGTTGTCACCTACAACAGAGACTGTTACTTCCGTAATGTCATTTATTTTTGTATTTGAGTGGTAGTAGATACTTGCGTAAATTGCAAAAGACATCATGAAAACAAAGATCACTGCAAAAACCACTAAAAGTATCTTCGTTACCAGTTTCTTATTCATATCTTCACCTCATACTCAATAATTAATTTATGCATAGCACAAAAAGATGTCAAAGTGAATTTCTTTTTATTAGAGGAAGCCAATGCAAAACTGTTATATATTCATTTTAGCACATAACTATGTTCATTTCAATACAAGGCATTAGATATGGTCATCTTCTTTGTTGTGTGTAGGAATCAGAAACCCAAAAAAAGCATCCATACACCATGAATGCTTAGATATCTATTTGGTGGAACTGAAGGGGCTCGAACCCTCGACCCCCACAATGCCATTGTGGTGCTCACACATATCATAAACCGCTATATTCTGCGCTCTCTAAATTGGTGCTATTGTGTTTGACACACATTTTGACACATATATTCATATACAAAATGAAAAAAAGTCTTATATTCAAAATACAATTATATCTATGCCACTAATTATTTTTCCTTTATTCGATAAATGCTATCTTGAAACAATTGATGCTCTATTCCATTTTGTTATAATATAAAGAAAAATCATAATAAATATAATAGTAGTCATAGAATGCCCGAAAATTAACAATCAATTGATCGTCTTCGAAATAAGCATAAGTATTTTGATAACTGTTTCCAAAAATAATCTTTGTGAATCGAGGAGTGGTCTCCCCTGATAGAATAGGGGCCTCTAAATCATCTTCATATATAATATATGATCCGTCTTCACTTATCACAAGAACGCTGTATTTCTCTCTTTGATCAAAGGATTCAGTTAATGCTGTATTAAGCTCCCACGTTCCTACAAAGGAATCAAATAAATTAGTATTCATTCTTCTAAATTCAATAACAACATGAGCAAGTTCCCCGTTTGAATAATAAACTCCCTTCATGATTGAATCTTCAGTTATTTCAAAAGAAAAATATCCGTGTATATCTCCTTGATAATATTCTAATTGAAGTGTGGATTTTGTAACAGAAAAGATACCTTCGTAATCATCTTTTGTAATGCTTTCCGAAAGCCCTGCGTCATAGTTCAACAATTCAAACGTTTTATCTTCATTCAAAATGAGAGTAGAAAAATCGCTATCTGTTTCCAAAACAACTTCAGAATCCAATATTGTTATTCCCCAAGTTCCCACAATTTGAGTTTCTATATCGCTATTACTGCTACACCCGAATGAAGTTCCAAGTAAAATCAGAAGCATAATTAACAAGAATGCTTTTTTCACTAGATATCCTCCATATTAATAAACAGTCTAATATCATTTGCCTATAATAAATATAATATTTTGGGGGGTAACTTCAAATATTCTCTTTTTTAATATGATATTAATTTTGAGTTAAATTTTCCTGGCTGTTTGAAATAACCAAGGGGAAAAGGAGCTACTCCGTTTGAGTTATGCCACTTAATAGCAATGTCCTTTAATTGTTCGGCTGTAATCAGTGTGATAACTGTGTCATTAAGTAGTTGGTATTTCACAGCTTCATCTACGGAATTATCTGAAAAAGCCGGTCCGATTACCAGAAAGGACGCAACGGGCTTAGTGCTGGCTCTAATATATCGATCAAATTGAGCAATATGATCCTTCAGATTAACTTCGGTTTCTTTCGATTTATTATCCCACATTATTAGTTTATCGTTAAATGACAAGATTCCATCAGGATGCTCGCTGCCGATTAAATCAAGAGGTTGAATATTTAGCATCACTTCAAATATATAATCAGTGGCTTTTTCAAATAACCTTTCACATTCGATGTCTTTTTGAATTAGATCTCTTTTTCGCAATTCTTCTGTTTTTCTCCATGCAATTAAATCATAATCATCGAAAAGCGTTGTCCGTTCGTCTTCTGATTCTTCAGCTTTTTCCTTGTACGCATCATAATAACTGATGATTTGAGTGATCAATTCATCCTTTGTTTTTGATATTTGCAATCCCAATTCCTTATTCCACTCAGCAATTTCAGTACTTGGTAATCCATCTCTTACAGAATATCCCCCAAGAAGATTCGAAGGTTTTATGTTATCAATAATAAATTCTTTCATATCTTTCAACGACATGTTTTTTATAAAGACCAGGCCACTTTTTTCAATTATATAATTCAAGTATTCTTTTGATCTAAGGCGTTTGTTCTCAAGCAATTTAGCATATCCCAGTCTTCTCATCTCTAATCCATATACAGAGCGCATAGTCGTTGCAATCTCATCAGGAATAATATCATAATCAAATCCTTCATCGTCTCTGATCTGGAAGAGCAACCCAAGCCTTTGAAGCTCTTTTTTAACAGAATTGATTTGATCATTAGAGTGCAGAATATTTTTCTGCTGAGGAAATTTGCCAAGTTTCGTTTCAATAATCATATATTCATCTTCAGAAATGCCTAGCTTTTTTTGAATCTTCACAAGCATATTTTTTTCATCTTTTGAAATTGAATCTTCGTGCTCCCAAGCAGTTTCAAGCACAAAAGAAAACAGATCCAAAGCTTCTTTTTTTGGATGGCTTTTTGAGATGATGAATTCGTTAGCCTTATTGACCATGGTCTGTTCAAATTTGATTACATCTTCATTCAATTTACGACATTCTCTTTTGAAGTCGTCTTTATTTAGCAAAATCTGACAAATAATCACTGGAGTCAAGGTTCTAATATCTCTGTTTTCATGGTATATACACAAATCAAGGGCTTTCTGTACATTGCTCAAGAAATAATATTGAGGAATCGTCTTGACTAAAGCATCAATAAGTTCTTGCTTAGTCCAACTCTTAAAATCAATTACATAAGCGCTAGCAACTCTTTTTAGTTCATTCGTTGTTGAAATATTCTGAATAATTGTTAAGAAATCCATTACTTTTCTCCTTTTTATAATAAATGCACCGGTATAATATCATTCTATATTATACAATGCTTTAAAATTTCATGCCAATTAATTTAGTCTGTTTCAAAGAAATAATCCGTGGTTAGCTCGGATTGTTCGTTCCTACTTAATCACAAATCGGCATTATTACGAATAAAAACAAATGCAACTCCAGCTAAAGTTATGCCAGTACAAATTCCAAAGATCCACCATTGTAATCCAATTCCCACCGTAGTTGTCCATATGTTGGTGAATAAATTAACATAATTTGTTACGGTCGCCCAAGTAATTATTGTCATGGCTGCATCAAGTTGAGTGATGAATCGGGTTGATTCATGGTAAAAAATTATAAGGGAAAAAACTGAACTCAGATAGGTAATTACAAAGAAAGATATGATTCCCGCCAAGATTTTATTATCAATAAACCGAAAAGCAAGGTAACTACATCCTATAATTGCAAAAAACGGGATAAGAAAAGCAAAATATCCTGCAATAAGTAAAAGAACCACAATTATCCCGATTTTATACTCGTTTTTCATATAGAGACCGTCCTATACTTTCCCCGCCAATGGAAGAGGATCCACAGCAACAGCGATACTAAGACTATTTTCCACATGCTATCAATCTCCTTGCTGACGCTAGTCGTCTCTTGCCCCCATGTTTGCATATTCTTCGTCCATTTGCTCATCTACTCCTTCAGGCAATTCCTATGGATGTTCTTTTTCATATTCTTCTTCTAACTCAATTTCCTCATAAATGTCTTTAATTTCTCCGATATTTTTGCCGTTTTCGCTATCATACATAACTACATATAAAAAGTCTTCTTTTAGAGCCTTTTTCAGAGCTTCGATTTTTGTCATTCCTTTTTGAGGCATGTTTTAATCTCCTTTCAGTTTTAATTATATACCAATTTTTTCAATAATCAATAAACGCAGATAATATTGATTTTGTTTTTAATCCCTTGTATAATCAAATTTGTATATATGGCAAAAGAAAAAAATAAAATGAAAAGTAATGAAGTAAACGAAAACGCTATTGAAAGCATATTGGATTTCATTTCAAATGAAAAATATAAAAAAAGGCTGTGCAATCTGCCTTTATTTACTTTGTAATATGGCTTTTATAGGGTGATATCGGTGTGGTGAAGTGGTTCATAGTAATATTTGAGAGTCCATTATTTAGTACGATTCACTAACCAATTACTCTCAGGTTTCATTAATAGACGAGCATTGCAATAAGCCATTCCAAGAGTTAATATTGTGTTAATTCTATATGTGTTTTCGTGTTTTTCGATTCCAATTGGTATTATTTCATCGCCATATTGTAATGGTGCAAGATACATAATTTTCTTATTATAGTATTGAGGTACAATTAAGCGATAATTTCGAAGAATACGTTTTTTCATATTTTGAATCAATGAATCAATTATAATTACAAGACTTGGCATATCTAAAGACTGCATGCTTTTTGGTAATCGATCATATCCATCTTTGATTATATGATCTATATTTACATCTATCTTCCAATTTGAATTAAAGTACATATCTGAAGGGCGGTTTTCAAAATAATCTATGTGGGAGGGGAGAATGGACCTCATTGATTGGGGAATAGCGTGATCTGATTCTCGATAAAATGATAAAAAATACCATTTTTTTGAGGCGTTGGGGCATTTGTTTGTTTCAAATAACATAAATAATTGTTCCCCACTTGTTGTTAAGAGTCCTGTGTTCATAATCATACAATTATCTTTCTCAAGAATTTTATTTTCATCTCGTGCCTTTGAGAATGTTTGATGAATGTATTGATACAAAACACTAACTGATTTGCGATCTTCTTCACCTTCGCATTTTAAATTATCATAATCGTATTTCCAATTTTCTGGTTCTGCTAAATGTGCTAAATATTTAATTTTTTTTGTAAAATCCCACAATTGAGCACATTCAGTTAATGGAGATATTTCACTCATTTGATAATAATTGTCGTTAATCATATATTTTTCCTCATTTCTTCAATAAAAATGGTGTTTTCAAAAAAAACTAACGTAAAACACAAAAAAATTAATGGATATTCATTGACACAACTAAATATTAGTAGTATTATTTGATTGCAGATAATATATATTTTATAAAAAACAGAATATTAATAACATTTTTTCTGCGTACACAGTTTCACTGTATAAGAGGCCGATAAACAAACACGTCGGTCTCTTTTTCCTTTTTTTTAGACCATTAATCGCATTCTATAGTATTAATAATAGATTTGTACGATGATATTGTCAAGGGCAAGTGTACTGTTTTTATTTATATATTCAAAAAGACAACATTATTTTGATTGTTTTATTATTAGTAGTAAAGTATTATTAATCTTGAACAGGATTTCAAAAATGCCAGAAAGGAATAATCAAACATGGATTTTTTTAGAAGAGTACGAAAATAAGATTATCGAAATTATAAAGCACATCAAAAAGCAGCGCGAAAACAATATTAGTTTTGATGATATAGAAACGAAATTTCCCGGGAGTCAAAATATCTGTTTCACAATGGTTATTCGCAAATTACTTGAAGTCCGAGAAATAGCAGATGAGTTAGTTTACTGCTTAACTCCAGAAGGAAACACTTTTTATTATCCAAATTAATATAAATATGAAGGAGAATAGAATATTGTGGCAGAAGATATGGAAAACCCTCTTGCTACTGATGAGCTAAATAAACTACTTGAAAAAGCATCAAAATATGCCCTGGAATATCAGGATGATATTTGCCTAGAATTTTTTGAATCTCAAGGCTTAATTAAAGCTATTGATGGTGATAACAAAGAGAATTATACTATTCTTGAAGAGATAATCAAGAAAATCGGAGTCATTTTCAAAAAACGTCATAAAGATACTTACAATACTCAAAATGAATTTGAGACCGACTTGGAGAAATACAAAGCCAAAAAGCAAGTCTTCAATCCGGATTATTCCGTTATTCGAAAATAACAGAAAGATTCTTTTGAGCATTACTCATAAAGATCTAAGAATATTTTCGTTCATTGGAAAGTCTGCATGCAAGCACACATTTCGTCGCATTTGCGATCGGATTGGATATCCAGATATGACATTTCATATTCTTCGACATTCATTTGCGACAAGATGTCTAGAGGCTGGAATCGAAGGAAAAGTGGTCCAAAAATGGCTGGGACATGCCAAATATAATGTAACAATTGACACATACAGCCATATCAGTACTGATTTTGAGAACTTCGAGATTGCCAAACTCAACGTAATCTGGAGAAAAAATGATCATTAATTTGACACACATTTTGACACACATTTCAACAGGCTTGTTTCATATCTTGCAACAAAAACGCAAAAAAAAGGCGATTTTCGATAAGAATACCGCCATAAATGCCATATTGGTGGAACTGAAGGGGCTCGAACCCTCGACCCCCACAATGCCATTGTGGTGCTCTCCCAGCTGAGCTACAGTCCCTTGGGAAGTGACCTTGCGAGGTCACTTTTCTTTCTGTACTAAATTATATCATAAGTAATTGTTTTTTCAGCTCCGAATAATCATAAAAATAACTTGTCGGAATGTAGCCGGGAAAACTCGTTCCGTTTGCTGGATTGAAAAACAAATCATTGTTTCTAAGATCTTCAGCAAGCAGATCTCGGATCAAATAAGTAGTTGTTTGAATATCAGATCCGTTGAGAAAATAATAATTAGATTTGTCAAAGACATAGTCAACTGCACCAACAAGGTAGAGTGTACTAGCACCAACAGCAACTCCATTTTTGTACAAGACTCCAGCAGTATAACTCACCTGATCATCAAAGACAACATCATAATTATGATCATCAACTAATTGATAAAATGCCGTCAATTGGCTTCCAGTCATATAACAGGTCTTGATATAGTTATCAAAGGGAT
This sequence comes from uncultured Candidatus Izemoplasmatales bacterium, assembly GCA_964557695.1. Taxonomy (GTDB): domain Bacteria; phylum Bacillota_I; class Bacilli_A; order Izemoplasmatales; family Hujiaoplasmataceae; genus JAAYZB01. The sequence goes on along the minus strand of CAZLAQ010000025.1, from coordinate 5,916 downwards.
AGATTACGACCAAATCACCCATAGTAACGGTTCCTGAATACATTGGCGTCCTGAACCCGCCTTCATTCATCATACCGAAATCCAATCCCATATAATCTCGAATTACAGATGATCCCCAGGGAGTAAGGCTGTATTTAGAATAGTAGCCTTCGCTTGTCGTTAATTCTTCAGTTACAAAAGCAACATATTCGGTATCGGTAGCGAATACATCAAGAATCGTATCGATATCATTGCTTGTAAAGTATAGTTGATTCTCAGAAATGATCTCAGCATTGCTTTGGATGTTTTGCACGACTTGTCCCAAAGACCTGTCATATACCAAAGTGATTTTTGAAAACAACGATGAGGAATAATCGCTTACCTGAGCATAAGGCATATCAGGACCTGAGCGGCTGATGTAATCGGCAATCGAAGTATGGGTATGCCCGTTAAATACGGCATCGACTAAGCGATCGCCAGTCAAAGCCGCGATTTGACCATTTACATAGTAATTGTAATCATGGATCGAGGCGACAACAATGTCGCAGTCTTCTTCCGTTCTCAGAATTGATGCATAATCGGAAACAGTCGTATAGACATCAAGAAATTCTACATCTTCGACTCTTGAAGCTGAAATCGAGTTGATGACATCCCCGATTACGCCGATAATCCCGACTCTGATTCCATTGACATCAATGATGGTATAAGGTTCAGTCCAAGAAAGCGGTTCATGAGTGGTCTTGTTGACGATATTTGCGGCTAGTATAGGAAAATCTGCTTCGCCGTTAAGGGGATTGCCATCTTTGTAATTGGCTATTTTATCAATGCCCCAGTCAAATTCATGATTACCGAGGGTGAAAGCATCAAAACCAATGACATTCAGCGATTCAACGATAGGCAGCCCGTAATAATAATTAGAAAGCGCAGTCCCTTGGAACATGTCTCCAGATGCAAGAATGATCGTTCCCGCATTTGTGGTGTTTTTATCGATAAGGTAAGCTCCGATTTTTGACAGCATTGTTATATCAGTATATGCGCCACCATGAAAATCATTCATGGCATACAGTTCAATCTTCTCTAAATTTCCTGTCGATACGGTTGTTACTAACGAAGTGGTAGTGACAGGAACAGTGGTTTCAGTCGTTGTGGAAGTTGTGGCTTCAGTTGTTGGCATAGTCGTCAAACTTGCTGTGGTTGATGTTGAAATGACAGTAGTTGAATAAGTTGTAACAGTCGTCTCTAAAGTTGTTTGTGCGGTTGATATAGTAGTTGGTACAACCGTTGTTTGTGTAGTTGAAATAGCCGAACAAGCCATTAGCAACAACCCTATAAATATTGATAATGACAAGAATGCTAGTTTTTTCATAAGTTACCTCTTTTTTCTCGTGCCTTTATATTATATCTAAAATCATTGAAAAAATAAAGAAATATATCTTAATTCCTGAAAAAAGAAAATAGCGAGGGACAGGTCCCTCGCTAACAGTATCTAAATCAATTATCAAGAATAAGTCAGAATGATGTCTTCGAATGTAGTTTTTCTCAGGAAGTATAAAACATTATCTTCTTCGTAATCTGTGGCAACTAGAGCATATGGCCCCGGAGCTGAAGGAACAGCACAGAAGAGTTCCGTTTCTGGAGTAATCTTGTTTCTGACAATCATCGATTCAAGAATGATGTTTTGTTGAGACGGGCTCAATGTCAGGATTGTTGCGAAACTGAATGAGGCTTCAGTGAAGTTATCACCGGATGACAAGGCATTGACTGCCAGAACAAAGTTTATGATTGCGACTTTCTTGGTAACATTGACGATATCATAAAGGATTGCCTCTTGTGCAAGAGCAGGAATCGAGGATCCGACATCAGGATTTTGTTTGATCATGTTGTCTAGGGTGATATGAATCGATCCGCTGTTCACGAAAATGTTTCTATCAGTTTCATCTTGGAAGATAGTATCAATCTTATCCGCATCGATATCGTCACCAAAACTTGTGATTTCGAGCAATTTGAGCGATGTGAGAATTTTGACAAGTTCATCAGCTTCGATTTGCGTCTCTGAAACTGTAGCCACTGTAATTGCCTGATGGAAAAATAGAGGAATAACGAAATCGGTAACATCCGGAGCTTCTGTCTCATTTTTAGATACACTGAGAATATTATAGGAAATCGTCGCCTGCATGATTTCAGAAGCAACCAAATCCGTAAAATCATCAATAGCGAAAATGTTGGCGGGAGTAAAGGACCAGGTATCAGAAATAGAATCAAGTTGCAATAAATCCAAAGAATGGATAAATGCGACAAGCTCGTCATATTCGATATAGGTAACATCAGTCTGGACAATTCTGATTTCATTTGCTGATCCAAAATACAGGTCTGGGATATATAATGCTGATCCAGTATCATCCAAAAGTCTTGCGGAGAACATGGCCTGGATCGAAGCAGAAAGGAGAATGGTTGGAGCGTTGTCAATGACTTGGGTCAAATCGAACTGGGCAGTAAAATTGTCGAGATCGGAATACCCCATCAAAATCAGGGCATCAATCAAAGCTTTTATTTCTGCCTTGATGACGAATTCTCTTTCGAACCCTAACAGCCCAGCATCAACTCTGATATCAGTCAAGCCATCTTGTTTTTGTTCAGGGATTGTCAATACCGCACTATCGACTTCAAAAAGCCTCTCGGAAATCGTAGCGTGCATCGATGCGGATAGAAGCATCAAATCCTGCTCAGCTACATCACTGATGTTGGCCAAAGTAAAGGTTCCAGTCATCGAATCGACAGTGGATGAAGTTCCACCAGTCAAAACATCGATTGAGTCAATTATGGCTTTGATTTCTTCAGAAGTTATATAAACGGTGCCGCTGACTGTCGATAGAATCTGATTATTTAAAACGTCGGTATCCGGTACAATCAACACAGAATCATCAAGCGCGAGAATCTGATCGGAAATCGTCGCCTGCATCATTGCAGATGATAGCAACAAGTCTTGGTTCGAAGCATATTCCAAAGGCGTTTGACTGGCAAACAGAAGTGACAAATCCATGGTTCCGTCGAAAGTGTCGATGGAATTGATTCCTAACACAGGCAGCGCATTGATAAAGGCTTTGATCTCAGTTTTCAAAATAAATTCGGTTTTGTTTCCAACCGGTCCGGTTTCATACAAGATATCTGTCATGTCATCTTCAGTCTTTTGTGGTACAACCAGAACCGTATCCCCAAAATTAATCAATTTGTTGGAAATTGTGGCGTGCATGATTGAGGAGGCAAGCACAAGTTCTTGTTCACTATCTTCATTTATCGTTGTCAAATCAAATACCGTATCAACTTCGGTTGGATTGTCAAATCCAAGCTGTTCAACGGCATCGAAGAAAGCTTCTAGTTCATCTTTTACAATGAATTCCGTTTCAGCCTGCGTGATGCGAATCGTAACAGGTAAAGGATCTCCGCTAGCAAAGGGAATCACTAACGTCAAGGGATCTATTCCCAAAACCTGGTCAGAAATCGTCGCATGTAAAATTGCGGATTCCAAAAATATCGTCATGTTGGCAAGCAACAGCGAAGTGTCGTCCAAATTGATGTTATTAAAGTCATCAAGATCGATTGCGTGCAAGGCTTTAAATAAAGCTGTAATCTCATCTTGATCAACATAATCTGTCGAGCCAACGGTAGCTATTACCGAGTTCCCGTAAACATTCAACGAAGGCAGCACAAGCAAGGATGAACCGCCATCACCAAGATCAATGAGCATCGCTGAGACGCTGGCATGGATGATTTGAGAATCTAGGAAAGTTGAAATCAAGTCATCATCCAAAACGGATGGGTCTGAGTCTAGTTCAAATTTATTCAAGATCGTGGCATCAAAAGCCATGGAATCAAAATTGTCAAGTTCTAAAATAGCGAGTGACAGCAAGAGTTTTTTGATTTCGGTAGTTTTTACAACTGTGGTTGCAACAGCGTCAACTTGGATCGATTGGGTCACTGTCGCTGGGATAGCCAATAAATCAATTTCCATTTCGACAATCATTTTGCCGACTGTTGTGGCAATAATTTCCGAAGCCAGAAATTTGTCGATTTCTGTTTCAGTCATTGTCAGCGCTTTGGTAATGTCAAATTCAGTACCGTCAATCGTATCGGAAACGATCATGACCATTGCTTTTGCAAGAGCAATAAGTTCCTCACTAAAAATATATCCTTGGTCATCAAAAACAGAATCAGGTATCACGATTGCAGTGCCACCAAAATCTTGCCCCAGCAACATATCAGAAATCGTCGCAGTGAGCACGTATGATCCAAAGAGGTCTTCAATTGCCGCATCATCAAGTTCGGCTATCGTATCAATGCCGATATTTTGGATATCAATGTCGGCTGCCAAATTGAGAATGGCACTTAAAGCGACAAGGATATTTCTCAATTCGCCGTTGTTATCTTCGTCAAGCCAATTGATATTATTAGGAATCGAGAGGAATTCAAGTCCTTCCAGTCCGGCTTCACCGCTCAAGATATTGATCAATGTTGCAGTCAGAAGCCGAGAATTCATAATCACATCGATATCTATGGCTGCCGCTGTATTAATCAGCATTGTCGAATCTGCCGCCATGAGGTCGTTAAAGGATATGTCTTGGTCGAATATCTCTGCGACGACTTCTCCTAAAGCTATCAGTTCTACTTCCCAATCAAGATCAGCTGGAATCCTGATAATAGCTCCGGCACCAGACTCGCTGCTTTCTAACATCGGCACAAGGATGGATTCAACCGCTAAAACAACTATTTGTGATTCCGACATATTTTGAAACAAGTCTCTCACAACCTGAGGCGTAATGACAACATCTTCGACATCGCCTTCGCCAGTGATCACGCCAGCATCATTCAGTATATCAAAAAGTGCGCCGATGATAGCTCCGACCTTGGGTAGTTCTTCTTCAAAATCGATTGCGTATAATTCTTCACTTGTAATCGGTAATTCTGTCCCGTTCATCTCGGCGCCGATTTCAATTGCCAAAGGTAGGATTGAAATGATCAAGGTTGATTTTCCCAGTTCGACAAAAGCAAGCCTGATCTCTTCACCGGTAATATCGGCAAGATTCTTCGAAGACATGTATTCTGAAGTCAAAAAGATTTCTACAACTCCAGATAAAACAGTTAGTTCATAACGGATAGCAACCGTTTTGTCATTATAATCAAAGGACAGAACTCTGTCAAATAAATTGATATGTAAAGGAACGGTTTCAGCTGCATTCACAATCGAAGGCGCTTCAATTCCGGATGCGAGTTTCACGAAGAGGTTATTGTTATAACTATCAATCATTGCCTGCAAGTCGGCTACCATCTGATCCATATCCTCGCCGCCGAAAACTGGCGGTTCTGCTAAAGCAATAATCGGTTTTGATGCCTCATAGGTGCTAAAGCGATCAACTAAGACCAATTCTGCCGGTCCTTCAGATTCAGTCGGGATCAAAGTCACAGTGCTTTCAACAACGCTCATGATTCCACCCATCATTATCAGCATGATGAAGATCGCCATGATGCCATTAGCAACTCCGAAAAGTGCCCCGAAACCACGATTCTTGGATTCACCTTTTTCAGTCTTACCTAAAATAATCGCTCCCAGAATCCAACAAATGATTTTATATAACAACAAAATTATAGAAAAATACAAAACTGTGTAGACGATTTTCAAGGCAAATTGTCCGATTCCGGTCACAAGCGCCATTAACTCAGCACTAGGATTTGTCAAATCGATAGTATTGCCTAATGCCAGTTGGAGAAAACTGCCAATGCTTTCCTCAAAGGAAGTAAAACCTGACAAAGAAGAATCAATGTTTCCTAAAATTCCTCCCAGCCAAGGCATCTGCATTGTCCACAACCATTTCGATACTGGTATGATAGTCACAAAGAAAACAACATAAAAAATGACCATTGTGATTAATGTGAATAGGGTCT
>CAZLAQ010000024.1:0-32569 GCA_964557695.1 uncultured Candidatus Izemoplasmatales bacterium | reverse complement strand
ACCCTATAGTCACAGTCTTTTTTCAAAGAGTCCGTTCTATAGGGTACATTTTATTATTCCGATAAGGGTTTTTTTGATTTGAATTTCTTACTCACTCAAAAAATGCAGGTATAGCTGGTCCAAATGCATCGATTCTATTCATCTGAGCTAATGTTAATGCATCAGGGTCAGCGTTATAGCTTCTGAATACATTGGTTTCTGAAATAGTGAAGTTCAACGCGTCGTTGAATCCGGTTTCTATATTCGTGATATCAGCTATCAACATTCCGGAAAGTTCCCGGTACTCTGCAGTTTTCAAAAATGTAAATACGGCAGAACTGATACCTGTAATCAAGTTTTTGTTTGCAGACCCCATGAATCTATAGTAATAATCTGCAAAGAAGACGATATAGAAATACATTGAATCATCATCAGAAAATGGATTATCGGGCATTTCTGCAAGCAAATCCTCCATCATTTCCTCATCTGCGATGTATTTGAATAAATTCTTGCCTAGTTGTAATAAGTTTGGTAATTGGTTTGTCAATAAGTTTTCGACATTCGTCTTGAAAGTCGCGAGTTGAGTTGTGGTCAACTCTTCCGCATCAACTAAAGCGTCAAACGGAAGTACGACCATCAGCAAATCAACGATTGCCTCGACATCATCATTAGTCAATTCATCAAAGAGCACTCCAAAATGGATTATTATTTGGCTAAACAATTCTGCGCCAGTTAAATTTCGCGCTGCATCATACTCTTCATAAGTATCATATGTCTCGCCAAGGACGGTATTTTCATAATAGTCACTATAATCATAGTCATTAAAAGATAGTCTATAGCCATTCATAATCACGATAAGTCTGACGATTTCGCCATCTGTCTCCACGAAAGAATCAAGCAGTGCGTCGGATGCGGTGTCTAAAATATTGTAAATGGCATCGACTTGTTCGTAAGTAAGATTTTGGATTCCTTCAAGAAAAGTCATGTAAATGGCGCTTTGCTCCGTACCCATTGCCGTTTCCCCATCTTGAGAAGGCAACATTGCATCAATCGAAGATAGGAATGCATTAAATATCTCTGCTTTTTCTGCTTCGGTAAAGACTTCATCGATCTGATCCATCAAATTTTGATTGTCATTGAGATATTTATCAACGTACTTGGTAAATAAAATTCCCAATTCCGCGCTAAACATTTCTTCACTGACTCCGGAAAATTCAATCCCAAGAGTCTTGACTTCAGTCACAAAACTGAGATCGAAAGTATCGATAAATTCAATTCCGGCCTGGAACATGAGAATCGCCTTTGCAGCATATTTTGTCGTGTATTCAGGAAAAACAATTTCAGTTTCGCTTTCTGAAGTCATTAATTGTGAATAGATATTTACGACTTCGTATAACAAAACCATTTGTTCCATTGTAGGAATGTTTTCTCTTAGTATCGCGACAAATTCATCTTTTATAACAATTATTTCACTTGGATTTAGTGTTGAAAAACTCATTGTCTCGTCATTAACAAGATCGTTGATTTTGGTAAGAAAAACATTATCGATATCCGCTTGGAAAGCAATAAGATAATTGATTGTCTCAGTCAGCGCCATCAAAGTAGCTTCATCGGACTCTGACAACGCAGTTTGAAGGTTTTGATACATCAAAATTTCTGATTCTAGTTGGGCAATATAATCAGCATAGTATTCTTCAAATCCCTCATAATCTGCTAATTCGTCTTCGAGAAGGCTAATCTTGTCTTCTATCGCCCCTGGGACAATTGTAACTAAAACCGCACTCAACAACGCTTCTACATTCATATTTATTTCCATAAATGTTTTAAGCGCCGAATTGATGTCTAGCATACCCACTCCAGAAGTATTTACAGCTTCGGAAAAAGTCGTTGCTGAGGCAAAGATCGCGGTCAAATCAGTAGATGTCATGCCTTTATTCGCCAACTCTTCCGCAAAACCATTAGGAATAAAAGACATTCCCTGATTGCCTAGGACCGTGTTGATGGCGGTAATCTCTTGTGCTTTGTTGGCCATATAGGCAATTGACACACTTAAAGCGGAATCCTTATAGCCCGTTGAGGCTTGAGTTTGAACTTTGAAAATCAAAACCGATCCCTGAAGGGACCCAAAGTTATAACTGTTTGTCTTAACGGTGGCCTCTTCAATATCGTTCACGTAGATGATATACCCTTTGGCGCCTGTAACTGCGTTCCAGGTCAACGTCGTTCCCGATATGGAAAGGTTCGTCGGCGCTTCAACAAATTCGGTTATGTCGATATCCACCGGATTGTTGTTGCAGCCGATAAAACCAATAACTGCGAAAGCCATTAAAAACAAAAACACTAATTTCTTCATAGAATATCCTCCTTATTCTAAATTTATTTCTTCGATTATTCCCAGTTTAATGATTTTTGAGAAGTACAATGAATAACTCAACAAAAATGCAATAAAAACTAGTATAATCGCAAATACAATGGTTCCAAATTCCGGTACTATTTGTTTGTAAAAATCAAAGAAAAGCATAATCCTTGGCATAAATTCGGTCAAAATGAATATTTCCGCAATAACAAACAAGATGACAGCTAAGGTTGATAATCCAATTTCTTTGAAAATATTCTTCAAAAAGTCCTTGTTCTTCACTCCTAATGTTTTTAATCGTGCAAAGTCTTTTTTCATTGTGTAATAGACAAGTATCGTATTATTGATGATGACAATCAGAAAACTTGCGATCATAACTGAAGTCAATACCAGAAACAGGTCGCTTGCGGTTTCAAAAACATCTCCGATATCATCAACCAGTTTGTCTACTTCAAGAACATAATACATCTCCGAGCCGTAGTCTTCAAGCAAATCCTTGAATATATCTTGCTGACCATCAGTAAGGATAAGTAACGAGTTGATTTTAAAGTCATCTTGAAATTCTGGCATCATAATTAAATTGGAATACACGAAGTTATCATAACTGGTTTCAATAAACCCTGCAACTTCAAGCATAATCACATCGTGCGAAGAGTTTGTTATCAATCCAACCTGATCACCGATATTGATACCATATGTATATTGGTAACTGTCCGCAATAATCACATAGGGAATCGTATTTGTCAAATACTTCTGGTCGAGTGGAGATAACAGGTCGAATCCGAAGTAATCTGGAAATCGGGAATAGTCCATTGAAACAAAAAATTGCATTTTGTCTTCATAAGGTTGTCCATCGTCATTAATCTGCAATTTTACATCGCGGTAGAACACAACCTCATCAATTGCTTCTGGTTCATAATTAGTCATAATCTCTGACTTCAAATTGTTGTCATAATTGAAAATATTGGTCAATGCATAGTCAAAGTTGAAACTGTCGCGAATACTATAAATTTCATTTGTGACAAAAGATCGTGTCGATAGAGTAATCAAAATCACAAGAAAGGACGCAAAAAGAACCTTAAGCGAATGATGCACGTGTTTGTTATCTGTAATATAACGCAGATTGAAAACGCGAAAGAGATTTTTGTGTTTCCTATTTGACAAATAATTACCAATCAATTTCGTTATGAGACTGATGCCTTGGAAAGAGGCAAGAATCGAAAACACTATAATGATCAGGCTGTTTACTGCTAATGAAAATGGTTGAGTAATCAAGAAGAAGATAAACAATACCAAAGATCCGATTAGCCAATAGATGGAGAGTGTTTGTTTTTCGTAGCGTCGGTCGCTTGACAAAACAATTGCACTTTCTTTTCTTAATTTTCTGAAACTGATTAATCCTTCGAGAATCACGATGCCCGCCAAGAAACACAAACTGATAAGTGTCGTCCACCAATTAAGTGATATATTTGAAATTACATTATAGGCTCTCGCCGCAATATTGAAAATTGCATAACTTGAAATTAAGCCAAAAATGGACGTTATCAGGAAAAACACCAGCAATTGCATTCCCCAAACCTGCATGACAAACTTGAAGTTGCCTCCCAAGGTTAAAATTGTACCTGTCTGTTTTTTTAGTTTCATGGTAAACAAGGGAAACAAAGAATGAAGCACCATTCCAAGTGTGATTACTATCAGAACGCCCGTTCCAAAAAGAATTGAGGAAGTTCTGGTTGCGTCTTGATAAATTTGGTCATAATTGATAGCCTTATAAATATAATAATTGGCATATTCATCATCAGCTTTGACGTCTTCGATGAATTGATTAATGTCTGTTGTTGGCTTAAGTTCCAGGTACAGTGTATTTCCAAGATTATTCAGAGATGGAAGCCCATAAAAATCCTGTAAAAGCCTCGTTTTGTCAACAAAGACATTATTTCCGGAAAAAAGACCGGTATCTGGTACTATTTGGTTAATTTGATATTCATATGCCTCATTAAGCATATAGATCATGAGGCTGTCACCGATGTCAAGATGATAATTTAAAGCAAGGCTTGAAGTAATCACAATTTCATTATCATTCAACGAATCAAGGTCGTAATTGATCAATTGTTCCATTTCGTAGGGCAGAGAGGACATGAGTTGAGTATAGAAAATCTCTTCAGTTGTCTCAGATACTACATACAAATTGAAAAAACTAAGTGACTGAACAATATCATCGCCATAAATCAACCCAAGATTTCGCTTATTGATGAGTCTTGATGTTGCGTTTTCATCATATGTCATAACAACATCGATTTGATTGTAATCTTCCAAGGCATCATAATAAAACAATTGTTGGAAAACAAAAAACAGATTGGCGATCATTATCACAAACATCGATACAAGTCCAAGTGAAAGCAAAAGCGAAAACGAACTGCCCTTGTTGTGTGTAATATTCCTGATTGCGAACCGAAGCTTAAACTTTAACGGGGTCATCATTGACAATCATTCCGTCCCTAAGTTCAAGTTTTCTTGTACAATACGAAACGTGTTCCATATTATGGGTCACAAGCACAATCGTCTTCTTGTGCTCTTGATTGAGATTTTTTAATAAAGTCATGATTTCCTTGCCGCTTTTCTGATCGAGATTTCCTGTTGGTTCATCGGCAAAAATCAAACCAGGATCATTGACCATCGCTCTTGCGATGGCCACTTTTTGTTGCATGCCTCCTGATAATTGATTGGGAAAATAGTCTTTGAAGTCATTCATTTGAACTAATTTTAGCACTACTTCAGCTTGAGAATAATCTTCTTTTTTGGAAATCACCAGTGGTAATAGTACATTTTCAAATACAGTAAGATTGGGAATGAGATTGTAAAATTGGAAAACAAAGCCCATGTCGTTTTTCCTAAGGTTTGCCATCTCTTCCTCTTTGAGGGAATTCAATGATTTACCCAAGACGAAGCATTCTCCGCTAGACGGTTTTTCCAATCCGCTTAGCACATATAGTAACGTGGATTTTCCAGATCCCGAAGGACCGACAATAACACAAAAATCGCCTTGATTGATTACGACATTGATATCTTTCAAGACTTTGGTAAGAACTTGCTGATTCTGATAATCTTTGCATATATGTTTTGCTTCAATCAGTTTCATGTTCTCACCTCTTGGGGGTTTTGTGCATCTTTCTCTATATTAATATGATACCACTCCTCAGCATCGCAAACAAGATGAGAAACCGTAAATCTGCTTGAAAAACAATAAATCAACATTATGTCACTTATCTTTTGCTACGATGATTTTGCATTTTGCATGCTGAATTTCGTATGAAAGCCATAAACTTCCCAAGATTAATATTCCCAAGGATATAAATTTATACGGTAGTCCGGAAAGTGGCAAAGCTAGAACAATAAACGTTATTCCAATTGTAGAGAAAAAAGCCACAACACAAGGCGTGCATCCGTATGTCAACATTCCAAAAAATAAGGCTACTCCACTCAATAAAGTCCCCTTGCCTTCCTTGCCATTAAACTTGACAAGGGCAGTGCTGAAATTCATCATCATGGTACTGATGAAAGACATTATGAGATTTAAAAATATATTCGTCAGAACCAAAAAAGCACCAAACTCTGCTTTCATTTCAGAATAAGACATATTCAAATAATCAAGCAGAAAATATAGTCCTGAAAATAGTAAAAACGTGATGATTCCTTGGATGATAAATCGTTTTGTATTTTGCATCTTCCAGATAGTCTTCAGCATTTTTTCGCCTCGTTGAAAAACTTTAAATACTCGCCAAATCCAGCCTTTTCCAGGTTTTCTACTGTTATGAATTCCAACGATGCTGAATTGATACAATAACGCAATCCCCCGAGTTCTTTTGGACCGTCTTCGAACAAATGTCCCAGGTGGGAAGAGTCATCAATATTCCTCACTTCTGTTCGAATCATATTATGAGTTATATCCTGCTTCTCAATCAAGTTGACAAGCGGTTTGGAAAAACTTGGCCAACCACATCCCGACTCGAATTTGTCAAGTGAAGAAAAGATAGGTTTTCTGGTAACGATATCCACATATATTCCTGGCAATTCATTATCCCAATATGCATTGACAAACGGTGGTTCCGTGGCTTTATTCTGTGTTACATCATATTGCATGTTTGTCAATCTGGTATAGAGCTCTGCTTCTTGTTTGTTTTTTTTCATTGTCACACCACCTATAACACAATTATAGCATGTCCCAAAAGAAACTTTTCTTATGATGCTTGCCAAGAAATATGTCTCTCTTAAGTTATTTCAATGAAAAAGTCCGAAATTATCGGACTGACTCAAAAAACAGACTAGATTTTTTCGCGGTAGAAAGGCATGCTCATGCATCTGGGTCCACCTCTACCGCGTGAAAGCTCACTTGAAGAAATCGTGTGAACTTTGACGCCGTGCTTTTTCAAGATATTATTTGTAATATGATTTCTCTCATATACTATCACTTCTCCCGGACGTAGGACAATCGTATTGGCACCATCGTTCCATTGTTCCCTGTCTGAGGATACGACATCGTCGCCACCACATGGGATGAGTGTAATCGGACGTTTCAGATATTTTTCCAAAATAGAATCAAGCTTTTGCTCAATCGGCACAACCGTCAGTTTTCCAGATTGAGTTTTGCTCTTGGTGAGTTCATAGGCCTTTATCGATTGTTTGGCTTCGTGATGGACCAAAAACTTGGAATAATCTACTTGAGTGAATACTGTGTCAAGGTGCATGAATGATCTGCTTTTGGGAATGTCGAACGCAATTATGGTTTCAAATTCAGTGGGATAGTTGTAAAACAAGTTTTTTGCAAGTTTTTCAATCGCCGCAGGATGAGTGCGTTGACTCACTCCGATCGCGAGAGTAGTTTCATTCAAAACTAATACGTCTCCGCCCTCGATAGTTGATTGATAATTTCGTTCATAGTAGATGGGATATGCATTATTTCCATAGACAGGATGGTGTTTGAAAATATATTCTCCATATATCGTTTCCCTGCTCCTGGTCGAGGTATACATTTTACTGATTGCAACTCCAGACCCGATGATTGAAAATGGGTCTCGGGTAAAATATAGATTTGGCATGGGATCTGTAACAAAAGGATAATCTCGGATGTAATCGGTCAGTGTGCGTTTAATAAAATTAGGGACTTCGGACTTCCTGATACCAGCCATCGTGATTTCAACCATTGTTTTTGTTAAAGCAAATGAATTTAAATAATCAGTCATTACTTGTTTCAAAGTGTCACTTGTGACATTCGCCTCTTCGAGAAATTGTTGGATGAATTGATCTTTGATCGTTTTGCTACTGTCAAGAGTCTCGCTGACCAAGTCAGCAAGATAAAGAACTTCGACACCGTTCTTGCGAAACACGTTGGCAAAATGATCATGTTCTTTTATGGCAAGATCCATCCAGGGTATGTCATCAAACAATAATTGTTCCAACCATTTCGGTGTCAAATTCTCTAATTCTTTCCCAGGACGATGCAATAATACTGTTTTTAGTGTTCCAATTTCTGAATTTACAAACAGGTTTCCCATAACTTCACTCCTAACTTATTCTATAGGTATGAATCTGGCAGTAAAATGGCGTAAAATAGGCGATTCGTACTCAAATTTCAAACCTTTGATTTGTTTTCTTCGTTGATATACTTTTATAAATATCTCGACAACATAATCAAAATGTTGAAAAGTATATGTTCTTCGAGGAATTGTTAGTCGCAAAAATTCCTTGTCTGCTCTTAAGTTTTTTTTTGTATCAGGATCCCTGCCAAGCAATAAAGATCCAATCTCAACAGCTCTGATGCCGCCCTCAATATAAAGTTCATTACAAATCGCCTGGGCAGGAAACTCGTCATAAGGTATTTGCGGACAAATAGCTCCGCAGTCCACGAACACAGCGTGTCCTCCGGTTGGATATTGGATAGGAATACCTGCTGCTTTCAATTTTTCTCCAAGATAATTGATTTCCGCGATTCGATATTCCAAATAGCTTTCTTCTAGCGCCTCATTTAAACCAATTGCCATCGCATCCATGTCCCTGCCAGCAAGCCCTCCATAGGTCGGAAAACCTTCCATCGGGACGATTCTTGTCTGGCATTTTTGAAAGAGTTCAAGATTGTTCTTAATAACGATCAGTCCGCCGATGTTCACAAGCCCATCTTTTTTGGAACTCATTAGAAAAATGTCAGCCTGATCAAATTGTGCTTTGGCTATTTCTTTAATGGTTTTGTTTTTGTATGCTTCTTCTCTTTGTTTAATGAAGTAGGCATTTTCTGCATATCGTGCACCATCAATAATAACGGAAATACCGTAAAGTTTTGCCAATTTATTGACTTGCATCATGTTTTCCAAACTAACAGGCTGCCCTCCAGCTGAATTGTTTGTGATGGTCATGATGATGCCTGCGACATTTTCTGGCTGATAGTCATGAATTGCTTTTTCAAGCAAGCCCAGATCGAAATTGCCTTTGAAAGGATGATATTTGTCCAAATCGTAACATTCTTTTATGATGGTGTCGATAGCTCTTGCTCCAGCCATTTCAACATGTGCTCTAGTAGTATCAAAATGGATATTGCTAATGAAAACCATTCCGGGGTGTTTGACAAGCGCTGGTATTACTACCTGTTCCGCTCCCCGACCCTGATGGGCGGGCATGACATATTTATAACCTGTTATTTCCTTAACTGCTTTCTCTAGGCGGTAAAAACTTGCAGATCCTGCATAAGCCTCATCACCTTGCATCAATGCTCCCCATTGAAAATGGCTCATAGCTCCGGTTCCGGAGTCTGTCAGCAAATCGATGAAAACGTCTTCGCTTCTGAGCTGAAATGGATTGTATCCCGCTTCTTGAAGTTTCAAAATACGCTCAGATCTTTCGATCAGATGAATCGGTTCCACCATTTTGATTCGATATGGGGGGACAATTTTCTTTTCCTGCACTTTTTTCTTCCTTTCTATTCTTATGTAAATTTATTGCGATTCAACCAGATTAATGTTCAAATATCACTTCTAGAATTCCATACAAAGTGACAAACATTGCCAATATGATCATAACAGAAATGACTAGTGAGATGGTTTTGTGTTTAACAATAGAGATGATGCCAAATATTACCGACAACAAGCTACATACCCATGCAAAAATCAAAGGAATTGCCAAAGATGGGCAACTAAAAAAGGTCGCACATTCAGTTGGAGGAAACAGCGCTAATATAGCATAAAACATGACAATGAATAATATCATCAACGCAAAAAACATCATTCCAAGCAGTGCTTGCTTGTTTTTGGATAATATTTCGAACTTCATATAGATCGTCTCCTTTTCATTAATATTGTCGAATTGGATGCCTTTTCTCAAAGCACGAATTTATTTTTTCCCAGGAATGATTTCAGAAATGAAAAGGCATCTTCATTTATGATAAAAGCGCTATTTCTTTTCCAGTAAAGCCACACTTTCAATTTGTATTGTTTGCGGGAACATGTCAACTGGTGTAATTTCGATCAATTTATAGCCATTATTGACAAGTATCTCCAAATCCCTTCCCAAAGTTGCCTGATCACAGGAAATGTAAACCACTTTTGGAATCTTCATCGTCAATAGCGCTTCTATGAATCCTTTCGAACAGCCTCTCCGAGGCGGATCGACAAAAATGACATCGAAATTAAATTTTTTCCATTTTTCTAGTACGGTCTGCGCATCGCCTACTTCGAAAAATGCATTTTTGATTTTGTTGATTTCCGCATTTTTCTTAGCATCGGTGATTGCCGATTTTACAATTTCAATACCGAAAACCTTGTATGCTATTTTGGCGGCACCAAGGCCGATGGATCCAATTCCGCAATATGCGTCGATTAATTTTGTCTTGTCATTCAATTCTGCATATTCAATCGCTTTTTGAAATAGTTTTTCTGTTTGCAGGGTATTCGTTTGAAAAAACGAGCGAAGCCCAACTTGGTAAACGATGTTGTTGATTTGTTCTTTCAGGTATTCTTTTCCAAAAAGCATCTTAATCGGATCGACCGACATGACGGATTCGTCTTTGGTGATTGTATAGCCTATGCCTGTAATTTCCGGCATTTTGTCTGTCATTTTCTGAACAAGTATTTCCGCAAACGGTAGTTCGCGGGCAAGGTGTAATAGCACAACAATTTCTTTTGTCCATACTGATTCCCTGATCAATGCCGATTTTAGGACTCCCGTTTTGGCTATTTCATCATAGGCATTGATTTTCAATTCATTACAGATGTTTTTTATCAAATAAACAACCTCAAACGATTTCTTGGCGATGATATGGCATTCTTCAAGATTAACCAATTTATGGGTTTTTGCTTTGAAAAATCCAGCTTCAATTCCTTTTTCACCTTGATTGAATTTTACTTCGACCTTATTTCGAAAATGATAGGGATTGATCATGCCGACCATGTCTTTTACAATCGAATCGTCAAGATGCGAGTGTTTCAAACTTGATTCTATCCGATATTTTTTAAAGCTGAGTTGAACATCATAATCCATATGCATCAATCCGCAACCGCCGCACTCGTAAAAATGTTTGCACTTTGGCATCACACGAAAAGGACTCTTAGTCAGTCTTTGAACGACTTTTCCGAATCCGTAACTTTTACGTCTTTTTGTAACGATGATTTCCGCGGTTTCACCCTTTAATAGGTCTTCCACGAAAACGGTGTATCCGTCATCTAGTTTACATACTCCTAGCGCATCATGGGTCAAATCAATGGCTTCTACAATCGTTGTTGTTAATTGGTGCTCCATTTATTCTTTCTCCTCTGTACCTTTGATCTTTTGATAAAGCAACGCCAGACCTCCAATTCCGGTTTCACGGTATTTGGTATGGATGTCCTTCCCGGTTTGGTACATTGTATCTATTACCATATCTAATGATATTTTTCGTGATTCAGACAAAAAAAATGCCAACCTGCTGGAATCGATTGCACGCATCGCTCCAACGGCATTTCTTTCAATACAAGGGATTTGGACATACCCCAAAACTGGATCGCATGTCAAGCCGAGATGATGCTCGAGCGAAATTTCGCCAGCGTATTCAATTTGATTGAGTGACAGATCAAACAGTTCCGAATGCAAGGTTGCAGCCATTGCCGAAGCGCTGCCAATTTCTGCCTGGCATCCCGCTATTGCACCGCTTATTGATGCATTGTGTTTGATTATATTTCCAATCAGGCCGGCAGTTGCCAATGCCTGAAGACAAGCCTTATCGCTGAAATTGTGTTTTTCTTGCATAAATTTCATGACTGCCGGAACAACTCCGGAAGCTCCGCATGTAGGTGCTGTTACAACAATTCCCCCACTGGCGTTTTCTTCGGCAGCGGCATATGCGTATGCACTCACTAGTCTGCTTTCTCTCATTTCCGGAGATTCATTTTTTATCATGCTATCCATTAGTTGTTTCGCTTTTCTTTTTAAATGCAGTTCTCCAGGAATAATGGTTTGTGTATTTAATCCTCTTTTGATTGTGACCATCATTTGCTTGAAAATAATGTCAAGAAAGACCCAAATATCCTTTCCTTCAAACCGTTCAACATATTCATAAAGCCGTAGTTCGTTTTGAATGCAGAAATCCTTGATTTCGCTGAAAGTGTGATGGGGATAGATCTCAGGAAGGTCATCAGATTCCTCGTTTTCAACTTTGATTGAGCCTCCGCCAACGCTGTAGACTCTCATGGTAACTTCGTTATCTAACTCATCATATCCGATGATGTCCAAGGTATTCGGATGCCAAAGAACAAATTGATCATCAAACACTACTTCCACATTGCCCAAAGTTTTTTTGATTACATATTCGGTTAGATGCCCTTTGCCAGTCATGGCCAGAGAACCATAGAGAATCACTTTGTATTTATGTAACCCCGGATACTTAATTTGAAACAATTCGCAAGCCTTTTGAGGCCCCATTGTATGTGAACTAGAAGGGCCGTATCCAATTTTATACAGTTCACGAATCGATTTCATGTTTTCCTCCGCAGGAATTGAACTATATATATTATACCATAGGGCGTCGAAATATATAAGAGGCGATTGCGTAAAATAAAAGGTCCGACCAAATGTCGAACCGCTGAATGAGTCGTTTTTTAAATTTCGCTAGCTTGCTTGTTTGTTACATAAAATATTGTCACGAGCACCATTCCCACAAGGGAAAACAAATAAATCGCATTGATCGAGATTTGGGAAATTAACACTCCCGCAACCAGTGAAGCAATCGGAATCAAGGCTTGCGACAGGACTCCCGAAACAGAACTCACTTTACCAAGTTGCTTCTTATCGACTTTTCTTTGGAAAATCAAATTCACAGGAATATTGAATGCAGTATTCGCAAATCCCAATAAGAACATTATTAATGTAAGTCCAACTAAAACGACACCGATGGATACAAAGCCCAAATAGAATCCCACCATAACCGAGGCCAGAGCGCACATCAATATCACGAAAATCAGGATTGCACGTTTCAGATCTTTACCATAGGAGTCCTTGGTTTTCTGTCTCGAGAGGATGAGAGACATGATGATTGCGGATATGGAAACGGCTACTGAAATAATCGAATACCAATTCTCCGGTTTTAGAAAGAAACTGAATAGATAATTGGTAGAGACCCCCAAATCGAATTCGATGAAGTATGGTAGCGCGTTGCTAAAGATAGGACTTAGAAAAAAATTTAGTCCAAGCGCCATCATCAAAGTTACAAATATTGGTTTTGCATGAAAAATATATGATAATCCATCCTTTATGTCACGGAATACAATTCGCAGGGAAATGTCGCTTGTTGTATGCTCGTGGTGATTGTATCTGATAAACATTTCGGAGATTGCAGAAATGATGTATCCGATGCCATTGATAAAGAATATCCAGACGATGCCTACCGTGGCATATAGGATTCCGCCAAGAACCAAACCAATGATCGCCTGGAAACTTGATGATCCTTGTAAATAAGCGGTGGCTGGTTGTAACTCTTCATCGGTCACAATGAATCTTAATAGTGAAGAAGAGGCGGGTTGGAAGATCGATGAATTTACGCTTAACACGAAATTCATAACAAAAAGAACGCTGATTCGCAAAACCAAGTTATCGACAAAGACAAGAAACAAACCAACAAAGATGATGGTGAAGCCGCGTATGAAATCTGTGATATACATGATTCTAACTTTATTTAATTTGTCAGCTAGCACACCCCCGAACGGCATCAAAATAACAAGCACAACCCCCGAAAGAGCCAAATAAAGGGCTTGAATCATTGCGGCAGTCTCTTTGCCATACGCTGCGTTTGCCACTCTCAAGATAAACAAGCTAATAGCAAAATTAAATAGAATATGAGCTATATTCGAAACTAAAACTCCTCCAAAAAGCAAAGAGAAGTTTTTGTTTTGAAATACATTTTTTCTTTTTATAGTAATATTGTCCATCCTGTGTCCCCCGAGGTTATTCGATTACGATCTTGACAATATCTCCATCAGCTGATTTCACATTGACAATTTCGCCGATAGCCCCTGAATTTACCATTTCGATTAGCATGTCGACATCAAGGTCTACATCACCTAGCGCATCTAGATTGAATTTCTTGCTTTTCAGCAATTTGGCAAATTCAATTGGTAGCTCGATACGGACTTCGTCGCCATCAGCACTGTCAACTTTGATCTTTAACATTCTGAATTGGCCTTTTTTTTGTGGAACTATGATTTCCGGTTCTTTTTCTTCCGATTCGCCAATGGCGGATAATAGATTTTCTGCCTGTTCAGCAGTGATTGAGCCTTTGGTTAACAATTCCAATATTTTCATTCTTTCTTCTTTCATTGGGTCTTTAGCCATGATTAATTCCTCCTTGATTTTAATTTCTTTAGCATTTCAGTGGCGATATCTGCGGTGAGTTCTCCGCTTTTGAGTTTATCCAAAATATCAATTTTTGCCTGCATTGTTTTCGGTTCTGCTGGCGCTGCTGGTTCTTCAACTGGAGCGCTTGAATCAAGCGAATACCCCAAGCCGACGATTACATCATCCAACATTTTTTTGATGGTGGGATAACTATAATCCATTTCTTTTTCAACGGCTTTGATATTACCGCGATTTTTGACAAAAACTTCGATGAAGTATAATTTCTCTGTATCTAAATAATTGAACTTTGACAAGGTGAATTTGCCTTCCAACCTCGATCCGCAATTTTCGCAATTCAATGATTCTACTATCAGATCATGGTGGCATACGGGACATTCGGATATTACTGGGTATTTGCCTTTGCTTTTGGACGCTTCCTTGAACATATTCATTCCTTCTTTCTTAAATTCGAATTTATTCATGTTATTTCCTCCGTTGTTTTATGAATTAGTATCTTCTATGGTAAATCTTACCGACCGAGTAGAATCGATCTGCAAGAAAATCCAACATGTGTTTTATCAGTTTGAAATCAGAATGATTATCTTAAGCAAATTTTATCTTGTCCGAAATCCGCGATATAAGCAAATGAATCCCTGGGGTTGCTATTTTGTTTTTTTGATGAATCGATTTTATTCATCAAGATTTTTACAAATGACATTTTTATTTCCTCCTTTTATAGTAATAGTATTCAGATGACACGTTTTCCATGTCGCAATCTGGCGTTGTGCCAGCTTCTATAAATGCCAATCTTTATTTTTTAAACTTGTATTGTTAGTAGTTGGTAGCAATCTTGGCAATACAGGATAAAAACTCGTCAAACATACATTTGTGAAATCTGGAAACCCAGTTTTCTGGTTTGTCGGATTATAGGTATATGATCTTGCCATTTTACTTACCTCCTTTATTTTCTATCATTATATTGACCGGTGATACCGGAAAATATTCTTAAATCGTCTTGATGATTACTTTTTCTCCGGAATGTGATTTCACATTCACGATGATTCCTTTGTAGGAAATCAATTTTAGTATTTCGCTTTTTGATAATGGCATGTCCTCGTTTGAATCAAATTTTGCTAATCTGAGTCCAAGCTTCACTAGAAACATTGGTGCTGGAAAAAGAAATAATACTCTTAAAAATCTCGTGACTCCTTTTTCGCCAGGAATGATGATTCTTATTTTTATGAAATGCGCTCTTCTCGGCTTTTGAAATCTAACTTTTGAATAGAGATTGTCATATGCCTCTTTCGTACTAATCTCTCTGTTTCTTAGTAGTTGTAATGTTGTGTTTTCCATTAGTTTCACGCTCCAAAACTTCTTATTTCTTGCTTGCACCTTAATTATATTAAACTTTATTTTAATTGTCAAGCATTTTTTTAATTTTTTTATCAATTTTTTTAATATTTTTATTAATTAAATTAAAAACGCCCTATTTTGGGGCGTTTTGTTGGAAAACTTTTTTATATAATGCGGGTAAAATCGTGCTTCCAATAAAAAAACCAGGAAAATCAAAGAGCAATGCATCAATAATGCTCGGTCCTCTTTCAACTGAAAACATTTGGATACCCTCATCTATCAAAGGCAATAACAAACCAAGATATAGTAAATAGGTTGATTTGAGTTTAAAAAGTTTGAATGAAACATGCCAAGACAGACCTAAAATGAAAAATTCGAAGATGTGGGCTGCTTTTCTCACAATGATATGCAAGTTATCTAATTGTATTTCCCAGGTTGGAAATAAGTTTTCAAAAAAGTTTTTCAGTTGTATACTCATATCCAGGCTCAATGATGCCGATTGATCTCCAGATGCTGTTGAAAATGAAAAAACAATAGCTGTCAGCAATAATGATATTGCTAAGGATAGATATTTCATTTTCTTTGTTTCTTCATTTCAAAGATGATGTCACGAAGCTCTGCAGCGCGTTCAAAATCAAGTTCCTTT
Source organism: uncultured Candidatus Izemoplasmatales bacterium (assembly GCA_964557695.1). Lineage (GTDB taxonomy): Bacteria > Bacillota_I > Bacilli_A > Izemoplasmatales > Hujiaoplasmataceae > JAAYZB01. The sequence continues at coordinate 16,388 of CAZLAQ010000024.1, read as the reverse complement.
GCGGCTAACAACATCTGGCCTTCAAGAATAAAGATACTATTTTCAATCTCTTCTCTGGAAAGATGTTGGTAATCTGCTTCTTTTACCTTTTCACTAAGTTTTATTGAAATAGAATCGTGTATGGCTTTGATGATTGTAGTTGGCTGAATGTGATTTTTCAGGTTATGTTCGGTTTGGATTTTTCTTCTCCGGTTTGTTTCATCAATTGCTTTTTGCATAGAATCAGTGATTTTCGAAGCATACATGACAACTTTTCCGTTGACATTCCTAGCGGCTCGCCCGATGATTTGAATCAATGATCTCGCACTTCTAAGAAACCCTTCCTTATCTGCATCGAGAATGCCTATGAAGGATACTTCGGGCAAGTCCAAACCTTCTCTAAGCAGATTGATCCCGACCAAAATATCAAATTCACCCAAGCGAAGGTTGCGGATGATTTCCATTCTTTCCAAGGATTTGATTTCGGAATGGAGGTATGCCACTTTGTAACCCAAACTTTGAAGATATTCCGTAAGATCTTCACTCATTTTAATTGTTAAAGTGGTTATCAGCGTTCGTTCATTTCTACTGATTGCCGTTTCGATTTCTTGAAGGATGTCATCAATCTGACCTTCTGTGGGCCTTACGATCACCTTAGGATCTAGCAGGCCCGTAGGTCTGATTATTTGTTCAACGATATCTCCCGCTCTTTCGGTTTCAAAATCACCTGGTGTAGCGGAAACATAAATTACTTGGTTAATTTTATCCAAGAATTCATCGAAATTCAAAGGTCTGTTGTCCAAAGCGCTCGGCAGACGGAATCCGTAATCAACCAAAGTTTGTTTTCGGGACCTGTCGCCATTGAACATCCCTCGGACCTGAGGCAAGGTAACGTGGGACTCGTCGACCACAAGTAAAAAATCTTTTGGGAAAAAATCAATGAGGACATAAGGTGTTTCTCCGGCATTTCGTAAAGCCAGATGTCTTGAATAGTTTTCAATGCCATTACAAGAACCGATTTCGCGCATCATTTCCAAATCATATTTTGTTCTTTGTTCGATTCTTTCTGCTTCCAGTGGCATGCCTTTGGATTTGAAATATGCGATTCTTTCTTCCAATTCGGATTGAATTCTTGCTAGTGCTTCATCCAATTTTCCTTTGTCGGTCAGAAAGTGTGACGCCGGAAACAAGGATACAAGCTGATAGTCTTGGATGATTTCGCCTGTAACGACGTTGAACGAACGAATTCGTTTGATGGCGTCAAAATCAAATTCAACTCGCAGAGCACTTGTCTTCTCGTAAGGCGGTAAAATCTCCACGATATCTCCGCGAACCCGAAAACTTCCTCTGACAAAATCGATATCATTTCTTTCATATAATATATTGACTAGTTTGTTCAGCAGTTGATCCCTGCCAGAGTTATCTCCAACGCGGAGTGTGACCATGCCTTTTCTGTATTCTTCCGGATCGCCGATACCGTAGATGCAAGAAACTGAAGCAACAATGATAACGTCATTTCTTTCAAACAGGGATGAAGTTGCGGCATGTCGCATCTCATCTATCTCATCATTTATCTTAGCATCTTTTTCTATATATAAATCAGCCCCAGGAACATATGCCTCTGGTTGATAATAATCATAATAGGATATGAAATACTCTACTCTGTTATTTGGAAATAGGCTTTTGAACTCTGAGTATAGTTGCCCTGCCAAAGTCTTGTTATGGGCAAGTACTAAAACTGGTCGCTGGATTTCTTCGATCACTTTGCTGATGGTATAGGTTTTTCCTGTGCCAGTTGCCCCAAGCAATACTTGTTCAAATACACCTTGATTCAAGTTGTCAACTAATTGTTTAATTGCTTTTGGCTGGTCCCCTGTAGGGCTATATTCAGAGGAAACAATAAATGTATTCATGCGCTTCACCACCGAATATAGTATACCATATTCCTTAAAAACCTATGGTCAAAAACTATATATCTGTTAAAATAGAGTTGGTGATGAAATGAAAACGATTCTTGTATCCATTGACTCAAAATACATTCACACCAACCTCGCAGTTCGCTACCTTAAAGCAAACTGTGATTTTCCTACGGAGATTTTGGAGTTCACAATCAAAGATCCGCAGGAAAAGATTTTCCGTACAATTGAAAACCTGAAGCCAGATATTATTGGCTTCAGTGTCTATATCTGGAATGTTGAAATAATTAAGAAACTAACTTCTTCGCTAAAAAAGGTTCTCGATTGCATTATTATCTGGGGCGGACCAGAAATCAGTCATGATTCCGAAACGTATTTTGATGATTATCCAATTGATTACATCATTCGAGGAGAAGGTGAGCTTTCCTTTAATAGATTAATTGAGGCTATTATAAATAAGAAGCTAATAAATACAATTCCAAATCTAACATACCGACAAGCTGAAACTTTGCAGTCAACACCTTCTCAGGTAATTGAACGTTTGGAGAACATTAAAAACCCATATCATTTCCCAGAATTCATCTCCTCGTTTCCCTCTAAAGTTCAATATGTGGAATCCTCGAGAGGATGTCCCTTTCATTGCACATATTGTCTTGCTTCACTTGACAATCAGGTTCGTTATTTTTCTTTGGAGAGGGTTAAAGAAGATCTCTCTTTCTTGATGACAAACGGTGCAAAAACATTCAAATTTCTTGATCGAACTTTCAATCTAAAATCAAGTCGCGTTTGCGAAGTGGTAGAATTTATCGTGGCAAATCATGTAGCGGGTTCTAGTTTTCAGTTTGAAATATCGGGCGACATCCTTACCGACGAATTAATCGACAAAATCCATGCAATCTCCCCAAAAGACCTGATCCGTTTCGAAATTGGTATCCAATCCACAAACAGCGTTAGTAACAAAGCGGTGAGCAGGGTTCATAATTTGGATAAATTGTTTTCTAATATTCAGAAAATCCAACAAGCAGATATCATTGATCTGCATTTGGATCTGATTGCAGGACTGCCTAAAGAAGATATCCATAGTTTTGAGGATACTTTTAATAGGTCTTTTGCCTGCTATGCCAAAGAATTGCAACTAGGATTCCTTAAAATGCTAAAAGGAACGCCTCTAAGAAGAGATGCGGACAAATATGGATATGTCTACAATCCATTACCTCCCTACGAAATCATCCGAAACAAAGTTTTGACAGAAAATGATGTTGAAGAGCTCCGACTTGTAGAAAAAATGCTAAATATGTATTGGAACAAAGGTTTTATGGACAAATCTATGCGTTTCATAACCGAACGAGTTGCCTCGGCATTTAATTTTTTCAGGGAATTGGCGCATTTCTATATTGATAATAATTTCGATTTCAGTAGGTATCAACTAATAGATGTGTTTTTGCGACTAAATCAATTCCTGGTGACAAGATACCCGGAAATCCAAGTGCTTTGTTTTTCCGAGTTGAAGCGCGATTATTTGGAATACAACACGTTCCGTCCTAAAATCTGGTGGAATCATAAAAATATTCACAAAAATGATCTTTTGCGTACATATTTCAAAACCGATCAAACTTTTCCTTTGGATACTTTATACAAATATAGTGTTGTCTCGACATATTTGGATAAGTATATGATTGTATTGTATCTTCCTGACAAGAAAGTGATTCGTTATATGTCCTTATCATAAAAAAAGCTCATCGAGCTTTTTTTAATTCAACCTTGCCAAATACTGATACAAATCACTTGGCTTCATTTCCAATGTCAGAGCTTCTCGCAAATCACAGTGACTTACTTCAAGGCTGTGAGCACATATTGCTCTTCCGCCAAAGCCTTGACGAATGACTTCAACGGCATAAGATCCCATCTTACTGGCAAGAACCCGATCATATGAACTTGGCGTTCCTCCACGTTGAATATATCCGAGAACGCTCGCTCTAGATTCATATTCTGAATGCTCCTGGATTTTCCGAGCAAGTTCGGTAACATCAGTTATATTTTCGGCGACCACAATAACCAAATGACGCTTGCCGATTTCTTTTGCATGATGTACTTGTTTGAAAATATCTTCCTTGTTAAAACCGGTATCATTGGTAATAACAATCTCCGCTCCGCAAGCAATACCTGAATAAATTGCCAAGTCACCACAATTTCTTCCCATCACTTCTACAACGGTGCATCTTTGGTGCGAAAAGGAAGTATCTCTCAATTTGTCGATTGCATCGATAGCCGTATCAAGCGCTGTGAAAAAACCGATTGTATATTCCGTAGATGCAACATCATTATCAATCGTCCCAGGCAAGCCGATGCAAGGCATTCCCATTTCTGAAAGAGCCAAGGCTCCCCTGTATGTTCCGTCGCCTCCGATTGTCACCAACGCGTCGATTTCCAAAGCCCGAAGATTGTCAATCGCTTTCTGTCTGACATCTTTTTCGACAAATTCTTTGAGTCTTGAAGACCCCAAAATTGTACCGCCCCGATTCAAAATCTGACCAACATCATTTCTTTCCAGTTTTTTAATTTTATTTTCGACGAGTCCTTTGTATCCATCGTAGATTCCAAAAACATCGATTCCGTAAGATATCGCCGTTCTTACAACTGCTCTGATTGCCGCATTCATTCCCGGGGCGTCGCCACCGGATGTTAGAACGCCTATTTTCATTTTTTATCCTCCTTGACTATTTCCATTCTTTTGATGATAACTTGCAATTGATTGTTTCTAGAATCTACCGTTCCTTCAACAACATACAATTCGCCAACGGTTAAGTCGTTGCCAAATCTATGGTATTCCTGAGGAAAAATGACAGCTTCCAACGTTTGAAACATGTCTTCAAATTCCAAGAATGCCATGTCATCTTGTTTTTTTGTCTTAATTTTCTTCTTTCTTTTCAGCATGCCCGCAAAAATAATATCTTTGTGTTTTGTAAGTTCAACTTCGGACAAAAGCCGGATTCCTTTGTTTTCGAGCGTGGCTTTGATTTTAGATAACGGGTGAAAACTTAGGTTGAATCCGATTAGTTCTTTTTCCTGTTCCACTAAAAATTTCATGTCGTATTCAGGATATTTTACATAAACAAAACCAATCTCATCCAAATTCTGTCCCAGGTTCAAAGACAACGTTATCTGGCGAAGATTTTCGACCATAGTCTGCTTTGTTTCTCCCAAATCATCAAACATTCCCACCAAGACCATCGATTCGATGACTCTTGAGTTTATGTCTTTGGCGCGGCAGACGAAGTCGACAAAACTTGTGAAATCCTGGCCATTTTGGATCTGTTCAAGTTTGTCAGCGACAATGTTGCCGATATTACGAATTCCCAAATAGGGGAATCGCAAGGCTTGTCCTTCCATGTGATAGGCTTTTCCGGATTTGTTGATGCGTGGCGGGAGTATCTGTATTCCCAGACTTCGGCATTCCTGGATATAGTTCGCGGTCGCAGTCTGCGAACCGATTGCTGAATCCATCAACACTGCCATAAAATAACCTGGATAATTCGCTTTAAGATATGCCATCCAATATGCCACAACACTATACGCAACAGAGTGACTTTTATTAAACCCGTAATTTGCAAATTTAACGATATAATCATATATTTGATTGCTGATATTTTCCGGATGATTCATCTCGTTGCATTTTCTGATGAACCTTTCCCTTTCTTCCAACAAAACCGATTCTTTTTTCTTGCTGACGGCTCTTCGCAAAACATCCGCTTCTCCCAAGGAATAACCGGCAAAAATATGAGCTATTTGCATGATTTGTTCTTGATATACAATAATTCCTTTTGTAGATGACAGTATCGGTTCCAAAATGGGATGCAAATAGGTGATCGGCTCTTGTTTGTTTATTCTTCGAAGATACGAGGGGATGTTCTCCATCGGACCCGGCCTAAACAAGGCGATACAAGTCGAAATATCCTCGAAGGACCTGATTTGCATCTGTCTTAGAAGATTCATCATGCCCCTTGATTCCAATTGAAAAATTCCTAAAGTTCTAACGTCGCAAAGTAATTGATAAGTATTTTTGTCGTCCAGCGGCAATTTATAGATATCGATTTTTTTCGCTGTATTTCGTTCGATTAGATCCGCGACTTTTTGGATAATTGTCAGATTCCTGATGCCTAAAAAGTCGATTTTCAAAAGCCCGATTTGTTCTAAATCGGTAGCTTCAAACTGGGTCTGAAACATGTTCACAAGGCCCGTTTGAACTGGCACGTGTTTAGTTATTTCTTCGTTTGAAATTACAATACCAGCAGCGTGAGTCGAAATGTGTTTTGGCAAATCAACAAGTTTTCGAGCTACGTCAAAAAGCACTTTAACTTCAGGAATACTCATCAAATATTTGTATTTATCGGGGCTGTTTTTTATAAAGACATCGATGGAATTAGCGGTTTCGCCAACATATTTCGTGACTTCATCGACAATCATATCTTTAACCTGTAACACTCTTGCCACGTCTCTTAAGGCGCTTTTCCCTTGAAAAGTTCCGAAAGCCACAATGCTGGTAACGTGATTTTTGCCATATTTTTCTACCACATATTGGATCACTTGATCCCTTTTATCATCAGGAAAATCCATGTCGATGTCCGGCATGGTAATTCTTTCTGGGTTTAAGAAGCGTTCAAAGAAGAGCTCATGTTCAAGCGGATCGACATCAACTATTCCCAGGGCATACGCAACCAAAGACCCGGCTGAAGATCCTCTTCCAGGACCGACGAGAATCAGATTCTTTTTTGCATATAAAACAAAATCCCATACGATGAGAAAATAATCAGCGTAGTCCATGTCTTTGATTATCTTCAATTCATGTATCAGCCTGTCATTATATTCTTCTTGGAATTTTTTTAATCCAGATTTGCTTCTTAGTCTTATTTCCAATCCCTTTTTTGCAAGCGCCTGCAAATACTGATTTGCCTCATAATTGTTTGGAACGGGATATTTTGGCAGATATCTCTGATTGAAGTCGAAATCAAAATCAACATTTTCAATCATCTTTCTTGTTTCTTGAACAAAAGGCAGATATTCCTCATATATTTTATTCAAAACTTCTAATGACTTGAAATTATAATTGGATTCTTCGTTTGAAAGGATTCCCGATTCACTGTTTTTACCTTCATAAAGCAGTGTTTTTAACACTCCGGAAGCGAATTTATCTTCCAAATCATAATACATGACTTGATTTGCGATAATCGTTCGATATAGTTGTGAAAGCTCAGGCGCAATTTTTGTTTCTGTTTCGAAGTCGTTTAGGTCCAGCCCGAGATACAACTCCTGTACGTTTTCTTCCAAATATCTCACGATTTGATGTGCACCGGCCAAGTCTCCAGAGGAGATCAAATGGTGGATATCTCCAGAGGCTGTCAAGGCAATACAAATGACATCTTCTTTGTGCTGATGTAAATATGATAAATCCAAATAGTCCGATTCGGTTGAGAGATAGGAACTGATTTGGATCAGATTCAAGTATCCAGTATGACTTTTTGCATATAGCAACAAAGGAAGATCGCGATAAATGTCGCTTTTTGTGTTTGCGTGCAACCCGATAAGCGGCTTGATTTCAGCGTTTTTGCACGCTTGGTAAAATTTGATCGCTCCATATAGATGGTTGTGATCGGCAATTCCCAGCGTTGCATAACCTTTATCTTTTGCCAATTTGACAAGTTTATAGATATCGATAATGCTCCCGTTGAATGAGTATCCTGTCTGTATGAACAAGTCGAAGTTAATCAAATTTATCACCAATTTGATTATAACACATCGACAAAATATTATGATAGCTTATTTCTTTTTGAAGATAATAATCAAACCGCATATGGCTAACGCAGTTAGAACGTAACTGACGACCGAATAATCAAAGGTAGGCTTTTCCGAATGTAATTGTGAAAAGACAGAAAAATCATATACTGCATATTCTCCTCCATCCAAAAAAAGCGTGAGCGCATAATTTCCGGGTATATCTATTTTTGTATAATTTGCGATTTTTTTCCCATTTAGAGCTGCTTCTGCATTTGTCCAGATTTCGGCATAGTTAAGATATGTCCCTTGATCAATGATTCCCGACACTTCAGGAAGAATCCAAAAATCAAGGGTACATTTAAAATTGTTTATTCCATAAACATCTAAATTATATGTTCCAGCTGCATAAATCAAATCACCATCATAATTTTGTCCGTTTAGGTTCATTTTTTCTCCATTGGAAAAAATCCTTAAACCAGCAATGGTTTCCATCCCGTCTGAAACATTTTCAATCAGAGGATAAATCACAAACTTGACTATTCGAAGATACTCGCCTTCGCCCAAAATTTGGAGTTCGTAATTTCCTGGTCGTTCCACAACGCTTCCGGGAATATACACATCTCCATTAAGCGATAATTCCCCCACAGTATCGATTTGTATTGGTCTTGTATATACTTTGTCTTCTTCCACACCTTCGATTGTGGCATTCAGCACAACTGTGAATGAAAATTCGTAATTTCCATCGACAATTTTGATGTTGTAATTTCCAGGATATGTTATTTCAATGCTTGTTTTTTTAGTATCATTAACATATGCTTCTCCCTGAAACTGATAGGTAAACACATTTTGATATTCGCCTCCTGGACTCGGCTTCGTTATAAATTTCAGCATGTAATTTATATAGGTCTCTGACCCATCATATTTATGCAAAATCAATATTCCCCCATGATTGTTATAGCCGCTACATTTATCGTAATAAGCCTTTTCCATAATAAAATTTCCTGATAGATCATATATTTGAACAACCGTTTTTGCAAACAGTGGTAGTTCAAAATTATAACTCTCATGATATACTTTGCATGCTACTGCTATTTTATCTATATCCATTTCTGCAAAATAGACGAAAAATTCCCATTCACCATTGTCATAGATTATTGTCTTGATTATCGCTTTACTTGAAGAATCTGTAATTATCAGATACCCATCATAGTTTCCATTATCTAATCTTTTTCTTGTTCCATACTCATAGGAATATGATAGGATATCATAGTTTCCTGCTTGGATATATTCATATTCTATCTCAAGACTTTTAGCGTGAACTCGACAAGTTGATAATAAACTCACGAAAATTACAAGACTAAAAACGACCAATAAAAGTTGTTTCTTCATAAAAAAAGCCTCCTGAATGTACGTATCAATGATACGCATCAGAAGGCTTGTTTGCTTGATTGATTATTTACAGAGTTTTAAAGTATCTCTTGCGATCATGACTTCTTCATTGGTCGGGATCACATAAACTTTTATTTTTGAGTCATCAGTGGAAACTAACTTTTCAATGCCGCGACATAGGTTTCGCTCTGGATCCATTTTGACGCCAAGAACCTGAAGACGATTGATGATATTCGCTCTTGTCGTTGGCGCATTTTCACCGATACCAGCCGTGAAGACGATTGCATCTGCTCCGCCCATGTATACATAATAACTGGCAATGTAGTCGGCTATTCTTTTGGCTTGCACTTCAATTGCAAGTTTTGCGCGGTGATTTCCATTGGCAGATTCCCTAACTAAGTCTCTTGAATCTGATGAAATTCCTGAAAGGCCGATATATCCTGATTGTTTATTCAGAATGTTGGTGATTTCCTTGGCGGATTTGTTTTTCTTTTTCATCATATATTCGATGACTGCTGGATCGATATTTCCCGATCTTGTTCCCATAGGTATGCCTTCAAGCGGGGTGAATCCCATGGATGTGTCAACTGATTTCCCGGCTTTGACAGCGCAAATCGAGGCTCCATTTCCGATATGGGCTACGATAATATTTACTTCTTCCGGTTTTTTTCCCATGATTTGTGCGGCTCGCTCTGAAACATATTTGTGGGAAGTTCCGTGAAATCCGTATTTTCGCACTTGATAACGCTCATACCAGTCATACGGGGCGGCATACAAAAACGATTCCTCGGGCATAGTCTGATGGAAAGCAGTGTCGAAAACAGCAACGTGTTTCACATCCGGCAAAATCTCCATAAACGCTTTTATTCCTGTTAAATTCGGTCCCAAATGTAAGGGTCCCAAATCAATAATGCTTTCTAATATTTCAATTTCTTTTTCAGTGATGACACAGGAATCAGTAATGACGCTTGCTCCGTGAACCACTCTATGTCCAACTCCATCGATTTCAGAAAACGAATGGATGATATTCAAATCAAGCAATTTTCCCAACAGCATCTTTACCGCAATGCTATGATTTTTAATGTCGATTGTTTCTTCCAATTTGTTTCCGTTTAGTTTGATCATAAAAACAGAATCTTTCATTCCGATTCTTTCCACGATTCCACTAGTGATAACTTTTTCTTCCGGCATCTCTAAAAGTTGAAATTTTAGCGAGGAACTCCCGGCATTAACTGCCATTATTTTTGCCATTAATCTCTACCCTTTCTTAGCTAGGTCGTCAAACCAACTGTTGATGCGACCGATAACTTTTAGCATTTCTTCTCTATCTTCAAAAGAAGGAATCTCCGCAATCAAGAAATTCTCGTTTTGCAAAGAAATGTCTGTCTTCTTTTTTAAGATCAATATGTTTTTACCTTGTTGCTTGAAAATATCTTTGGGCAACTGGATAAGCCCGATTGCCAAGTATAGACTTAAAATATCTTCTTTGAAATTTTTATTGTAAGTCACATCGAAAAAGCTGTCCGAGACTACGGTTATAACAGTTGCATCATCTTTCAAATTCTGGTGATAATGAATCAGCACATTATAGGGAAAATAATAACTTTCCGAAAAATCTTCCAGAGGAAAATCTGTTATCAGCAAATCAGCTGACGCGTTTTCAAATGATAAAGAGTTTTGGAAATATATGTCATCATTATAATCTGATATGCCCATGAGGGCCCTTGCCAAACGATAACTGTCGTGATTGTTTTCAACACCAACAAGTGTTGAAGCAGGCTTAATATTGTTAGCCACCGTTACAAGCAAATTGCCAGTCCCGACAAGCGGATCTAAAATTGTGAGTTTATCACTATCTGGAATTAGTTTTCCCACCAAATAAGCAATGAAAATTCCAATTGTGTCAGGAGTGATGTTCTCGTTGGAAAGGTTTTGTAGCTTCATCGCTTTCAAAACACATAACTGAAATGCCTTGCGAATCTCTTCTTTATGAAAATCCTGATGATTTATTTTTTTCAACAAATTAATAAGTTTATCGTGCAAAACTCCATCTTCTGTTGGCAAAACTTCATTTGCCAACACGTTTTCGCATGTTTTGAGGATTCCTTCAAGATAACTGATCTTGGTATGGTCTGCGTAGAGTGTTGATGACTCATCCAATACATTGAATAATCGTTCGATATTGTCTTGTTTTAACATACTCTCACCGTTTAATAATTTTACCACAAATAGCGAAAATTCTCAACAAATATCTGTTGAAAAAAACTTCACCGCGATAAACGGTGAAGTTGAAAATTATCTTTCTCCCTTGTCGTATATCTGTCCGATGGCTTTTGGGGCAAGTGAGTTTTTCGAAGTCAGAATCAACACAATTATGGTCGCAACATACGGAAGCATGCTCCAAATATTTGAATTTATACCCAAATTTTCAAGCGCCGGAAAGAAGGCAACACCTTTGGACAATGTTAACAACGCCGAGAACAAAAGCGCCGATAAAGCGACATTGAAAGGTTTCCAGTTTCCGAAAATCAATACTGCGATGGCTAAAAATCCATATCCAGATACATTGGCGTCAAATTCGATTGTGAAGCCAAGAATCAAGTAAAATCCTCCTAATCCAGCAAGGGCTCCAGAAATCATAACGCCAGTCATGCGCATTCTGTAAATATTGATTCCAGCAGCATCGGCAGCATGAGGATTCTCTCCGCAGGCTCTAAGTCTCAAACCAAATTTTGTCTTATATAAAACAATGTATGCTGCAATCAAAATGACAATACCTACATATATACTCGGCAAGACATTAGTGAAAAACAGATCACCGATAAAAGGTATTTTGGATAATAATGGAACTTCGGAAATTCGGAAAGGATTGGCATTGATTGGAAGTTTATCGCCTTGACCAAGATTCAGAGTGAAAGTCAGAAACAAAGCCAACGCAGGGGTCAAAATATTGATAGCTGTGGCACTGATGATTTGATCAGCACGCATCTTAACCGCTGCAATGGCATGGAAAAACGAAAACAGAATGCCTCCTGAAGCGGCTACCAGAGATCCGAGGAAAAACAAAACATAGCTTCCTCCAACCGCGGCTGCCGGAACCTTGTTGATGAATAAGATTCCCAAAAAAGCCCCGATGACCATCAATCCTTCCAAGCCGATGTTCGTTACGCCGCCTCTTTCAGTGAACATTCCCCCGAGGGCGGTGATAATCAACGGTATTGCAACCACTAATACTAAAGCAAGATAACTAAGCAGATTATGATACATCTGTCTCGCCTCCTTTATTTAGTAGCATTTTCTTGATTTTTCGTTTATGACTCCTATTTCTGAAATAAAAGCCGATGAACGAAGAAATGGCAATCATATAAATAATAACCGAAGTGATGATATTTGTTATTTCCTTGTTGAATCCAACAAATTGCATTGTCAGAGCGCCTTGTTTGATATAACTGATCATTACCCCGGAAAAGATAATTCCAATCGGATTGCTAAATGCAATCAAGGCAACTGAAATCCCTTCAAATCCCATGGGATTAATCTTCGTCACCGGTCGAAAATAGTCAGGCTTCAGAGGCAAATAACTCATTGCTGCAGCCAATCCTGCTAAGGCTCCGGCAATCATCATGGAAATGATGACATTTCTTTTGTTGTTTATGCCTGCATATTTGCTACCTTCTGGGCTGTGGCCTACAGCTTTCAACTGATAACCCAATGTGGTTTTTTTCAAAATGAACCAAATCAATATCGCTACTCCAATGGCGATAATTATCGACAAGTCTATATTTGAGTTTGGAAAGATGGTGTCAAGTCCTACTTTCGGTATGTTTGCGGTGGGGAACGTTGTATTGACCGCTGTTAACAAATTATCATAGACAGCTGCTCTATACGCCAATATTACAGTCAAATAAGTTGCAATGTAATTCATCATGATGGTGGTGATAACTTCGTTGACGTTAAATTTAGATTTCAATAATCCAGGGACGAATCCCCAAATCGCACCTGCAACAATAGCGCCCAATGCGGCTAGAATAAAGTGGTATGGGGCTGGCATTGTGACTAAATTCGCTATATATAGCGCGGTAATTCCTCCAACCATATATTGCCCCGAGGCGCCGATATTAAATAACCCTGTCTTGAATGCAAAAGCCACCGACAATCCTACAAGAATCAGCGGAGCCGATCGAAACAAGACGTTACCAAAAGATTGTAAATTGGTTGATCCACCTTTAAGAAGCCGCATCAAACCTTGAACAGCGGTGTCAAAACTACCGGCTGTTGCCCACATGACTATGAACCCTACTAACAAGCCAAAGAAAATTGCAAGAAGGCTGTTGATGATTACCGGTTGTTTCAACAATTTGAAAATAAATAAGATAGCTTTCTTGATAGCGATCCAGATGCTTTGAAAGACCTTTTTGACTTTGGGTTTGGCAAAAAAACGTTTTATGCTTTGAATCATTTTTTGCATAAATCCAATGAATTTTCTCCAAGCACCCTTAATTTTGTCCATCTTGCACCTCCGGATTTTGCCGCTTGGATCCAGACATATACAGACCTATTTCTTCCACGGAAGTTTCTTTCGGATTCAATTCAGCATATATTTCTCCATCATGCATGACAAGAATCCTATCGGAGATATTCATGACTTCATCCAGTTCAAGTGATATGACCAAAATAGCGTTACCTTTGTCTCTTTCTTGGATTAAGGTTTTGTGAACAAATTCAATTGCTCCAACATCTAGCCCTCTTGTTGGCTGCGAAGCGATCAACAAATTGTGCTTTCTGCTGGTTTCTCTGGCAATAATTGCTTTTTGCTGGTTTCCCCCGGACATGCTTCTTGCGGAACTTTTAGCACCGAGCGAGGAACGGATGTCATGCTTTATAATCAGTTCATTGGCATATTTATAGATTTCTTTTCTTGAAAGTAAGCCAAAATTTTGAAAAGGTTTCTTATAAAATTGATTTGAAATCATATTTTCTGCAAGATTATAGTTTAAAATCAAGCCGTGCCGCTGACGGTCTTCAGGGATATGTGACATTCCCAATTCAAATCTATGAAGAATTGATTGGTGAATGATGTTTTCACCGTTGAGGAAAATAGCCGATTCTTTATTGTCTATATTTGAAAGCCCCGTTATCAATCTGACTAATTCAGTTTGTCCGTTTCCTTCAATGCCTGCAACACAGACGATTTCACCTGATCTTACTTCAAAAGAAACCTTATTTAATAAATGTTTGGTTTTGTCTCTATTCATCATGGACAAATTATTCACAGATAAAATTACATCTTTTGGATGAGCAAGCCTTTTTTCAACTCTAAAACTTACTTCTCTTCCTACCATGTACTTGGCAAGTTGATTCACAGTCGCAGTTTTGACATCAACAGTAGTTACATGTTGACCTTTCCTTAGAATGGTGCATCGGTCCGCGACAGCTTTTATTTCGTTCAATTTGTGAGTAATAAGGATGATCGATTTGCCCTCAGCGGCAAATTCGCGAATGACTTGAAATAAGCCAGCAATTTCTTGTGGCGTCAATACGGCAGTTGGTTCGTCAAAAATTAAAATATCCGCATCACGATAGAGCATTTTTAATATCTCGACTCTTTGTTGCATTCCCACACTGACTTCTTTGATTTTCAAGTTCAAATCGATATGAAGTTTGTATTTCTCGCTTATTTCTTTGATTTTATTCCTCGGCGTTTCCAAATCAAGAAACCCATTTTTCAATGTTTCGTTGCCAAGAATGATGTTTTGAAGCACAGTAAACACGTCGACCAATTTAAAGTGCTGATGAACCATACCGATTTTTAAGTCATTAGCGTCATTAGGATTTTTGATATCGACTTCCTTGCCAAATATTTTGATACTACCGAAATCTGCTTTATATAATCCAAATAAGATTGACATCAAAGTGGATTTCCCAGCACCATTTTCTCCTAATATTGCATGAATCTCTCCGCGCTTGACTTGCAAACTGATATTGTCATTGGCAATCAATGGACCAAATGTTTTAGTGATATTCAACATCTCAATTGCATAATCCATTGCATCTTCCTCCTATTTAAAAGAGGGGTATTTTGAACACCCCTCCGTTAAATTTGTTTGTTGTTATTATGCTGGTACTACTGGCCAGCCTGTCATGGTTTTTGCAACCAAGGCTGTTAGGGTCGGATTGCCGCATTCGTCAGCTAAGAAGGTAATCAAAGCTTCTTCTGTTGCTGGAACAACGATCGTGCCGGCTTTAACTAAATTCAATAAAGTTGTGTATTGAGCTTCTGTAAATGTTGTAAATTTGAATGAATCTCCCAATGGTAATCCAACTGCGTCTTCAAGAGCGCCTTTAATCAATACATCGCCAGCGCTGAAGTCGTCATCAAGAATCAAAGCAGTTAGTTCTTGTTGAACTGCTACTGCAAGTTGTTTCATTGCAGAAGAGATAACGGTGTCTGACTGATTAGATTGGTCAACGTCAACACCAATTACAGTTGCGCTGTCAGCTGTCACTAAGTTAACATCCTCAGCGGCTTTCATAACTGCATTTCCAGCTCCGCCTGCTGCTGCGAAGATAATTTCAACGCCAGCATTGTACCAGCTAGTAGCTTCTACAGTATGTTCGTTCTTATTGTCGAAATCGCCGAAATATACATATCTTGAGGCATCAAAAGTGATCGTTTTTTCAAGAACTTCAGCTGCATAGAACGCACCTGCGATATATCCGATTCCAAAACGTTGAACAGCCGGAACTTCCATTCCGCCTGTGAATCCAAGGTTTGTGAATCCGTCAGCTACTGCTGCGTATCCAGCTAGGAATCCAGATTGCTCTTCTTGGAAAAGAATACATACTGTGTTGTCTGCAGTGAAAAATGTTTGGTAGTCAGGAGTGTGAGGAGTTCCATCGATTAAGATGAAATACACATCTGGATACATTGTTTGTCTAGTGTAAATTGAAGTTTCAAACAAGAATCCTGGTGTAACTACGACGTTTGCGCCATTGGCGATAACCATGTCGATAGCTTCTTCATAAGCTGCTTGTGTTCCTTCGTTAGGACGGAAGTACATATGTTGGATGTCATTTGCTTCAGCAAATGCTGCAACGCCCTCCCATGTTCCTTGGTTAAATGATCTGTCAGTAATTTGCCCAACGTCTGTAAGCATTGCGATGCTCCATACTTTTGGAGCTTCAGTTGTTGTTGTTGCTGCTGTTGTCGCTGCTGTTGTTGCTGCTGTTGTTGCAGTTTCGCAAGCAACCAAAACGAATGCAACCATCATTAAAGTTACAAGACCGAAAAGTTTTTTCATTCTTTCATTATCCTCCATTTTTCTATTTGTA
>CAZLAQ010000023.1:0-32598 GCA_964557695.1 uncultured Candidatus Izemoplasmatales bacterium | reverse complement strand
TCTTTTTTTTATGTTTTTTTATTTATTTATCTCTTGACATCGTTACCGGTTGCTTAATTTAAGTATAGCAATTTAAATGAAACTGTGTGTTTTTTAATTCAAGCAACAGGTCCGTTATCATCATCTGGGACATCTTCACTTCTCTGATTTTCCCTTCGATATTTCATGAAATCAGGATATTTCGGGACCAGCAACAAGCAGGCAAGGAAGCCGAAGACAAAGCCGGAGATATGTCCGATGATACTGATGTTGGGAAATAAGAAGGTGATCGCGAAGTTAATGATGGTAAGGCTTCTGATCGATTTGATCCCTTGGGGATGAAACCAGTTCGGCTTCTTCAATGTAATGAAAAACAGTCCAGACATAATTCCATAAAGCGCTCCGCTCGCTCCAATTGTCAGTTCATAAGGTTCACCAAGCAAAACAATCATGACCCCGGAACCGATTCCGGCAATAAAATACAAACCAAGATAGCGCACATGACCCATAACCCTTTCCATAGCGGTCCCAAGAAAATACAAAGCGACCATGTTCATGAGAAAATGAATCACACTGCCATGGAGGAACATCGCCATGATAACCCGGTAGTACTCATTATCGAGTTTGACAAAGGCGGGAACGAGTCCGCCAAGCCTGACCAGATTATCAACTGTGAAGCCACCGGTTGCTAGTGTCAAAATAAATATGATCGTGTTAAAGAGGATTAGGTAAAAAGTAACCGGACAAATCCGAAAATAGTTTATTATACGTTTAATCAGTTCTGACATCTTCTCATCTTCTCCTCTTTGTAGGACTATGTTCATATAAAATTATACTATATTTTCAATCATTGGTAAACTTATACTGAAGAAAAACAAAGCAATCCCGATCCGTTCCTTCAATGTTGATTATAAAAAAAGCGCTGAAATATTTTCAGCGTTAAATTTAATGATTGATAAATTAACTGTGTTATTTCATCTAAATCAAATATGAAAAGAAACCAAAGAGAAATGCCACAGTTCCAAGCACAATCCCGATTATTCCTGTGATTACTCCGGGAATGGAATAGATCCTTCCAACTTTTTTATCACTATTTGCCAAAGAGAGAGCTACAATACCTAAGACAATGCCAATCATGTGAACAAAAGGCAGACCCAGATAATTCAAGGCACTGAAGATAACCGATAAAATTCCCAGTGCCAAAGTTGAATGCAGATATTTCGAAGTGGTTTTTTGAGAAGCATCGGAAGAACTTTTTATTGATGAATTACTTAGGTAATCAAAAGCCGATATTACATCTTCACCGACTTTTTTCCCGCATGAAGAACAATATATTTCTTTTTCATTCAGTTTATTCCCACAATTTGGACAATACATTCAGATCTCCTCCATCAATCTATGGTCATATCTTTGAATAAAAATCTCTCAAAATATAAATATTATTGTAATTTCACATGTTCATTATAGCACTACTATATTTTCTTTTCAACTGCTTTAAATAAAATAAAAAAATCCCCCTTTCACAAATGCAAGAGGGACAAATAAGCAGGAAATTCTCCTTATGAGATTTTTAGCGCCAATTCCAAAATAAGCAAACCCATTTCAACGCTTATTGATGATACCCAGTCAAGAATCGGCTTCAATTGTTTCCATTTGGCTTCCTGGTCGAGCTTGTCGTCATTGATGATTGTTTCCATCAAGAAAATCCTATCTTTGATTAAATCCTTGTCCTTTTCTGACAAGCCTTTCCAGCTCTTCACAAGGTTTTTCGCATGATCAAATGATATAGGCTGATGTTTGATGGATTCAATGCTTTTATCCAAGTCCTTATAATATTTCAAATCGAATAGTTCCAGTTTGTTCCTGATGATTGCGAGATTGCTATAGACGTTGTTGTCGTAATTTTTCAGTTCGCCAAAGTTTTTTCCATAAATTGCGCTTTCTGTTGGTAACATTGATGTGCCAAGACTAAGCAGGACTCCATCATATGTGCTTAACATTACGGTAAGAAGGTTTCTCGCCTTGATTGGGGTTTTTTCTTCAAGGCATTTGTTGATTTCCTGAACATCATCCAGGATTCTTTTTTGGGAAGTTTGTGTATACACAGTTACCACCTCTTTGTTTTATTATACCACAAATTACTTATAACAGACTATGATATATATTATGGAAAAACAATAATTTTAGTTGGTTTTTTTCTTTGTGAGAAAATATATTCTTATGCCTATTCCTATCACACCTAGACTTATGGAAACAGAAATTAAGATTTTAAAGATCAATTTACCATTTGCTTCATTAGCCAATAAATTGTTTTCATACCAAGCTAGGGTATCGTCATAACAACTGGCTGCTAAAACATCCAGATCTCCATCATTGTCTATATCCGCAGCCGAAGCATTTTTGGCTCCGTCAGAGGAAGTCGAGATCAAAGACATTTTTGTAAAAGTTTCGTCGCTGTTATTTCTGTACCAAGTGATTGTGTCATCCAGATACCCGGCCACTAGAACATCCTGATACCCGTCGTTGTCTAGGTCGCAGGTACGGACCGAATTAGGTCCGTAAATACCCAAAGATATGATTGCTTTTTCTGAGAATGTCCCATCATTGTTGTTTTCATACCATACGACTTCAGTACTGACCAGCCCGGAAGCTAACACGTCAAGATAACCATCATTATTTATATCTGCAGCATAAACCGTGATTGCGCCAAGTAGTGTTGATGATACTGGAGTTTGTGCGGTGAACGAGCCGTCGCCATTATTCTTGTACCAAATGATGGAATCATCATCATAACTAGATGAAAGCACGTCAATATTCCCGTCATTATCCAAATCAGCCGCAATAACCGTGTTAGCCTCTTCTGCGGTCGTTGAAATTGGTGTTTGTTCGGTAAAAGTCTCATCCCCATTGTTTTTGTACCAAGTGACAGTATTATTGTTTTGACTGGCAGACAATACATCCATAAATCCATCACTATCCAAATCAGCTGAAAATACGGAAAACACGCTGTCAGCATTTATGGAAATAGGTGTTTGCATGGTGAAAGTCAAATCGCCATTATTTTTGAACCAAGAGACGGTATCATCTCTTGAAGAAGCCGCTACGACATCTAAGTCCCCGTCGTTATTAAAATCAGCAGCGAATACGGATACGGCTCCAAGACTCGATTGGGATAGAATATGTGCCTCAGAAAATGTCGCATTGCCTAGGTTTCTGTACCAAGCAATAGTATTGTCAGTTGTGCTAGCAGATAAAACATCCAAAAAGCCATCATTATCCAGATCTGCGACAAATACCGACCAGACCCCGTCGCTTGTAGAAGATATGACCTGTCTCTCAGAAAATGACACTTCTTCAAGTGAAGAAAGTGTCGAAATTGATGCACTAATCAAGCAAACAAATGCCAAAGCCAAAAAGAAAATTGTTTTCATTTGATTATCCTCAAAAATTATAAAGTCACAATAATATTTAGTAGCTATGAAATACTATGTCTTATTCCGGCCTATATGCATCTAAGTATGCTGCATCCAGCCAATAGATGTCAATAATCTCTCCAGAGAACCTGCCAAAAAACAGATATTTCCCATCCGGAGAAACGGACGAGCATATTTGCATTTTTGTGCTCTGATTGATGTCTTCTCCAAGCTTCTGTGAATCTTGCCAGACTCCGTCAACATTAAATGTCACAAAAATCGATGTACGCATTGTACTCCCACTGTCGTCAAAAAGCATATAAGACTCATCTGGTGCAATATATGGATGAGCGCCGATGATCCCGGTTGATTCGCTAGGCAAATAAGCTCCATCAACGTATCTCATAACCCTGATGCCGATCGAACCGGTATAGTAGATATTCCCATTAAGACTGACGCTGATATACATGGAAAACCCCTCATTGAGTTCGTTTTCCAAGTAGACAGGTTCTTGCCAGATTCCATCAACGAATTCACTCCGGTACATGTAAAAATCAGAGCTTCCCCCTCGTCTTGAGCCAAAGTACAAGTACCTTCCGTCAGGTGTGATAAAGGGCTCGAATTCTGGAACATCCTCGCTGATAGGCGACAAGCATGGAGTTGTCCAGACACCATCGACATATTGAGTGTAATAGATGCGGTTGATCTCCTGGGCATTTCTTCTGGTAAAGAAATAGTAATTGAAATCAGGAGAAAAAGTGCCGGCGAACTCTTTTGTCTCAGGTGTGGAAATTATCTCGGGCGCAAATAATTCAGGCGTCATGGTTGGAACATCAAGGCCAAAAATGTCTGAATTTACGACTATAGAAGTGGTTGTGGTTGAGACAAGTGTTGTATTTGTCTCATCCCCACAACCGACAAGAGCCAATAGCATTGTCAGTAAAATAATTTTTTTAAACACTGTTATCCCCTCCAACAAATTAATAACCGCCAGATAATTCAAACTGCTTAATGCGAGTGGACATGTAAAAACCAAGCGCATTTCACATACTTTATAAATGTGTAATTAAAGAGCGTAATTGCTATGCTAAAAAT
The DNA here is from genome assembly GCA_964557695.1 of uncultured Candidatus Izemoplasmatales bacterium. Taxonomy (GTDB): domain Bacteria; phylum Bacillota_I; class Bacilli_A; order Izemoplasmatales; family Hujiaoplasmataceae; genus JAAYZB01. Next base: position 28,111 of record CAZLAQ010000023.1, on the reverse strand, counting down.
TAATTATAGCATGAGCATAAATACTTCTCAACATACAGCCTGAAAAAAATAACAATAGGCGATATCAGGAATAATATCGCCTCGACTTAAATTCATGGTGGAGCCAGAGGGTTTCGAACCCACGACCCCCTGCTCGTGAAGCAGGTGCTCTCCCGCTGAGCTATGACTCCATAATGTAAATATTGATATTATTTTTGAAATGCTTATTCAGGAAAAAATCCATCTTGATTTCACAATGTGATATAATTTATCAAGAGGTGACCATATGAATTTGACCCATCAATGCCATGGCTTTGGTCCGGTAATCGATCCTAATAGCAAGATCCTGATTTTGGGAAGTTTTCCTTCCGTCAAGTCCCGAAATGAAAGTTTTTTCTACATGCATCCGCAAAACCGCTTCTGGAAGATCCTTGGCGCCCTGCTTTCGGAAGATTTCGTCAGCGCCAACATTCCAGAGAAAACTATGCTTCTTAAGAAACATGGAATCGCCTTGTATGACGTCATCGATTGCTGTGACATATCCGGATCGGAAGACGCATCGATCACCAATGTCGAGCCTGCAGATATTAAATCGCTGATTGCTTTTTCCCAGATAAAAAAGATATTTATAAATGGTAAGAAATCATTCTCGCTTTTGAAACTCTATCATCCGGAGTTGGAATCTTTGGCGATATATCTGCCTTCATCATCGCCTGCGAATGCCCAGTATAGTCTGGAAAAACTAGTTTTGGCTTGGAAGATCGTTACTGACTGTTTAATGCTTCCTTGACGTTTTTGATCATAGGAACCAGCCAGCATAACGTATCTTGATGATTATTAGAATATCATCGTCAGCTTCCAAGAAACGGTTTCATCTGTTCTCTTGATGTTTACAAAAATTATTATATCATTATTTTCTGTTATTCTTGATTTTTTCTTAATTATTTTCCGCAAATATAGTATCATTTAAGTTAATGCACTTATGCATTTTCTATTCAATTACAAGGAAATAGGTGAAAGCGATGTTGAGAAAGCATGACATACCGATTTTAGAATATGACGACACATTTGAGGGCGTGATCCACGCCCCCAAATTACTGACTAAAGTTGGGAAAGGAGAACGCTGCGTAATCACTTTTTTCCAGGACGTGATTTCAAGGTTGCTTGAGGAAAATAAGCTCACAGTCATCACCGAACTCACCAGCGAGTACAGAATCCATCCCGTCTATGAAATGGAATACTCAGGAAAGAAAATTTGCCTGTTCCATCCAGTTTTGGGTGGATTGCTCGCCGCTGCTTTTTTAGAAGAACTGATTGCGTTAGGCTTCAAGAAATTCATTGCCTGCGGCGGATCAGGCGTATTGGACCCTTCCTTGCACGTTGGGAGTCTGATCGTCCCTACCAAAGCTCTTCGCGCAGAAGGCACATCGTATCATTACCTGCCGCCGAGCCGCTATGTCGAGATTGATGCTGAAGCGATCCATGCCATAGAGAAAGTTTTGAAAAGCCGGAATTTACCCTTTGTCGAAGGTATGACCTGGACCACCGATGCTTATTACCGCGAGACATGGGAAATGATCAATTATCGTCGTGAGGAAGGCTGCATCGCAGTCGAGATGGAATGTGCCTCCTTTGTGGCGGTAGCCAAGTTCAGAAAAGTCACCTTTGGTCAAATATTATACTCAGGAGATGACATTTCCCAGGAAATCTGGGATTCGCGAAAATGGAAATCCAAAGTTGACATCCGATATGATCTGATTACATCCGCGATCGAAGCTTGCTTTTTGTTACAGTAAGTTTAATACAGCGACAACTACTAATTTAATCTCTAAAAGTTCTTATATTCAAATATCGCTTTACCTCTTCAACAAAAACATTCCCTTTCAAAGTAGGGAATGTCAAATTGTTGAGGTTTTTTTTATAACGAAGCGTACTTGGAAATGACCTTTTCTGCAGTTTTGATGCCATCTACTGCTGAGGACATAATGCCTCCGGCATAGCCTGCCCCTTCGCCCATCGGATAGAGACCTTCTATATTGGATAGGTGATCATCGTTTCGCAAAATCCTGACAGGTGAAGAAGATCTCGTCTCGACTCCGGTCAAAATGGCATCAGGCAAGGCGAAGCCTTTCAGTTTGTGATCGAAATCGATGATGGCTTCTTTTAGTGTATCAGTAATATACTTTGGCAACAGGTCCGTCATCTTCGCGAATTTGACGCCAGGTTTATAAGAGGGTTTTACAACACCCAAACGATTGCTTGTTCTGTCATTAAGGAAATCGCCAACCATTTGAATCGGCGCATTGTATTTTCTGCCGCCTAGCAGAAAGGCTTTTCGTTCAAATTCCCGTTGGAATTCGATTCCCGCCAAAGGATGAATTGATCCGAAATCACTGGGGTCGACATTTACAAGCAATGCGGAATTGGCGTTTACGTTATCCCGCCTACTCTCACTCATTCCGTTCGTTACGACACCATTTTCCTCTGAAGACGAACAAACCACATATCCACCCGGGCACATGCAGAAAGTGTAGGCATTGCGCCCGTTCGGGGAATGATAATTCAATTTGTAATCGGCAGGGCCAAGATTGGGATATGCCGCAAACCGGCCATATTGCGCTTCATTGATGAGTCTTTGAGGATGTTCGATCCTGAGCCCGATCGAAAATGGTTTTTGAGCGATAGATACCTTGTTTTCATGTAACATCGCAAATGTATCTCTTGCGTTGTGACCGATCCCCAACAGGCAGATATCGGTATCTATCTTCTTGTCATTGCTGACAATGACTCCCTTGAGAATATTGTCCTCAATGATAAAGTCTGTGACTTTGGTATTGAAGAATACTTCGCCACCTAAAGACATAATTTCCTGACGGATGTTTTTGACGATTATTCTCAGTTTGTCCGTACCGACATGAGGTTTGTTAATATAGAGTATTTCTTTGTCACCACCGGCTTTGACAAGTTCATCCAAGACATACCTGCATCTTAAGTCATTGATCATAGTAGTAAGTTTCCCGTCAGAATACGTCCCGGCTCCGCCTTCGCCAAATAGGATCGAAGCATTATCGCTATATTTTCCCGTCGCGAAGAAATGCTTGACTTTTTTTGTCCTGGAATCAACATCCGAGCCTCTTTCCAGGACGATCGGTTTGTATCCTCTTCTCGCCAGTACAAGTGCCGCAAACATCCCCGAAGGACCAAACCCGATGATAACCGGACGGTGCTTGAGGTTCAAGTTGCCTGATGGTATTTCATCGTATGATGATTCCGAAACCAAATTAGTGAATTTATAACCTTTGGATAAAAAAGCAGTTTCGTTTGTCAGCTGGAGATCGATGGAATAGACAAAAAACACATGCGTCTTTTGTCTCGCATCGATCGCTTTTTTATGTAATGACAAAACTAAAATATCTTTGTCAGTAATGTCATATGTGAAACAGACCAATTTGCGAAGATTGGCGAGTTCCATTGCTTCATCAAGCGCTTTGTCCAGATTGAGTTTCAGTTCGGTTATTCTGATCATTTCAGCCTCTTTTGGCCGCAGATATGCCCGCAAGGTATCCGCTTGACCATGCCCATTGCAAGTTGTATCCGCCGCATTTGGCATCAATATCCACTACTTCTCCTGCAAAATATAAACCAAAAATGAGTTTTGATTCCATGGTATGCGGATCGATCTCTTGTACGTTCACGCCTCCGGCTGTAACCTGGGCGTCGTCAAACCCCATCGAGCCTTTGACTTCAAAACGCCAGTCAAAAAGAAATTGGATAATTTTCTCAATTTCCGCTTTTGTCAAAGAATCAAGTTTGGCATTCTGTTTTATAACTCCCGCTTCTTTCAAGATGGCAGAGATTAGTCTTTTGTTGATAAGGCCTACCAAACTGAAGTCAATCGGTTTTTCCAGTGATGCGTCCATTCTGCTTCTGATTGCTTGAACATCCAAATCATTGATGATGATTACTTTGATAAATGGTTGTTTTCCGTTTAGACACAATTCATTGGCTTTTCTGCTCAGTTGCAGGATTGCCGGTCCGCTGATTCCGTATTTGGTGAACAGAATATCTCCTGATTCTTTTTGAATGGCTATATCATCCAGCAGCAATTCCACCGTACCAGAAAACTTGACCCCGTCAAGCTGTTTCAGATACGGGCTCTCCAGTTTCAGTTTGGTCAAAGCAGGGAAGACACTTGTTACACTGTGCCCAAGCGTCTCAGCCAATACATAACCGGAGCCTTCGCTGCCGCTTCTTGGCATGGCCTTTCCTCCGGTCGTGATGATGACTTTGTCGGCTTCATACTTTGAATCATCTTTTAGATAAATATTAAATCCAGTCTTTGTTTTTAAAATGCTTTGAACATAACTGTCGGTAATTACTTCCACGCCCAACCTGTCAAGTTCATAGAGGGCGACATCAAGAAAGCTTGATGCCTGTTCGGAAAGCGGAAAAGTTTTGCCTTCACTCTCGATTTTAGGATATATTCCGAGTTTTTCAAAGAAGGCAACGGTTTGTTTTGGCGAGAAAACATCGAGTGCAGGTATGACGAAATCAGGATGATTGTAATCATCCTTCCCAGCAAGGATATTGGTGTAGTTGCATCTGCCGTTCCCAGTCACGAGCAATTTCTTGCCGATTCTTGGATTTCTCTCTAGAATTGTAACTTGGGCATCGTATTGTCTTGCGATCAGTCCCGCCATGATTCCGCTTGCACCGCCACCGATGATGCATATTTTTAGTTGCTTCATATTATCACCCGAAATGCCTTTCTCTAGTCAATTATAACACATTCATCAAAAGCATAACACTTGAAAAAAATGTTGTCCAAATTTATAGAATGAATCAGTCTTAATTAGCATTACTACTGTATTTTTTCTTGAAGAAATAGAAAAAAGAAGTCCCCTTTATAAAGAAAAAATATTAAAGGGGGACATTCATAATGTTTGAAGTTATTATATAATACTGAAAAATCGATCCAATAAGCCAGATGATTAAATTAATATGCATATTTAAATACAAAGCCAATTTGTTATCAGATATTTCTTTTTTATGATACAATTTTGTTATTTGTAGCTATCTGGACATATTTCTTATTAATTCTGAAAAGCACGCTTTTTTTGACCAGATCACATAATAGTTTTCGAAGCAACCCGGTTCGCGCACAATCAAAATATGGATTGGTAAAATTCAAATTAAATAACAATACGTTGAATTCCGTCTTCAAAATTACACTTTATTTTTCGATTAAAATCGTATGAATACTGAATGGTTTTACGAGAATATGAATCGTGCTTTCAACACTATCGATTTGATTTAATTTCTCTTCGAAATAATTACTTTCAAAGAATTTTTTCCCTGTAGCAGAATACAAGTCAACTTCGCTGTATTTGCCATTGATTTCTGCAAAACGGACGATAAAAGCATTCCCGTTTTCGGTATTTTTTACTGACAATACTGAAACGTCATCACTGTTAATCTGTAAAAACGAATGCTTTGCCTGAATTTCGCTTCCTACTTTCTCGTGTCTCAATGAAATTAGAGGATTAACGTATGCAAAATTTAAATCGAGCATTGCTTTTTGAGAAGCCTTTTTCCCAATTGCTAAAGCAAATTCATACTCATGCTCGCCTATTTCCGGATATTTATCAGGGTCTATAGTACTTCGAAGCAGCTTGATTGCTACAGCGTCTTTTTGACAGCGATATCCGTAATTGGATTTGTTCATGATTTGCATCCCAGTATATTCATTCTCTATATATATAAAATTATTTGCATTCATATCGACATTTTTCGATTGACGTAAAATCGTTCCAAAAGGTTGATCACATAGACATTCTCCACTTTTTAACTGATGATCGAATATAAAATCAAGGCTTGGAATGCCCTTTGACACACTGCCATATTCTTTCCAATCTGCATTTACTTTGTACTCTAGATATGAGTTTGTAGAATCAAGAGTGACTACAATAACTAAACGTGAGTTCGAAACGCTTATTTCATATCCGAATTGTTGAAATAGATTATTTTTTTTATAAAGGTCCTTTCTTATTGTAACTCTGTCAGTTAGTCTAGTGGCCGACAGATACTTTCCAACTTTCCAAGCAGTCATTCCGTCTGATGGATCCTCAATTATCAAACGCATCAAAGCGGTCGTTTTACCTTCTTTGACTAGTTCGATATTATTTGATTTATCGATTATTGAATCGATTCCACCATTTTCAGAATTAAACTTCACATATAGAAACTGGTTTTCAATAAAGAAATTCTTTTCAAATTCATGACGCATTGTTTGTTCAACAGGAAAAGGATTGACATATTCAATCTGTGTTACTTGCTTTTGTCGGATAGCAATAACATCAAAGCCAAAAGCCTGTACTTCTATTTTGATCGCAAGTTGCTGATAATAATGTGACCATGATAAAACTGGGTTCTCATCTATTACTTCATATTCCAGATGCAAACCGTCGCTATTTATAATTTCTAAGTTTCGTATGTCGCCTTCATAATCCCATAATGGAATTCTAACAATACCTATACGACCTTGAGAAGTACCATTAGCTACTAAATAACGTAATAATTCTTGATAGATTGTATTTGGCAAAAGGATCTTACTTGCTATTTGTTCCAAGGATTTTACTGTCTGAGTATTTGCAATCCCAAAGATTTCTTGATATTTTCCCATGGCGTATTCTTTTGTGTCAATCGTACCACTGCCAGTTAATATATCATGGAATTGATTGAACAATAAATATTGCCACACAGATTCTATTTTCTCGGTATTATGACTTTCAGTCAAAAATGCTGAAAATAATTCTGCATTATAAAGTGATAATTCTGCTTTTTTATTGGCAGCTTTTATTCTTGATTGAGAAGTATAACATCCAGTGAAAATGGGATTCAGTTCACCTTCAAAGGTTTTGTAGTCTCCTCCATCTATTTCAGAAAAGAATTCTTTGTATGAACTAAAAACCAATTTAGGCATCATTGGCCATGTTTGCATATCCAAGATCATATCCAAGTCTTTTCTGGTAGCTCCGCCGCCATGATTCCCGACGCCATAAACAATTAGACCTGAAGGAAGTTTATTCATAAATAAGTAGTTGGGAAAATATGAGAAGTTATATGGATCAATTTCGGAATTATACCAAAGTGGTTCTTGATATGCTAAAACTATAGCTCCAGAAGGTGCCTTCCAATAAAATGCATTATATCCTGATACTCCCCTGCAAAAGTAATAATATTTGATTCCGCCTTTTGACAATATTTCGGGCATATTCAGATTATGCCCGAAAGTATCAGGTTCAAAGTCTAAAACTAAAGATTCTTTATTGATGCCCAATACGTTTGCCAGATATGTTTTCGAATAAAGGATATGTCTTACCATGCTTTCTGCCGAAGGTAGATTTTTATCTGATTCCGTCCAAGAAGACGCACTAACTTCCCATCTTCCTTCTTGCACTCTCTTTTTTATTTCAGCAAATAATTCCTTATCATGGTCATAGACGATCTTGTACACTGAGGCTTGCGATTGGGAAAACGTAAAGTCAGGATATTCTTTCATCAGTTGCAGCATGGTTTTAAAGGTACTGAGAGTAATACTGACCGTTTCATCAAATCCCCACATCCAGTTCATATCAATATGCCCTGACCCTAAATGTATGACTGTCGGTTATGTTGCATGACTTGACATTGAACATAATATTCTATAGATTCTTTTCGAAATACCAAGCATCTCTAACCATGTCTTCAATCGTTAGACGAGTTTCCCACTTCAATTCACATCTCGCTTTTTCTACATCTGCATAACTGATGGCGATATCCCCTGGTCTTCTTTCGACAATTTGATATGGGATATTGATATCATTGATGCGCATAAACGCGTGAACTAATTCTAATACAGAGGACCCTTTCCCCGTACCTAAGTTATAGATATTAACACCGGTTCTATTAGATTCTAGTGCAGCAACATGCCCTTTCGCAAGATCGACCACATGAATGTAGTCTCTCACACCAGTGCCATCAACTGTTGGATAGTCGTTACCAAAGACTGAAAGTTTTTCTCTCTTGCCTTTGGCTACTTGTGTGACATAAGGCATTAAGTTATTTGGAATACCGTTTGGAACTTCACCAATTAACCCACTCTTGTGTGCACCAACTGGATTAAAGTATCTAAGTAATGTTACATTGAAGTTTGGATTCGCTTTTGAAGCATCGGTTAAAATGCGTTCTGACATCGCTTTTGTTTCACCATAAGGATTGGTGCGTTCAAGTAATGCCATGTCTTCACTAAATGGTGATTCACCATCACCATAGACAGTTGCTGAAGATGAGAAAATGAATTTCTTTATATTCTCTTCTGTCGCAACCCTTGCAAGGTTGATGGTAGATAATAAATTATTATAATAATACATCAATGGTTTAGCAACACTTTCACCAACTGCCTTATAACCTGCAAAGTGAATGATACCATCAAAATGGTGTTGTTGGCATAAGGCTTTTAAAGCATCATAATCAGTCGCATCCATTTCAATGAAGGTGGACTTTTTTTTGGCTATAGCAGTGATTTTATCGTGTGTTTCTTTTTGGGCATTATATAGGTTATCAACGATAACAACATTGTGTTTTTTTAGTAGTAGTTCTACTGCAGTATGCGAGCCAATATATCCCAGACCTCCAGAAATTAGTATTTTCATTTTTAGTTACCTCCTAATTTGAGTGCGAATAGATTTTAAGATTTTAATAAAATGATGGTAAAAGAACTTAAAATCATCATTTTTACTTATCACAGCAAGTGCCACATAAACGATTATTGAAACTGCGACTATAAAAATAGTATTAATGATATTAATATCTAAAGTATTAGTTAAAATCATAGCAATAAGATACATTGGAATTGATAGAAAAAAGTTTGGAAAAACTGATTTAATTTGTTGACTCAACTCATAGTCAAAAGTTTTTATATTTATGAAAATAATATAAATTGCTAGAAGAAAAACACTAATGAGTCTAAAATAAAATATGTAGTAAAAACCAAGAAAAAATCCAGCTAACAACGATAATCCAAATAATACCAATCTGGTAATTTCTACATGTAGTACTAGAGAGCTCTTACCAGTTGCAGCATATGCTTGTATGCTTGTTGTATGAATTGATGAGATAGAATATTCAATGCATATTATTTGCATTATTGGAATTGCGAGAATCCATTTGTCTGTGAGTAATATTCTAATTATTGGTTCCGATAATGCGGACATACCTAGCATTAAAGGAACAATGATAAATGTACTTTTTCTTGTAGCATCATATAGTATTTTTCTTATTGCAGATGTATTGTCTTGTTTAGAGGTTAATACAGGGAAAATTACGGCAGATATAGCGCTGTTGAAAGATGAAGAAGCTATCAATGGAAATTTGTTAGCTCTATTATAAAATCCTAGAGTTTCGCTAGAATAGTACTTTCCTATAAATAAACCGTACAAACTGTCTGATGAAACAAATAAAATCGATGATAATAACATTTTCCAGGAAAAAGAAAACATCTGTCTCATTCGTGAAATTGAATAAACTAGACTCACTTTCCATTTAATTATAAACATTAAAGTTATAGTTGATAATATAATACTACTTAAATGTGCGATTACAAGAGCCCACAAGCCAAAGTTTAATAATGCCATAGTAATACCTATAACTCCATACCCAACATTCCCGACGACTGTTGATAAAAATTGTTTTTTGAAAAGCATTTTTTTCATGATTAATGCATTATATATTGTATTAAGTGGTCCAATTAGCAACGAGATTCCGATAACCCTGATACTACTGACAATTTCAGGAATCCTATAAAAATCTCCAACAGTAGGTGCAAAAAAATACAGAAAAAGATACAAAATCGAACTGATTATGCAACTAGTCCAAAAAACAGATGAAAAATCTATCTCATCTGAGTCCTTTTTTTGAACAAGTGCAATGTTCAATCCACTTTGAATAAAAATATTAGAAAAATTTAAAAAGATCAGTAAAATTGCCAGAATACCAAAATCATTTGGTAGTAACAATCTCGCTAAAATGATTTGAATTACCAATTGGACTTCTTGAGTAGAAAACCTTTCAATGAGTTTCCATGATAAAGAATTATATATTTGTTTTCTTTCTTTCATTTATTCATCATCCTATATTCTACTCTTTATTTTTGAGTGCTCAATTTTGACATTTCTTTCATTTAAAAAACGAACAAAGTCAATGCTATTAAACTTTGATATACCTATACTCTCAAAACCACTTTTAGTTATTGCTTTTTCACTTGGGAGATTATCTACTAGAACATAAATAACCAGTTCGAATAATTTAAGCGAATTAATTATGTTATTAAGTAGCAATTGATAATATTTACGATTTCTATATGTGGTGTTCGTAAAAAAATCAAATAAAACATAAGTGTCTGTTGGTATGTTTATTGCTACATTGATTTCATCTATAGGAAATCCAATCAAATTGGTAACTAACCATCCGTAACTAACATAGTCTACTTTATTCACAAGGACTGCGAAAACTGCATTAGACTCAAATCTTCTTTTGTAATTCTTGTTAATTGGGATTGAAAATTTTTTGCAAAGAGATTCATATTCGGTATTTGAATTGATCGTATGAAACGTAATATCATTATCCAGTCTAAGAACGTTTGAATCTTTGCTACTTGGAAAATGAAAAAAGATTAATTTGTTATTTCTATATTTGAAATAAGCAACTACTTTTCTTTTTATTACACCTAAGTTATTTCTAATCATACTATACCATCTCCAATTCAATGAGATGAGTATAATGTCTCTCAGCTTTAAATGAATATTTATAGGCTTCTGAACCATTGGTGAGATCAATAAAAGTACAATTTTTGATGTTTCCTTTATAAATATCATTAATTAGACTTTCAATGAGTAGGATACCTGGTGAATATCTATTAAAAGTAGAGTCATAGGTTATACGAGAAATATATATTCCTCCTTTATAGTCGACAAAAGAAACAAAATAACTTGCTATTTTATTATCTATTATTAACTCGCCAACAATACAGTTTGTAACTTTATTCAATGCATCAAAGTATATGTCGTAATTCCTAAATAATCTATCAATAACGTTGAATTTAGTATTTTTTTCAGTATATCTCTGTTTATAGATTTTTTTATAATCATCAAGTTTATTTACATCTATAGTATTGGAAAAAAATGTTCTGAATGCATAGTTTTTTCCATCTTTGGATAATCTATTTTTTGCTGTCCTAATATTTTGCTTGAAGCTTTTGCTTAAAGTCTTGTAGTAATCATCAGGATCAATTGGTAGTTTAATAACAGCGCATTCACTTTTTCTCTCTAAATTCAATTCTTTCATGACATTAAGTACTCTGTGTGATTGTGAATTCGAGTTTAATAATTGGAAAACGATTTTTTTTATTGTAAATTTACTGCAAATGGATTTTAGCAAAAACTGCAGTTTTAAATGATCTATTTCATTATTGTGCATAAAATCTAAATAATCAGTTTTACCACCCGAACCAAGTAAGAATACCCCTCTTTTTCTTCCTAATTTCTTTATATAGAATGGGAATAATATCTCTATTCTGTTAGTTAGCAATACAGCTATATAAGCTTTACTTGAAAATTTTAGTAGTATATTCTTGTTATATTCTTTAACTAGCATAATTAACCATTCAAAACTTTGAAAAGGAGTAAAATTACCTTTTTGGTATAAAATATCCCAGTCTTTTTTATATTTATGAATATTCGATATTTTATCAATTATAACCTTCATTTTCTTAGCCTTCTTTTTAAACTTCTCATTACACTAATTATTGTAAGGTAGAATTTTTGTGTAACGCCATTCTTTTTCTCATACTTAACATCAACAGCCAAATAACCATTTTTATACGAAATAGTATGAAAACCAGTATGTGAATTAATTGAATATAATACTTCTCTGTATGATAAATACTCTATTACATTGTTCTGAAAAGGAGTGAACACTGATTTAAAAATACCAGTTCCATAATTATCATTTCTACAATCTTGGGTAAATCTATAAGTCGTGTCTTGATTAACCCAAAAATCTCCTGCATTTCTAGCACCGTAATCGATTTGTCTTTTTTTTGATATTAATTTAATAATTGAAAAAGTTTCACTTAACTCGTAAATTACCTCTTCAACAATATTAGAATTTATTTTTGCAATTGCAGAAATTATATAGAGTTTGTTATTGCATCTTATTAAATTAGTGTCAACAGCATTAACGTTTTCTAAAATGACACACTGTTTTTTCCACTTATCTGGGAACTTTGTTGCTTTGTATATAGATACCTCTTTAATCTCACTAGTCTCAGGGATCATATAATATTCATCGTTAGCCATGAATATAAAGGGGTAAGACATATGATACTGTTTTTTTAAAACTATTTTATGTTTTATGCGCTTCTTCTCTAAATCAAAATAACCTATACTACCTTTGTTTAAAAACTTATCAAAAACTTCAACATAAAGATATACTTTATTATTTTTTGTGACTAAAAATGGGTCTGCATACCAATACCTTAAAGAATTTCTTATTTCAATATTATCTTTCGAAAAGTCGAAATCCATTTGATCAGTTTTTTTGACAAGCACCTTCCAACTTTGATCAACACTATAACTGTTTAACAGTTGTTTAAATCGGTTAAACATTTGATTCACCAAACCCATCAAAAAATCCTTCAATTTCAGCAACAGTTCTGTTAAAATCTGCTAAAACATGATTAGAATTGCTTATATTATGTACATTTAGTTGATTCGAAATAAAACTATGAATAGCTTTATATAATTCATCTTCTGTATTTTTCGTAATAAAACCAGATCCATAATTTTGAATAATTTCTGCGGTTGCACCAGTGTCAGTTGCAATTATTGGTATTCCGATTATAGATGCTTCTGCTATAACTGTACTAAATGCTTCAGTTTCTGATGGACATACAAACAAATCTGAATTCTTGATATATGGATATGGATTATTTCTATGTCCTAACAAAAAGACATTCTCAAAATTGAATTTTTCAAACAATGCTTGGGTCTCTCTAAATCCATCACCATCACCTATGATAAGTAAATCAAACAACATATTATTTTTGTTTAGTTTATCAGCAATGTTAAACAATCTGTCAATTCCTTTACCCTTACTAATTCTTGATACACAACATATTGTTAATCTTCTTCTTTCCCAATCATAAATTGACTCAATAGACAATTTAGTGATCTCATCTGCATCTATGGGATTGTAGAGCACAATAGTTTTTTCTGAAAATCCATACCTATTTACAAAGGATGCTCTAGTTGTCTCTGATATCAATACGATTTTGTCTACTTTTTTCAATGATTTCACAAAGTAGTGTTGCTTTAATTTGTATCTAATTGTTTTCCCATAAACTTTAAGCATTTCTTTTTCCACCAAATTAGTAGATATTGAAAAATCCTTATGAAGCCACATTATTTTTTTGCCATTAAATGCTAGTAATGTATGTATATTATTAGATTTAAAGTCAATAGCCAAATCATATTTTCCATTAAACAATATATGTTTTATAAGAAATTTTGGTATAAAACTCTTACAAATACCATTTACAAAACGTACTAATTTGTGTCTACTTCTATCTGGAGCTTTGTTAAATGCATAACGAACCTTGATATTTTTTGGTAACAGACAATCAAATCCAGGATTTTTATTAAATAGAAGTAATGTAATGTTATACTTTTCTCTTTTTAGTTTTTTTAAGAGGTTTAGTAAGATTTTAGATACTCCACCGTTGTCAAAAATGTCCAAGATAAATAATATATTCATTTGATTTCCTTCTTCCTATCTATTTGTGCTGTTAGTATTATGAACATTATTACATTCCAAAAGTATTTTTTTGATAGTCCTTCCAAGAATACAGTTACTAGCAAAATCGCAAAGAAAATATAAATCAAATCTTTGCGTTTATTCTTAATCAAAAATGATGTGATAGACAATAAAAATATCAAAAATACTACAATTCCTAAATACCCATATTGGAGGAGTATGTCAAATAACAAATTATGTGATGACATCGGTTTGCCTAAATATTCGCCTACAATTAAATATGCATTACCACTTCCATAACCTAGAAGCGGCATACTAGGAATGATGCTATTGATAACAGTTTTCCAAATGCTAGTTCTACTATAAGGACTCAATAACTCATTTTCAAAAATGTTACTGTCAAAATATCTCGAATACAACGAATTAGGAATTAAAACAATAAACAAGCCTATACACATTGACACAAGTAATATGGTAAGAAGTTTTGAGCTAATTTTCCCTTTGCGATTTAATACATCAAGTGTGTACCAAATGAGTATAAATCCAGTGCTAAAAAGTGCTCCTCTTGATCCTGTTGCTAACAGTCCTGCAGTAATAAAAAGAAAGACGATTATATATAGAATTTTATATTTGTCACTTTTGAGTATAGAATTAAGTGTAACGAATGTCGGTAATATTAATAGTGCAGCTAGGGCATTAGGATCATCACCCTCATTTAAAATGAATCTCCCATCAATTGAAACTCCTTTAATAAATAATAAGACTGCAGTTAACATTACTCCACTTATGATAACTGTTTTTTCTAAATAGTTTTTTTCTTTGTTATTTAAACCATGCAATGAGGATAAAACAAAAAAAGAAATCAACAATAAGTATGCAGTGTTTCTATCAATAACTAATGAGGGAACTCGTGCCCAAAAATAACTAAGATAAGAAATAATTATAAGTAAAATTGCTGCAATGTGAAATACTCTAATTTTAAACGTTATATTGTATAAAAACATTTCAAGAATAGCAAAAATAACATAAAAACCAGCAATAAACTTAAGAATTGTACCAAATCCGAAATTCAGACTGTCTTCAAAAGGAGCTAATAAAAAGTACATAAATAGAAAGACAGTACTGATTCTTAAATTACGTCTTTGCATTATAATCACCCCAGTTATCATCGATAAGTTGTTTAAAATCAATCAATCGATTAGCATTCATTGTTTCACACTCTTCATATCTTGGTAAATTTAATATCTTTGGTCTTTCTGTAATTAGTTTTTTCAAACTATTATAGAGACCATCTTCGTTATTTTCACATATATTCCCTATATCATCACTTGATACCATTTCTGCAGCAGACAATGTATTAGTAGTTACGACATAAAGTCCTAATATTATTGCTTCTTCTATTACCATAGGTGCTGCCTCATGAAAAGAGGGAACTAATAAGGCATTTGCATTTTTCATATATTTGTAAGGGTTTTGATCATCACCATAAAAAACAACTATATCAGATAGGCTATTATTATAAGTATATTCTCTTAAAAACGATTTTAGAGGCCCATCTCCAACAATATGCCACTTAAAGTCAAGTTTTATATCGTGCAATTTTTTAATTACATTCATTGCTCTCAATAGACCTTTCTCACTAGTCAATCTAGATACAGTCAAAATATTGTAGCCTTCATTATATATCAAAGATGTATCATTAGCTTTGGTCCTAATTTTTGAACAATCGTGTATATTTTTTACAACAAATGTATTTGATGAAAGTTTTGGATTGCAATCTATAAATTGCTTTTTTACGCTATTTGATACACACGCTATTTTATTAAACTTTGAATAAAGAATGCTATTATACTTTGAGTGCAATCCATACTTTAAATAGTCAGCATGTAGAAAACTTATTTTATGGGTGGCTGTTACTTTTTCTATTACAAACTCATTGCATCCTCCATATAAACGATTGGATGGAGAAGATTGAGAAAAAGATATTGCAATATCATAAACTAATGCTTGTCTTAAAGTTGAAAAAATTAATTTATATGTATATTTCTTTCCTATCAATCTTGTAAGTCCTGTGACAAAAACTCTAAAAAGGAAAATGGCAAGACCTTTTTCTCTCGTATATTTTAATGAATTTGAGAGAAAAGATGTGTACTTATTACCTAAAATAATAGAAACGTTATTTGGTAACTTGTGAATGTTAGAGCCTGATTCGTCAAATAACAATACAGAAATAGAATAACTATGATTATCTGCAATCACATTAACAAGATTCACTAAAGATGTAGCAATTCCACCACTATTTAAATTGGTCATTACAAATAATATTTTTTTCAAATTACTTACTCCTTGTAATACTTGATTAGGTTTAAACATATCTTTTCCCAGGAATAGCTCTTGTTAATATAATCACTTAAATCTTCTCCCATTGATTTTAGTTTTTCTTTCTCTATACTGGAAACTATTTTTTCCAATGTATTTAATAATTCTAAATTACTATTTTCTACTATAAAACTATTTTTATTATCTAGATATTCAGGAATAGCGCCAGTTTTAGTGGTTAATACTGTTTTTTTCATTGCAGCTGCTGTAAATACTACTCCACTCATCGATGCATGTCTATAAGGAAGCAAAATACAATCAGATGTATCTATTAAAAATCTTAATGTATTTTCATCAATGTAAGATGGAATATATATTATGCTTCTATCATTTAAAATATAATGCATTTGTGATTCTAATTCAATATAAGGTTGAACTATTTTTCCAGCAACAATCAAAATTGAATCACGTACAATATTTTTTAATTTCCACATTTCTATAATTCGGTCAAATCCTTTGTTATAGAAAATATTCCCAAACATTATAAAAACTTTGCATTTAGATATGAATAATTTTTGTAAAAATGGGGTTACTAAGTTTATATCATATGAGCTGTCTTGGTATTTGTAGGTTCCATGAAACTGAATTTTTACTTTTGAAATATACTCAGGGAAAAGCAAACCAAATTCCTGTTTTATAGCTTCGCCGTGCACTAATATTATGTCAAAAATAGAATAAATTTCTCTTAAATCCTCAATATGTTTTGTTTCATTTGTGTGTGGAGTTACATTGTGTGCGGTTAAAACCAATTTTCGATTGGTTTTTCTTATTTTTTTCAAGTAATGTATGTCAATTTTGTAGAATAACAACCATTGAAAGTGAATTATTGAATAATCACCTTTTTTTATATACTTTAGTAATGAAATATATGCACAGACATACTCTAGACCTCTTACAATTTTGCGAATTATACCTCTCTTAATTTTTTCACTATACTTGAAGAATTTTTTAATTATTTTAGTATTACTATTGTGATAATCAAAATAGCGATTTGTGAAGAGAGTTACATCGTTGTTTATTGATAGTTCTTCCACTAAACCTGAAATATAGTGGTTTTTCCATGGATCAATCATTAATATTTTAAGTTTATTCATAAGTTCTCCTTTTTAATTAAGTAAAGTGTCAAGGGTTCAAGGATTTTGAATTCATGCGTGGTCTTTAATTCTAAAACCATCAACTAAAAGTAATTCTTTTAATTTACTAATAGTAGTTGAATGATCACTACCATCAAAGAGAATGTTGTTTTTTATGCCTGCTGAAATGCCTGCTTGAATATCACTTTCTTTATCTCCAATCAAAAAAGACTCAAGGATATTAATATTATAATCTTTTGCTGCATTTAAGATCAGCCCTGGTTTCGGTTTTCTACATGCGCAACTAGCTTCTGGTTTGTGTGGACAATGGTAAGTGCGAGAAATATTCACATTATTATCTTTAAATTTAGAAATCATCCAATCATTCAATATGTTATAATCACTTTCGCTATAGTATCCTCTGCCAATTCCAGCTTGATTAGTTATTATAATTATTAAATAGCCCAGCGATTCCATTAACTGACACAACTCAAAAATCCCTTTAATGAAACAAAAATTATCTTTCTTATACACATATCCATAGTTTATATTTATAACACCGTCTCTATCTAAGAAAAGTGCTCTTTTATCGTAAGTCATTCTTAGCCCTCACATAGTCCTCTGGAACACCAATATCAACAAAATAATCATTAGATATGTAAGTTTCAATAAACAAGGAATCTATGTATTTGATAAAAAAATCATTTTCGATTGAAAATTTTTCTGGTAATAAAAATCTATCGAATAGATTTCGATTTATATAATAAATACCCCCATTAATATAACCAGCTTCATTCTCACCTTTTTCACAAAATTGTTTTACAATACCTTTTTTAGTCTTAATTCGTCCATATCGATAGGTGTCTTCCATATATTTGCATACAATAAGTATATTATTAG
The DNA here is from genome assembly GCA_964557695.1 of uncultured Candidatus Izemoplasmatales bacterium. Classification (GTDB taxonomy): domain Bacteria; phylum Bacillota_I; class Bacilli_A; order Izemoplasmatales; family Hujiaoplasmataceae; genus JAAYZB01. The sequence goes on along the minus strand of CAZLAQ010000023.1, from coordinate 9,929 downwards.
GTATGCTTATTTTAGAAAAATCTATATTGAAATAGGTGTCTCCGTTTATAACAAATACGAATTGATCACTTGTCATTCCTATAGCTTTTTTTACACATCCACCAGTTCCAAGAGGTTCATTTTCGAATGAATATTCAATTTTCATGTTTTTGAATTGAGCTCCATAATAATCATGTATTGCACTACTCATATACCCAACTGCTAAAACTACTTTCTTAAATCCAAAATTATTTAGTTGGTCCAATATATATGTCAAAAACGGCTTACCATTAATTGGTGCCATAGGTTTCGGAAGATTAGAAACAACATTTTTTAATCTTGTACCGAAACCACCCGCTAAAATAATAGCTTCCATTTATTCATCACCAAAAAGTTCATTCTCAAGTGCTAGACAAATGCAATGATATACCGGAAGATGATATTCTTGAATTTTATAGGTTTCTTGTTCAGGAACGTTTATTATTATGTCAGAGTAAAATTTAAGTTCTCCGCCAGTATTTCCAGTTAATGCTATGACCTTCATATCCATGCTTTTAGCAATTTTGGCTGCGTATACAATATTTTTAGAGTTTCCGGAAGTAGAGATTGCTAATAAAACATCACCTAGTCTACCGTAACCTAAAACTTGCTGTGCAAAAATCAAATCTGAAGCATTGTCATTAGAAAATGCTGATGTGAGAGCTGAATGACTAGTTAAAGAAATTGATCTAATGCCCGATTGTAGATTTTTAAATAGGTATTCTGCATCATCAGGGTACATATTTGATAAATTTATTTTTATATTATTAGGAATAGGTCGGTCAATTATAAATCCTTTCATAAGTTCTCCCACGATGTGTTCACTGTCTGCTGAACTTCCTCCATTTCCACATATCAATAACGTCCCACCGTTAACAATACTGTGCAAAACAGTCACAATAGCTAACCTAATATTTTCTTCTACATCAGATAGTTCAGGATATCTTTCAATTAAATGACTAATATGATTATAGCTTTTATTTTTCATTTTACTCGATAATATTTAGTATTACTTTAGTTTAATACTAAATAAATTCCCCTTTCATTTAATCATAACTATTTATAATATTTTTGAATTATAGCCAATTATTTGTATTAACAAATAACGTAATGCTTTTTAATTTACAAATACCAGCCCTTTGTACCTCGATCAACAAATTCAACGTTTTGAATTTTACCATCAAAATGTAATAGTGCAGTGATTAACTCAATTTTTCTTAGTGGGTCTACAATAAACATCATAAAGCCTCCACCTCCTGCACCACTTATTTTTCCTGCTTTTGCTCCATTTTTTATCGCTGTTTCATAGATCTCATCAATCATTTTGTTACTAATTGAGTTTGATGTCTTCTTTTTTGCTTCCCAGCCATTTTTTAACTCTAGTGCAATACCATCAATATCTCCTTTTAACAAAGCTTCTTTCATTCTAAAAGCAGATTCTTTAAGTTCGTGCATTCCAATTATGTTTTGCTTGTTTTTCTCAGTTGTATTTTTGATTTGATCGATAATAATTTTTGCGCTTTCTCTTGACCTTCCTGTGAAAAATAATACAAGTGATTCTTCCAATTCATCACGAATCCATTGTCTGATCCTTAGAGGATTTACTATCACTCGATCATCTTTGTAGAACTCAATAAAATTAAATCCTCCAAACGTAGCTGCATATTGGTCTTGTTTTCCACCCGCAAGACCTAAATCTAATCGTTCAATCTCATAAGCTAAGTGTGCGACATCATATTCTCCTAAAGGTAATTTCAATAATTCTATAAAAGCCTTTAGAATAGCTACCACAACAGCTGAAGAAGTACCCAAGCCTGAACCGGGAGGTGCATCAGAATAGGTTGTCACACGCAAATTCATCGGTTCTCCTTTATTAAAATCCTTTACTATTCTGTTGTACACGCCACAATGTAGTGGAAGTTTATCACTTATTGGAAGTACAGGCAAACAAGGAAATCTTTCTGAAATATTCATGTCTTTGGCTACAAATTCGATTGACCTTTCATTTACTAATTCTATTGTGCAATGAGCATACATATTTATAGTCGCATTGAGAACAACACCACCATAAATACTTGAATAGCTCTCAAGATCAGTTCCCCCTCCAGCTAAACCTAATCTCAGTGGAGCTTTTGATCGTATAATCATTATTTTTTACAAAACTCACTTTTAAACACTTGAGTTATCTCCTTTCATTCTTTTTATTAAAACTTAAAAATTACCAATTACTAAAAATAATGTTTTTTTACAGCATTTATTATATAAAAAAGTATATTAAATGCGGCGTGAAGTCTTCCGATATTCTCATAATCTCTTTGTATTCTGTACAATTTCTTAAAGTTTTTCGTTTTTGATGACGAGAGGGAGTTAGAACGTTTTCTATATATTGTTAGAACTTGATCAATACCAAAAGCATATTTAATAGTTCTTAGAAGATACAACCATGTCGCATAGTCTTGTCCCGACCTAATTATTGGCATTTGAACAAGTCCTGTAGTTTTTGTATCAATCATTACTGATGAAGTTGCAATAACAGTGTTTCTCAGTAGCCTTCCATATGATACTCTTTCAATAATTCTTCGCTTTGTTTTTAGTAAATCACCATCTTCATTGATTATTTCAATTGCAGTGTAAGAAAAAGCAATATTGTTCTTCATCATAAAATGCAATTGAACTTCAAGTTTATTATTTATCCAAATATCATCGCTGTCAATAAATGCAACGAATCGTCCTTTCGCCAATTTCAATCCTTCATTTCTTGCATGAGCTACTCCACGATTTTTTTTGAAGATTATTTTGACAATCCTATCATCTTTAATAGAATCAATCAACTCATTTGTATTGTCTGTTGAGCAGTCATCTATAATGATTATTTCAATATTTCTATGTGTTTGATTAATTATTGAGTTTAGTGTTGCAATTATAAACTCTGATGAATTGTAAACTGGAAGTATAACAGATATCTTTTCATTATTATGCATTTTATCACCTCATTAAAATACTTTTTAATATAAATTGCTATACTCAATCACGTGCATAAATATCGCGGGTATAGATTTTGCTTTCAAAAGGTACAAGTTCTTTATGCATTCTGTTAGCTACTATAATATCAGAGTCCAAAATGAACTGCTCAAAATTGTTAATCACTTCTAATCCTTGATAACTACTTTCACTTATGGTTGGTTCGTATATTATAACTCTAATACCTTTATCAAGTAATATTTTCATTACCCCTTGTATTGATGAATGTCTAAAGTTGTCTGAATCACTTTTCATTACTAAACGATATATGCCTACAATACTTGGTTTTTTACTGTTAATCATTTCAGAAATATGTTTTTGTCTAGTTTTATTTGCTTCAACAATGGCAGTAATAATATTTTGAGGAATATTTTCAAAATTTGCTAATAACTGTTTAGTGTCTTTTGGCAAGCAATAACCACCATAACCAAACGAAGGGTTATTGTAATGTGATCCGATTCTAGGATCTAGACCAACTCCTTCTATTATATCTTGACTCTTCAATCCTTTAATTTCTGCATAAGTATCTAACTCATTAAAGAAGGAAACCCTAAGTGCTAGATAAGAATTTGAGAATAGTTTTATCGCTTCTGATTCAGTGGATCCGGTGAAAAGAAGATCTATATCTTTTTTAACTGCGCCTTCACACAATAAATCTGCGAAAACCTTGGCTTCTTTCGATGAATCCCCGATAACTATTCTTGACGGGTATAAATTATCATAGAGCGCTTTTCCCTCTCTAAGAAACTCAGGTGAGAAAATGATTTTCATTTCATTATACTCATTCGATTTTTGAGAAGTATAACCCACAGGAACAGTAGATTTGATTATAACTGTAGCCTTTTTATTATGATAGTTGATGTCAGAAAGCACACTATCTACGGTTGATGTATCAAAAGAATTAAGAACCTCGTCATAATTTGTAGGTGTCGCGATAACAACAAAATCTGCATTATTATATGCTTCATCTTTTGACATAGTAGCTTTCAAATTGAGGTTCTTATTATTTAAATACTCGGTAATTTCTTTGTCAACTATCGGAGATGTTTTACGGTTAATCATATCGATTCTTGAATCAACAATATCAAGAGCAACTACTTCGTTGTTTTGACTAAGTAAAACAGCATTTGCTAAACCTACATATCCTGTTCCTACAACAGCAATTTTCATGTGTTCTCTCCTTTTGATTTCTTTTTTATATAAACCTATATTTTCCTATATATCTTAATCAATCCAAATAGTTTTATAGTCTCTATTTTTGATATTTTTTTAAATCCAGCTTTCAATACTCCAGAAATTGATGCAGTGTTGTTATTTTTAACCAACATAAAAACATCACCATTTGGATTCGAGGTAAAATATTCATTAACTATGTTTTTGATGACAAATTGATAGATTCCCTTACCTCTATAATTAATGTCTGTATAACAATTACCAATTTGCAAATCATTTTTCATCATAAATGGAAACTTAAATATTCGGTTGGTTGCATACGAGTGATGGATAATTTTATTTTTATACATCACGAAATATTTAGTACAATTTCCTCTTGTATTAAGATACCAATATAAATCGTATATTTTATTTTGAGACTTTAGTATAGTACACAAAGAAATTTTCTGCTTATCAACAATAAAACCGCTTGTGTAAACATTAGTGTTACCAATTAAAGTTTTGTCATAAATATATAGTTCAAAAATGGTAAGACCCCCTATCATAAATCTAATAAATACTAATAAGCCAATTCTCTTCCAAAGTAATATTTGATTTTACCACATCTAGATAAGTTTCTCTCAATTGCTTAGTAATTAATCCTTCAGAATTTGACCCTATAGAAATACCATCTACTGATACTATTGGTACAATTTCCATTGCTGAACCACACAAGAAAACTTCATCAGATATATATAATTCAGTTCTGTCAACGGTTCTTTCTAAAACATCAATATGAAGTATCTTTTTTGCAATTTTAATCACAGTATCTCTTGTTATACTCTCCAGTACAGAGTCTGTAAGCAAAGGAGTGTGAAGCTTACCCTCACGAACAATAAATATGCAAGAGCCAGGACCTTCTGATACTTTCCCTTGACTGTTCATAAAAACTGCAGTGTCATAACCGTTTCGTTTAGCTTCAAGTTGAGCCATTCTGCTGTTTATATAGTTAGCCCCAACTTTAACTCTTGGAGATATGTTTCTATCACTTATACGTTCCCAAGAACTAACACAAGCACTGTATCCATCTTTGTTTTCAAGCAGGGTTCTACCTTTTGGAATCGGTGCAAGAAACATGCCAATGGGACCCTCAGAAAACCATGAACCAAAGCCATCAATGAAGACGGTTTGTCTAACTGCTATATCTTCCTTATATTCATTTGCTTTGACAATATCAATTAAAGCTTTTTTAAAGTCATTGACCGTAAATCTCATTTCCATCCTAAACATTTTCATTGAGTTTAATAATCTTTTATAATGATCATCGAGTCTAAAAGCATAAAGTACTTGCTTTTCATCATTCCAATAACATCTTATTCCTTCAAAAACGTTAGCCCCGAATTGTGCAGTTGGTGACAAAACATTTATTTTTGCATCTTCAACTTTCATTATTTCACCATTTAACCAAATCAACCTATTATTGCTCATTTACACTACCCATCTTTCCTTGTAGCCTCAGCTATTATTTTATCAGTTTCAATCCTTGCAATTTCTTCATCAGATATTCCTTCATAGAAAACATCTTTCCCCTCATAAATGTCTTTTGACTTAAATACACTAATCAAAGTCAATAAGATTATTTTAATGTCCAACAAAATACCTTCTTTTGTAAACCTGTCGATGTACTTATTGTCGTAGTTTATTTTTTCTGACCACGGTAATTCATTTCTACCACTAACTTGAGCTAATCCAGTTATACCACTCTTCATTTGAAATCTTTTTTTGTATTTTTCGTTCAAATCATTATATTCACCAATTTCGTTTAGAACAGATGGTCTAGGGCCAACGAGAGACATATCTCCCTTTAGGACATTAATAATTTGAGGCAATTCATCTAAACTAGTTTTTCTTAAGAATCGTCCGACCTTTGTAACTCTAGTGTCATTTTTAAAATTAAATAATCCACTTCCGATTTTTTCAGCATTAGTAACCATACTTCTAAACTTCAATATTAGAAAGATCTGACCATTTTTAGTTAATCTCTTTTGTTTGAAGAAGACGGGTCCTTTTGAATCAATTTTTATAGCTATTGAAACAATGAAAAAAACGGGTAATAACAAAATTAGTAAAATCAAAGAAGCAAATATATCCATTAGTCTCTTAATCAGTAGATTCATTATGAGTACCTTTGTATGTATTAAATATGTCTATAAACTGTTCAGGTCTTTTTATTTCAATGAAATCCCCATCTTTAAATTTGACTATACCAAAATTTGGCAAAATGAATGGTGGTTTTAATACAACTGAATAGGAACCAACATTACTAAAAACTACATAATCATTTATACTCAAATCTCCTGTGTAGCCTTTAAATAAATAATCAGATTCAATGCATGTGTACCCACCAAAATCTAAATCAGTGTATTGTTTAGTATTCTCTTTGACTTTACGTATAATTTCTATTGGCGGATTTTTCTTGTTTAACGTAGGGTTAATGTTATATATACTTCCTGCTAGAGTGGCGATATACTTGCCTCGAATATTCTTTATGTTTACTACTTTTGAAACAAATTTCATTGCATCTCCCGCAAGTGCACTACCTGGTTCAATAAGAAGTTTTAGTGAATCTTCAACGTCGTATTTATGAGCGAATTCATAAAAATCTTTGGCTACAGCATCTGCATAATCACTAAATGATGGTATGGGGTCTGAAAATTGTTCTTTTAAACTTTCGTGCATATTACCATACAATCCTCCACCTAATGAAATATACTCAAGAGCTTTAGGATTGAACCTAGATTCTACCAATTTTATAATTTGTTTCACCCTAGGATGCCAAGTGTATAGGCTTCTACTTGCTATATGTAGATGAATTCCAACAAGACTGATATTTGAAATATTATTAATTCTTGATACTAATTCTTCAAAACTTTCATCATTTACATCGAAACCAAATCGTGATAAAACGCCGTCATTGATTTCTAAATTAACACGAATGCCGATTTTTAGCACTTTTTCACTATGTTTTTTGGCAATAGTTTCTATTATATCCATTTCATATAACGAATCTATATTAACGTAACCGCCATTTACTAATAAGCTTTCAATAGAGTTTTCGCTTTTATACGGTCCATTATAATAAATGTTTATATCCTCAACTTTAACTGATTTTGCTAATCGATATTCCATATCAGAGACAATTTCTGCAAATCCACCTTTTTCATCTACAATTTTGCATAGATCAGGTATGTAGTTGGTTTTGTATGAATATGCAATGTGTGTATTCTTATAAAATTGTCTAAAGGAATCCAACAAATTGTCATAGTTTAAAATAAATTGTTCCGTATCTAGGTAATAAAAAGAATCTCCAATTTTATCAGTTAAATTTCTTATTGTTTTATAGTCAAATTTCATATTCTTATTTTTCCTTGTTTGATTTTATTCACTTTTGTATCAAGCATTTTTCTGTTTTCTACAAAAAATCCCGATTCTTTAAATTTTAGACTTTTCTCATAAGCTCGAATCTCTTTTACCTTTGGATCTAAAATATCAAACACAGATTGTATATCGTTTTCTAATCCGGTTTGCTTATAAAAGGATCGAGATAAGATTGCCATCTCTGATTTTAATCTATAGTGCTCAGTTATTATGTGTTCTGCAGGTAAATCACCTTCACCTAATCCTGCAATGCCACCAAATCCATATATTATGTTAGTTTTTGATATTTCCTTTATAATTCTATCCACTGTGCCGTTACTAAGTAGCTCAAACATAAACATCAACTTGTACCCTAAATGTAGGTCATTAAGGCCAATATGAATAAAATTTATTCTTTGATCAGATATAATCTCGTTTATATCTTCAACTGCTTCTGGTGTTTCAAGAAGAAGACAAGTTTTAACCCTAGAGTTAACAAAATCTAAGAATATTTTTACATCCATATAGCCCTTAAAATAAGGTAACATTAGAATATCGGCACCTGCATTGATTGAATCATTTATTTCTTTCTCGCTATTTGCATTGATAGGGTTAATTCTTACTAAAAGTCTACTTTTCTCTAAACAAGCCTTAACTAATTTTATATCAGATACAGAATGTCTAGACTTAACTGTATCCATATTTGCTTGACGTTGTTCTTTACCAAGATATTCTAAATCGATAAATATCCAATCAATATCGGATAATTCTGCTGCTTTAGCTACAACTGGATTATTGGTTATGTACATTAATTTAAGTGACATTCGCGACCCTCTCTTTTCATTTAATCAAAATATTTAATAATTTTATCAGCGGGGATTCCTATATTTAAAGCTTTCGAATACATTGAATCTCTGTAAGTGTAACTTCCTAGAAAAACACTGTCATAGTATATTTCGTTAATGTCTTTGGTGCTTTGAATCTGAATACCCAAGATTTTGTTACCTACTCTATTTATATCATCATCAATTACAGATAACTTAAATCTTGTAGTCATTTCCTCGCTAACAAGTACACTTAAAATTATTGTCGCAACTTCACCTGCGCCATATATTGTAAGATGGCAAATACCTCTATCACTTAAGTCCTCTAGGAAGTGTTTAATATTAGCTTTTGCTACATCATATATTAATTGTGAATTATGTAAATAATTAATATTAAGTAATTTCCGTCTTTCTGTACCTTTTTTAGTGATAAAATACTCTATAGTCTTTGTAGAGTGCTTTTTTCTTTTAATAAGCCTATCTTTTTCGTAAATATCGAGATAGTCATTTACCATACTCACAGCAACCCCAATTTGATCTGCGATCATGCGCTGGGTGATGTCTTTGTTCTTTTCAATCAAATCTAAGATCATAAACTCTTTATAAAGAACTGTTGGTTTAAAGAATGAGTTATCGTTCAATAGAGTCACCTTCTGTTTTTTGTTTGTTCTATTACCGAATAATTGTATTATATAATAATGTCCAGTCATTTACAATGGTAAATCAAATTTTTTGTTAAAAAACCTAACAAAATCCCAAAATCTTTTCATATAGAAAAATAGTTTTAGTTCAGAAATAAACAATTTTTACAGATGAACAAGTACTTTTACCTATATTTTGCTAAAAACCAAGACAAACAAAAAAGCCGCACTATTTAACTAGCGCGGCCTTCTTCTTGATTCTGTTTTCTTATTCGTTTTTAGTATTTATAAAGGTAACTTTTTCTCCTATAATCCTCAGGATGTTGTTATCGATGTTGAGTGATGCTTTGACTCCGATTGTTGAACCTTCGGAAAGGTACTCCATGACACTATCTATCAATCCTTCATTTAGAGTTACCGGAATCAAATCCGTGTCTTTGCCATTTGGCCTTTTAATATCGATTGAAACAATTCCTGAAAACTTATCGAGTTTGTTCACACTACCTACTAAAATTACTTGGTTTAACATACTTTTCCTCCTTGATTTTGTTATGACACATATTACCTAAATCAAGTTCTTATAGCAAGTATTACTATCCTTTATTACTCAATTTATCAGCGATTATTTTTTCTGCTTCGGATAAAGTTTCTTTACCCTGCATCTTATTGCTGAAAGATATGTAATCATCAATGATGGTTTCAATCTTTGATTGGTTAGTTTCAACAAACTCTACTGCTTTTTCTGTTGAACCAGTGACATTACTTACCCACTCACTTAAACGTGATATAACAGCAACTTTCTTATCATCACCCGCAAGATATGATTCCCCTTTATCTTTTGCAAGTTTATTCTTTT
>CAZLAQ010000022.1:0-34940 GCA_964557695.1 uncultured Candidatus Izemoplasmatales bacterium | reverse complement strand
GCAAGAAAGGAGATATAATCAAATCATCTACAAATAGACGATTTGATTATACAAGATAAAATGATTTCAAAAATAAAAGGAACACAGGATATATTGCCCCAGGATGCGAAAAAGTGGCAGGAACTCGAATATGTCATCCGACAAGTTTCGAGAATCTATAATTTTGAGGAGATCAGAACTCCGATTTTCGAAGCGAGCGAACTTTTCCATAGAGGTGTGGGCGACACTTCCGATATCGTGAAGAAAGAGACATACGATTTTGAGGACAGAGGCAAAAGAATGATCACTTTGCGTCCCGAAGGAACAGCTTCGATTGTGCGAAGTGTCATCGAGAACAAGCTCTACTCCACCTCAGCGCAACCGCTCAAAGTGTTCTATTATGGTCCGATGTTTCGCTATGAAAGACCGCAAAAAGGCCGACAAAGACAATTTCATCAGTTCGGGGCGGAAGCCATCGGCTTAAAAAGCGCACTAGTTGACAGCGAAATGATTGCTTATGCGACCACTTTTTTGCTGGCATTAAAAATACCTAATGTCATTGTTAAAGTCAATTCCTTGGGAGATTTACCGAGCAAGGAAGCATATATTACTGCGCTCAAGGATTATTTGCGACCGCATGTCAAAACGCTTTGCCATGACTGTCAGAGACGCTTCGACGAAAATCCATTGAGAGTTCTTGATTGCAAAATAGACAAGGACAATCCGGTTTTGCATAAGGCACCGAAGCCACTTGATTATTTGACTGAAGCAGACAGGTCGCATTTTGATGAAGTGTTGGCCAATCTTGATGAAATGAACATCAAATATTTCATTGACAAGAACCTTGTCAGAGGCTTGGATTATTATACACATACAGTTTTTGAATTAGAGACAGATCTTGAAAGTCTCGGTGCCCAATCGACTCTAGGTGGCGGAGGCAGGTATAACAGTCTGTCCGAAACTTTGGACGGACCAAAACTTCCGGCAGTCGGATTTGCTTTTGGCATGGAAAGATTGCTTTTGGCGATTGATGGACTAAACAAGAAACCTGATACTGAATATATCCATGCGTTTTTGATTGCATTGGGCAGTGTTGCCAAAACAAAGGCCCTAGCAATTACCGAGATGCTCCGTCATGGCGGTCTGGTTGTTGAATACGACTATCAGGACCGTAACCTCAAGGCCCAGTTCAAACAAGCCGAAAAATATAATCCGATGTTTTATCTTATCTATGGAGAAGATGAAATTAAGGATAATGTGGTCAATGTGAAAAACGCCAAAACTGGAGAACAGGATCGTATACCCCTAGAGGAACTTTACGAAAATCTGGTTTTGAAGATTCGTCAATATTCAACAGGCTGTTCTGATGCTTGTGATGGATGCGAGGAAGATTGCTGAGTTTTTAATTATGCTCTACTTTTTTAACGTTTTCTATGCTATAATTTTTTAATGTGATGGGAAGTGTTAGATGTGAAGAAAAAACCGATTTCCGATGAACGTCTGAACAGAATCATTAAATTTCTTGCAATCGCGCTGCTTGCGCTTGCCGTCTTGTTCATGGCCGTTCAATTCTCGGATGTCTGGAACTGGATCATTGGCGCACTCAAAGCTGTCATCGTTCCAGTCGCCTTAGCATATCTACTTGCACTTATTATGTTTCCCCTGATTAAGTTTTTGGAGAAAAAGGGTATCGGACCTCGAGGATTGTCACTCGCAATCGTATTCGTCATCACTTTAGCAATCATCTTCGCAACGTTCTATTTTGTGACTCCATTCATCGTGTCTGAAATTTCTAACTTCTTTAATAACGATTTCCAAAAAATAATTGACTATCTGACCGGAGACTTGAGAAATGATTTCATTCTCGGAACAGATATCTACGATAGAATTGCCGCATACATCACCGATACCGATCTTTTAAATACCTGGCTTGATTCGACGATGCCTCAACTTCTGAGTTCGCTCTCAAGCATCATGCTCCCGCTGCTCACAGCGATTGCGATTCTACCGATTATGCTTATCTACTATCTGCGTGATTACGAGATGATCAGCGAAAGACTACGCTCAATCATCCCGCCAAAACACGAAAAACGCGTTGCCGATCTTGGTTCAAAATTAAACCAGACTGTAGGAGCGTATCTACGTGGTCAATTGCTTTTGATGGTTGCGATTGGATCAGTTGCGACAATCGTCTACAAGTTAATCGGACTTAAATACTATTTTGTTTTCGGTGTGCTTGTAGGTGTAACAAACATCATCCCTTATTTCGGAACGATTCTGGCAGCTGTTCCGCCGATTGTCTATTCATTTATTGCCGGAGGTGCCCCAGGGCCTTTATTGGTTCTTGTGGTGAATGTCGTTTTGCAAAATATCGAAGGCAACATCTTCCAACCAATCATCATGGGTCATCAGCTCGAAATGCATCCACTCATCATCATCATGTCAATTTTGTTCTTTGGTTCCCTCTTTGGGGCTTTAGGTGTTGTCTTCGCTTCGCCGATAGCTGCTTCGATCAGAGTTTTTTATAATTTCTTCAAAGAACAGAAGCAACAAGTCTGGCAGGTTGAAAATGCCGGTGGAGATAATAAACCATGATCCCCGGGAAAAAAGTAAAAATCCATTCGGAATTCGAAATCCGCATGATTTTGTTTTATGCAACCGCGATTCTTTTGGTACCAAATATTCTTGTAATAACCTATACTTTTGATATCGATCAGCACGTCAATATCCTGCAATTCATCTTTTGGGCACTGATGGCGACTCTCGCCCTCACTGGCATTGGAACCGGAATTTTATTTCTTAGGCGGGATTATTTGAAAAGAAAAGTCAAACCTTCTTATAGAAGCGAATTCATATATTTGCTTTTCATCAGCGCTTTTGGACTGCTTGGCATTGCAGTGCTATACGATTATTTGGGCGGAAGCAGGCAGTATATTGCAAATGTACTGGTCGTTATTTTTGCGGTTATGTTATTTATTTTGATTACGCTCGGCCGGCGATACTTTAAGTTTGACTATATGGGGAAAAAATGATGGCTGCGGGTGCAGCCATATTTGTTAGGAGACACTTATGCCCACTTCTCGATTTGAAGCCTTGATTGGTAAAGACTTACTTGATTCGCTGAAATCCAAGAGTGTCATGATTTTTGGGCTTGGAGGGGTAGGATCATACGCTGCTGAAGCGCTTGCCAGAAGCAATGTGGGTAAATTATATTTAATCGATTATGATTTTGTCGATATCTCCAACATCAACCGCCAGATCATTGCGTTGCATTCGACGGTAGGGTTATTCAAAACCGAAGTTATGAAGGCTAGAATCAAGGACATAAATCCTGATATCGAAGTCGAAATCTTTAATGAAAGACTTTCCTCAGACAACATTGATTCTTTTCTTAAACTATCTCCATCCTGGATAGTTGATGCAATCGATGATGTCTCTGCCAAAGTTCAATTGATTAAAAAATGTCTTGAAAATAAACAATTGATCATTTCCAGTATGGGTTTTGCCAATAAATTCTATCCGGAAATGGTTGAAATAGCATCACTTGCAAAAACCAGCGTCTGTCCCCTGGCTAAAACTATCCGGCAGTCGCTGAAACTGAGTGGATCTTCGCTGGAAGTACCTGTTGCTTATTCCAGAGAGACTCCAATAAAATCGAACAATGAGAACATCAGGTTGGGATCGACCGCTTTTGTTCCATCCGCAGCCGGATTGGTTATTGCCGGTTTCGTTATCAGAAAGATGATCGAGATTGGAGATTAGATACTGTGAAAAAAATAATCCTTGCCGGAGGCTGCTTTTGGGGCGTTGAAGCCTATTACAAACGCCTGAAGGGAATCCTTTCGACCACGGTTGGATATACAGACGCAGAAGGTATAAATCCTTCATATGAGGATGTATGTCATCAGTCCGGACATGCCGAGGCTGTGAAGGTAGAATATGACGAAAAGCTTATCTCGTTGGAAAAAATCCTGGAACACTTTTTTCGGATCGTCAATCCGACGACTATCAACAAACAGGGAAATGATGTCGGCATCCAATATCGAAGCGGAATCTTTCTGTTTGAAGTATCCGACCTGGAAAAAGTCCAGAACTATCTTGATTCGATCAAGAAAAAATATCTGCTTCCAATCCAAACAGTCTCTAAACTGGCGTCAAATTTCTATGATGCCGAAAACTACCATCAAGATTATCTTGACAAAGTACCAGGAGGTTATTGTCACATCAACTTGCATTTAGCCAAAAATAATGAATTAAAGGAGGAATACCGTGATTAGAATCCATTCTGACATAAAAAAAGCTATGAAAAAACATTTGCCAATTGTCGCACTCGAAACAACGATCATCACCCATGGAATGCCCTATCCACAAAATGTGGAGACTGCTTTGATCTGTGAAAGAGTCATCCGCGACAACGGGGCCGTTCCGGCGACAATTGCGATTTTAAACGGCGATATCACGATTGGCCTATCCATAACGGAGTTGGAAATGCTTGGCAGTACCGGGGCCTCAGTTCACAAAGTATCCAGGCGGGATTTCGCCTACATCATTGATAAAAAACTGACTGGTGCCTTGACAGTTTCCGGAACCATGATTGCCGCCAAGATGGCGGGAATCAAATTCTTTGCGACCGGTGGCATTGGCGGCGTTCACAGAAATGCTGAAGAAACATTCGATATTTCAGCCGATTTGGAAGAACTTGCCAAGACAGATGTTTATGTGATTTGTGCAGGAGCGAAAGCGATTCTTGATTTGGACAAAACCATGGAATATCTGGAAACAAAGGGTGTGCCAGTTATTGGCTATCAGACTGATGTTTTGCCGGCTTTTTTCACAAGGGAATCGGATTTGAAAGTCAACTTCCGTTACGATTCTCCTGAAGATATCGCGAAATATATCCTGACCAAGGAATCTATGCAATTTCAAGGTAGCGTTTTGATTTGCAATCCGATTCCGGAAAATTCTTCCTTCCCAAAAGCAATGATTGACGACGCGATTGAAAAAGCCGTACATGATGCATTGGAAAAAGGCATCAAGGGCAAAGATGTAACACCGTTTCTTTTGAAAAGAGTGAATGAGATTACCGGCGGGAGAAGTTTAGATGCAAATCGCAAACTTGTTTACAATAATTGCGAGTTGGCAGCTAAAATTGCCGTGCAGTACCATCTTATGGAGAATAAAAAATGAAGAGAAACAACTACATAGCTTGGGACGAATACTTCATGGGGGTGGCAATACTGTCCAGCATGAGAAGCAAAGATGACACATCCCAGGTCGGAGCTTGCATAGTAAATCAAAGAAACAGAATCGTTGGTATCGGTTACAACGGTTTTCCGATTGGTTGCGATGACGATGACTTTCCCTGGGAAAGAGAAGGGGAATTCCTAGAGACAAAATATCCCTATGTCGTCCATGCCGAACCGAATGCGATTTTGAACTCGAGCGTTGATTTGCAAGGATCGAGGATCTATGTTACTTTGTTCCCCTGTAATGAGTGCGCGAAACTGATTATTCAATCCGGGATTAAAGAAGTCGTCTTCCTTGAAGAAAAATATGCCGGTACAGATATCGATATAGCCGCCAAACGGTTGTTTGCGGCCGCTAAGATCAAAACAAGAAAACTGGATAAAATCCGACTTGAGGTAACACTTCATGAATGAACTCTCAGAAAAATATTGGCTGCATATAAAATTATTGTTCATACCCTATCTTGTCATGATGTTTTTGCTATTGTTTCCTTTGCAATACCTGGTCTATTCACCAGGTGGTCTGACAGAAGTGGAAAAAATCATTTCTATTGAATATAATCAAGACAAAGAAGTGGAAGGAACAATCTCTTCGACATTTGTGATGTCAATTCCACGACCGACAATCTTTCAATTTCTTGTCGGGTATTTCAATCCCTATGTCGACATCAATGTGTTGCCGACAAGCTACGAGGAATACACCAATCAGGAAATTGCCCAGATCAGTTATGCCGATAAGGACATCTCAGTGTCCACAGCAATCATCGTTGCCTATGAGGCCATGAACCAGATTGACGCTTCGATTCATGTCGCATATGAAGATAAAACCATTGTGTTTGGCAAGGCATCCTATCTTTCTCACTATGCGGACATTGATTTCGGTGACGCCTTCATCTCACTTGTCGGGGAAAATGATGAAACTGTCTATACTATCGAAGAAATTTCCGGTGTAACAATTAACGGCGGGACCTATGACATGACCTTTGAGAAAGAAAATGGCGAGAGTTATACTGTTCCAATTGTCAAAAATGCTGAGGTGGGACTTTTTGGCATCACCTTTGTCACCTATAAGCAAGTTGATCCTGCTTTGAGTTACCCGATCTTTACCGAAAAACCATCAAACACTGGTGGATCTTCTGGTGGGTTGTTACAGACACTTGCGGTATATAATATGTTAGCTGCAGAAGACATCACGCATGGATTGAAAATTGCCGGCACCGGCACAATCAACTATGCCGGCACCGTGGGAAATATCGGTGCAGTGAAGCAAAAAGTTCTCACCGCCTATGAAAACAATGTCGACGTCTTTTTCATGTCTCCCAATGATTACCTGACAGCGGTCAATGTCTGCGAGGCATATAATATTGATTATTCGGAATGGCTGGTATCAGTAGCCACATTCCAGGACGCGCTTGACTATCTGGAAAGTTTGGGTGATTGAGGATGAAAAAGTGCATAGCAGAATGGAAAAAATATATCGCTGAATTTGGTTGCAAGAAAATCTGTGATTCCATCTTGGGCGGATTTATCTTTTCATCGCTTATAGCGGTACCAATCTATGTCATCCTTGTGGAAGTCATGATTGTCTTTATGTATAAAGTCAATACGGTCACAGTTTTGTTGATCGTCGCAGCCATGGGTCACAATATTTTGTGGCATCATCTGACCAAGAAGGCTTTATCTTTGAAAAATCCTGAAGCACTGTCAGATCTTAAAAAGGTGTTTTTCTGGAGCATGGTTTCACTGAACATCTTGATTCTGGCAATAGGCCTGATAATCTTGTTGGTTATGATCCCTGTCTGGATGGTATAGAGGAGGAATGTTATGCTATTTTGGTTGCTTATCTTATTAGGACTTGTAGTAATCGATCAATTGTCGAAACTGTTGGTCGTTACCTATTTTGCAACTGTCGGTGACAGTTTGCCAATCATCGATGGTTTTTTTCATTTCACGTATGTTAGAAACCCTGGTGCAGCTTTTGGCATTGCCGGAGACGTTGGTTTCGCCCTTTACTTTTTCATTGCTGTCTTTATCGTCGCTTTGGCGGTGTTTGGATATATGTTTTTCAAGAACAATTTCAAGGATAAAAAAAGAATCTTTTACACTTTGGCGCTCACGCTACTTATCGCCGGATCGATCGGCAACACGATCGACAGAATTTTTCAACCAGACCACCGCGTGGTCGATTTCATCGCTTTTCCGGCCATTTGGGAGCCTGTCTTCAACGTAGCTGACATGTACCTCACGGTCGGAATCACAGTTTTTTTGATTGACCAATTCTTTTTTGAACCGAAACGGAGACTGAAGAAAAATGTCTAACCAAGAAAGTGCATATGAGTATGTAGTAAGATCCGATGATCAAATCGAAAGACTCGACAAATTTGTCGCAGTTTTGATTGAGGAATATTCAAGAACGACTGTCCAGAAAATGATCGAAGCCAAACTTGTTTTGGTCAATGGCTCCCCTGCCAAAGCCAGCTACAAAGTTAAACCTGGCGATTTTTTGCAGATGGAAGAACTGCCCTTGACTGAACTTGAGATCACTCCGGAGAACATTCCTTTGGATATTGTTTTTGAAGATGATGACCTCTTGGTCGTGAACAAACCATCAGGCATGGTTGTTCATCCCGCACCGGGGAATTACACTCATACGCTCGTGAATGCGCTTCTATACCATATCAATCAACTCTCGAACTTCAAAGAAACGCTTCGGCCCGGCATCGTGCATCGAATCGACAAAGATACAAGCGGATTGCTCATGGTCGCAAAAACAGATTATGCCCACCAGAAACTGCAGACCGAACTCAAAGCCAAAACAACAAAAAGAGTATACATTGCTTTAGTCGAAGGTGTGATTTTGAACCAAACTGGTACAATTGACGCTCCAATCGGAAGAGACCCTAGAGACAGAAAAAAAATGGCAGTCGTTGGAGATGGGAAATCCGCCATCACTCATTTTACTGTCCTAGAAAGGTTCTCCAGCAAAACATTGATCGAATGTGTTTTAGAAACAGGAAGAACTCATCAAATCCGGGTTCACTTGGCTTATATCAAACACCCCTTGGTCGGAGACTACATTTACAACTCAAAAAGTTCAAAAGCCGAATTCGGTCAATATCTGCATGCAAAAACTTTGGGATTCACTCATCCGAGGACTAATGAATGGATGGAATTTGAATGTGAATTACCCGCTGTATTTAGGGAAAACATTTTGGTATTACGAAAAAATTAAGCCGCATAAGCGGTTTTTTTATTACCCTCTTGACAAAACAAAATAAGCAAAGTATAATATTGGTGACCATGTGGTCACGGAGAGGACTGATAGCTTGAATTCAAGTGATTTGACCCGAGATAGGATCATGCAGGTAGCCAAAGAAGAGTTTGGACTTCATGGTTATAAATTGGCATCTACGAATGTCATCTACCCGAAAGCGAAAGTATCCAAAGGTTTGATTTTCAAGACTTTTGGTTCCAAGGCAGGGCTCTTCTATGCTGTCTTTGAAGCAGCACTTGATGCGATGATTTCTGCATTGAATAATCTAGATACCTCGAAGTATGACGACATTTTTGACAAGATTGTATCCATCATTATGTGGAAATTCGAATATAGCAAAATGCATCCATATGATACTTCCGTTATGTTAGAAGCTCTCGGCTCTCCTCCGAAAGGACTTGAGGCAAAAATCGCGTCCCATCTTCAGGATTTGACCAAACTTTCAATCAGATATTTCTTTGATGAGATACCGATGGAAAAAATCCGTGATGATTTTTCCAAGGAAGATGTGATGAACTATCTTGAAATTGCAGTTTCTGGCCTTCAGGCTAAATATATGAACCATAAATTGTCAATTGAATACATGAATTCGATACGGGATGAAAGCATTCGCTTTCTCAAATCAGTTTTGAGAGGAATGGAGAAATAATATGACTAAATTATTTGAAGTTAACAATTTGCGTTTCCGTTATCCGAAAGGGACTTTTGATGTAATTGACGACATCTCCTTTTCTGTCGAGGAAGGAACAATCTTCGGACTGCTTGGACCGAGTGGAGCCGGAAAATCGACAACCCAGAAAATATTGAGCAAGCTTTTAACAGAATATCAGGGAGAAATTTTGTATTTGGGCAAAGATTTGCATTCCTATAACAAGTCCTTCTATGAGGAAATCGGTGTCGGGTTCGAGATGCCTGTGCATTTTAACAAACTCACCGCTATGGAAAACCTCGATTATTTTGCGGGCCTTTACAAAAAGAACATTGATTACAATGAATTGCTGGTAAGGCTTGGCTTGCATGAAGCGAAGAATCAGATGGTCGGGGAATTCTCGAAAGGTATGAAAGTCAGACTGAACTTTGTCAGAGCACTTTTGAATGATCCAAAAGTCTTGTTTCTTGATGAACCGACTGCCGGGCTTGATCCGAAAAACGCGAAGATCATCAAAGATATGATTTTGGAAACAAAGAAGGCGGGAAAGACAGTTTTCATTACCACGCATCTCATGGGAGATGTCGAGCAATTATGCGACCATGTTGTTTTCATGAATAAAGGTATCATCACAGAAACTTCGACTGTAAGAGATCTCAAAATGAAATACGGGAAAAAAGAAGTTAAGATCGAATATTACCTTGGAACAGAGCTAAAAGAATCTGTTTTTTCACTTGATAAGATCGGCGACAACGATAAATTCTTAAAAATGATTAAAGAACAAAATATCGAGACGATCCACAGCGGTGAAACCACCCTTGAAGATATCTTCATCAAAGTGACAGGTGAAGAGAATAATGGATAAATTGTGGCATTTGATCAAAGGGGAGATATTTCGTCTTCTGCGCTATAAAATAATTTTCTTTAGCGTTTTGGTTTCCGCAATATGGGTTTTGATCATTGCTTTAAGCGATACCGATGCAGCAGTTTCATTAGTTCCTTTCTTGGTTTTGATGGATGCTGGCCTCATGAGCATCATTTTGATGGGATCGTCCTATTTCTTGGAAAAACAGGAAGGAACGATGCAATCGTTACTAGTATCTCCTGTAAGTCTCGTCAACGTTTTGTTGGCAAAAATCATATCTGCACTTTTCATGGCGCTTCTGTCTTTTGTCATCGTAATCGGCGCTACCTACATTTTCCATGACTTTAGTGCTTCAGTATTCTTGTTGTTGCTATATACGCTTTTGGTGGTTTTGAGCCACACTGCAATCGGGTATGTGATCACACTTTATTCAAAGGATTTCATGCAGATGCTCGTCCGTTATATGGTCATTGTCATAATCTTCATCATCCCGATGCTTTTGGTCGGTTTGGATATCATCCCGAAGAGCTGGGATTTTATCGTACTTATCAGTCCGACATATTCTGGACAAGTACTGTTTCTAAGCGCAATCAACCAAACGATCGAGACCTGGAAAATAATTCTTGCGGCGTTTTATCTGTTTCTTCTTGCGGCGACACTTTTTCCGCTTGTTGTCTTTAAAAAGTTCCAACAAGTGGCATTGGAGGGATAATAATGAAAAAATATTGGGGTCTTCTAAAATACGAATTTAAAACCATGCTGAAGGATTCGATGAACTCGATCATGTTGTTTTTCCCGTTCATCATGCTCTTTATCTGTGGCTTTTTGTTGCCGGCGATACTTGAGAAAACAGCTGGTGGGAACGAAAATGCTACAACTATCACTTTGTTGATTGGCTTTGTCATGGCATTGTCGATGGGTAGTTACATCATGGGTGCGCTACTTGGATTTTCGCTTTTGGAGAACAAAGATGAAAACACTTTGCAAAACATTGCGGCATCGCCGATAACTGTATCCGGGTATGCAAGTTTCAAAATTGTATACACATATGTGATGGCGATTTTCAGCAATCTCATCATGGTAGGCGGCTTGAAACTGCTGGCATCTGATGCATATGAAGTTGTTTACGGTGGGGTAACGATCCGCCTTCTTGACCAACTTTCCTGGGGAAATGTAGTCGTGTTTACTTTGGTCAGTTCCTTGATTGTTCCAACGATTGCGCTGGTTATCGCCTCGATAGCCAAAAACAAGATCGAAGGATTTGCGTTCATGAAGTCAGGCGGATTATTGATAATGATTCCGATGCTTGCGTTGCTAAATGTATTTAAAGATGGAAAACAATATATTTTGGGATTCACCCCAAATTTTTGGGTAATCAAACCGCTTTTGAATCAAGTGCTTGCCTCTAATGAAACAAGCGATCTGCCGTACTGGGCATACATGGTGATTGGAGCAGGATACATGATTATGCTTGGGGCAATTACTTTGAAACTATTCTTAAAAAGAGCACATATAAATTAGGAGGATTCATATGGATTGGTATTGGTATGTATTAATTGGTGTTGGTATTGTTGGGATTGGCTATTTGAAGTTAGTTGTATTCAAGAAAATACAAGCAAAAAAGCACCTATTACCCAAGCACAAAGAAGAAGACGAAGATTAAAGAACTGGCTCGACTACCGAGCCTTTTTTTGGCGAAAAAAAAGAAATGATTATTTCATCATTTCCTTGATTTTTTGCATGTTCTTAAAATTTATTTTGCTAATCTCCCGAAAAATGGAAAAGCCTTTTTCGAGTGCGATTCTTTTGCCGATCAGATCGACGCTTTGAGAAGCTCCAAACGGCAAGACAAGCCCCGCTTTCTCGTTCAGTTTGTTCATTTCGTCAAGAAACGTAAATCTGGCGATTATCGAGGCAACGGCAACACTTTGATATTTATCTTCTGCTTTTTGCACGAAAGTGATGTCCTGATAACTTATCTCATCTTTCAAATAGGCAAAATAGTTTTCTTTTGAACAAAACTCATCGATGACAACTCGTTTAAAATCTCCCTTGAGTTTGGCGACCATTTTCCTGATTGCGTGATTATGAAGGTAGGCTTTGATTTTATTCATATTGAAGCCCTTATCAGTCAGTTCATTGTATTTGACATTGTTTACGACCAAAACGGAGTAAGAGATTTTTTTGACAAGTTCCTCACCGATGTTCTTGATCATTTCATCGGTTAGTTTTTTACTGTCACGGACGCCAAGGTTTTCGAGGTAATTATAATCACTTGCCCGGACATAGGCTGCGCAGACTACCACCGGCCCGTAAAAATCACCAGTGCCGACTTCGTCGGAGCCAATTGTATCTTCTTTTAGAAAAACTGGATCAGAATTATGCCTGACCTCGATTTTAGATTCTTTTTCATTGATTTCTGGAACGAAGCCTAAGATTTCCGACCACATCAGATATTCTTCAATCGCGGTTTTGCCTTGGATCATGACTTTCTTCGAACGAAAGAGCGTGACGGTGAAGTCAGGAGATTGAAAAATATACATGATGTGTTCCTGGGTCGCTGGGACAAGGTAATCCTGATAATATTCAATTATGGCTGGAATGTCTTTTTCCGATAAACTAAAAACATAATTCACACTATCAACTCCTATGTATATTTTAACACAATATATGATAAAATAGAAGCGAATGAAGGTGAGAAGATGTACTCTGACATTGAAATTCTGGAGTTTACCAAGATCCTCAAGGAATACTTGAAATTTGCTGCTACCGATCTTGGCAAGGAAAAAATCCTCTCCATTTGTCCGACAAACAACAAAACGGAAATCATAATCATGCTTGAGGAAGTATTTACAGCCAAAACCATGATCGAACGCTATGACGAGACACCCATGACCGGAGTTTTGAATATTTTTGAAGCTTTAAAGCGTGTCAAAATCGGTGCCACCATGTCCGTTGAGGAACTTTTAAAAGTGGTATCGCTCACAGAGGCTGAAGCCAGAACAGGGCAATTCATCAAAAAAATCAGACAATTGGAAATTCCTTCCGAGCCACTCGACCATTATTACAATTTGATCACGACCCATTTGTCCGTCAGACGGGCAATCGAAGAATGTATCGACCAAAAAGGACAAGTATTGGATAGCGCCTCCCCAGAACTTAACCAGGTCAGAAAAAAAATTGTGATTACGGAGAACAGAATCTCCGATAAGATGAATTCCTTATTACAATCCGAATCCGGAAAACTCACGGATTCTTTGATAACTATCCGTAATAACCGGCTCGTTTTACCAGTCAAAGCGGAGTTCAAAAATCAGTTCAAAGGCATCATGCACGATCAGTCATCAAGTAAAGAAACTGTGTTCATCGAGCCGATGGCGTGCGTTGAACTAAATAATCAGCTCCAATCACTATTCATGGACGAGCAGGATGCTATTGAAAAGATCCTTTATCGACTATCTCAGGAAGTAGCTGTTGAAGCTGACTCCTTTTTAGAAAACCTTCGCATCTTCACGATTTTGGATGTGATCTTTGCAAAAGCCAAACATGCAATTGCTTTCAATGAAGATAAACCGGAAATTGTCGAAAATGAAATCAATCTCAAAAACGCCAGACATCCGTTCATTCCCAAAGCCGAAGTTGTTGCCAATACAATCTCGTTTATGCAATACCGGACCATTGTCATCACCGGACCGAACACCGGCGGAAAAACTGTCGCTCTCAAAACTTTGGGATTGCTTTCGATCATGGTCCAGTCAGGTATGTTCATACCCATCGACAGCGGTTCGAAAACAATCGTATTCGATAATATCTTCGCCGATATCGGTGATGAACAATCGATCGAACAATCACTTTCTACTTTTTCATCCCATATTACGAAGATTATCAACATATTACACAAAATGACACCGAAATCTTTAATTTTGTTAGATGAGCTCGGTTCAGGAACGGATCCCAAAGAAGGGGCAAGTCTCGCCATCAGCATCCTTGATTTCATCAGAAACAAATCCGTATATGCCATGGTGACCACCCATTATCCAGAACTGAAAGTCTATGCCTACAATTTGGAGGACACGGTCAATGCCTCCGTGGAATTCGATATCGATTCGCTGAGACCAACATATCGCCTGCAAATCGGGATTCCGGGAACCTCAAACGCTCTCGACATCGCCTCCAGGCTCGGACTCAACGAAGAGATAATCAATCAGGCAAGGGCGGTGTCGCTCACTTTTGATAACGACACCTCAAACCTGATCAAGAAACTCGAGAAACAAAGCAAACTTTTACAAACTGAAATCGATAACTATCATTTGATGCAAGTTGCATTGTCAGCTGATAAAGAAACCCTTGAGAAGACAATTACCGATGCAAAAATCAAACAAAACAAGCTCATCAAGGAACTAGAAGCCAAAAAAAGAGAAGAGCTGGAAAAGGCTAAACAAGAGGCTATGAGCCTGATTGAGGAACTAAATCAACTTAAGAAAAAAGCTACAATCAAAGAGCACGAGCTTGCCAAAATGAAATTCGCTGTCAAGCATATGGATGAAAACGATGAAGAATATCAGAAGACCAATCAAAAACAAATCCATGTCGGTGATATCGTGAATGTCATTCCCTATCAAAGAACCGGAATCGTCATGAAACAAAGAAACGATACCGAATACGAGATTCAAATGGGGTCTTTGTCATCTGTATTTCAGGAAACCCAGCTTGAATTTGTCCAGCTCCAAGCGAAGGAAGAGAAAAGATCCTCGACCAGAGTCCAAAAAGAGGGCATTGCCCATGCCGAGCTAGACCTGCGTGGCCAGCGCTATGATGAAGCTATGGAGACACTCGACAAATATGTCGATGACTGTCTTTTCCATCACCTAGAGTTTGCTTCGATCATTCATGGATATGGAACAGGCGCCTTGAAAAAAGGTGTAAGCGAATATGTGAAACAAAACAAAGCCATCAAAAAATCACGACCAGGCGGTATGAACGAAGGCGGCCAGGGTGTGACAATCATCTATTTCAAGTAAAGAAGGGGAATATAGTGAGATCACCTAACAACGAACGATCACTTTCTCTGGAACAAGGTGTGTTTGTAATCGAGTTCTACACTAGATGGTGCGGGACCTGCAGAGCGGTAACCAGACATTTGATGGAACTTGAAGATGAAATGGGTTTTAACGGAATTTTAATCGATGTCGAACAATTGCCAGTTGTTGCCAAAAGTTTTCTCATAAGAGGCGTTCCTGTCATTATTTTATTACAGGATGGAATTGATCTGGGAAGAATCAGCGGCTCCTTAACAAAAGAGGAAATCCGCGCTTGGCTACTTGATTTTGGTGTGTTATAAAATTATTTGAAAGAGAGAATCGCCATGGATGGAATCTTGCTTATTGACAAACCTGTAGGACTGACAAGCCATGACATCGTCTTTAAGGTCAGGAAAATACTAAATACGAAACAAATCGGTCATACAGGCACGCTTGATCCACTCGCTACCGGTCTTTTGGTCCTGATGGTGGGAAGAACCACCAAACTTGGGAAATATTTTTCCGAACATGACAAGGAATATGATGCCGAAGTGATCCTAGGTTTTGAAACGAATACTGACGATATTACAGGCGAAGTGATCAACCGCGCTGATGCCAGCAAGCTCTCAGATACTACCATTTGGAATGAAGTCAATCAATTCGTCGGTGAAACCCTTCAACTGCCTCCTAGTTTTTCGGCAATCAAAGTCGATGGGAAAAAATTATATGAGTATGCCAGAAATTGCCAAACAATCCCCCAGGTCGAACCTAGAAAAGTGACAGTATCTACCATATCCAATTTCAGAATCGTTAATCGGGATGATTTGACAGTCACCATCGGTTTCTCCTGCCACGTGTCCAAAGGGACCTATATCAGATCACTTGCAAGAGACATCGGGAAAAACCTTGGGGTATATGGTACACTCAAGAGTCTGAGACGAACTGAAGTCGGCAATTTCAAACTGAAGGATGCATCTTCAATTGAAGCTTTGACAACTGGAGACATACAGTTACTAGATCCCTTGCCTTACCTAGGCATGTTGGAACTGGTTGTGACAGAAGACATTAAGAAACTAATCGATTACGGAAGATTTTTGCCAATTTCGCTATTTAATGAAATAACAGATACGGTCATCTATGACCAGAATCATACTCCGCTTGCAATCTATCGATACGATAGAGAAAAAAACATCATGAGAATGTCGGTGAAACTGTTATGAAGATAATTCGGCTACAAGCAAACCAAGCCAATCCAATTCCCAATCTGTCTTTATGTCTTGGCTTTTTTGACGGGATGCATATTGCTCACCAAAAATTATTTGATGCGGCAATCTCGCAAAAGAAACCGACTGCGATTATAACTTTTTCCACCCATATTCTTTCATTCATGCAAAACGAGCAATATTTCGCTCTGACACTCACGACTGATAAAATCGAGATTGCCAAACGATACGGATTTGACTATTTCATCATTTTGGAAGTTTCCAATGAACTGGTAATGATGGAACCTGATCAATTCATAACGCAGTACCTAAAGCACTGCGACAAAGTGATAGTAGGCTATGATTTTCGTTTCGGTCACAAAGGCTTAGGCGATGCAGCTTATCTATCATCCCGGCTTCCCGAACAAACCATCATCATTCCTGAAATGGATTATTATAACAAAAAGGTTGGTTCGACAAGAATCAGAAAACAGCTTTCACTTGGAAAAATATCGATTGCGAACCGACTGCTTGGTAGAAAGCATCAGATCAACGGCGTGGTCGTCAAAGGCCACGGAAGAGGAAAAACTCTCGGGTATCCGACGGCAAATGTTGATTACGATGGTTATTATCTTCCGAAGCTTGGCGTATATTACACAACGATCCTTGTTCAAGGCGTATTGTATTATGCCATGACCTATATTGGATATAATCCTACTTTCAAGGATGGGAAAGTAGCATTGGAAACACATATCTTCGGACTTGATAGAGAATTATACAACGAAGTGTTAACCATTTACTTTGAGACATATATTAGACCGGAAATGGCATTTTCCGGCAAAGAAGCGTTGATAACGCAAATCAATAAAGACGAATTAAGTGTTAAAAGACTGATTCTGTCAAGGAGGAAATTATGAAAAAATTTGGCAAAGCATTTTGGATCACCTTAGGCATTGGGGCTCTGTTTTTCGCAATTCTAATCATCATCTCAAGCGTATTGCAACTCGGTGAACGGCTGACTGCCATCCATCCTTATGTAGCATATGCATTTTATGCAATCGCAATTATCCTGTTCTATTTTTTGATCATACGACCGATCTTTCTCATCGTTTTTTCACCATCATTCTCCATGGACACTTTATTTTCCGAAGAAGAGAATGCCAAAAAGAATTTCGCGATGTATCGGAAAGTTTCGAAAAATCTGCTTGAGGAAGATTATCTGTCCGATGATGAAAAAGCCTCCATTAAAGATTCTTTAAACGATCCGATGCAACTTAAACAATCGTTGGGAGTCGTCTTTGACCAAACCATCAAGAAGCAACTCAATAAAATCATCGTCCATCATGCCGAGACGGTTTTTCTTTCGACAGCCATCAGCCAAAATGGACGCCTGGATGCGATCGCCGTCTTCACAATCAATCTCAAACTGATCAAGGAACTGGTATTGAAATGCGGCTTCAGGCCAACATATCCAGCGCTTGGCAGATTGTCATTCAATGTTCTGTCTTCCGCAATCATCGCTGAAAGTCTGGAAGACATCAATTTCAACGAACTGTTTCCCAACAAGGGCTTGAACGCCCTTTCTGATATACCTTTCTTAAAGATCATAACCGGTTCATTGGCCCAAGGTGTCGGCAATGCTCTGCTTTCTTTAAGAGTCGGAATCATTTGCAGAAATTACTTGTTCATGAATCTGAAAGGCGTTCCCAAAAGCAAAATCCGCAAGATGGCTTTCGCCGAAGCGGTTATGCTGCTACCTAGCGTTATGGCCGAATCGATTAAAAAATTACCGTCCAGGCTGAAATCGATCTTTGAAAAAGTCTTTTAAGGCGCAAAAAAGTTGCTTTCTTTCCCATGGTTTGTTATAATGGAAAAAGCGATGAATTTATGGAGGAATATTAAATGATTATTGACAAACTAAGCGGATCGAGAGTCCATTTCGAGGTAACAGTAACAAAGGATATGTTCGAACATGCCCTAGATCATGCTTTCGCAGAAATTAACGAAAAAACTGAAATCAAAGGCTTTCGCAAAGGCAAAGCCCCAAGAGAAGTTTACGAAGCCAAATATGGAATCGAATCACTTTACGAAGAAGCTGTCCAACACGCTTTGCAAGACACTTATTATCAAACCGTAACAGAACACAACATTGATGTGGTCAGCCAACCAGAAATCGACTTGGATATGGCTACTGTCAAACGTGGCAATGACTTCACATACAAGATCACCGTCGCGGTTAAACCCGAAGTCACACTAGGAGATTATTTGGGACTTGAAGTTTCCGTTCTTCCCGAAGTGGCAGAAGAAGTCGAGATTAAAGCCGCAATCGCCAAGGAATTGGAAAAAAATGCTGAAATGGTATTGAAAGAAACAGGCGTTTTGGAAAATGGAAATACGGCTGTATTTGATTTTTCCGGTTCTGTCGATGGTGTCAAATTCGATGGTGGTACGGCAGAAAACTATGAATTAGTCATCGGTTCAAACCAATTTATTCCTGGATTTGAAGAGCAGATGATTGACATGAATCCTGAAACAGAAAAAAAAGTTATTGTGACTTTCCCGGAAAACTATCAAGAAAAAACACTCGCAGGAAAAGAAGCGGTTTTCGCAGTCAAACTCCACGAGATCAAAGAACGTCAAGTTCCCGAACTTTCAGATGAGTTTGTCAAGGATCTGAATCTAGAAAATATAGCTACTGTCGAAAAATACAAAAATCATATTAAGCAACTTTTGGAAACTGACAAGTTAAAGCAAAACGAAAACCACATCATCCAAACCGTTGTAGAAAAAGCGACTGAGAATTCGACATTCGACTTACCCGAAGCCATGATTAAAGATGAAGCGGGACGGATGGATGAAAACAACAAGCGTCAAATCAAACAATATAACTTGGATTTCGAGACTTATTTGCAATATCTTGGTAAAACCAAAGAACAATACACTGAAGAATTGAATCAGCAGGCAACGAAAACACTGCGTCAGCAAATGGTTATAGAAGCCATTGGCAAACAAGAAAAACTGGTAGCGACAAAAGCAGAAATCGAACAAAAGTATCTAGACATTGTTGAACAGTACAAGAGCCAGAACGTGACGATTGAACAAGCCAAACAGGCAATACCCGAATCAGCAGTTAACGATGAAGTAACCTATAAAAAAGCCATCGATCTGCTAGTTGAAAAGGCAAAAGTAATTCGCTAAGGGGTCAAAAAGATAAACCGATGAATCCTATATTAGAAAAGAATAGCATTTCTTTTCTTCATTAGGATTCTTTTCAATATCACTTCGAGCGATAACTTTTTACACAATCGATAAAATATGGTAAAATATTAGTGAAGATAAATTACTAGACCAAGAGAAATATCCAATTGAAATCGAGGTGAAACACATGTACGAAGCAAACAGACTATTCAGTGATCGCCTTCCAGCCGTTCCCGTCAGAGGTGTGACCTTCCTACCCGGTTCCGATGTCAGAGTCGAAGTCGGTAGGGATTTCTCCAAAAACGCGATCTATGAGGCTGAAAACAACCGAGACGGACACGTATTGCTCGTTTTTCAACACAATCCCGAAATCCTGGAACCAGAGTTCGTGGATTTTTTGAATGTGGGACTGTTAGCGAGAATCTCAGTAAAAAT
The DNA here is from genome assembly GCA_964557695.1 of uncultured Candidatus Izemoplasmatales bacterium. Taxonomy (GTDB): domain Bacteria; phylum Bacillota_I; class Bacilli_A; order Izemoplasmatales; family Hujiaoplasmataceae; genus JAAYZB01. The sequence goes on along the minus strand of CAZLAQ010000022.1, from coordinate 15,071 downwards.
CAAATTGCCAAATGGCAATTTCAAAATTAAATTCGAACCGATAACCAGAGTAGAACTACACGACTTGATTGCCAAAGAGCCATTTTATCTGATCGATTTCACATCCATGGTCTTGAGACCAGAGAATTTGGACGAGGAACAGGTCCTTTTGAAAATGGTTACCAAGGAAACTGTCGAGAATGCATCATTTTTGTTTCGCGATTCCAAAAAGGTGCTTGATTCTATGCAAGGCGGAATCACATCCGACAAACTTTGCGACCTCATCGCTGCTGAACTCAGGATCTCGGAAAACGAAAGAGGCAAATACCTTCTGACAAATTCGATCAATAAAAGACTACAATATATCTTAGAAGACATTGAAAAAGAGAAAAATCTCCAATCGATTGAATCGAAGATCAACGAATCGGTTCGCAAGTCAGCTGACCAGAACCAAAAAGAATATTACCTGAGGGAAAAAATGCGTGCCATCCAGGAAGAACTGGGTGATTCAAAACAAGATGACACACAGAAACTGTTGGAACAGATTAACGAATCCGGCATGCCTGAGCGCGTGCGGGAAAAAGCGCTCAAGGAATTGAAGCGTTATGAATATCTGTCTGCCAACTCCAGTGAATCGAGTGTCGTGAGAACTTATCTTGAGACCTTGATCTCAATCCCCTGGTATAAGACTACCGAAGACGAGAAAGACATCAATGTCGCCATTGAAAAACTTGAATCATCTCACTACGGATTGGAAAAAGTCAAAGAACGGATTATCGAATATCTATCAGTGAAAATGCTCACCGGTAAAAATCCGCAAACCATATTATGCCTTTCCGGGCCTCCCGGTGTCGGAAAGACATCACTTGCAAAATCAATTGCAAACGCCCTGAACCGTGAATTTGTCAAGACAAGTCTTGGCGGAGTCCATGATGAAGCTGAAATCAGAGGCCATCGCAGAACCTATGTTGGCGCCCTGCCCGGCAGGATCATCAACGGCATGATTCGCGCCAAAGTTTCCAACCCCGTGTTTTTAATCGATGAGATTGACAAACTGGTCATGAACGAAAGAAACGATCCTTCCTCGGCCATGCTTGAAGTCCTCGATCCGGAACAAAACCAATTTTTCTCGGATCATTATGTCGAAGAAGATTATGACTTGTCGAAAGTTATCTTTATTACCACGGCCAATTATTTGGAAAATGTGCCGGCTCCACTTAGAGACAGAATGGAAATCATCGAACTCAGTTCCTATACCGAGATTGAGAAATTTTATATTGCCAGACGCTTTCTGCTTGGTAAGGCAATTGAAAGTCACGGGTTGGAACCAGGTAAACTTGAGATTGAAGATGAAACAATCAAGTCAATCATCAAAGAATATACTAGAGAAGCCGGTGTCAGGCAACTGGAAAGACTGTTTGGTTCGATCGTCAGAAAAGCCATCAAGGAGATACTTGTTAACAAACTCAAAAAAGTTATTGTCAGACCTGAAGACTTGTATCACTATCTTGGCAAACCCCTGTTCCACAACAACCAGATCCAAAAAGAAGATATGGTGGGTGTGGTTACCGGACTCGCCTACACGCTGGCTGGAGGCGACACTTTGGATGTTGAAGCCACCTATTATGAAGGCAAGAACAATCTTGTGCTAACCGGAAACCTTGGCAATGTCATGAAAGAATCGGCCATGGCCGCGTTGTCCTATGTCAGAACCAATGGCAAAGAGCTGGGAATAGACCCCAATATCTTTGAAAAAGCGGATATCCATATTCATGTTCCCGAAGGCGCTATCCCCAAAGACGGACCGTCTGCAGGTGTAACCATCGCGACAGCATTGATCTCCGTATTAAGCAATCATAAAGTCGACAGATTCGTCGGTATGACCGGTGAAATCACCTTGAAAGGCAGAGTCCTGCCTATCGGGGGTCTGAAAGAGAAAGCAATTGCCGCATCACGCTGTGGCCTGAAGAAGATAGTCATTCCCAAAGGCAATGAGAAAGACGTCGAAGACATTCCGAAGGAAGTACTCGATGTACTGGAAATCGACTATGCAGAAACTTTGGATGAAGTATTAAAAATAGCATTGAAACACTGAAAATGGCCATCCGGAACTTCCGGGTGGCCTTCAAATTTGTGTTTTAGGTAGAAATCGTATATAATGTATGAGAGGTGAGAATGTATGAAAGTGTTTTTTGAGGATTTCATTCGATATGGTATTCCCCTGAACGAATTCAGCCTGCCCAAGAAAAAAAGTAAGGGGCTGATTTTTGTCATTCACAAACTTAACGCCTCCAAAGATTCAGGCTTGGGTCTGATTCCCAAACAACTCGCCGAGGCGGGTTATCTAGTCGTCGCAATCGACAGTTACAAGCATGGCTTGAGAAAAGAAGAACCATTTATCCACGGCGCAGAAAAACAACAACTGGCCGCGATGGTGGAAGTCATCAACCAAACTGTGCTTGATATCAAATTTTTGTATGACAATTACTACAGCCAATTTTACAGTTCGCTCTCCGTTTTCGGCATTTCGATGGGCGGCATCGTCGCTTTTCAGATGCCTAGGGTCATGAATAATATCGACAAGGTCATATCATTACAGGCAACACCTTTCCTTAGGCAACTCTATCATGAAAAGGAACTTAAGCACATCTACAAGGGACTGACCACGCAAGAGCAGGAAGTCATGGATGAATACCTCGACAAATTAAGTCTTGAAGACAGCTTTGACGGCTTCAAGGATGTGGAGATCTTCGCTGCCAATCGTCAGGATGACATGTTGATAAGGCCGGAAAACTCCCAGAAATTTATCCAACACTTGAAGGCATTGGGAAACTTCAAAGCTGAGCACATCTCGTATTCAGGCAATCATGACATCATTCAGAAAATGGCGGTTGATGCCATTGACTGGATCTGCCGTCCGACAAGGAAAGAATAACTATATCCAAGTCACACAGAAAACTGTGTGATTTTTTTATTTTGATTGCTGAAAAAAACCAGTATATGATATAATTAGAGGAATCTTATAAGGAGTCGATTTCATGCCCAATATCGATGTGATGGTTTCTGAAGCAAACCGCTGCCTAAATTGTAAAAATACTCCGTGCATGGCCAGTTGCCCGGCACATAATCCCATACCGGAATTCATGAAACTTATCAAAAACAATGAATTCCAACAAGCTAGGGATCTCTGGCACAAGACATCCAATCTGCCTGAACTCTGCGGTATTTTATGCCCGCAAGAAACACTCTGTGAAGGTCATTGCACCCTGAATAAAATCAACAAACCACTCAAAATTGGATATTTGGAAACTGAAGTCGCAGCCATGTATTTCGATGTTACAGATTATCCATTAACTAAGAACGGCAAGTCACATCTGGTTATCGGTCTTGGACCGGCAGGTATTGCCAATGCTTTGAGAATGGCAGAACTCGGCTATGAAGTTCATGCGATCGATGGTGATTCTTATCTCGGGGGAGCAATTTATCATTCCGTACCTGATTTTCGATTCGACCAGGATCTGCTCAAAGTCTATGAAAAAAGATTCAGGGATTTGGGAATCGAAGTCAAGTACAACACGATTGTTGGCAAAGATGTTTTTCTGGATGATCTGATTCCAAAATACGATTCTGTTTTTATCGCCATCGGTCTTGATTTGCCGATCCAGGTAGATATCGAACACGAGGATGTCAAGGTGCATTATGCGATCGACCTGTTACAGAAGAAGCGTTATACCAAAGCCGAACTGAAAGCATTGTTGGGCAAAAGAATCGGCATCATTGGTTTGGGAAACGTGGCGATTGATATCGCCCGAGTCTTGGCTAAATTAGGTAAAGAAGTCCATATCATCTACCGTCGAACTCTGGATGAAGCACCGGCAAGCTACAGAGAAATCGCCGAAGCACTTGAAGATGGCGTCACGGTTCATGAACTCCTGGGACCAATATCGTTTCATAAAAGCGAGTCGCATAAAATACTCCAGTGTGAAAAAACATGTCTCATCAAGGACCCGACTGAACCTAGAGGCAGAATCGAGATCGTTCCGGGAGCATTCCAGGAATTCTTGCTTGACGATCTGGTATTCGCAGTCGGTCAGAAGTCGAGCGACCTGGTGTTCAAAGGCTCAAGCATCCGCTTAAACCCGGAAAAGGGGTGTTGTTACACTAGTAATGAAAAAATGTTTGTCGGTGGCGACCGCGTGAACAAAGACAAGCGGATCGTCGATGCGATGGTTTCTGGCATTGAAGTTGCCAACAAAATCTGGAGACGGTCATGAAACGGTTCACTTTCAGAAAATCAGTATTTTATGTTCTCGGACTTACGCTTCTTGGCGTATGTGTCACATTTATTCAAAAGACCAATCTTGGCATGAGCAGTTGGGATGCGCTTAACCGGAATTTTTATGAGGGAATCCCCTTGGAATACAAATATCTCACACCGATATTCGCCCTGATCATTATTTCCATCGCTTATCTGATTCAAAAAAAGAAGCCGGATCTTTGGATGCTTTTTCCCGTCTTGATCAGTTTTTACGTCGGTTTCGTGATTGACGGCTTGTTAATGGTGGTTCCATCGGTAGTATCCTTGAATCTGCTTTGGAATTTGTTGTATCTTCTGATTGCGATCTTTGTTTGTGCAGTGGGAATCAATTTGCTGCTATATACCAAATATCCGCTCCCCGCACTTGACGAATTATGCTTTGGCATCTCCAAAATACTGAAAGTGAGTTTTGGCAAAGCAAAAATCATTGGCGAGATCATCGCCTTGATTCTGACCGTCGTAGCCGGATTGGGGTTTGGACATCAGAGTGTCTGGTTTTATATCGGACCGACAACACTTATCTTCGGTTTTGGTATCGGACTTTTTATCGATATCCTGAAGAAACCCGTTATATATATATTGGAGGCTGGAAATGGTAATCGAGATCTTCGCTGATAACTTAAGAAAAAGTGATACGTTAAATAATGCCTTACAAGTCTTTTGTAAGCTGATTATTAGATCTGAGGACAAAGCCTACGTTTGGCACACAAAAATAGATGACCTGTACTTTTTTCCATCGGGGGCCTTGAATTCAAAAGAAACTGAAGCGGACTGTATAAAAAGGCTGCAGCACAATTACAATCTTCAGAATATTACCGCCAAAAAAACGATTACGATCAAGGAGTATTTTCCAGAAAACACCTTTATCAACCATTATTACGTGCTCTACCTGACAAATACTGATGAATTATCATGTGAAAATGAAGGTGTTTCTTCTATGTGGTACGATTTTTTAGAACTGCTTAATCTTTTTGACCAATATGATGGATCGAATCCTCATGGAACGGAAATATATGAACGGGAATTCATCGCTTTAGTCAACAGTATTTAACTTCCACTTGGTGGAAGTTTTTTTACGAACATATGATATAATAGATATGTAGATAAAGCATGGATAAGGAGCGGCCAATGAAAGTAACGACTCGTGACCTTTTGAACTATATCCGTTGTTTCCGTTTTGCTGCCCTGGACAGGAATTCTTCGTCTAGAAAAAAGCAAGGCATTCTCGCTAAAAACGAACATACGCCCTTATACTATACGTTTAACAATGTCGAAAATTTCGAAGAATCAAACGCTTCTGAACAGATTGAAAAAACATTATATTGGCAGATTTTCAACTCATCACGAAATCAACTATTGGATCTTGTGCACACATTTATTTCTACCCCTAAAGACAGCTTGGTCAAAGCTGATCAGATATTCACATATGATTTTAATCGAGACATTACTCTGGTAGCCAAACCGGATTTTTTGGTCGTTGATACACTTGCAAGCACGATTTATCTTGTTCATGCAGCATCCGGGAAAAAACTTCTGGCGGAGACTTACACAATAAACAACCGGAAATACACATATTTTTCCCAAGACAAAAACAATCGATACACATTCAAAAACGAGACTTCTGGTCAGAAGTCAAGCCTTGATTATGAAAAACATTTGCACAAATTAACTTCAAGACATGAAGAATCAGGCAGGATTTTATACGACGCAGCCTATCAAACTTTTATCTTGGGTAAGCTATTTCCGGAAGTCAATTTAAAAACGATAGTCGTGATGCTTAATTCAGATTATGTTAGAACCACTGATGAAATTAGTGCGGATTGCCTATCTTTGTTCGATGTTTCAAACCTCGTGAAGAATTTAGGTTCCACAATCGAGACGGATTTATACCGGATGATTAACCATATCAAATTAAACGATGATTCCCGTTGCCAGCTTGTCAAAAACGAATGCCATAGAAGAACTGCTTTCGAATGCCCATATGTGGATTTCTGTTTTGCCCATATTCCCGAGACGAATTCTGTTTTTGAATATTTCCAACAACATCTTGGCTTCCGCGAAGGCAAGCACAAGACAGATGAGATCCATAATACATACGATTTGGTAAACGAAGGCATGGTCGACATGCGGGATGTACCGATTTCTTGGCTACAGAGAGAAACTAATCTGATGCAACGCTATTGTGTTGACAATGACTTTGTTTTTATCAACAAGCGTAAAATCAAAGATAAACTTGATACTTTAGTGTATCCCTTATATTTTCTGGATTTCGAGGCGTATCCATCAGTGTTGCCAAGATTTTCCGGGGAAAAATGCTATTCTCAAAGCGTCTTTCAGTTTTCCTTGCACATTAAAAAAGACGAATCGACCAAAGTTGATCATTTGGAACAAATCGAATTCATCATGAAAGACAGCTATGATCGCCGCGAAGAACTTGTCAAAGCGTTGCTTGAAGCTATTCCTGAAGGCAAATCATCAATTATTGTGTATAATCAGACTTTCGAAAACCACCGGCTTCAAGAATTTGCGGCATTATTCCCCAAATATGCAAAAAGGATCGGAAATTTGCGTAGCCGCCTCTTTGATTTGTTAAAGGTTATCAAAAATGATTACATGTTCTATTTGAAAAAAGGCTATCCCAAAGAAGAAGCACAGACCTATAATTTATATCATCCCGACATGGGTGGAAGTTACTCCCTGAAAAAAATCCTACCTGTTCTTGGTACAGATTATTATGCAGACCTTCCCATTAACAACGGGGTGATGGCATATTTGCAATTTGCAAAAATTCCATTTGTTTCTGCAACTGAGAAAAACAGGATCATTAAAGATCTATTACGGTATTGTGGACAGGACACGATGTCTTTGGTTACGATTTTGACAGAAATTTTGAAACTCGTCAAATAAGTGGTTGTTGATTTTCTTGGATCAAGCTGTTACACATGTAAAAATCAGATGATTGGAGATCAATATATGTCATTCTATTTTCTTCACTATGCATTAAGAATCAAGGGCTTTTTCTCTAAAAAAATGCATGTTTCAAAACCTGAAGTCATCACTTTTGAAAATTATCCGCAACTTGAGGCACCGATTGTTGATCTCGGTGGCGGCGGAGAAGGTGTCATCGGTCAACTTTACGGAAATAAAGTCGTTGCGATCGATATTAGACAAGATGAACTTGACGAAGCGCCTGATGGTCCGATTAAAGTTTGCGCTGATGCAAAAAATCTGCCCTACGAAGATAATTATTTTACATCCGCAACAGCCTTTTATTTCTTTTTTTATGTCAAATCCGATGATTTTCTGCCTATATTGAAAGAGGCATATCGCACACTGAAACCGGGTGGTTCTTTATCTGTCTGGGATACTTGCATTCCTGAAAAAGGCAATAAGCCCCAGTCACTATATGTTGTTCCTGTTGCGGCAATATTGCCAAAAAAAACAGTGCAAACAGCCTATGGCGTCACATGGTCGCCTCGCAAGTTGAATCTAGAATTGCTCTCGAAGCTTGCAATAGATGCCGGATTCACCATCAAAGAGGTAACTCAAGCCAAGAATGCATTCTATCTTGTATGCAATAAATCAGCGTAGAATGCGTAACGTGAATCCACAGTATTTAATGATCGGGAAGATAAATGGATTATCTGGATTTATTTGTTAATTGATCATATTATCAGCGAGAAATAATTCTTGCATCTGTTGCCTGTATATGATATAATTACTTTCGCGCCCAAACCTGGAATCAACGAGACTCCAACGTTATTTTCGGATGTGGGTAAGTCAATCAAAAAGGAGGAATTACAAAATGGCACTAACCAAAGAACGCGTCAGAGAAATCGTCGTTGAATTCGGACTAAAAGAAGGGGACACAGGTTCTCCCGAAATCCAAATCGCATTGCTTACAGAAGAGATCAACACTCTCAATGAACATCTGCAAATTCACAAACACGATTTTCATTCCAGAAGAGGTTTGTTGGGTAAAGTCGGTAGACGTAGAAGCATGTTGAAATACCTGCAATCAGTTTCCGTTCAAAGGTATCAGGATTTGATTAAAAAACTTGGATTGCGTCGCTAATTTGACACTTAAGCACCCAAATCTTTGGGTGCTTATTATTTGTAAAATTGAAAATGATTTATGAAAAATATGATATAATATTTAAGTAATTATTGTGATAATTAAGAAATGAGGAATTTATATGAGTGAAAAAAAAGTATTTGCAATTGAATTTTGTGGAAAGAAACTAGTGGTTGAAACTGGCCAACTTGCCAAACAGGCAACCGGCGCAGCCCTGATCCGTTATGAGGATACAGCTGTCTTGTCGGTAAGCATGATTGGTGATAAGCCTTCGACTCAGGATTTCTTCCCTTTGATGGTAATGTACCAAGAAAAACTATATGCAGCAGGTAAAATTCCTGGAGGCTTTTTGCGTAGAGAAGGCAGACCGACAGAAAAAGAAATCTTGACCTCAAGAGCTATCGACAGGCCACTTCGCCCGTTATTCCATGACGATTTCCGCACCGAAGTCCAAGTCATCAACACTGTGATGTCGGTTAATCCCGACTATTCGCCATACGTTGCTTCACTGTTTGGCTCATCCCTTACACTTGGTATTGGCGGAGTTCCGTTCAATGGTCCAATTGCTGGTGTTATCGTTGGTTTGGTCGATGGAAAGCTTGTCTGCAATCCAACTGCCGAAGAACTTGCCCTGTCAGATCTTGAATTGACAGTTGCGGGAACAAAAGACGCCATCAACATGGTAGAAGCAGGATCCAAAGAAGTGTCGGAAGAGCTGATTTTAGAAGCAATTTTCTTTGGACATGAAAAGATCAAAGAACTTTGTGCATTCCAAGAAAAGATCATCAAGGAAGTCGGCAAGGAATTAGTCAAAGTTGAACTTTTGTCAGTTCCTGAAGATATCAAAAAAGATGTTTTGGAACTTGAACAAGGCAGAATCATCAAAGCGATTACAATTCATGAAAAACTCGAGCGTCGCGACGCCATCGGCAAAATCGAAGATGAAATCCGCGAGGCCCTTACCTTGAAATACAAAGCACAAGGCTTTGATAGGGTGGATACTGATATCAGAGTCAATTTCGTTAATCAGGTACTAGAACAGATCCAAGTCACAGAAGTCAGAAGATTGATCACTGTTGACAAAATCCGTCCTGATGGACGGAAAGCAGACGAACTTCGTCCCCTGGCTGCCGAAATCGATCTTTTCGAAAGAACCCATGGTTCATCATTATTTACAAGAGGCCAGACCCAAGCCTTGGCTACTGTCACCTTGGGAGCACTTGGCGAAGCGCAGATTATTGACGGCGTTTCGATTGAAGAAGGAAAACGATTCATGCTCCATTACAATTTCCCCCAATTCTCAGTCGGTACAACCGGACGTTACATGGGACCTGGCAGAAGAGAAATCGGTCATGGCGCCTTAGGTGAAAAAGCTTTGCTACAAGTAATGCCTTCAGAAGAAGAATTCCCATATGCACTAAGAATCGTATCGGAGATTCTTGAATCTAACGGATCGTCTTCACAAGCTACCATCTGTGCCGGCTCACTCGCCCTGATGGCCGCAGGCGTTCCAATCAAGGCTCCAGTCGCGGGAATCGCGATGGGACTCGTTAAAAAAGACGCAGATTATACGATTTTAACCGATATCCAAGGTCTGGAAGACCACTTCGGAGATATGGATTTCAAAGTTGCCGGAACCAGAAACGGAATCTGCTCTTTGCAAATGGACATAAAAATTTCCGGAATCACGAAAAGCATTTTCCACGAAGCTTTGTCTCAAGCAAAAAAAGCCAGATTGGAAATACTCGAAGTTATGGATGAATGCATCGACAAACCACGTACAGAACTCTCCAAATACGCTCCAAAAGTGAAGATGATTACCATTCCGACTGACAAGATCAGAGAGATCATCGGCAGTGGTGGAAAAACTATTAGTTCGATTATCGAACAATGCAACGATGTCAAGATTGATATCGAGCAAGACGGCAGAGTCACGATCATGCATATCGACCAATTCTTTATCGACAAAGCGCTCAAACTGATTGAAGATATCTTAAGGGAAGTCGAAGTCGGCGAAATCTACCAAGGCAAAGTCGTAAGAATCGAAAAATTCGGTTGCTTCGTTGAATTGTGGCCTGGACAAGATGGGTTGGTCCACATCTCCAAACTTGCCAAAGAGCGAGTTGAAAGAGTCGAAGACATCGTGAAACTTGGCGACATGATTACAGTCAAAGTCATCGGAGTCGATGACAAGGGACGTGTTGACCTCTCAAGGAAAGCTGTCCTAGATTCCATTCCCAAGAAAGATATGGTATAATAATAGTATCAAACCATCGGGCGATCGAGCACTTAGGTGTTAGGAAAGTCCATGCTAGCACAGGCTGCGATGCCTGTAGTGATTGCGCTAAACGAACAATTAAGTTTAGGCACCGATCCCGGTGACGGCGGAGAACTGGATGTTAAAGGCCAAAGTATCCATAAAGTGCCACAGTGACGAACCATATTGAATAAATATGGATGAAACGCGGTAAACCCCACAAGCTAGAAACCCAAATTTTGGTAGGGGCACGGCAAATCAGGAATTGAACTGAATTTGCTGACGGTTAATCCCGGAGATAAATGATAGCCACTCCCCCAAAGGAGTACAGAACATGGCTTATAGATGGTTTGATGATAAAAAAGCATATTGAGAACATATGCTTTTTTTATAAAAATGATGTATTATATATAGATGAGGAAAGGAGGTTTGACCATGATTGACTCGCTAGACGAATTAAAGAAAAGACAGAAGAAAATCCGCAATTTTTCCATAATTGCGCATATTGATCATGGCAAATCGACACTTGCCGACCGAATTCTCGAAATCACCGGATCCGTATCACTGAGGGACATGAAAAATCAAATCCTTGATTCAATGGATCTCGAACGGGAAAGAGGCATTACCATCAAACTAAATTCCGTTGAACTTAAATATCGAGCCAAAGATAATGATGAATACATATTTCATCTGATCGATACACCAGGACATGTGGATTTCACCTATGAAGTATCTCGAAGTTTGGCAGCCTGTGAAGGCGCGATTTTGGTTGTAGACGCTTCGCAGGGAATTGAAGCCCAGACTTTGGCGAATGTCTATCTTGCACTTGACAACAATCTTGAAATATTGCCTGTCATCAACAAAATCGATCTTCCGAGCGCTCAACCCGAAGTCGTCAAAAAGGAAATCGAAGACATCATCGGCCTTGATGCCCATGACGCCGTGTTGGCTTCCGCAAAAGAAGGCATCGGCATCATTGATATCCTCGAACAGATCGTGAAAAAAATTCCGGCTCCAACAGGAGATCCGGAAGCACCGCTTCAGGCTTTGATATTTGATTCGTTTTATGATGCCTATCGCGGGGTCATTCCCTTAGTAAGAGTCATGAACGGCATCATCAAAAAAGGTGACAAGATTCAGATGATGGCCACAAAAGCAGTCTATGAAGTAAACGATTTAGGCGTCTATACCCCCAAAGAGGAACAGCGTGATTACTTGGCGCCTGGCGATGTCGGTTGGATCAGCGCAACGATTAAAAACATTGAAAAAGTCCATGTTGGCGATACAATTACTTACCAACAAAATCCTGCAACTAACATGCTTCCCGGATACCGGAAACTGACACCGATGGTCTATTCAGGGATCTATCCCGTTGATGCGGATGACTATATTGATTTGCGGGATTCACTAGAAAAACTCAAACTCTCAGATGCAGCGCTCATGTATGAGCCGGAGAGTTCGGAAGCACTCGGGTTCGGGTTCAGGATTGGGTTCCTGGGAATGCTTCACATGGAAATATTCCAGGAGCGCATCGAACGTGAATTCGATCAAAATGTGATTGCCACCGCTCCCAGCGTCAATTACCGAGTCAGACTGACAGACAATACGACAGTTGAAATCGACAACCCCGCGATGATGCCACCAGCTGGAAGGATCAAAGCGATAGATGAGCCCTATGTCCTAGCCACTATTATATCCCCCAGCGAGTATGTCGGGAACATCATGGAACTTTGCCAGTACAAGCGTGGTGTCTTCAAAGACATGCAATATGTGTCTGATATCAGAGTCGAGATCATTTATGAAATGCCACTTTCGGAAATCATCTTTGATTTTTTCAATCGACTGAAATCGAACACAAAAGGCTATGCTTCGCTGGATTATGTATTGATTGGATACCGAGAAAGCAAACTCGTGAAAATCGATATTCTGTTGAACTCCGAACCTGTCGATGCACTTGCTTTAATCGTCCATCAGGACTTTGCCTTTGACAGATCGCTCAAGATTTGCCAAAAGTTGAAAGAGTTGATACCAAGACAATTGTTTGAAATTCCCGTTCAAGCCGCAATCGGTTCCAAGGTGATAGCGAGAACCAATATCAAAGCCATGCGTAAAGATGTTTTGGCAAAGTGTTATGGCGGGGATATATCCCGTAAAAAGAAATTGTTGGAAAAACAAAAAAAAGGCAAGAAAAGAATGAAATCGGTCGGGTCGGTCGAAATACCACAAGCCGCGTTCATGTCGGTTCTGTCGCTTGATGATGATAAATAAGAAACCATCAGTTGATGGTTTTTTTCTTGTTTAGGTTCAAAAAGAAGTATATTGTTGTACAAAACCGCCGGATTATGTTAACATAATACTGGTGATATCATGATAAAGGGACTATACATTCATATACCATTTTGCATGAATATCTGCCACTATTGCGATTTTACCAAAATGGTGGCAGGAGAAGATTTGAAGTCAATATATGTTGATCATCTTTTGCTTGAACTCAGCCATTACAAAGAGCGCTTGAATGATTTGGATACGATCTATATCGGAGGCGGAACGCCTTCTTGTTTGTCGATTGATTTGCTGGAAAGAATTTTCAAAGCAATCAATTCAACGATCGATATGAACCGAATCAGTGAATTCACAATCGAGACAAATCCGAATGATATTGATGATGATAAAGCTCAACTATTCCATAAATATAAAATCAACCGCGTCAGTCTAGGCGTACAAACCTTCAATGATAATCTGTTGCATTCAATCGGAAGAACACATCTTCCAACCGATGTGGCAAAAGCAGTGACTCTTTTGCGAAATCATAAGATTACAAACATCAATTTTGACATGATGTATCGTTTGCCTGAACAAACAGTTATTGATGTCGCTTCCGATCTTAAACAAGCGTTATCCTTGAACCCGGAGCACATCTCCTACTATGCCATGATCTTGGAAGAAAAAACCATATTCTACCATGACTACCAGATGGGTAAATTAAAATTTATTTCCGAAGATGATGAAATCAACATGTCAGAACTTATCCATGACACACTTGAAAAAATGCATTATTTGCGCTATGAAATCAGCAATTACGCCCGTCCTGGCAAACAATCGCGCCACAACCTGCTTTATTGGAACCTGGAGGAGTATTTGGGGATTGGGATGGGTTCAGCATCACAAATCGATGAAACGCGCTTTGTGAACAAAAAAACGATGAAAGAATACTTGCAACAAGTCGATAGTACCGGAAACGGAATCGGTGCTTTTGAGGATTTCAATCCCAGACAGGAAATGATCATGCTGGGACTAAGAAAGACTGAAGGCATAGCCAAACAGAAATTCTTTGAAAAATTTTCTGAGTCCGTCTTTGCTGCTTATCCTGAATTGAAAAAACACGTGGCTAGCGGCCTGTTGATTGACGGAAACACGAACATCTATTTATCAAAGCGCGGCTTGGATCTCGCAAATTATGTCATGACAAGCCTTTTTTAGGAGGATATGATGCTAAAACCTTTATTGAAGGAATATACATACTATTTGAAAGTTACCAAAGGCTTAAGTAAAAATACGATTATTTCCTATGAAAATGATATCTCGGATTATCTTGGCTTTCTGGATGAAAATTACCATATCAAATTAATGGAACAAGTCAAAAAGGACCACATTCAAAATTATCTTGCCAGGCTGAAAAGACAAAAGCTCCAGCCAAAAAGCATTACTAGAAAACTGTCTTCGATCAGATCGTTTCATCAGTACTTGTTGCTTGAACATGAGATTACGGAAAATCTCGTCACCCAGATTCCCAAACCAAAAACTTCGAAAGCGTTACCTGTTGTATTGAATATCGAAGAAATCGAACAGCTGTTGGCTGCAACTTCCGTCAGAAATACACCTTTGGAACAAAGAAACCGGGCAATGCTTGAACTTGCCTATGGAGCCGGACTGAGAGTGTCAGAATTAATCGGACTGGACATCGCTGATCTGCATCTGAATATGGCGCTTGTAAAAATCCTCGGCAAGGGCAACAAGGAAAGAATCGTACCGTTAGGAGAAGAAGCGGTTGCGGCTTTGAGAAACTATCTTGGCGATGCAAGGTTGAAACTGAAACCGCTTGACAAGGAAGCTGTGTTCGTGAATAATTCAGGAAATCGGATCAGCCGGATCGGTTTTTACAAACTGATCCAGACTCTGGCTATTAAAGCGGGAATCGACAAACAGATCTCCCCGCACACCCTTAGGCATTCGTTTGCGACCCATTTATTGGAAAATGGTGCCGATTTGAGGGCCGTCCAGGAACTGCTTGGACACGAAGACATAATGACTACGGAAAACTATACACATATCAGTAAAAGGCATCTTCAATCTGCCTACGAAGCCGCTCATCCCAGAGCAAATATGGAGAAGGTGACTAACTATCTTTAGTCAAGATAAAAATCAATAAAAAAGTATAAATA
>CAZLAQ010000021.1:0-35561 GCA_964557695.1 uncultured Candidatus Izemoplasmatales bacterium | reverse complement strand
CTGTATTGAATCACACACAGTTTTTTTGTGTGTCCACAATACAGGGTACATTTTATTTTGCTTGTGATTTTATTTTTTATTCTAATAGGTTGTGATTTTTTTGCTGCAACCACAATTACGTCAACAACTCCAACAACAGCTACAACAACAACAACTAGTTTGATATCAGTTCCAGATATCAGTGGCGTTAATGAGTCATCTGCGGAGACTATTTTAATTAACAATTCATTAATTCCAGTAATAGAATATCTATATAGCAATTCAGTTGATGAAGAGCTTGTAATTCGCACGGATCCTGAAGCATTCGAAGAAGTTGACAAAGATACGAGAATAACGCTATATGTGAGTAAAGGTGAGTGGCCGCCAATAATTTACTCAGAATCTTCTCATATTCAATGGTATAATGTATCCGGTTCTTCTGGTGATTATTATTCCTTTTATAGTCCTGAAATATCATACGGTATGATAAAAATTGAAATTACTGTAATATATAATTCTTCCTATTCAATGGAATGGATGGATGATAACAATGACGGATATGGATACGGGTCTGCATCATTATCATCTAACTTAAGCGATTCAGTACACTTGTGGATAGAATATGAAAATAGAACAATTTCTTCAGGAGTAGAACAAACTATTACAATTTTTTGTGATGCTGATGAGTTAGGAGTAAATAAACCAACTGAGTTATATACTGAATGGTGTGTAAAATTGGATAATGAATCATATATTATTCAAGTTAGTTTTGATATCACATGGTAATCAATACTGTATCAAAGGATTTCTAGGATGTAGGCACAGGATTTGAACCATTTATATAAACTGCATGAAACGACTGAAAATCCATGTGTCGCGAGTTCAATTCTCGCCTGAACCACCACGAAGCCCTAAAACAAGCCATTTATTGGCTTTTTTTATTTTGCATGATTCAGAGAAGATACATTTTATCAGTGAAACATAATTAATTAGATATTATATTATGCCAATATTTACATCGATTAGAAATCATGCTATTATTCGTATTAGTTATTATAGAGGAGGAGATTTCATTGTTTAATTTTAAAAATCTTAATTTCTTAGCAGACAATGAAATTGATCTCGTTGTTGATAAAAAAATACCTGCTAAATGAAGAAAAGGGCTATTTTCCCGCATACAGGTATAATATTTATACTCATAACTCAAATGTGCAAGTCGGATATATTGATATTCGTATAGGGTATAGTGAGAGTCTGTATTATGGCGGTCATATCGGATATATAGTCTTTGAACAGTATCAAGGAAATAATTTTGCTGCAAAAGCATGCAAAATAATAAAGCAGGTTGCTGTTGCGCATGAAATGGATAAATTGTACATTACATGTAATCCAGATAATATTTCTTCACGACAAACATGCGAAACATTAGGCCTTAAGTTGATTGAAATCGCTGATTTGCCTACATATAACGATATGTATCAAGAAGACGAAAAACAAAAATGTATTTTTGAATGGATTTTGTAGTTTTTTTGGATAGAATGACAACTATAAATAACAGTAAAATAGAATAACTTTATTGCTTATTCTACGATAACGTGATAACATATAATAAAAGGTAACGTTATTATAAGATTGGAGCGTTCATATGAAAAAGTTTGTGACCTATGAAGAAAGAGATTGGGAACCTCGAGAAAGCACATTTTATGTATCACGAAACAAAAGAATATACACAAAAGAGAAATATTTAAGCGCCGTTCTTTGCGACCTTTCTGAAATTGACATCACTTTTGACATTAAAACGCAAAAATTGATACAAGATACAATTGAAGCGCTATCCAAATTAGACGGCTATCTAAAAGATAAATTATTGTCATTTCCAATGCTATTGTTAAGAACCGAAGCTTTATCAAGCTCGCAAATTGAACACTATCATTCAAGCAATCGGAATATTGCTTTAGCACAACTTATTCATCAAAAGAACACGCAGGCGAACATTATTTCAGCTAATCTTAACGCCTTAGTTCAATCCCTTCTTCAAACGAGTTCAATAAATCTTGATGTTATACAAAATATTCACAAGTATTTATTTATAGATTTGGACCCTGATCAAGCTGGAAAGATAAGAAATATACCTAATTGGATTGGTCAGTCACAGATTTCACCACATGGTGCGGATTATGTTCCTCCACACCCAAGCCATCTTATGACATACTTGGAACAACTTGTTCAATTTGTTCAGAGAAAAGATTTGCATCCTTTAGTAATCGCCGCATTTTCACATGCATATTTTGAATCTATTCATCCTTTTTCTGACGGAAATGGAAGAACCGGTAGAGTTTTGATGCAAATTATTCTTCATCAATCTGGATTTATGGATCATCTTCACATTCCAATCTCCGTGGGCCTTGTTAAAAACTCAAAGCGATATATTGAGGCTTTGAATGTTTTTAGAGACGGTAATTATCAAGAAATTGTTGAACAGGTATGCTATGCAATATTAAATGTTGAACCAAAAGTATATCTCGCTTTAGAAGCAATACAAAATATAAAATTAACTTGGATAAAAAAAATAAAAGCCAGAAGCGATGCTTTTGTTTGGAAAATAATAGATGAACTTATCGCACAACCCGTCATTGATATAGCTTATTTAGTCAAAAAATTTCATATGAATGATCAGGCCACAAGAAACAACATTGATCTTTTGATTAATGCTGGGGTATTAACGAAAACGAATAACGCAAGAAGAAGTGTCGTATATGAAACAAAAGAAATTCTGGCAATTATGGATGCTTTTGTAATTTGATTAATCTTTATAAACAATAAATAGAAAAATACTGTTTCTGAAGATACTATTTTCGACATTTTTTGGTGCATGAAACGACTGAAAATCCATTATTCAAAGGAGAAATCATGAAGATAAACTATCAAAAGAGCATTATAATTATATTTCTTTTTGCTTTTTTTTCTATTTTCGGTGCAACGGTTGTAAAAGCAAACTCTGGTCCGCCTTCCAATGTCCAGATTATGGTTATCAATAATGAAGTAGACTTTAATTTTG
Organism: uncultured Candidatus Izemoplasmatales bacterium; assembly: GCA_964557695.1. Classification (GTDB taxonomy): domain Bacteria; phylum Bacillota_I; class Bacilli_A; order Izemoplasmatales; family Hujiaoplasmataceae; genus JAAYZB01. Next base: position 32,524 of record CAZLAQ010000021.1, on the reverse strand, counting down.
ATCTACTAATACATAAAGACAGTTTGTTATCTCAAAGTCAGATTGATGAGGCTTTGATAAAAATTGCCAATGGTGATTACGATTACGAATGTGACGATACTGTATTTCTTACATATATGGCAAGTTATCAAGACTCCCAAGGATTCGTATCAAACTTATTGTATGGAAATCCGGATTGGTACTACACACATGATTACGGTGATGATAGAGGATTTTTTGCTATGATGTTCTTGAATGTTCCCAAGGAGTTTAAAGTATTGTTATACACCAATACAGGAGTCATTATTACTTCCGAGTTAATCATTATGAGCCAATTCGATTACCGATTAACATTTGATTTGGCCGGTGTAGACATGTCAATCAATCAAGACAATGTCGGAGTGGTATCAGGATATGTTGGAAATCCTTGGGGAAATTTGACTACTTGGGTCAATTTTATATTGAGATTGATTCTGACTTTAGTAATTGAACTTGGAGTATTATATCTATTTGGGTTTCGAAAAAAATCTACATTTATTTTTGTCACAATGATGAACGTTATATCACAAGTTGCTTTAAATATTGCGATAATATCAGCCTTTTATAATAACCCCAGTAATGGATATTCGTTTATATTTACTTTTATTATAGGTGAATTCTTTGTTTTTACTTTGGAACCCATTATAGTATCTGTTTTTGTTAAAGAGCACAAGTTATTTAGAAAAATAGCATATTCATTAAGTGCAAATACGGCTTCGTTAGTGATTGGATTATTACTTGCGTCCAGTTTATCATTTTTAATATAAAGATACAAATTCGATATAATATTAATAATATTATTTATTATGTTGCATTTAAAAATGTTATATCAAACCATATCACAAATAATTGCAACTTATGTAATAAAGCGCATAACATGGCGCTTAAAGTCCTTGTATTTAAAAGATTGTATTGAGCATTCTTTAGTAATTAGTTCATCAGTTCTCCTTAAGGATTCCACGTGAAGTGGTATCTATTTTCACTGTCACCCAAAAGTATACCCTACAATAATTGTGTTCTAAGCAGGTTTCGTTTATAATATAATCAAGCAGGAGGAAATAAAGATTCTGAAATTATCAGACAATATTAAAACACTTAGAAAAAAACTAAAACTCTTTCAAAGTGATCTTGCAAACAAGTTACATGTTACTAAGCAAGTTGTAAGTATATGGGAGACTGACCGGGGATATCCTGATTCTGCATTGACACCAGCAATTGTGAGAGAATTGGGAATATCAATAGACTCTCTTATGGGCAAAAACCGTACGAATAAAAGACGAAACATATTATTGATAATAACATCAATTTTGATTGTTATTTCCTTTATTGCTACTCCAATAATAATGAATGAGATTCGAGAATCAAGATAATATTGCAGTTTTGTATATAATATAGAAAATACAACAGGAATTAATCTTCCTAATAGGGGTACACCGGTATAGACAGATTTTCAAGATTGGATAGTTTATGGGAACACTATTCCGATTGATCAGATGAGTTATCTGGTATTTAAAGATACAAGTCAAACTCAACTGTTTGAAACAGATCTAGCAGATAATTCAAAATGGACCAAGTTATAGAATGGAATTATTATTTTGTGAAGAAAAAAAGAATTGAATGGTGGTTAAACAATGAAAAAACAAGCATATAATCCATTTTTACCTAGTTATGAATATATTCCCGATGGAGAGCCATATGTATTTGAAGATAGAGTTTATATATTTGGTTCGCATGATCGGTTTAATGGAAAAACCTTTTGTATGAATAATTATGTTAGCTGGTCAGCGTCTGTAAATGATCTGACTGACTGGACTTATGAAGGTGTAATTTATAACAAACTTCAAGATCCTTTAGTTCATAAAGAATCCTGTTATATGTATGCTCCTGATGTTCAAATTGGTCCTGACGGAAGATACTACCTTTATTACTTCTTTGAGTTTAGAGGTATCATTTCGGTTGCAGTATGTGATACTCCCGCGGGAAAATATGAGTTTTATGGACATGTCAAGTATAAGGATGGAACGATCCTAGGCAAGGGGAAAAACGATCCATTTATGTTCGATCCTGGAGTGCTGGTTGATGATGATCATCGTGTATATCTATACACGGGATTTTCACCAAAATTATTAACTAGATTATTTTTATTGGGTAAGGGAAAACTGGATGCAAGTTATGTAACGGAACTCGAATCGGATATGGTAACCGTTAAAGATAAACCAAATCGGTTAATCATAAATAATAGATCGAATTCTGAAAATAATTTGGAAGGACATGCTTTTTTTGAAGCATCATCAATCAGAAAAATTAATGATGTCTATTATTACATATATTCCTCAGAAAAAAATCACGAATTGTGTTATGCAACTTCTAATACACCGACAGGGCCTTTTGATTTTGGCGGAACAATTATCAGTAATGCGGATATCGGAATTAATGGTGTGGAAAATAAACAAGCTAAATTTTACTATGGAAATAATCACGGAAGTATTACAAAAGTAAAAGAAAAATGGTATGTTTTTTATCACAGACAAACCAATAAACACGAATATTCAAGACAAGCTTGTGCTGAAGAAATATTTTTCGATATAAATGGTGCTATTAAACAAGTAGAAATGACAAGCTGTGGATTAAACTATGGACCATTATTAGGTAATGGAGCATATTCATCCCATATAGCATGTAATTTGTATGGAAAAAGAGGAGCATCCAGTTATAGCCCTTTAGTGTTTTTTAAATCATTAAAAACCCAGCCTTATTTGACCCAAAGTGGAATTGATAGAGATGACAATCCAGATCAATATATAGCTAATATTCGGAATGGTTCCATTGCTGGATTTAAGTATTTCAAATTTGCTGATTTAACAGATATTGCAATCGAGATTAGTGGCAGTGGCGAAGGAAGAGTTGAAGTTTATACAGATTTAAGTAAAACAGCAATTGCCATAATAGAGGTTTCGGTTCGCAAAACAATTCAGTCTTTTGTTGCAAAAACAACGAAACTGAATAATACATGCCCTCTATATTTTAAGTTTATAGGAAATGGGTATATTAATTTTATTAGCTTCACCCTGAACTAAACTATAATTGCTTTAAAAATGAGGAATCAATAATACCAAACTGTTCAATTCGGACTATTATATGTTTTTGTAGAGTATACAACAAATAGTATTAGCCTATAAAACCACTGAACAGATTTCACTTGATCACTATTAACATGATGCTTAACAAATAACTTAGTTATTCCTTTATGCATTTACTACAACCTTATTGCTTTTCTAATAATTTTTGCATAAAATAGAATCAGATGGGGGGGGATAATTATGAAAAAAATTATTAATATATTGGTGATAACTCTAGGTTTGTTTACTGTGTTCACAATGACAAGCTGTACGAAAGATTCTTCATCAGTTAATCAAAATGATATATACATAAACAATGAAATTGATACTTTAGCATACGTAGAAGATAACTATGTTAGAGAAGACCTCACTTCATTGGGGTTCGAAGGTTCAGAAACAACGGCTGAATCTACTACAGAAGTCATAACTGAAACAATTCCAGATGAAACGCTGGTGGAAACTGCAGTAACTACTACAGAAACAACTCGGTCAGGTGAAGTTGAAAGCCCATCAACGATATATCTGAAATTAAGAAATGAAGTTGAAGCTCTTAATTTAAGATTAGCTGCACAATTAACAGCCATTGGAAATGAAACTCAAGAAGCTAGAAGGAAATTGAACGATGTCACTACTTCTGGCATCTCATTAAGCGAAGATGATAGCAGATTGATCAGAAGATCCTTGAATCGCATAAATGATTTGCGCAATCAAATTTTAGAAACAAAAAGTGTGACAGATCAACGTTTACAACGTTTGAATGATATAAGCGCTTCTATTATACGAGAGAATTTACCAAGAATAAATAGAGCCTATACTGAAGTAATCAATGATCTAAAACATTGCATGGAATTGCGAGTAGAGATAAGAACAATTCTTGAAAATATCAATACGATTTTGGATAGTTATTTGGAGAGATGATACGAAGATATCAAGGTGTTTGAAAGATTCCTTTATAAAAATAATAAATAAGGGAGATGGAACCTTCTTGGACTTGTCCTAGATTAGTAAGGAAATTGAATAGTCGGTGAAATTTCCATCGCATACATTAAATAACAAATTCCAACAAAAAATGTTACAACGAGACTTGTCACAAGTGATTGCTGATAAATGTACCGTTAAAATAACAAGGATACTTTGGAATTTGTTTTTTTGAACAAAAAATGATGTAATATAAACAGGCGCTTTTAAAAAAAGATAATAAAAAGTAATTAATACAATTATTACCGGAGTAGTACTTGCACATGTATTCGAGCCACGCATTTCCAAAAACTCCAGTCGTTTCAGATCCTTTACAATATTAATTTTTCTTAGTAACATAATTTGGAGTTTGCTTATTATTGACATTTTCAAGAAAAAGAAAGAAATTTAATGTATAATATTATTCAAAATAGATATTGGAGTGAGTGTTATGAAGTTTAATATTGCTGTAGTTGAAGATGATACCACTAGCTCAACCATAATAATAAATCATATCAATCGATTTTCAAAAGAAAATAATGAGCATATTGAGATCTTTGCCTTTGAAGATGGAGACGAGATTACTTCGGATTACGAAGCAAAGTATGATGTCATTTTCCTTGATATCGAAATGAAACGATTGGATGGAGTTTTGGCCGCAAAAAAAATTAGGACGTTTGATAAAGATGTTATTATTATTTTTATTACTAATATGCCACAATATGCAATTAAAGGATATGAAGTGGAAGCGTTGAGTTATTTGCTCAAACCAGTTCCTTATTTTGCATTTCAACAAGAGTTAGCGAAGTCAATAGAGAGAATTTACAAAAGAAAAAAGCAATATATTTTATTAAAAACTGATAACGGTATGGTTAGAATGGGTGTTTCCGACATTTTTTACATTGAAACAATGAAGCATTATTTAATTATTCACACTAAATCTGGAGTTTATAAAATGAAATCTTCTCTAAAAAAATTGATTGAGGAGTTGAATAATAGCTTTTTCTGTTTGTGTAATAGTTGCTATTTGGTTAATTTGGACGAAGTAACTGGAGTTTCTGGGGATAATATCATTGTCAATGGAGATAATTTGAAAATAAGTCGACCAAGGAAAAAAAGTTTTATGGAAAAACTAGCATCTCATTTCGGAGGCAGGTTATGATTGAACCACTTCTAGATATACCTAGAATTTATACAGCGATAGCAGAATGGCTATTTTGTTTATCTTTTATTATATTTTCTAAAAAAAGATTAAAAGGTATTCCGAGAATTATAGCCATTATTGGTTTTTTAGGACTGATAATTGCACATCAATATGTTGCAGGAATCTTACCAATAGCATTTTGGATTCCGGGAATGTTATTCGCAGTTTTACTAATGCTATTATTCATATATATAGTTGCTGATGTTAGTATTTTTACAGCTGGTTATTTGGTAGTACAAGCATTTGTTGTCGCCGAGTTTGCTGCTTCTCTTCATTGGCAAATCTATTACTATGCATATTGGTATTTTGATATTCGCTTCATTTTTTTTAGTGTGATTCTACTTGTCCTGTTTTATGGCTTAATATTCATTGTTATTTATATTTTAGAAAAACGGTATCGTAATAAAGGATTGATTACCGATATAAAACAAAACGATTTATTAACTTTTGTTGGTATTGCAACAGTTATATTTACAATAAGCAATATGAGCTTTATAAGCATTAACACACCGCTATCAGGAAGATACCCTGCTGAAATATTTTACATTAGAACATTAGTTGACTTTGCTGGAATTGTTATTTTATATTCTCAGAGAGAACATAAGTTAGTTATTGAATCCAATCTTGAATTAAATCAGATGGAGAATTTGCTATATAAGCAGTATGAACAATATTATATATCGCAGGAAAGCATCGATGTAATCAACCAAAAATACCATGATTTGAAAAATCAAATTATTGTGATCCGTCAAGAAAAAGACCAAGGGAAAAGAGAACAGTATTTACTAGATTTAGAGAATGATATCAAGTGGTACGAGGCTCAGTATAAAACCGGAAATCAAGTGCTTGATACATTATTATCTTCAAAGACATTGGCGTGTATAGAAAAGAATATTCATGTTACATGCATTGCCGATGGGAAATTATTAGATTTTATTTCCACTATGGATATATGTTCAATTTTTGGAAACGCTTTAGATAATGCAATTGAAAGTGTTGTTAATATTAAGGATTCGGAAAAAAGGTTGATTAAACTAGCGGTATTCTCACAAAATGACTTATTGCTAATAAGGTTTGAAAACTATTATATTAGCGCATTATCTTATGTCAATGGTAATTTATCTACCACTAAGAAAGACAATAGATATCATGGTTACGGATTGAAAAGTATAAAAAGCATTGTTGAAAAATACCATGGAAGCATCTCAATCAACACCGAGAATAACTGGTTTAGATTAATAATTTTGATACCTATACCAAAAATTAATTAAATAACAATTCGTGCTCAGAAATTGACAATCTATGATAAATTTCTGAGCATATTTTTTTTTGTGCTAAAATGAAATTATCAAAATGATAGCGTTTTTATTGTTTGTTGAATTGCGCTAGAAAATTGATAGAAAGCAGTTGTTTGTATTAGTATTTGCTTACAGCAATTATTTTCCTAGAATAAAGTGACTTTTTGGGTTGTTGAGTGATTATTTTATCATTAAGGAAGATATAGGTGTGATAATGAAATATAAAGATATAATTAATAAAATGACTCTAGAAGAAAAGGCATCATTGATGTCTGGAAAAGATTTTTGGTCAACAAAAGATATCGGGAAATATAATATTCCAAGTATTTTTCTTACTGACGGCCCTCATGGAGTTCGAAAACAAGCCGCCGCTGCAGATCAACTGGGGTTGAATGCGAGTTTGCCCTCAACCTGTTATCCAACATCAGCAACTGTTGCTAATAGTTGGGATGTAGCATTAGGTGAAGAAATGGCTTCTTATTTGGGAAAAGAAGCCGTCAGTTTAAAGGTTAATGTATTGCTTGGCCCTGGAACAAACATAAAAAGAAATCCACTATGTGGTAGAAATTTCGAATATTTTAGTGAAGATCCATTTTTAGCTGGTAAACTGTCAGCCGCTTACGTAAGAGGAATTCAATCACAAGGTATTTCTGCATGTTTGAAACATTTTGCCGCAAATAACCAAGAATATAGACGAATGGTAATAGATTCAATTATTGATGAAAGAACCTTAAGAGAAATATACTTAACTCCATTTCGTATCGGAATTAATGAAGGAAATCTTAAAACATTAATGACATCTTATAATATGTTAAATGGTACTCATACAAATGAAAACCACCATCTTATGAGAGATATTTTACGTGATGAGTGGCAATATAAAAATGTTGTTGTTACTGACTGGGGGGGCTCTAATAATCGAGTAAAAGGGTTATCTGCTGGGAACTCACTCGAAATGCCAACCACGGCTGGTGAAACAAATGAAGATATTGTTAGAGCAATCAAGAATGGTGAAATTAGTGAATCTATATTGGATGAAAATGTTGATAGACTTCTAGACCTCATTTTTGAAACAAGTAAGGTTTTTGAAAAAGAAGAAAGTGCTTTTGATGTTGAAAAACATCATGCAATGGCTCAAAAGGTTGCAGAAGAATCCATCATTCTTTTGAAAAATAAAGATAAAATACTTCCATTAAATAGTAATGACAAAATTGCTATTATTGGTGATTTTGCACGAAAGCCAAGATATCAAGGTGCAGGATCTTCAATTGTTAATCCTACCAAACTTGATGATACTGTTACAAGCGTAAAAGAATTTGACTTAAATTATATCGGTTTTGAACCGGGGTACAATCGCTATGGAAAGAATAGCAAGCGCTTAATTCGAAAAGCTAGAAATTTGGCTGAACAAGCAGATACTATCTTGTTATACATTGGTTTAGGTGAATTCAGCGAAGTTGAAGGCATAGATAGAACTGATATGAAATTACCAAAGAACCAAATGGATCTTCTAAATAATCTTCTTGCACTCGGTAAAAAGATTGTTGTTGTTTTATCTTGTGGTAGTGCGGTTGAAATAGATTTTGAAGAAGATGTTGATGCGATTGTTCATACCTATTTAAGTGGTCAAGCTGGCGCGAAAGCAACACTGAATGTGCTCGCCGGGAAAGTTAATCCAAGTGGCAAATTATCTGAGACATTACCATATAAATATGAAGAGACTCCGACTTATAATTATTTTCCAGGGAAAGAACTTACCGCAGAATATCGTGAAGGGCTTTATGTTGGATATCGATATTTTGATACAAATAATGTTCCAGTGAAATATCCGTTCGGATTCGGACTATCATACACAGATTTTAAGTACTCTGATTTGAACGTGACTGAAAATCTTGTTACATTTAAAATCAAAAACGTAGGTGCAGTACAAGGAGCTGAAGTAGCACAACTTTATATTAGTGCAAAAAACTCAAAAGTATACCGTCCTATAAAAGAACTTAAAGGGTTTGAAAAAGTTGTGATTGAGCCAAGAGAAACTAAGGAAGTAAGTATCACACTTGATAAAGAATCATTTAGTTTCTTTGATTCAGATTCAATGAAATGGAAAGTTGAAGATTTAGATTATGTAATCATGGTTGGATCTTCCTCAAAAGACATTAAGCTTACGGGCATAATTCATGTTAATGGTGAAAAAATCAAACCTCGAATTGAAAAAAAAGAGATGCTAAAATATTTTAAAGGAAATATTCAAAATATCAGCACTCAGGAATTCGAAAAACTATTAAATAGAAAAGTTCCAAGAGCAGATTATGATTTTTATAAAAAGAATCGACTAATCGTTGGATATAATACAACAGTTGATCAACTTAGATATTCAAAACGCTGGGTTGGTAGGTTTTTCTCGGGAACTATTAGATTTGCAAAGCGATTTTTACATTTTATTGGAAATCATCAGCTAGCAAATGTATTGACAATGGGTGTAGTACATCAACCGATGCGAGGACTAGCTCACATGTCGGGCGGAATGATTACATGGGGGCAACTTGACGGATTAATTGCAATGTTTAATGGACATATCTTTAGAGGAATGGGAAAATTTATTTCCGAAGGAAGAAAACGTTCAAAAATAAATAAAATGAAGAAAAAAGAGGTAGCGAAGAATGGATAGTGTTGCTGAAAAAGAAACACCAGTAGAAAGTGAAAAATTAAAAAAAGATAGCAAATTCAGAAGATTTTTCAGAAAAATCGGGGAAACTAAATTTATCCAATGGTGGGTAGGTTTGTGGAAAAAATTCAAAAAAAGATTTCCTAATATTGCACAATTCTTGGTGTTCTTCATGTTGTGCAACGGTGTTACAGTATTTCAAATTATTTTAATGCCTATTTTGAAAAACTTATTTGAGAAAACATCCTTAGTTACAACTAATTTTCAAGTTTTTGCATTAGGGCACAATCTTGATGGATCTGTCTATCATATTTTTGATTTTGAAGCAGGAACAATTGCAAGTGGCGGAGGTGGCGGATTAGCTTTTTTCTTGGCCGTCCAGATTACTTTACTTATTGCTCAAGTAATTAACTTCTTTGCCCAAAGGAATATTACCTTTAAATCAGATGGAAATCCATGGAAAGCAGCTCTGTGGTACGCAATTGCATATGTTGCAATCACATTCGTAGCTTCAGCGGCAAGGGGGTTATATACAGTACCCATTTATAATTTATTGATGAACACATGGGGGTGGGGAGCAACCGGTGAAACCATTGCTGATTTTATTACAATGATTATATATGCAGCAATATCGTTCTGGATATTCTTCCCAATATTTAAACTAATTTTCCCGCAAAGCAAGGAAAAGAAAGCAGCGATTGAAAAGAAAGAATCTTAATAAGGGTGATTTAATTGAAATTAATTACATTTGCGGTTCCAAGCTACAACTCACAAGACTATTTACATATCTGTTTGGATTCTTTGGTCAAAGGTGGATTAGAAGTTGAAGTCATTATTATTAATGACGGGTCAATTGATAAAACAGAAATCATTGGAAAAGAATATGAAAAGAACTATCCAAATATTGTTAGAGTTGTTTCGAAGTTAAATGGAGGACATGGTTCAGCAGTAAATGAAGGTTTGAAATACGCAACCGGACTTTATTATAAAGTAGTGGATTCCGATGATTGGTTAGATGAGACTTCACTTCATAAATTGCTGGATACAATCAGACAACATAAAAAAGAAGAAACATTAGCTGACTTATATATTTGTAACTTTATCTATGACAAAATACTTGAAAATAGAAGCTATGTTCGATCATTTAAAAGGCATTTTAAAAATAACGCTTTTATCTCATGGAAAGATGTGAAAACATTTCATGGATCTCAAGTGTTACTGATGCACTCTGTTATCTATAACACTGAAAAATTAAAACAAAGCAACACTCATCTGCCTCATCATACATTTTATGTGGATAACTTATTTGCTTATAAGCCATTACCATATATGAAAAAAATCTATTATATGGATATCAATTTGTACCATTACTTTATAGGCAGAGAAGATCAGTCTGTAAACATAAATGTTTTTACAAAACGATATGATCAACAAATACGTGTAATGAAAGAAATGGTAAAAGCTTATTCTTATGAAGAAATAAAAGGATTTGAAAAAGGATTAAAAAAGTATATGTTCCACTGCCTTGGGGCGATTATGATTATCACGATTTTTTTCACAGTAGCTAAAGATGACAGTGAGCGCAGAGAAAACCTTAAGAATCTTTGGGAATTCATTAAAGAACACGACTTTAAACTTTATAGGAGGCTAAGATTGAGATCAATTCCTGCAATTGTAAACTATCTTCCATGGCGTTTAAGAGGAGTTATTATGGTGCTTGGATATAAGTATTTAAGTAAGAGAATTAAACTAGGATAAATCTATTTTTCTAATTGCTGCAGTTGAAAAGTACTAGTTACAAATTATGTATAAAAAAGAACAGATTATGCGGAACACAATAGTTGTTTTTGTATATATGTTATATTAAATTAAGTGTAAGCGTTTTCTCGACGTGGTGGGCATAAGTGACGAAGCGTTTACGCTGAGTCTTCGGTCACGAAGATACCGTATCGTCCGGATTCTTAATAAAATGAATTCTCAAAATGATGTATATCATTGCTGTGTTTAGAAGATGAGTGAAATGTATAGAGATGATTTCGACACAGCGCATGCCATCTCAGTGGTTGTATAGGGTCTACAAGATATAAATATGTCCCAATAAAAGGAGGGATTTATATATTGGTGAAAAAAGGATTTGCATAGTTAAAATAAATTAAAAAATATAGGAGGAAAAAATGAAAAAATTAACAATTCTAGTTTTGGCATTATTGTTTGCGTTTGCTCTGACTGGCTGTAATGACACCACAGGGGATATCACCACAGGGGATATCATCACCGGTCTCCAAGGCGAACAAGGCGAACAAGGCCCCCAAGGCGAACAAGGCGAACAGGGTCTCCAAGGCGAACAAGGAGAACAGGGTCTCCAAGGCGAACAGGGTGACCCGGCGGTATTGATACCCACACCGGAAATGGAATTAATTAATGAAGGAATATTTACTCCAGTCGGTGTTTCAACATTGAATCTGGCGAACCAAGCCAAATATTATCCCGCTACCGCCATCAAGGCGGAGGCAGACGCAACCGCGGATATTATTAACCGTCAGATTAACGACGAAGGGCAGGTTTTGTTGTATAACAATGGTGCGCTTCCGCTTGCTGCAAATGAGAAGAAAATATCATTGATGGGCATCGCTTCTCAGGATATAGTAGTATCTGGCGGCGGATCAGGTAGCGAGAGTCAGAACAATCAAAGCACAAGGTATGATTGGAACAATGCTTTTGCTGAAGAAGGCTATACCTTGAATCCAAAGCTTGCCGAAATTTACAAGGCGTATGTGGGAAGCGGCGCGCAAGCTTCTGCACAGTATCTTGAAATAGATCCCAATGCGTATTTAGGCAGCTCCGTCACTTCAACCTATGAAGCATATAGAGATGCTGCAGTAATAGTGTTCCACAGATGGGGTACAGAAAATGCTGACCTTAGAACCTATAACGCAAAAGGACACTCCAACCCTCTTGATACAGAGCTGGATCTTCAGGACAACGAAATAGCTACTATCATGCACGCTAAACAGTTCTTTAATAAAGTTATTGTCATTATTAACTCATCCAACATAATGGATGTATCTGAGCTTGCTGAGCCCAAGACCAATGCCAACCTCGGTGTTGATGCCATTCTTTGGGTAGGCGGCGTTGGTCAGGTAGGATGCCTTGAAGCCGTTAGAATTTTAAAGGGTGAAGTTAACCCTAGCGGCCATGTGGCTGACACATGGTGGGCAAACTTGAAAGCTGATCCTGCATTCTATAACGTCTCAGTTATGAACCAAAACGCTGAAGGCACAGGCAGATCAGATTCATTCTTCCGTGATCCTGATGGAAACCAAACGCCATTCTCGCTTGTTGAATATCGCGAAGGCATCTACATGGGTCACCGCTATTATGAATCGGTATATGACGACATGATTGCATCCGGCGATACGTTGGCTCAAGCTGACGCGTGGTATGACAGCGTTGTATTCGTGCCGTTCGGCGGAGGCGAGAGTTATACTACATTTGATTGGCAGCTTGCTGGAAAATCAAGCAGCACAGCGATCACAAGCAATGCGCAGTACATCACAATCAAAGTGCAGGTAACAAACACAGGCAACATGGCAGGTAAGGACGTAGTCCAGCTTTATTCAACCCCGCCTTACTATAATGGCGGCATCGAAAAGGCTTCCGCCGCAATGGTTGGCTTTGCTAAAACCAAAGAACTTCAACCTGGCGAAAGCGAAATAGTATCCATTCAGATTAAGGCCGATGACCTTGCTTCCTTTGACTGGAACGATGCAAACGATAACGATTTCATGGGCTGGGAACTTGAACATGGGAACTATGTTCTCTCCGTTCGTAGAAATTCACATGATGTTGAATTCGGTGTAACATACACTGTAGCACAAGACATAATGATTCAATACGACCTTGAGACTGGCGCAGAGGCTAAGCCCGTGTTCACGGATGACGGTTACATGGATTTCAGAACAGTCCGTGACGACTTATTGGCTAACTCGGCAAGCCGTGAAGATTTCGGTTTGGAGCAACCCGCTGGTGTTTCTCTAGCAGACCGTACTTTGACGGAAGCCGAATATGCAACTCTTCTTTCTCAGGAAATTTATACCCCGTGGAACGATGAAGCAGGCCAACCTTGGTTCGTTAGTTCAGTGGATAATCTGCCGACTAATTGGACGCAGGCTGAAATGGATGCAGTACCAGCTGATTTGACAGCGCTTCGCGCTGCTCTTACGGGTGTTCCCTATCATGAACCCACTGTTATTGACGGAGTGGTTTCATTTGGAACTCTTACAGCTCAGGAGCTAGCAGACAACGCTAAGTGGGATGCATACATGAATGCTCTTTCTTACACTCAACTTGTCACTTACTATACAGGCGCCACAGGCCCGTTGAGCGGCGGATTGTCAGGCAGCGACGGCCCCGTTACATTCGGTGGCGGCGCAACTTGGCCGACATGTCCAATAACTGCCTCTACATGGAATGAGGATTTATGGTTGGCACAGGGCGAAATGCTTGGCACACAGGCTCTGCTTAACGGCACAACTGGCTGGCGCGGTGGCGGCATCGACACACATCGTACTCCTTTCAATGGCCGTGTATTCGAGTATTACAGTGAAGACGGCGTGCTTGCAGCTTACGTTGCCAAAGCAATTGACACAGGCGTAACTAGCAAGGGTATAATGTGCTATTGGAAACACTACTTCGCCAACGATCAGGAATATCGCCGTGCAAACTTCGGTGGAGTTTCTGTGTTCGCGACAGAACAGGCTTTCCGTGAAATATATCTCAGACCTTTTGAAGCGGTAATAAAGAACGGTACAGCCGGCGTCATGACATCCTTTAACCGTGTGGGCTTTATTCAAAACTCAGGAAACTATGCTTCTCACCAGAAACTACTCCGCGACGAATGGGGATACCGCGGCGGTACTGTCAACGACAGATGGTGTAAGTATTGGATGCCTCAGGATCTTATGCTTCGCGCAGGCGATACATACTTGATGGGATCATGGAATGAATTCCCAGATGGCGGTATCACTTGGGGACAGTGGGATGCAACAGCCCGCGGTGGAAAGGGCGTTGTTCTCATTCCTACTGAGGTAGAATGCGCAGTTCCCGGCGGAAACAACGTGAAATCCGGTTCTGTGCCTTCAGCGACACAATACTATGTCATCCGCTTGGCAGCTATTCGTGACGTATATAATGAAGTAAATTCCTGCATCATGAAGAACAACGCGACATCGATGGATTTCAGTGTGACTGCATTTTCGGGAATTAGCCAAAAATATCAGGTGACATCACCAGACACAAAAGACGTTTCGATTACCGCGTTTGATATTGGCTGGCCAACCGAGACTGACCTTACAGGATTTGTGCCTACCATAGAAGAATTTACGGAAACATATTTCGATTCGCGTGGACGGGAAAGAACTAGAACTGTTTTTTACTATACGTATATCACTGATGAATATCTTTACATTGAGACTTGGAATGCTGATCAAGATGAAGTATTAGACCGAGAATTGCTGCCTCTTGAAGGAGAATCGAACTTCATTTTTGGAGGCTGGAAGGTTACTCCTACGGAGACAGATACATTGACTACTATAACATATGAAAAACAGCCCGACAAAGATATTTCATTCACTATTGTCACTGCCAAAACAGGAACTTCACCCGTTAACAATTTCATAACTGTCAACTCCTCGACGCTCGGGGAATTAGAATTGGCTGTGACAGTTCAAGTTGATAGCTGGATAACATTGTCTGCTACAATTAATATCAATGTTCTCAGTCGACTCAACGTAGACGGCGAATTGATTAGCGCTGGTGACGAATTTACGATTGCCAAAGGCAGCGAAATTCTTGTCGATTCAGATTACTACAGGTATATGGATATGAACAGCTTGTACAAACACGTTGTAGTTTCCTCGTACAGTACGAATGGTTCAACCTTCATGGCACGCAGTGAAGACCAATCGGCTTCCGATTACGCACAGATTATTTACGATGAATATTTAGCTCTCTATGCGGAACATCCCGAATATAAGAGGGAACCGAGCTACACGGTCACAATGGCAGATGATACAGCTCTTATTGCTGGCATCACGACAGAGAACATTCTCATCACACCGATCGGATTTACTAATCTGACATATACAAGCCAAATCATTGACGGCGTCAAGATCAAGGTTGATAATACCGTTGCCTCAGGAGAATACCAGATCAAGGTTGTTCTCAACACATATTCAACGAACAAGCCAACCGGTGGTAGCTGGTTCAACATTGGCGGGACCAGATTGACAACTGTTGAAGAAGTTATTACAATTATCGTTCCATAATATTACGTTTAAAAAAGTAGACTTAGTTGGTTACAGACTCCGGCGGCGACACTGTTGCCGGAGTCTATAACTATTTTTATCCGAACAATAGACACTAAACAAATATTACTGTATGATTAGATCATGCAAATATTAACGGCCTGATAATTGAACATAAACAGATTGTTCAAGCTTTATTCAGTTTGAAAACAAAGAAAATAACAGACAGTTATAATTCTTAATATATAGGAGAAAAAAATGAAAAAATTTCATAGAATACCAGTACTTATCATCGCGCTAATATTTCTTCTAAGCGCTTTATCCGGATGCAATCAGTCTACTGAGTCATCTCAACCGACAACGACCGTGACGGCACCTCCTGTCACGACTATTTCTGGTACAAATTCAGGTACAATCACGGGTACAGGAACGGAGATCACCACCACAACGAGCGACTCCATCCAAAAGCCTGTAAAATCTCTCACTGTGGATACAAAACCTCAGGATTATTATGTGTCTGGTGATACATTTAACCCCGAGGGAGGAATTATTCTGGTGACTTACACCGATGATTCAACAGAACTAAAACCCATGACTTCAGACTTTTTTGAAATTATAGCTCCCGCTATGAGTGCCACCGGAACCAAATTGGTGACAGTAAAAGTAGGAGGCGGAACTATTCAAGTCAAATTCCCCATCTATATCGGAGCAGGAATTGTAACGGTGACCTATAACCACAATTATCAAGACGCAGAGAATGAAGTTGAGGACTTAGTTAAAGGTGACTTGGCTGAGGATAAACTCCCCGTCCGGTCTGGATATACCTTTGTAGATTGGTATATGGATAGTGACTTCATAAGACCTTTTGATTTCAGTACAAAAATCACTGGGGATATTGAGCTTTTTGCGTTATGGACAAACGACGCAGTTTCGCACTTTGACGTAACGTTTGATTACGATTACTACGGAGATGCAATAGAGGAGTACAGCTATCCTGTTGACAGCGGCACTCAAGTAGCTGAGCCCGTAGATCCAACAAGAACCGGATACACATTTAATAAATGGGTTTTGGACTCAACGGATTATAATTTTGCAGCTCCGGTTACTCAAGCGATAACCCTCAAAGCCGCATGGACAAAAAACAACAATGATGTAAAAACATATGTCTTTGAAGCGGAAGATACCGACCTTACCGGCAAGATTGGTCCTTCATACAGCGGAACAGTCCAGGAAAAGGCAATGATTGTCACAGCTCCCGCCGATAGAGGATGCAGCAATGATCGGTTTGTCAGCTTCTTGTATCAAGAAGGCAACTCACTCGAGTTCTTCATTGCAGCCGATGAAGATTTAGATGATGTGACAATTTATATAAGGCTATCAGCGGAATGGGGCGAAGATTTTACTTATAATAAAGATAACTTCGGAATCTATGTTATTAATGATGGTGTACCAGTAGAAATAGATTACCCTGCAATCGAGATGAAAGATATACCTGAACCCGTTGATCCTGACAGACTTGATTGCCTGCCGTTCGAAGATTTCTCTTTGACCGAAGTGGGTATAAAGCTTTCTCTCAAAAAAGGTGCCAATACTATTCAGATTGTCACTGAAAACAGTATTCCTTATTCCGGCACAACAATGCTCGCGCATGCTCCCATTGTTGACTGTATCAAGATTGAAACCACCGGCGTAGTCATTTGGGACGCAAATTTTAGTTTGCCTTTTTACGGCAACTATTTTAACTAAAAGAGGTAACTTAAAATGTTTGATAAGTTCAGAAAAAAACGAAAAATATTGCTTAGCGTCACCGCAGTACTTGTCGCCTTGATTCTTACAGTCAATATTCTCGCAACAACTGTATTCTATGATTTAGCTAACTTGTTGTTAGACAGACCCAGGCCTGTCTATGCTGACGATGTTGCTTCTATGTATGTACCTGAAGCAACAAGTAAAACTGATGCATTTTTAAATGCAGCCCAAATCAACATAGATGTGTGCAAGGAAGGATTTGTTCTTCTGAAAAATGAAAGCGATGCGTTGCCTATTGATAAAAATCTGAATGTAAGCGTATTCGGCAAAAACAGTGTAAATCTGGCATATTCAGGCAGCGGCTCGGGTGGTTTTGCTGTTGAACCCAACAGTGATTTGTTTATGCGCATGAGCGCAAACGGCATCGATCTCGCCAATAAAACATTGTTTGATGCGCTAAATGGTTATTTCGATTATAATCCAACATTGAAAGATTTCTATGAGGACGATTCAGCTTCAGGTCCAGATCGTTCAGGTTCGAATGTTGACCTTGACACTGGGGATGACAAGATTTATACGGTAGGCGAGACCCCGGCAAACATGTATACAAGTTCCGTAATCTCTAGCTACGAAGATTATAAAGATCTTGCTTTGGTAGTTATTACTCGTATTGGCGGCGAGGGTGCAGACCTGCCCCGCCACCAGGGTAACACCGACGGGGCAGTAAGTGAAGACAGCCACTATTTGGAATTAGATCAAAATGAAATTGATATGTTTGAGCATATCAAAGCTTCCGGATTCCAAAAGATAGTGGTGCTGCTCAATATCCCTTCAGCTATGGAAGCCGACTTCTTGTTTGATGCCGAAAAATTCCCCTTTGCGGACGATATTGACGCCGCGCTATGGATAGGCTATACGGGAAAACAGGGCATTATGGCTTTGGGACCCATTTTAACAGGTGAAGTTTCTCCCAGCGGTAAAACCGTCGATATATGGGCAACAGATTTTTTATCCGATCCGTCGTCGGTAAACTTTGGAACGGGTATTGACCAAGCTCAGGTAACCAATCCTTTAAATTCCAGATTACAGCCTTCTGACAAATACTATCAGGGTTTATACTATTTTGTAACCTACGAAGAGGGTATATATGCGGGCTATCGTTATTATGAAACCAGAGGCTTGACGGATGGGGAAGCATGGTACGACCAAAATGTTGTTTTCCCGTTTGGTTACGGTTTAAGCTATACAAATTTTGAATGGACAATCACACCTTCCCAAACAACTTCTTTTACTAAAAACAGCAATATTTCAATTTCTGTCGAAGTAAAAAACACGGGACTTGTTCCTGGAAAGGATGTAGTTCAAATTTACGCTAGCGCTCCATACACAGAGGGCGGAATAGAAAAAGCACATAAAGTCTTGGTGGGATTCGCAAAAACCAGATTGCTTAATCCAAACCAAAGGGAAACATTGACAATTTCAATTGACCCGTATGATTTTGCAAGCTACGATGACCGAGATGCCAACAATAACGGTTTTTCTGGTTATGAGCTTGAAAGCGGTGATTACGATTTTTATATTTCACATGACTCACATAATTCCGAAGGCATGATTACGCTGAATCTGGCGTCCGATGCCCGCTTCGAAAATGATACCGTCACAAATCAAAATGTAGTTGGAAACCGCTATATAGAACTAGGTAATGTATCAGAAACTGACATTTCCGGATTAACTGATATTGACGCTTTTCTTGACACAGTGTTGTCCCGAAGTAATTGGACTGGCACTTGGCCGACTCCGATATCAGACAGTGACAGAAACGCAAGCACCAGCTTGATTAATGAGCTAAAAAATGTCATCACAAATAATCCAAACGACTACTATGATACGGAGAAGTATGAATATGCTGTTTTCGACCAGCTGGCAACTGTCCAAGTAAGAGACTTGCTGCCAATTGAAACTCCCGAAGAAAGCTGGTTGCCTTTTGTTGATTATGATGATGAACGCTGGCAAACGATTCTGGAAGCCTGTAACGCATCTAACCTTATTGATGTTTACAACCAGGCTGCCTATCAGACAAAAGCGATTATAAATGTGGGGATGCCCGCGACATTGCAAGCCGATGGACCCAGCGGATTTACTTGTTTTTTAAACAAAGAGCAAATCAGCGGGACGAATCAGTATTGCAGTCAGCCTGTTTTTGCATCAACTTGGAACGTTGAGTTGATTGAAGAATTGGGCAAAACAATGGGCGAGGAAGGTATTTGGGGCTACGATTTGACGGGACAACCGTATTCCTCAATATATGCGCCGGGAGTTAATATTCACCGCAGTCAGTTTGGCGGCCGCTGTTCGGAATACTTTTCTGAAGATCCCTTTATTACGGGAAAAATTGCCGCCGCTGAGATTCGCGGATTGCAAAGCAAGGGTGTTGTTCCGATGATAAAGCATTTTGCTGCCAACGAACAGGAAACCCACCGCAGCATAAATGGTGATTGCAGTTGGTTAACTGAGCAAAGCTTGCGCGAAATCTATCTTAAGGCGTTTGAAATTGCAATAAAGGATAGTAATTGCAGAGGACTGATGACATCATTCAATCGCATCGGTTCAATGTGGACAGGAGGAGATTATCGTCTTGTCACAGAGATTCTTCGTGATGAATGGGGATTCAAGGGGGCCGTTATCTGCGACTTCAACACCAATCCAGAACATATGAACGGAAGGCAGATGGCATACGCGGGAGGAGATCTTAACCTTCAAACAAACGGTGGCGGAACTTTCGATTTTGATGAAAGTGATAACGGCGACGCGGTTGTTCTTCAGACCGCAAGTAAAAATATTATGTATGCGTTGGTAAACAGCAACGCGATGAACGGTGAAATTATTGGTTACAAACTTCCTGTATGGATAGTACAGATGATAATGATTGATGGTGTTATCGTCCTTGCAAGTTCCGCCGTTGTTTTCCTTTGTTTTTACAAGAAGAAAAATGACGATTCCACACCTAAAAATTAAGACATAGCATTATTAGCGGCTATGTGCACTTTGTAATTAGTATGGCACTCAGAAATATAAAATAATAAGTTTGCCAATCATATTATTTATTAATTTCCTATTGGGGTTAACTCCCATAGGAAATTATTTTTTTTTCATTATTTAACGTAACCTTTGCCTATGAAGCTATGACGGGAGAAAATGCAGATTTACCTGTTATCGCCTTAAGTGCGGAATTATTGCGGTATTATATCGGAAATTCTGTCAATATAATTTATGCTCAGAATATTCTCAGAAAGCAGTTTTTTGCCTTATACCATTTGAAATCATTGATTGATAAGCTTGTTTCAAGAATCCTCGATGCAAAAAACAAGAATCATATTACATACGATCAATATGAATGCATCATTAAGACACTTTCACTTATAAAAGAAACAATTTCAAGAATCAAGAAAACAGATTTGTTCGGTGTCATTCATGCGGATTTAAGCTTGGGAAATATCATTGATCACGATGGAGTATTAGTCCCTATTGATATGTCGTTATGTGGTTATGGATCCTATGCTCAAGAAGCAGGAATGATTGCTTCGAACTTTAATGAGACCACGGACATCGACAAGGTGGTAAAAGCGTTCAATGATGGAAAGGAACCTGTTACAGCAGGGGAAGTGAATACCTTCTTGGCATTAAGCATTTTGTTGTTTGTCGGTTCTCAGCATAACCGTTTTCATCAGGAAGAGGGGTTTGTTTTGCTGAAAAACAAAGACAGCGCCCTGCCGGTAAAAACACCGGAAAGTGAAGGCCTTCTTGGCCGGCCGTCAAGCAACCCCAAAATCAGCGTATTTGGAAAGAACAGCGTGAATCTCGCCTATGGTGGCAGCGGTTCGGGCGCGGCGAGCCTTGAAGATCTCGTCGATTTATATGATGTGCTGGAACTCGCGGGGTATGATGTTAATCCCACTCTGAAAGCTTTTTACGACGATAATGCTCTTTTAGGCGATCCCAGAAAAGGAAACACCAAAGATCTGGATAGCGGGGACACCATCATCCTATCGACCACGGAAACGCATCAAGCCAATTATACCGACGACGTGAAAGACAGTTATGCTGATTATAGTGATCTTGCCATTGTCTTCTTGACTCGTCCCGGCGGTGAAGGGATGGATCTTCCTCGCTCTATGGCTGGCGCAACGGGATACCGCAACGAAAGCGATCATTTTCTGCAGCTTGATGCTAATGAGGAAGACTTGCTTGTAAGTGTTAGTAATGCAAATTTTGACAAAGTCATTGTGGTAATCAACAGCGGGTCAGCATTGGAATTAGGTTTTCTGAAAGAAAGTTCTCCATACGTAACTAATAAGGGATATGAAATAGATCCGTCAAAAATTGACGCTGCAATATGGATGGGATTCCCTGGTCAGAATGGTGCGATTGCGCTTGGTAACATTCTTAACGGAAATGTAAATCCTTCCGGAAGAACAGTTGACACATATTCAACTGACTTCAAAGCGGATCCAACTTGGTTAAACTTCGGAGACAATCTGATTACCGGAAACAGTAGAACCGGAGTCATTGGCGGAGATCAATATGTTTTCGATGTCGGCGAACAAGACCAGCCAAGTGTACCATACTATTTCGTAGACTACGAAGAAGGCGTGTATGTCGGCTATAAGTACTATGAAACACGTGGATTTACAGACGGTGAAACATGGTATGATGATGCAGTGGTATATCCTTTCGGATACGGGCTGTCTTACACCACATTCACTTGGGAAATTGTAGATTCGTCCGAAATAGAGAATCAGACAATTACTAATGCTACAAAGGCCAATACATATACGATTCAGGTGAAAGTTACAAACACAGGATCTGTTGAGGGAAAAGATGTAGTACAACTTTATGGAAATGCTCCGTATTACAACGGAGGCATTGAAAAGTCGTATGTTTCGCTTGTTGCTTTTACAAAAACCAATCTAATAAGACCCGGGAGAAGCGAAATTGTAGAACTTACATTCGACCCATACTATCTTGCTTCTTATGATGATATAGATGCTAATGCAAACAGCTTTAAAGGATATGAGTTAGAAGCCGGCGACTATAATCTTTTTGTTAACCAAAATGCACATGATACGTTTGCATCAATACCGTTTCATGTTGAAGCTGGCGGAGTGAAATACGAATATAGCACGGTTAACGATGAAATAACCGTCGTAAACAGATATACAGACAATGATAACGAGTATTTGAATTCAGCATTGCAACTATCTGATGTTTCGGTCTTGGGGCAAATCAGAAAAGGAATGTCCAGATTGAACTGGGAAGAAACAAAACCTACTTCTACGACAGTCGGTGAGTTGCAAGAAGCAGGACTATTAACAGCGCTTAGTAATATTACGCATAATAATCCTACAAATTTCAGTAATATCGAAATGCCATGGTCCGAAGAAGCAAATGGGTTAACCCTTCGAGACTTGCTTTATGATCCAGTTACTGGAGAAAAACTGAATGAAACAGCCGATGGGATTTTTTCACCTAATTATGATGATGCCAGATGGGGACCCCTGTTAGATCAAGCTTCTGTCAGCGAGATGAAAAAAACGTATAATTACGCAGCATACCATGTAGAAAAAATTGAAAGTATCGGTCTTCCTAGAGTTGTCGCAGCTGATGGCCCTGTTGGGTGGACTTCATTTATGGATGCGTCCACGTTCTATGATACTTGTTCATACGCTTCAGGATCCGTTGTAGGTTCGACATGGAATAGTGAAATAGTATACGAGTTTGGAGAGATGGTCGGAAACGAAGGACTTATCGGCAATGAAAGAAGCGACAAAACGCCTTATACTGGTTGGTACGCTCCTGGAGTTAATATCCACAGAAGTCAATTTGGAGGCAGAAATTTCGAATATTACAGTGAAGATGGTCTTTTGACCGGAAAACTTGCCGTGGCACAGATTCAAGGCGCTCAGAGCAAAGGTGTAATCCCCTTTATCAAACACTTTGCGGTTAATGACCAAGAAACTCACCGTAGTATCACTGGAAACTCTTCCTGGTTGACTGAACAATCAATGCGCGAAATATACCTCAAAGCTTTTGAAATTGCTGTTAAGGAAGGCAACGCACACGGTCTAATGACCAGTTTTAATCGCATCGGAACGCGCTGGACGAGCGGCGATTATAGACTCCTTACCGAAATTCTCCGTGATGAATGGGGATTTAAAGGTACCATCATATGCGACTTCAATACGGTTCCTGCATACATGAATAGTCGCCAGATGGCATATGCTGGCGGTGATCTAAATCTAGCGACCATCCCACAAAGCTGGGTTAATGAATCTTTTGCTGCTGATGTGTATATACTACGTCAAAATATAAAAAATACTAGCTACGCCATTCTAAATTCTAATGCAATGAATGGAGAGGTTCTTGATTATCGTATGCCAATTTGGCAAATATCCCTTTTTGTAGTAGACGGCCTAAGATTTGTTGGACTTGGCTTATGGGGCTTCTTCGTCCTAAGCAGGGAACTCAAAAGATTAAAAGAGAAAAAAGGAATCAATAAATAAGTAAAGATAATTAGTAGAATCCAAGCCGTCTCATCTCACTTGAGACGGTTTTTGGTATGATTACCATAATGATTTATGTTATTCCAATAATACTGCATTGAATGGATCTGTCTGTTGTATATCGGTTTGAATTAACTCCGTGGGAGAGAATTATCTAGCTTATGATGGAATCGTTGTAAGAAGTCTTGGATTTTAGAGACTATTTTGTTATCAAGAAATCTGTTAATAAAATAAAAAAAAGTATCCGACATTTCATAGAATTAACTCTTGTTGAGATGATTACTCTATAAAGAATCGTGACTATTAGATTCCGGTTTTTTGTAACAAATATAGTTGATATTTAAATGTTTCAAATCACTTGTGATATAATAATGTGTAATTTAAACAATATTTTTATTACTAAAAGAGGGGTACATCAATGAAGAAATATGACTATTTGATAGTAGGTGCAGGAATTTACGGAGCTACTTTCGCACAACAAATGCATAGTATGAGAAAAAAATGTTTAGTTATTGAAAAAAGATCTTATATTGGGGGTTTATCATATACAGAACGCGTTGAAAATATTGATGTTCACATACACGGGGCACATATATTTCATACCAATCGAGAAGATATTTGGAATTATGTCAATCGATTCGTTTCATTCAATCATTTTATCAACTCACCGATGGCAATCTATAAAGGCAAAATATATAATCTGCCTTTTAATATGAATACATTCTCCAAAATATGGGATATTACTGCACCTGAAGAAGCAAAAAAAATCATAGAGGAACAAATAAAGAATTATGGGGTTGAGAATCCCCAGAACCTCGAAGAACAAGCAATAAGTTCTGTAGGTATGGACATTTATAAGGTATTGATAAAAGGATATACTGAAAAACAATGGGGAACTGAGGCAACGAAATTACCGTCATTCATCATTAAGAGATTGCCAATAAGATTTACATATAATAATAATTACTTTGATGATGCTTTTCAAGGTATTCCAGATGAAGGATATACAGAAATGGTTCGCAAAATGCTTGAGGGAGTTGATATCAAGTTGAATACAGATTATTTTAGCCAAAGAGAATTATTTGATTCATTAGCCGAAAAAATTGTATATACTGGTCCAATTGATTGTTTCTTTGATTATTGTTTTGGGTCTTTAGATTACCGTAGTCTTCGATTTGACACAAAAACACTAGATAGCTCAAATTTTCAAGGGAATGCAGTAATTAATTACACCGAAAAATCAATTCCATATACAAGAATTATCGAACACAAACATTTTAATCCAAAACCAAATCAGATAAAAACAGTTATTACAAAAGAGTATCCTCAATCTTATGATATATCTAAAGAACCATATTATCCAATTAATAATCAAAAAAATCAAAAAATATATGATCAATATTTAATTCTATCTAGGAGTTACACTAATGTCATATTTGGCGGAAGATTGGCTGAATATAAATATTATAATATGGATCAGGCAATTGCCAGTGCATTTGCAGCGGTTAAGAAAGAATTGATTGACAGTAAGCGTCAAACGAAGCATATCTTGACATAAAAAAGCCCTAATAACCACTTAAGGGTATTAAGGCTTATATTTAGATTTAGTTTTTAATCAAGCACACAGTTCCAAGGAAGTAATTCTTCAATATTAGAATTTTTATTAATGGTTATGTTAGCTAACTTATCTAAAATATAACCAAGATATTCATAAGGATTAACTTTAATTAATATACAAGTCTGAACAATACTGTGATAATTATTTAAGTTGAACAATTTTTCACCAGTAATATTATGCTTCTTAGTGAGAATCGTTTCACCATTATTGGCTTTTTTTATTTGCATTTTATTCGGATAAAGATCAGCATCTTTATTACAATGCGCTATTTTTAAATACATATTTCTTTTGCGAATTTCAATATGATATGATTTGCGTGTATATGGGGTCATTTTTGCTATCTGTTTTAAATGCACTTTATCCAACATAAGATAGAATAACATTATTGCTTATTCTACGATAATGTGATAACATATAATAAAAGAAACTGTTATTATAGGATCGGAGGGTTCATATGAAAAAGTTTGTGGCTTATGAAGAAAGAGATTGGGAACCTCAAGAAAGCATATTTTATGTATCGCGAAACAAAAGAATAAATACAAAGGAAAAATATTTAAGCGCTGTTCTTTGTGACCTTTCGGAAATAGAAATCAGTTTTGACATCAAAACGCATAAATTGTTACAAGATACAATTGAAGTACTGTCCAAACTAGACGGGTATCTAAAAGATAAATCGTTGTCGTTTCCAATGCTACTGTTAAGAACGGAGGCTTTATCAAGTTCTCAAATTGAACACTATCATTCAAGCAATCGGAATATTGCGTTAGCACAACTTATTCATCAAAAAAACGCGCAGGCGAACATAATTTCAGCTAATCTTAACGCTTTAGTTCAATCTCTATTTCAAATGAATCCAATTAACCTTGATGTGATACAAAATATTCACAAGTCTTTGTTTATAGATTTGGATCCAGATCAAGCCGGGAAGATTAGAAATTTACCTAATTGGATTGGGCAGTCACAGATTTCTCCACATGGTGCGGATTATGTTCCTCCACACCCAAGCTATCTTAAGACATACTTGGAACAACTTGTTCAATTTATTCAAAGAAAAGATCTGCATCCATTAGTTATCGCTGCATTTTCACATGCATATTTTGAATCTATTCATCCTTTTATTGATGGAAATGGTAGAACGGGTAGAGTATTGATGCAAATGATTTTACATCAATCTGGCTTTATGGATCATCTTCACATTCCAATCTCCGTGGGCCTTGTTAAAAACTCAAAGCGATATATTGAAGCTTTGAATGTTTTTAGAGAGGGTAATTATCAAGAAATTGTTGAACAGGTATGTTATGCAGTACTAAATGTTGAACCCAAGGTTTATGTTGCCTTAGAAGCAATACAAAATATAAGAACGACTTGGATAAATAAAATTAAAGCCAGAAGCGATGCTTTTGTATGGAAAATATTAGATGAAATTATTGCACAACCCGTCATTGATGTAACTTATTTGGTCAAAAAATTCCACATGAATGACCAGGCAGCAAGAAACAACATTGATCTTTTGCTCAATGCGGGTGTATTAACGAAAACGAATAACGCAAGAAGAAGTGTCGTATATGAAACAAAAGAAATTCTGGCAATTATGGATGCTTTTGTAATTTGATTATTCCGATATAAAGAAAAAATAGGATATTACTATTTCTACAGAAACTGCATTCGAGATTACTTTTGCATAAAACGACTGAAAATCCATTATTTCCAATATAATCTAAAGCGAGTTTGTTTATATATTCAAAAGGAGATGCAATATGTTGAAAACAGTTAAATTATTTATATTCATATTAATAAATTTGTTTTGGTTCGTTATTTTATCTGGAATCATTTATACTTTGTGTTCCGCGCCTATAGCTATATTAATACCAGACACTCTTTATCCGATTACCAAGTCATTTATAAGTTTACCTTTTATTTTGATAATGACATTGGTATTGTTTTCCAATATTGTATTTTTTAAGGCAAAAGAAGAAGATTTAAATATTTCGCGCAAAATTATTTTATATATTACATCTTTACTACCTATATCACTTATTGTTTGGGCATGGTTTACTAATTCAGGAATGTATTGGCCAGGTATATATATAAACTATTTTGGGATGTTTCAAGTTGGTATTTATGGCTACGCTAATTGGATACCATTAATGATTATAGGTGTTCTATGTCTCCTTTCATTCCTAAATATTTATAGCAAATATATAAAAGGGGAATTGACCAAATAAAGGTTTATATATTTCTGCATGAAACGACTGAAAATCCATGTGTCGCGAGTTCAATTCTCGCCTGAACCACCACGAAGCCTTAAAACAAGCCATTTATTGGCTTTTTTTATTTGAAATGGTTCACATTATTTATTTTATGCTATCATTATGTTAGTAATATATTTATTATTATCGTTTACGAGAAAGGAGATAGGCTATGTGTTATGTATTTTGTCGTTTCTTATCCTTATCAAACACTGGCTTATACATAATTCTTGGCGTTTCAGCATTACTAGGAACAATACTATATTTTGTTTTGAAATATTATTGGAACCGCGTTATAGAAGGCAGTTACATGCTTAAAGAATTATATAATCTCAATACAAGTTATAAATTCTTTACAGGAATCAAGAAAACAGAAAGAATCAATAAAGCCTGCAATTCAAAATCTCAATATGATAAAATCAATCCATCTACATATTTTATGGCGGTAATTGAAAATGAAATCAAATATTATGACGATTTAATTAATAAAATAGAATCAAATCAAATGTTGTTTATGGATTATTCGGAAAACTATACTAAATTAAAATCTGTTGCCACAAAAGAAATCGCGCATAAATATAAAATGCCGTTATTTGTATATAAAACGATTGAAAAATCTATTTTCAGAAAAATGAAATTAAATCCCAGGAGGAATACAGAATTCACGATAAGAGTAACATATGTAAGTCCGAAAGGCAAAAACGCATATCAACACGCATCTAAATATAATTTGGCTGAGGCTAAAAATTTCATTTATCTTGTCCACATGCAGTTGGAGAGAAAAAAAACGAAACAGTATCAACGCACAATCATGTCAGATAATTTGCGATACCAAGTTTTGCATCGAGATGGATTTAAATGCCAGCTTTGCGGAGTGTCGGCAAAAGATGGAGCTAAATTGCATGTTGACCACATAACCCCTGTCTCAAAAGGCGGCAAAACAGAAATATCCAATCTTCGGACATTATGTGATAGGTGTAATTTAGGCAAAAGAGATAAGATTGAATAAATGATAATAATTATTGCCAAAATATGTATGAAACGACTGAACAACCATATGTGACGAAATTAAATGGCGCATAATCAAAACCATACCATAAACTGTCTAAATAAATATCTTTTCGATTGTGGAGAAAATTTTAAGATAATTTCACGGGAGACGCGAGTATGAAAAGTATATTTCAAAAATACAAATGGCCTATATATATTCTAGGTTTATTGCTATTTTTTTTTTCTTGATTATTTCAATTTCGACACGAATAAATGTGCACGAAGGCGAAATATACTATTCAAAAAACGAAGTGTCGCTTTACGTTTTGCGGTATGGAGAACTTCCGGGTAATTTCATTACAAAGAATGAAGCAACAAGTGTTTTTTCAACATATTACACGGCAATAGAAAACGGATTCAATATTGGCGGTGATACTTTTGGTTATTATGGAACGATTACATCTATGACTTCTACAGTTTCTTTGAAAGAATGTGATATCTATAGGAACAGGGATACCGTAATCGATCAACAGAATCGAGGAAAATATCGATTGGTTTATTCCAGCGATGGAAACGAAGTCTTTTATACTCGGGATCACTACGTTTCTTTTTCCCAAATCACTAATGGAAATATTCAATCAACAAGCACGATATTTTGGTTGGTTTTCATTTTTTATGATTTCGGAATCGGGTTCATGTACTTTTTTGCTCAAAAAAAAGAATATATTAGTAAAGAGGAAATAATAATAGATGCAAAGAAACTGATCTCTACAACTATCTCAATTTTCGCGCTTCCATTTATCATAGGTGGATATTTTATAAAAAAAGGAAAAGATGTAATTGCATATAGAAAAGGAAAAATTACTAAATAGCTAACACAACAAATGAATCGACTAAAAATTCATGATTACCAAATTAATGCCTTGATCGAACTAGTTTGATACACTAATACAAGCGGAAAGCACATATAGAATTTCGATTATTAATATATGAATTGGAGATAACAAAATAACGATATGAAAAAAAACATATTTGGTCTATTGTTGAAATTAATTGGGATTTTCTTCTTTATTGCAAATGTAGTACTTGTTTTTTGGTACATAGAGTCAACATCAAATATTCCTGAGTTTCTTTCAAGTATATTATTCATTATTCCAATGATATATGTAATTATTTTGGTCTTCATACTTTTCCTTCTCTTTTATGGGGTTGGAACCATAATATGTCTAATAGCTGACATCGAGTGGAATACTAGAAACTATTCAAAGAATATTAAAATAAATGAAAGCCATAATATATCAGAGTTCAAGAAAAAACACCAATTAGAAAATGGTAAAAACAACATT
The DNA here is from genome assembly GCA_964557695.1 of uncultured Candidatus Izemoplasmatales bacterium. Classification (GTDB taxonomy): domain Bacteria; phylum Bacillota_I; class Bacilli_A; order Izemoplasmatales; family Hujiaoplasmataceae; genus JAAYZB01. The sequence continues at coordinate 2,446 of CAZLAQ010000021.1, read as the reverse complement.
TCTTCAATAGCACAAACAGAAAAAGACTTTGAAGTCACAAACTGCGAAAGTAAAAGTGTCTCTTCGAAAAGGGCGGTATTTACCCGTGATCAAAAGAATTCAGTATATTTTAGAAGTGTTCAGTTGCTTTTTTTAATCGCTTTTTCCGGAGGAATTTTTGGAATTGTTTTATCTGAGTCGAAGATATTAGGAGTTATTATTTCAGTACTATGTATAATTGGGTTTTGTGGTTCAATCCTATTACAGAATATGATCAAAAAAAAATAGTTATTATTCTATTAATTTAACTAACTTATTTTATGCAAATCTATACATCAAAATAACATTACAATTTTCGACGGGATATCTCTCTCAACTTTCGCTTGATTCGACTGAAAATCCATGTGTCGCGAGTTCAATTTTCGCCTGAATCACCACGAAGTCTTAAAACAAGCCATTTATTTGCTTTATTAATTTATAATAAGCAAACAAAATAGCTTTATTTATGAAAAGCATATGATATAATTTTTATGTGTTTAAATTCATTAATAAGGCTTTATTAAATAATTAAAATAGGGAGAAGATTATGAAAAAATGGTTGATTATTATTTGTACTCTGCTGCTTTCATTGATCTATGGATGTATAGGAACAACGTCCATTACCACGACAGAGTCATCACACGAGTCTAGTACATCATCAACTGCTTCTACAACCGCAACGACCTTGAATACATCGGCCCTAACGACGACAACTTCTGGGTTATCAACTTACACAACGACAACATCCGCTTTATCAACTGACACTGCGACGACAACGGCCGCTTCAGAAATCCAACCATTGACTCAAAACGAAGTCGACTCTTTTAAAGATGAAAATGTCGCGATTAGCATCGTCCATGGGTTGTCTACCTCTCAAACTATACTTTTTGATCAATATATTACCGCTTTTGAGGAATTATATCCCAATGTAGACATTCAAAGTCAAAAAAGCGATAGCAGATCTGCTTTTTATTTGTTTGCCAACGCTCTTTCCGGAGGGCAACCAATAGAAATTGCTTTGATTAATTCTTCATACTTATCGTCATTACAGGAATACAACTTGGAAGATTTGAACAAGTATGCATATTCGACAGCTTCGATTGCTGATCAACAAGTAGGAATTGACCTCGCTAAATTAGAAGCGGATTTTTTCACTCATTCTGACCAAGCTTCGGAAACGTCATTATATTCCATTCCGTTTTATCGTGAAAGCAAAATTGTGTACGCAAATAGGGTGATGCTGAAAAATGCGGTTACTGAAATCCGCTCCCTAGGATACACAATTTCCGACCAGGGCTTTCTTTCCAGAGAATACCAATATACCTATGACGACATGTCGGTTCTTTCTTCCCTTTTTTCAGATAAAGAGATGCTGATGATGGAGATAGACGAAGCCAGTTTTGAAACCTATATATATCAGATGAACTCTTCATATATCCAGCAGTTCGACTATGTGTTTGATGAAAACAAGTCAGTTTCGTTGATCAATTATTTCCGATATCTCAACTCGGTTCAGGCTTTGACCGTTCCAGAGGTATATGATTATAGCTACGCTTCGCAGTTTTTCACTGATCAGGAAATTGTAATGGCGGAAAGCGGCGGTTCGTCACTAAATTATTTTATCGGTGGACTGACACCTATGAATAATGATGACACATACGAGGTTGACATATTTTCGCAAATCCAACTGACAAGAGGAACGCAAACGGACTCTCTTGTCGACACATACATTAGCGATCTTTCAACCGGTACAGTTTTTACTGGTTTCGATTTTGCAATCTGCAATGATTCTTCTAATGCTGAAAAATTCTTTTCATGGCTTTTCATTCAGTATATCAATGAAATGGAAAGAAACATTGATTTTTGCGTCAATTTCAATTATTTTCCCATCTATGAACAAAGCACCATGATATCAGAATCACAGACATATTCCGATATACTGGATCTTGCAGATGAGTATTTGACAAGTGATGGAAGCCCTTCATGGGATTTATCGGACGAAAAGTGGTCTTCAGTTTTTAAAGGGCTGATACAAAACGCTTATCTAGGAAACGCACAAAATATCTATAAACGTGAATGCAGCAATCAATTAGCCAATACTATCAACTCCAATAATTCACTGATAGAAGACATGATGATAACGATTTTTAACGATAATACAAACCCGGTAACTATGATACAGGATTTGTTGAATGAATTGTACTAATTGAATATAATGCTAGTAAATGATAAATCGATAAAACAAATAATGGGCAACTTGAAGATCCTTATGCAATTCTATTTTTTGTAAATAAAATTGCAGCAGACCAAATTTATATTTATAGTTGTACTATATTCTGTGCACATTACTTCAGTGTTATACACATATGCACCTGCATGAAACGACTGAAAATCCATGTGTCGCGAGTTCAATTCTCGCCTGAACCAC
>CAZLAQ010000020.1:0-38127 GCA_964557695.1 uncultured Candidatus Izemoplasmatales bacterium | reverse complement strand
ATTCAATTACTTAAAGTCTTTTTTTAATAAGTCCTTTACATAGGGTATACATTATAAAATGATAAGGGTTTATCTTTATTATGTCAATTTTCTTGCATGACGATTCAATCAAGGATGGCCTTGTTCTGCATATCTTTGATTCTATATGCAACATTAGGGTAGACATCATACTCTGTATTTTCTGCCTAGCACTAGCTGAATCTTTTTTAATTTTATCTTGGAATTGGGATCATCAATATTTTCTCTCTCCGGATATGCTTAAATATATTAGTCACAAGGCAAGAATTAAAGCCATACAGTCAACATTTATTATAATAATATTTTAGTTTTTGTCCTATTCAAAATAATTATAAAAATCTTAAAAAGAATATAGTGTAATTATTTTCTGTGATATAATCATTATAAAGTGGAGGGGTATCCGTGACACTTAAAGAGAGATTTTTGTATGCTGTTTTGTGGCCATTCTATCACTCGAAATTTCGATTCGCGATAAACTGTATTGATTTTGACAGAGAACGTTTGGACCCATATATCCTTATAGGAAATCACGCTTCTTTGCATGACGCCTTGTATACTTTGATTCATTTGAAAAATAAATACCCCTATCCGGTCATGAATAATTTTTTGATCACTAAGAAATTCATGGAACTGATTTTGACAAAATTGATCCACGCCGTGTCCAAACGAAAAGGACAAAGCGATGTCTCAGCCGTTAAAGGCATGATGCACGTTATCAAAGATCTGAAACGAGGGATTTTGTTGTATCCCGAAGGCAACGCATCTTACTTTGGCAAAGAAAGCGATTTTCCATATAGCACAGTGAAATTCTTTAAAAAAATGGAGATTGACATCGTCATTTGCAAAGCAAACGGAGCATACTTGGCGGCCCCTAGATGGGGGATTCCGGTAAAAAAAGGTTTTATTGAGTTGAATTTTTATACTATTTACAAAGGAGAAGAACTCGCTCTAGCAAATTTGGATGATATATATACAAAGATAAAAAAAGCAATTGAATTTAACGATTTTGATTGGAATCGCGTGCAAAAACACAAATATGATAATAAAACAAAAGCTCTCGGGTTGGAAAAATATATTTACATCTGTCCACATTGCAATAAACACCAGTGTTTGAGCACCAAAAAAAACGGAGTTTATTGTATTCATTGTGGCAAAATCGCAGAGTTCAATCAATATGGATTGCTAGAAGGTCTGCCTTTTGACAATCTCGTCGATTGGGATGAATATCAGAAACATTTTTTGGATCAAATAGCAAGAACTACCATCAAAACCATAGGGAAGTTAAACCTTGTAAACACAAAAAAACTGAGGCTTCATAAATTGGGGAACGTCAATATAATTTTGGATAATAACTGCCTTCACCTTGAAGGCAGGCGCGTGAACTACGATTTCGAAGTTGAAAAAATCACAGGACTTATACTGACAAAAAAGCAGGATCTTTCGTTTGAATATGAAGATAATACTTATTATCTACCGACTAAAGATCCGATGATAATTTTAGACACTATCAATTATCTCAAAGGGGGATATTAGAATGCAGGAATGGGATATCATCATTTATTTCTTACTCATTGGCGTCTTGTTGTTTGTTGGTAAGGTGTTAAAAACAAAACTACCCTTTTTAAACAAGATTGTTCTTCCGTCGGCACTGCTTGGCGGTATGATCGGGTTGATGCTATCAAGTGTAGTGATTCCAGGGTCATATACCATTGATGTGGATGTAATGACCGCGATTGTCTATCATGCGTTGGCTTTAGGGTTCATTTCATTGACTCTGAAACAAGAAGGAAGCAAGAACAAACGTAAAGTGTGGTCGACCGGAATGGTCATCACCAGCACTTATGCTTTGCAAGGATTCCTCGGAATTTTGTTGGTACTGATTTTCTTCTCAGATAAATTTGTTGGGGCAGGAATGCTGCTTCCGCTAGGATTCGGACAAGGACCTGGACTGGCAATAAGTTTTGGTAAAATGTGGACTGATATGTTAAGCGGCCAAGGCGCAGCTCTAGGAGCTTCTTACGCCTTCATAGGTTTTGTCTTTGGTGGTACTATCGGCGTTGTGGCAATCAATATTCTTGCTAGAAGAAAAGGAACACAAAAACCGAAACAATACCTCGATTCTTCCGTCCAAACCACGACCATTCAATTTGATACCGTTAAAGAAGTCAGCGTTATTGACGGACTCACCACCCAAGTTGTAATCATCTCAATCATTTATGCACTTGTCTGGGGAACTCTATTCTTGCTTGAAAAGGCCTTGATGCCACTCGGATCGATCGGTCAAACTATTTTCGGATTATTCAAAGGCTTCAATTTTATCGTTGGTATCGGATATGCCTTAATCTTTAAAATGATAATGAGAAAGATCAAGGCAAAAGGTAAAAATGTTAATTTCATGGTTAATGACTATGTTGTATCAAACATCAGCTCACTTTGTTTCAACTTCATGATTGCTGGCGCAGTTTTGACAATCACGGTTGATTTTCTGAAGGAGTTTGGCGTGCTGTTGATGGTAATTTCGATGGTTGGTGGAATATCAACACTGTTCTTTGTCCGCTTCATCACAAAGAAGGTCTATACGCAATTTAAAGATGAATACTTTGTTGGTCTATTTGGCATGCTTTGCGGCGTTGCTTCAACGGGAATAGCGCTGCTTAAGGGATTAGATCGCGATTTGGAGACTCCGGTTGCAGAAGAAATGGTTCTTGGTTCAGGAACTGCAATCACGATGGCGCTACCCCTGTTTGCGATTTTGATGCTACCTTCGCTGGGGTATGGTCAAACCTACGAGTTGCTCTTCAATTTTATTGCTCTTTTCGGCTGTCTGCTCTACGTTTTGACAATGGTTGTCATATTGCTTATCAGGAGTAAAAGAAAACCTACATAAAAGAATTATGGTCGGCAAAATTGCCGACCTTTTTAATAAATCAATTCTTGACATATGTTCATAATAAAGTTATTATATTTTTGGCATATGTCTAAAACTTATAGACGAAATAAACCAAAAAAGGAGAAAAAAATGTTAAATTATGATGTGATTATCATTGGCGCTAGTGCAGCAGGCGCCACGGCTGCATTGACGGCCAGAAAGCATTACCCGCAAAAAAGTATTTTATTATTAAGAGATGCACAAAACATCCCGATTCCTTGCGGTATACCTTACATATTTGGAACAGTGAACGATTCGATGAAAAATCTGATTCCTGTCGATAATATGATGAGCGCAAACAATGTTGCAGTTCTTGTCGACAAAGCAATGAAAATTAATCGGGAATTTAAAATTGTGATGACAAAAAGCAATCAAAGTTTACATTATGAGAAACTTGTGATTGCGACGGGATCACAACCAATCATTCCTCTAATTTCTGGAATTCACTTGAAAAACGTGTTTTCGATTGTAAAAAATACTGTCTATTTAAATTCTATTCAAGAACAATTGGAAAAAGCAAATGACGTAGCAATAATGGGTTGCGGATTTATCGGTGCTGAAATGGCAGAAGAATGCAAGAAACATAATCCGAATCTGAATGTAAGTGTTGTAGAGACGCAAGACCATTGTTTAAAATTAGTTTATGACAATGAATTTTGTGATTTAGCAGAAAAAGCATTGACCGAGCAAGGAATCAATGTCATTTTAAATACAAAAGTCGAAGCGATCCTTGGAAAAGAAAAAGTCGAAGCTATCAGGTTGTCAAACAATAAAGAACTTAAAGCTGATATGGTCATTTTGGGAATAGGCTGTAAAGCCAATACTAATCTTGCCATTGAATCAGGACTTTCTCTTGGCGTTTCCAAAGGCATTTCTGTTAATCGTTATATGCAAACAACCGATAGAAATATTTTCGCTTGTGGAGATTGTGCGGAAAAAGTTTCGTTTTTCGATTGTAAGCCCTCGATGCTTAAACTTGCGTCAATTGCCACTATGGAAGCAAGAATTGCAGGAGCAAATTTGTTTAATACAAAAAGAGTCAATAATGGTGTTGTAGGCTGTTTTTCAACTGTTTTGAATAAAAAAGCATTTGCTTCAGCCGGGCTTACAGAAGAACAAGCAAATAGCAAAGGATATCAAGTTGTGGTTGGTATAGCCGAATCAGTTAATCGACATCCTAGTATGATGCCTGGCGGAGACTTGTTGAAAGTCAAACTTGTTTTTGAGGCAGGAAGCGAAGAAATATTAGGTGGTCAAGCATATGGCGCTTCTAGCGCTGGCGAATTAATAAACGCAATCAGCGCTTTTGTAAGCAAGAAAATGACCGCAGAAGAAATAGCTACTTTCCAAGCGGGAACTCATCCAGCGCTTACAGCATCGCCCATTGCCTATCAATTAGTGAATGCTGCGGAAAACGCAGTCATCAAAATGCTAAACAGATAGTTAAGAACAAAACGAATTAAAATGTCGCAGTCGCGACATTTTTTCTTTCTCACTTTTTTCTTATGATATGGAATATTCTTTTTAAACAATGTATAATTAATGTAAATCGAAAAGCAGGATTTTTTGAAGTCATGGAAATTCACTGACAACAAAGGTGTGCTAGAAATGGTGATGAAACTACTTTTAGATAGACAAGATGACATGAATCTAGATATAATCAAGAATCTCGTTCATCAGGTTTTCGGCGCGTTTTTGGGGTGTTTCATCTTGGATGATGGAAAAAAAACGAATTTGAAATTAAAATTGGGTTCGCAGAAAAAATCACGAACCACTATTAGGAGGGATTATTTTGACTGACAAGGAAATTTATGAATTACTGGTTGCAGACGATGACTATGGAAATGTATTTATGGAAGATGATGATGGGAAAAAATTCGAAATGGAACAAATCGGAATCATTCCCATGCATGGAGTGATTTATGCCGTTTTGGATTTGCTGAAAGTTGATGATGTTGAAATTAGCGAGGATGACGGCGGAATCGTAATGCTGGAACTTGACTATGACGAAGAATCAGATGAGTATTATGTATCAACTGTAGAGGACGATGAAATATTTGAAGAAGTAATGTTTGAATTTGAAAAAATACCCGAGGAGAAATAGATTGCATTGGATATTTATTTTTTGCGGTGATTATGGTATTATTAGTGTGAACATATAACAATTTAAGGAGGATTGAGACATGATGAATATTTATTATTGTAAACATTGTAAACGAATTTGTTATACTTATCCTGTCGAAAGCACTTTGGTTTGTTGTGGCGACGAAATGACATTGCTACAACCTAAAACTAATGATCAAGGAAATGAGAAACACTTGCCTGTCGTAGAAAGAATTTCCAAAGATCAGATCAAAATTTCAATCGGAAGCATTCCGCATCCCATGCTTCCGGAGCATTTTATTCAATGGGTTTTCGTGGCTCAGGACGATACCTATCAGATCAAGACATTCAAACCGGGAGAAGCACCGGAAACTACTCTGCATGTATTACCCGGACAAGACATCAAAGTGTATGAATTTTGCAATCTTCATGGGCTCTGGATGACTGAAGTAAAAAAATAAACCAAGCACTCTCGAAAAAGCCGGACCAATTGTTCTGGCTTTTTCTTTTCTTGTTGTAAAACAATTCGCGATAGTGTAAAATGCTTTATAAGGAGTGAATCCTATGAGTGTACTTGAAGCTTTAAAATACTTGCTTTTGGGGCTCGTTCAGGGAGTAACCGAGGTGTTGCCTATCTCCTCTAGCGGACACGTCGAATTTGTAAAAGCGTTGGTAAATTTGGATTATGACGAGGGTCTTTTATTTCTTATCTTAGTAAATTCCGGTTCACTCGTGACGTTTTTGTTTGTCTATCGACGTAAACTAGCACGTTTAATTATAGAGTTTATTGAATATATTTTCAAGAAAGAGTCAAGACCTGTTTCAAAGAATGGGTTTTTCTATGTCTTGAAATTAGGCGTTGCGAGTATCCCTGCGGCTATCGTAGGCTTTCTATTCAGTGATCTTATCGATTCAATCATGTTGGAATACAATGTTCTGGTTTCTGGAGTAGGACTACTGTTTACGGGAACAGTTTTGTTTCTTGTAGGCAAACATCATTACCATAACGGCATCAATGAAATAACATGGGTCAATTCTGTTTTGATTGGAACAGCCCAAGCAGTTGCTTTGATTCCCGGAATCTCAAGATCGGGGATGACAACTTCGACAGGATTAAAACGAGGGGCAAGCATTGATTCAACGCTTGACTTTTCATTTTTGATGTATATTCCCATTTCGATTGGATCATTGCTTCTTTTCATAAAAGAAGGCATTGAGACGGGAATGAGCGTTCCTTCGAACGCATATTATTTTTATTACATACTGGCATTTTCCGGAGCGCTGGTGGCAACATTTGTTGCCTTCAAAATTATCTTTAATATTTTCCGAACCGGAAAACTTAAATACTTTGGCATTTACTGTCTGGTGCTGGGATTGTTATCAATTGCAGTTTTCATTTCCAGATAAAAATTGTAAATATCTTACATATGTATATTGATTGCTTCATAGGGAAGGAACGGTGAATAAATATGTCTTTGATAGAATTGCTTAAGTACATATTTTTGGGAGTGATTCAAGGATTCACTGAAGTGTTACCAATCTCCTCAAGCGGACATGTTGCAATTTTTCAACAAATATTGAATATTCAAGCTGACGAAGGCCTTTTGTTCCTCACTTTGGTCAATATGGGGTCGTTATTGGCGATTATTTTCCATTTCCGGAAATTTATCGGCAGATTGATAATAAGCTTTTTCCAGTATGTGTTCAAACCGGAAACCAGGACGAAAAACGAACCTGATTTCCATTATGTATGGAAAATAGTAATTGCGACGATACCGACTGCAATCGTTGGAATTCTGTTTTCATCTTTAGTTGATGAAATATATCTAGAATATGCATTGATCTTGGTTGGATTCGGACTTTTGGTTACTTCAACCTTTCTTTATGTCGTCAGATTTACTCCAAACAAGAATGTCAATCAAAAACTTAGCTATCGTGATGCGATTGTTATTGGCCTTGCACAACCTTTTGCGATTTTGCCAGGTCTTTCAAGAAGCGGGATCACAACTTCCTCAGGTTTGCTAAGGAAAGTATTCATGGATACTGCTTTGTCCTTTTCATTCATGCTTTATATTCCGCTTTCCATCGGTTCTGCATTGCAATTCTTTTATCGATGGATTGCAAAAATAGACGATTTCAATCCTGGTTTCGAAGTTGGCAAGTTAGACCAGTATATTTATTATTTCTGTGCGTTTATTGCAAGCATTGTTGCCACTAAAATTGCCCTGAAATATGTGTTTAAATGGTTCCGGCAAGGAAAATTGGTATATTTCGCAGCATACACGCTGGTTTTGGGAATTATCGCGTTAATAGCAGGGGTAATCTTATACTAGTTAATTTCGCGATATCATTGTTTTATTTGTGCTAATGATGTAAAATAAAATATAATACAAGGGACAAATTTTATTATAAAAAATGATGGGAGAGCAATTTATGGATGAAAAAAATCAACAAGAAATGCTTGTAGAAGAAGGAATAACTTTGGCTGAACTGGTTCGGATCGTGTGGAACAATATAATTTTGATCATGCTTGTAACCATCTGGGTTACCGTGATCGGTATCATCTACACTTTTGTTATTGTTTCGCCTAAATATACTGCTGAGACAGCTATCATGGTTCAGGTCGATCCTGACACGCAAACATCCGAACAATCCGCGATCAGTGTTGCTAACGCCTTGATGACAACTTATAAAGAATTTGTGGTTACGGATTTGATTTTGGATAGCGTGATGGCGGATGTTGACAACATCGGCTCTATGTCGACTGCGGCATTGAAAAACAGCATCAGCATTTCCAGCACATCTGGTGCATACATGATCTATATCAAAGTTGAACATGAGTCCCCGGAACTTGCGCAAGCAATTGCCAACCAAATTGTTGAAAACTCGATTGAAATTGCGGATGATCTTGAAAACGGGTTTTTGTTTCTGCAAAATAAACTTAAACTTGTGTACCCAGCTAAATTGCCTGTGACACCAAGTTCACCAAACAAGGTATTGAATGTTATCATTAGTTTTATCTTGGGAGGGATCTTATCTTTGGGTATCATCTTTGTTAAAGAACTGTTCAATAACAAATTCCAGAATAAAGAAGAACTTGAAAAATATTTGAATGTCAGAGTGATCGCTACCGTACCCGGAACTGTTAAAGAAAGAAAGCTGGTGGACTAAATGGAATATTTTGAATATCGAAATGTGGTAATCGAAACACCTAATTCCATGGAGGCAGAATCATACCGGAAGCTCGAACTCAACATTTCCATGATGTCTATCGACAAATTGACTCAAGTCATTCAATGTACATCTGCAGCTCCGGAAGACGGAAAAACAACAACTGCCATCAATCTTGCTGCAGTGTATGCAGAAAAAGGAAAGAAAGTAATCATCCTAGATTTTGACATGAGGAGACCGAAGATTCATCGCGCCTTCCATAAAGCGAACGACAAAGGTTATTTCGACTACATCACCGACAACGTAGATTATCACGAAGTGATCATCCATGACGAATCGAATATTGATTTGATTTTGACGGGAAAGCACATCTCTTTTCCGCACATTGTTTTGGAATCTCATAAAACCGCGGATTTGCTCAGCCAATTAAGAAAAGAGTATGACTATATAGTCATCGATTCTCCACCTGTTCTCTCGGTTACAGACGCTTTGATCATAAGCAAGTATGTCGACGGAGTGTTGTATGTTGTCGCCTATAACAAAACCAAGAAAGAAGACGCTAAATCAGGACTTGTCCAGTTGCAAAAGAACAACGCCCGAGTACTTGGTAGTGTATTTACCAATGTGGATGTTAGAAAAACCAGAGGTTATTACGAATATGATTATTACTCAGGGAGTAAAAAAGGAAATTAGAAATTGGTGATTATGATGATTGATATTCATACTCATATACTGCCGTATGTCGATGATGGAGCAAGAGATATTACTTCGTCTATACAGATGATTCAAGAGTCAGTCCACAATGGTGTGACTGATTTGTTTTTGACGCCGCATTACATGAGGATAAGAAATTATCTATCCTCTGCCACAGATAATCAAAAGATTTTTTTTGAATTACAAAATGAAGTTGTAAGACAGGGAATAAAAATCAATCTTCATTTAGGCAATGAGGTTTACTACACAATCAATTCGCTTAACGATTTGCGCAGCAAACAAGTCATTCCGCTTGGAAACTCGAAAATGGTATTAATCGAATTTTCGACAACTGATGAACACGAAGACATTGCAGAAGCCATTCACAATATTACTGCGTTGGGATTTAAACCGATTATCGCCCATGTGGAAAGGTATCCTTACTTCAAAGAAAAAGATTATTTGATTGTCAAAAAAATGGGAGCGTTGATCCAAGTCAACGCCAGCTCTGTGATTGGAAAATCCGGACATGATATGCAAAAAATTGCTATCAAACTGATCAAAGGTAAATATGCTGATTTTGTGGCGTCTGACATTCACCTTTCCCGATACAACTATATGCAGGAAGCACATAGTTTCGTCACAAAGAAATTCGGACCTGCAACTGCGGAAAAATTATTTTTCAACAAAAGCGTATTAATCTAAACGAAAGCTTAAAAAGAATTTTTATATATTTTTATATATTCACAAATACATCATAATGGGAGTTTATAATTATAGTGTAAAATTCAAGAATAACCATTTTTCACTTCTCCCCCTTTGAATAATAGTTACTTATTTTTGAGTTTTCCATCCTGGTGCGGGGAAACCCGCACCAGTCCCTTTAGATACTTAAAGTTAAAATCGGCAATTAATATAATCAAGACTTATCAAAGTCTTTTATTTTCGAAGGATGTGTGATGGATTTATGAAAAATTTTTATGTTTTAGTTGCGGATGATGAATTCAGAATCAGAAAACTACTCACAGAATTTTTATTAAGAGAAGGATATAAAGTTCTCGAAGCAGCAGACGGAGAGGAGGCAATCGATTTGCTATTTGAGTCCAAAACCAAAATTGATTTGGTCGTTTTGGACGTGATGATGCCAAAATATGATGGCTGGTTTGTGCTTGAGCGAATTCGAGAATTTTCTACTGTTCCTGTCATTATGCTCACGGCAAGAAGCGATGAAAATGATCAATTGAAAGGGTTCAAATTGGGGGCGGATGATTATGTTACCAAACCATTCTCTCCAAGCATTCTGATGGCAAGAATTAATAATATTCTGAAAAAAGAGAAGAACGATGTTTCTGATATGGTATTCGGACAAATCAAGATATCTTTATCGGCCAGAGAGGTATTTGTCGAAAAAGTCAAAATTGAATTGACACCAAAAGAATTCGAACTACTTAAATATTTTATTGACAACAAGGGAATTGCCTTGTCAAGAGACAAGATACTTAATTCAGTATGGAACTATGATTACTTTGGTGATTTGCGTACGGTAGATACTCACATTAAACAATTGCGGTCCAAACTGGGTAAATACTCTTTTTACATTTCCACAGTTAGAAGTATTGGGTATCGATTAGATATTGAAAATGAAAACATCGATTAAAAGCAAGCTTTTTCTGCTTACATACGGAATTATTCTTGCATTCATTTTGGGTTTGATCGTCCTAAACAATACTTATCTGGAGAAATACTATGTAGATTATCGGGAAAAGTCACTTTTGGTGGCTTTTTCCGAAATCAAAGAAGTAGAAATCGCGAATACTAACTTTGCAAGTTTCGCATATGATATCGAGGAAAATTATAATCTTAACATTCATGTTTTGAAGGAAGTGGAAATTCCGGAAAATTTATTCGATGAGGACATTCTTGACAATTTACCAGTCCCTTATCTGCGTATCTATGGCAATCAAATGTCGATTCATGACGGATTGATTACAACAATCATGACTGAATTCAACCAACAAGTCGAAGGAACCAGCAGTGAACTTGTCGATCCGGTGGATGTTGGAGAAGGATATATTGCCTATCTTGCCAATCTCGAACCGACTTCACCTGGACCCAACGAAGACATTCAGATGCTTAGTCTCTGTGTCGCAACTGAAGAAGGCGATGGATTGTTCCTGTATTACATCCTGACAGTTACCTTTCAATCGATCCGGGACAGCATCTCGGTGTTTAACACATTTACAATCATCATCGGCTTCATTTTCATGATCATGTCAGGAATATTCATGTATATGATCAGTTACCGGTTCACGAACCCGATTTTGCAGATAAATCAAGTAGCCCAAGACATTGCCAATCTGAGCTTCAAACACAAAGTAAATATAATGTCCAACGATGAAATTGGAGAGCTAGGAAAAAGTATCAACCAGATGAGCACTCAATTGGAAACCGCGATTTCCGACTTACAAACAGCAAACGAAAAACTAGCAGCCGATATCGAATTGAAAACAAAGATTGATTCAATGCGAAAAGAATTTATTGCTAATGCTTCCCATGAATTAAAGACACCAATCTCGCTTATAATGGGGTATTCCGAAGCTTTGAAACTTTCAGGGTTAAGCTCCGAAACAGTTGACGAATACTTGAACATCATCATGGACGAATCCAACAAGATGAACAAGTTGGTCATGGAGTTGCTTAAGATATCCCAACTAGAAAGCGGATTTACCGAACCACAAATCAATGATTTTTCAATCAAGGACCTCATTGAGGAAACCACAAGATTGTTTTCGATTCTTTTTGAAGAAAAAGGAATCTCGATTGAAGTTGATATTGCTGATTTTGAAGTAAAATCTGATTACGACCAAATGCAAACGGTCCTATCTAACTTCTTGGCCAATGCTATCCATCATGTAGACAAGAATAACTTAGTTCGGATATATTCGGAAACGATTAATCCAGATATGGTTAGGATCGTTGTTTTTAATTCCGGCCAGCAGATTTCAGAACCAGACCAGGAAAGAGTATGGGAAAGTTTTTTCAAGGTCGATAAAGCCAGGACAAGAAGCTATGGCGGTCAAGGGTTGGGTCTTAGCATAGCCAGAACAACTTTAATGAATTTGGGACATGGCTACGGAGTCCGGAACGTTTTGACCGGTGTTGAGTTTTATTTTGAAATCGCAGTTAATAAACAAGTGTAGAACCAAGAACCTTCTTGGTTCTTTTTTTCGTAAATTTTAGCAAAGTATAATTACTTATCTTCTTTCACCATATTGAAATCCATTTGTTAATGTGATACAATCTCTTTATCAATAATATGCAAACCAATCGGGGGACACTTTAGTGAAGAAGAGCGCGAATTTAATTGGCGAATACATGAGAAAAATGCGTGTAGTTCAATTCATGTTTATTGACTCTCTGGGCATTATTATCACTTATGTTTTGGCCATCCTCACTTTAAAATATACGGGAGTATCTGGATTTAACATGCAAACTGCGCTCTATATTTTGCCGTTTGTCCTTGTGTTCAAAATTGTATCCTATTTGGTTTTGAAGTTATATAAGCTAGTATTGGACAATGTTGGCATTGATGAAGTTTTTCGTATATTTGTTGCGGTTGCATTAACAAATATAGTAATTGCAGTCGTGTTTTTGGCGATTCCGAGGCTAGAGTTCATCCCGGAAGTATATTTGGTCTTCACAACAGTTTTTGAGGCAATCATAATTTCGGTTCCGAGGATGCTCAAAAGGATTATGCATCTCATATTGATCAATAGATTTAAGTTTAACGGAAAAAGAACGCTTTTAGTTGGTGCTGGAGCAGGGGGCAAATTAGTTCTTAATGAAATCAGAAATAATCCGGAGCTACAAAACTTTCCGGTTGCTTTTGTCGACGATGATCCTATGAAAATTGGCAAGTTGATGTCAGGATACAAGGTCTACGGACCAATTGCTGAGATCCCTAACCTTATTGACACCTATAATATTGAGGAAGTTGTCATTACAATTGCAAATATTGATTCCAAACGTTTTCAGGAAATCATTCAGATTATTGCGCAAAGACCGGTAAAAATCAAACGTATTCCTAAATTCAAAGATTTGAAAAAAGATGTTCCGAAAACTTTGCTCGAGGTTAACGTGGAAGATTTATTATACCGTGATGTAATCGAACTTGATGACAAGGGTATTTTGGAATTCATTTCAAACAAGCGGGTGCTTGTGACTGGTGCAGGGGGCTCAATCGGATCCGAATTGGTGCGCCAAATCATCGACTACCATCCGTCCGAAATTCTGTTGTTGGATATATATGAAAATGGCGTTTATGACTTGCAAATGGAACTGAATCACAAATTTTCCTTTCCAAATGTCCCAAATATCGCAAGAAAAGTTTTGATTGGTTCCGTATACAATTTAGAGCGAATGGAGTTCATTTTCGATGCTTTCCGACCACAATTAGTTTTTCATGCGGCGGCATATAAACATGTACCCTTAATGGAAGAATCTGCTGTTGAATCCGTCAGAACCAACGTAATCGGAACATATAACATTTGTAAACTAGCTTCTAAATATGAAGTCGACAAAATGGTTTTGGTATCAAGCGACAAAGCGGTTAGACCCACTAATGTAATGGGGGCAACAAAACGTTTTGCCGAAATGATATTGCAACATTTCAACAACATATCTCAAACCATATTTTCCGCAGTCCGTTTTGGAAACGTGCTTGGAAGCAACGGTTCAGTTGTTCCTTTGTTCAAAAGACAGATCGAACATGGCGGACCGCTTACAGTCACTGACCGAAATATCATCCGCTATTTCATGACGATTCCGGAAGCTGTCGGGCTGATTCTTCAGTCAGGAGCTTTCGCCAAGGGTGGCGAAATTTTCATCCTAGATATGGGTGAACCAGTCAGAATCATCGATTTAGCCGAGAAAATGATCATGCTTGCAGGCCAAAGGCCATACATTGATATCGACATACAAATTACCGGGTTGAGACCGGGTGAAAAAATGTATGAAGAATTGCTTGTGGACAAGGAAGGTGAGTGCATTAAAACGGCGAACAAGAAAATCTTTATCGATTCGGACAAGGATGTCAAATCAATGGAAGAGGAGATTCAAGTTGTCAGTCAGACTTTTGAAAAACTGGAAAATATTGATGTCAAGGAAATGATCCACAAAATTGTTTCCACATATACTATTAAGAACTGAAAGCGCGGATGTCCACGCTTTTTGTTTATTATAAATAGAACGTTTTTTAAGGAAAGATTAGAGATTTCTGAAAAATATCCCAAATCGGAATACCTCTTTATATAATTATCCATACGTGGTAAAATAAAAGTAAGTTGACAAGCGATATTTCACGCGTTTGAATGACAAAAGAGGTGAAGGAGCATGTTCACAATAGAAGTTGGTAGCAAGGTCAAACTGGAGATTCGGAAACAGGGTATCAATGGCGAAGGAATTGGCTATTACAACAAATTGGCCATCTTTGTCCCTGGGGCGATTTTGAAAGAAGAAGTCAACTGTGAAATCACAGAGGCGAATAAAACCTATGCTGTTGCAAAACTTGATGAAATCGTTCGTCCATCTACCAAACGCATCTTGCCCCCATGCAGATTTTTCGAGCAATGTGGTGGATGTCAGATGCAGCACATCGAATACAAGGAACAGCTTAAGATCAAGCGATCGATTATTATACAGGCTTTATCTAGATATACAGACATACATACTTCTAATCGAATTCTCAAAAAAACATTGGGAATGAAAGAAACTTTCTGGTATCGCAACAAATCACAGATGCCGTTCAAAAATACCAACTTTGGATTGGCGCTTGGATTGTATGCCACTCAGACCAATCATTTTGTATATATCGATGAATGCATGACGCAAAGTAAAAAAGTCAATGAAATCAACCAAGATGCGCTTTCGGTGCTAAGAAAACACAAAATGATGGCAAATGATTCCATGAATCCAGAAGGTGTTCTTTTGAATCTTGTCACAAGACATCTTGAGACAACCGATACTGCCAGTGTGACATTCGTCGTCACTAAATATGACCCGACCCTGGGAGTAGTAGCCAAGGATTTAATCAAGAAAAATCCTTCGATTGACTCTATTACCTACAGTGTCAACCAGAAATCAAATCCGATGATGTTTGGCAAGACAGTAAAATTGCTTCAAAAAAAGGCTTTTATCCAGGATGAGTTCAAGCAGATGCAAATCAAGATTTCTCCGGATGCTTTTCATCAGTTGAACTCCAAACAGATGATTATCTTGTATGATGAAATTGAAAAGGCTGCAGGACTAACCGGCAAGGAAATAGTTATTGATGCCTATTCTGGAATCGGAATCACTTCCCTGCTTCTCGCAAGTAAAGCCAAAAAAGTATATGGAATAGATTATTCTGAAGCTTCTATCAGTGATGCCGCTCAAAATGCAATTCAAAACAAAATAAACAATGTGCAATTCATCGAAGATCATGTCGAAGGTGCTTTGCCCAAATTGATCGCTTCCGGGGTAGTGCCAGACTTATTGGTATTAGATCCGCCTCGAGCAGGACTTCACGAAACTGTCATCAAACAGATTATGTCTTCAAAGATCAAAAAAGTGATTTATGTCTCTTGCAATCCTTCAACGCTTGCGAAGAATCTTAGTATCCTTTCCAAGCAATATAATGTTGAATACATCCAACCAATTGATATGTTTCCCCACACCGCAAGTGTGGAATCATTGACTTTGCTCACTTTGAAGCCTTAACATATCCAATTTTGCTTCGAAATATAATCATGCAGAAATGAGGCAATAAAATGAAAATCAAGGAATATTTCATGCCAAAGTCACTGATTTATACCGGAACACATAAAGACATATCCACAAAAATAATCCACTACCAATACAGTGCAGAATCACTGGACATAACGAATGATTTTATTCCGCTTGAAGGAAGAAAGCATTACATTCAAGTTATTGGTCTGTCAGAAATCGAAAAGATTCTCGGACTCAAGAAATACTACAAAGTAAATCCTCTAATTCTTGAAGACGTATTCAATGTCAAACAACGTAATAAATTGGAGTTATATGATGATTTTCTATTCGGTGCGATGCATGTCGAATATCTAGATGATGGAAAGATCAAAGAAGACTATATGAGTATTCTTTTCAACGAAGAAACAATCATATCTTTCCACGAAACGGAACCAGTATATTTGGCAGCTTTGCCGCCTCTATTTGAAAAAAGCGAAGAATTGCGAAATAGAAATGCCGACTATCTCTTCTATCAATTATTTGACATCATTACTGACAATCATCTCGATATTTTTGATTTTCTGGCGATTAAAACCGCCAGTTTTGAAGAGGAAATTCTGGAATCAAAAAAAATTGATCAGGAAAACTTTTACTTGGTCAGAAAAGAAATTCTCAAACTAAAAAACTGTGTCAGTCCCGTTTTGGAAGAATTGGACACGATCCTCGATCGGAAACATCACCTGTTTTGGCAGGAAAGCAAGCCATATTTTGAAGACTTGACTGATCACTTGCAAAGACTTGATAGCCAGTTGAACCAATCTCGCGAGGAAATGCGGCACTTATTGGATCTTTTGATAAATAATCAATCCAACAAAATGAATCAAATAATGACGACTCTGACACTTTTCTCGGCGGTTTTTATTCCTTTGTCTTTTCTAGCCGGATTTTTCGGGATGAATTTTATCCACTTTCAGGTTTTGCAATACGAACATGCTGTTGCACTGTTTGTTAGCATTTGTGTTTTATTGGCAGTGGCCATGTTGTTCCTTTTCAAAAAAATGAAATGGTTTTAAGTCATATCAAATAATTTATAGAGATTATACGAGGGGATGAGATCGTGAAATCAGATTTGGAAATAGCCCAAAGCGCAAAAATGAAGCATATCTCTAAAATCGCAGCGAAAATTGGTTTGAAAAAAACCGATATTGAAGAATATGGTCAATACAAGGCAAAAATTAAACTGGAGGCAGTTCATTCAGATAAGTTCCATAGAGACGGGAAAGTTATTTTGATTTCAGCAATTAATCCTACTCCTGCCGGAGAGGGCAAATCAACAACTACCATCGGACTTGGAGATGCCTTGAACAGGCTTGGCGTCAAAACAATGGTTGCTTTGCGAGAACCATCTTTGGGCCCCGTTATGGGCGTCAAAGGCGGAGCGGCAGGCGGAGGGTATTCTCAAGTGGTGCCGATGGAGGATATCAATCTGCATTTTACTGGAGATATCCATGCGATCACTTCCGCCAATAATCTGATTAGCGCCGTGATTGATAATCACTTATATCATGGCAACGAGCAAAACATAGATATAGACAACATCATCTGGCGAAGAGCAATGGATATGAATGACAGAGCGCTAAGAAAGATTGAAGTTGGTCTTT
Source organism: uncultured Candidatus Izemoplasmatales bacterium (assembly GCA_964557695.1). Classification (GTDB taxonomy): domain Bacteria; phylum Bacillota_I; class Bacilli_A; order Izemoplasmatales; family Hujiaoplasmataceae; genus JAAYZB01. Next base: position 20,808 of record CAZLAQ010000020.1, on the reverse strand, counting down.
CAAGTAAAAAGGAAGTTCCGCGAATTGATGGATTCGATATTTCCGTCGCTTCAGAATTAATGGCAGTGCTTTGTCTTGCCAAAGATTTGGATGATCTTAAACAAAGGGTTTCTAAAATGATTGTTGCATATGATGCTACCAATAAGCCGATAACTGCAGAAGACATGAAGATCTCTGGTGCCGTCTGCATGCTGCTAAAAGATGCCATCAAACCAAATCTTGTTCAATCCCTTGAAGGTACTCCCGTACTAATTCATGGAGGTCCATTTGCAAATATAGCTCACGGATGTAATTCTGTAATCGCTACCGATTTTGCTCGTAGAGCAAGCGACTTCGTCATTACCGAAGCTGGATTTGGAGCTGATTTGGGAATGGAGAAGTTTATGGACATCAAATCAAGGGTTTTAGGTGTGATGCCTTCAGTTGTCGTAATTGTCGCAAGCGTCCGTGCTTTGAAACTGCATGGCGGAGCAGATAAGACCATGATGAAAGAAGAAAATCTCGAAGCTTTGAGAAAAGGCATTGAGAATTTGGAAAAACATCTTGAAAACGCAAGTTTCTTCAATGTGCCCTACGTTGTGGCTTTGAATCGCTTTTCAAGCGATACAGACAAGGAAATTTCACTGCTTTTAGACTGGGCAAAAGATCACAAATGCCCAATTGCTTTGTCAGAAGTATTTTCAAAAGGCTCACTTGGAGGACTTGATCTTGCCAAACTAGTACTTAGTCTGGCAAATATCGAACCCGGAAGTAATCGACAACCACTATATGATTTGTCTTTACCTATCATGGAAAAAGTCGATATGATTGCTAAAAAGATCTATGGAGCTGAATCAGTCATTTATTCTGAAAAAGCAATGCTACAAATCAAAGATTATGAAAAATACGGCTGGGATAAACTAGCAATATGTATGGCCAAAACACCTTTATCGCTTACTGACAATCCCAAAATTCTTGGCAGACCGAGAAATTTCACAATTACCATCAGGGAGTTCAAGCCATCAATCGGAGCGGGGTTTATCGTGGCTTTGACAGGGGAAGTAATGACTATGCCAGGGCTTCCCAAAAAGGGAGCTTATGAGAATATGGATGTAATTGATAACAAAATCATAGGTCTATTTTAGGAGGAAATACAATGAAAAAAGAAACGAGAGATTTACCGAAAAAATTAAGAGATCTTGGTGTTGCAGTCTACAAAAAGACCGAAGCTGGATTGAAAAAAGCAAAAGCTAATTTTGATAACACGATACTTGATGATCATTTGCACAGGCGATTTAATTTGGAAAATCCATATAAATTCCAAATAATCAAAGACAAATCGAAAACCAACTTTATCAGTAGTATTTTGCCGAAAAATGCCAAACGATATGAAGAGGACGATTTGTTCGTGTTCTATGGTTCAAAGGATCACAACAATCTGGAAAAAGGCAATATCATCAGGGATCTGAGTGTCAATGCGGATTTCGAGATCAAGGAAATTATGGAAGTGACAGTGCCGGTTGAATACGAAGGCAAAAGACATGAAGTTTTGGGCACTTGCGCTGTCTGCGAACTACTCTAGACAAAACCATGAAAAAAGAAGAATTCATCAACATCTATAGAAGCAATATTCAGCGCCAAGGGTCTGAAGAACTTTTGCAGTACCTTTTATCAGACCAGTGCGATTTTTTCACCGCACCTGCCTCCACAAGATTTCATCTTTCTTATGAAAGCGGATTGGTTGAACACTCATTGAATGTATATTATGCTTTAAAAGCATATCTTCAACGTGACGAGGTCAAAAACCAATATGGCGTTATCGCAACCGAAGAGTCAATCGCCATCATCGCGCTGTTACATGATTTATGTAAAATAAATGTATATCGAAAATCAATGCGAAACGTGAAAGATCCAACTGGAAAATGGATCCAGGTCCCCTCATATGATTATCAGGATGATATTCCTTATGGACATGGAGAAAAATCAGTATATATCATTTCCGGATTTATGAAGCTTTCTCGGGAAGAAGCATTTGCCATCAGATATCACATGGGTTTTTCCGATACCGAAGAAAAGAATAATGTATCTCGGGCATTTTCTTTGTTTCCATTGGCATTTTGCCTGTCTGTGGCAGACATGGAGGCTACATTTTTTCTCGAAGCTTCCAAAGAATAACCAGTCGAAAACTTCTAAAAAAAAGAAGTTTTTTTTATTTAATTCATTAAAAATTATGGTATAATTTATTTCGCTTGAGGTGAACATATGTCGAAAATTTTCGACCTTACAGAAGGTTCGATTGTAAAAAAACTTTTTTTTATCGCCTTGCCCGTGTTGTTGACATCGATATCTCAGATGGCATACAATTTGACGGACATGTTTTGGGTTGGTAGAGTCGATCAAATCGGCCTTGTGGAAAAAGAGGCAATAGCCGCGATTGGAACCGCGGGATATATCACTTGGTTCGCCTTTGGCTTGATTTTGATAGGCAAAATCGGAACCAGCGTCAAAGTGGCTCATTCTGTGGGCGAAAAAGACATGGATAAACTAAGCAAATTTGCTTCAAACGGATTGTTACTACAATTATCTGCCGGTCTGGTATTTTCAGCTTTGATTTTCCTGTTCCGTCGACAGTTCGTCTCAATCTTTAACATCAGTTCCACACAAGTAATCAAATACGCCCTTGACTATCTTGCAATTGTTGGCGGGTTGCTCGTTTTCCAGTTCATTTCCAGCGGATTTGCTGCCATCAATGAAGGTCTGGGAAAAACTAAAGTTAATTTCAAGATTATGGCAGTTGGATTGTTGCTGAATATGATTTTAGATCCTATTTTTATTCTTGTTTTAAAAATGGGTGTCACAGGAGCGGCCATTGCCACGGTGATTTCGCAAGCTATCACTGCAGCAATATTCTATATAGTCTATCTCAAATTCAGTTCCACCATGTTTCGTTTTCATATTGATGCATTTGATTTCAAGACATCGAAAAACATCATCAAGATCGGACTTCCTGCAGGGTTACAAAGCATGATATTCACTGCTATTTCCATCTATATTGCCCGTATGGTGTTTGTTTTCGGCGAAGATGTTATGGCGGCACAAAGAATTGGCGTGCAGGTCGAACAGCTTACTTGGATGATTGCCGGAGGCTTCCAAACCGCACTGACAGTGTTTATTGGTCAAAACTTTGGCGCCAGGCAATTCGCGAGAATCAGAAAAGGATTTGGTATCATATCCTTAATGTTGATTCCTTATGCAGCGGTAGTTGCGCTAAGTTTATTCTTTTTCGCTCCGTTTTTGATTGGAATCTTTATTGATGATCCTATAAGCAAAGCCTATGGTGTGAGGTATCTGGAAATCATAAGCCTTGCGCAAATTTTTATGATGTTGGAAGCAATCGGGTCCGGGCTGTTCAACGGTATCGGAAAAACCCATATTCCTTCAATTGTCGGTATAACCGGAAATGTGTTGAGGATACCGATGGCACTATATCTTGTCACAATTTTTAGAGAAGAAGGCATCTGGTGGGCTCTCAATATTTCGGATATCTTAAAAGGAACGTTTTTAATTGTCGGATCTATAGCCATTCTGTTTGTAATCGAAAAACTCAAAGACAAAAAAACCAATGTCTTGACAACGTCTTTGAACTAAGCAGATGAAATCTAATTATAATAGTCGCGAAAGCGGCTATTTTTTCTTTAATTTGGCTCCGACATTTGAGTGTAAATATGGTAAAATGGTATCAGAAACTCATTTTGAAAGTGAGGAATATCTATTGGAATGGTATTATTGGCTGATTATTGCTTTGGTTGCGGCAATATTGCTGGTGTTTATCGTCGCCGGCTTCATCGCGGCCAAATCCCTTTATCATCCGAAGACCTTCACTTTGGCTGAAACATATGCCAAGGAAAACGAAAGAAGTCCTGGTCTGATGGACGATTATGATACTTGGGAAAAAGAGACATATTCTATCAAATCACGATTCGGATACTCTCTTCAAATCTATTTTGTTCCGTCCCAAAAACCTTCAAAGAATTTTGCCGTTATCGCTCATGGATACTCCTATACGCATCATGGTGCAGTCAAATATGCCCAGATGATGCGCGAGTTAGGTTACAACATCGTCATGTTTGATGAGAGATTTCATGGATTGACTGGCGGAAGCAATTGTTCGATGGGCTTTTATGAGAAATTTGATTTGTACGACATAATCAGCGATACTTTTACTCGCTTTGACAATGATATTTATTTGGGAACTTATGGAGAATCGATGGGTGGGGCAGCGGTTGTGTTGGAACAGGCCCTCGATAAACGAATCAAATTTGTTATCACCGATTGTGCTTTTTCCGATTTGAGCCTCTTGTTGGGTCATTTGATCAAATCGCGGACCGGTTTGCCAAAATATCCGATTATTTGGATTGCTAATCTGTTTTTTAAATTAGTGACGAAAGTTAGCATTTTTCAAGTTTCTCCCAAAAATGCCTTGCGAGATGCATCAGTGCCCATGCTTTTCATGCATGGAGCTGAAGATGGGTTCATACCACCACTTCACAGCCAAATCTTGTATGATGCGTGCCAAACCGGAAAAGATATATATATTGGCCAAAATCACGCAAAACACACTGATGCTTCAAGATACAATCCCGTGAAATACCGAGAAGTCCTTAGACACTTTCTTGACGAAATTGTCAAAGCAAATAATTGACGAGAGGGTGACATGATGTACGACACAATCATTATCGGTGCAGGAGTCATTGGCACTAATATTGCTTCTGAACTTGCAAAGTACAATCTCAAGATTGCAGTAATTGAAAAAAACACCGATGTATGTGAAGAAACATCCAAAGCTAATTCGGGAATTGTTCATAGCGGATATGACGCACTGCCTGGAACCCTTAAAGCAAAATACAATGTTTTGGGAAGCAAAATGATGGCTGATTTCTGCCGGCGATTGGCAATTCCTTTCAGGCAAAACGGATCTCTAATCATTGCTTTTGATCATAAGGATTTGTCCAAACTGGAAGCGTTGAAAGCTCAGGGCATCAAAAACGGAGTCAAAGGGTTGCGAATACTCGACAAAGAAGAAATCTTTCGAATGGAACCGGAAATGAATAAAAATGTTGTTTGTGCCCTGTTTGCTCCAACCGGAGGAATTGTCGATCCTTTTCAACTAACAATCGGCCCTGCCGAACTGGCAGTGCAAAACGGTGTGGATTTCTTTTTAAAAACAACAGTTACTAATTTAAAAAAAACAAATCATTGTTTCCAAGTTGAAACAAATATAGGAATTTTCCAAGCCAAGACAATCATCAATGCCTCGGGATTATTCAGCGATGACATAAACAATTGGGTCAGTAGCCATAAACGGACCATCACACCAAGAAAAGGGGAATATTGTCTTTTTGACAAACAGATGGGATCTTTAGTCAATTCGACTATTTTCCAATTGCCGACGGTCAATGGAAAAGGCGTATTAGTTACACCGACAGCAGAAGGAAACTTACTGATAGGCCCTAATTCGTTGGAAGATTATGACAAAGAAGATACCATGACTTCTTTAGAAGGAATCAAGTATGTGATTGAAACTGCAAGGAAAAGCATTAATAAGGTTCCTACTTCTTTTATCATCACCGGATTTGCGGGACTGAGGGCTTCGGAAGACGAAAGCGATTTTGTCTTGGGCGAAGCTGAAGATGTTCCAGGTTTTTTTAACGCACTCGGGATTGATTCTCCAGGATTAACAGCTGCCCCTGCGATTGCCAAAGATATGGCGAAATGGGTCGCAACCTTGCTTAATGCTTCGAAAAATGCAGACTACATATCCGAGCGCAAGAGACTAGTTCGATTCGAGGCTGAAAGCCTTGAACAGAAACAGAGACTCTTTCAGGAAAATCACGAATTCGGGCGAGTAGTGTGTCGGTGCGAACTTGTCACTCTTGCGGAAATCAAAGATGCCATCCACAGACCTCTTGGCGCAACCACCATTGACGGAATCAAGCGCAGAACGAGAGCTGGAAGCGGGCGGTGTCAGGGAGGTTTTTGTTCTCCAAGAGTATTGGAAATCTTATCTCAGGAACTTCATAAAGATATTAGAGAAATAGCAAAATTCAGTGAAAAATCCACTTTTCTTGTCGGTCTCGACAAGGACTTGCTTTAAGGAGTTACCATGATATATAAAGATATAGTAATTATTGGGGCCGGGCCTGCCGGACTTGCAGCTGCGCTGTCAGCCTATGAAAATGGCGTAACAGACATTTTGATATTGGAAAGAGAGAACTTCCTTGGTGGTATCTTGAACCAGTGTATACATAACGGATTCGGGTTGCATACTTTTAAAGAAGAGCTTACCGGGCCAGAGTATGCTTCGAGATACATTCACAAAATTGAAGAACTCAATATTGAATATCGTTTGAATACAATGGTCATCGACATTTCTAATACGAAACAGGTTATCGCCATCAATGAGACCGATGGAGTGATCACAATTCAGGCAAAAGCAATTATTCTTGCCATGGGATGTAGAGAAAGACCTAGAGGAGCTTTGAATATTCCTGGGTTTCGACCCTCAGGTATTTTTTCTGCTGGAACAGCGCAAAAATATGTCAACATCAACGGGTACTTGCCAGGTAGAAATATAGTGATCCTGGGATCGGGAGATATCGGACTGATAATGGCAAGAAGATTGACTCTTGAAGGCTCAAATGTCAAGATAGTCTGTGAAATAATGCCATATTCTAGTGGTTTGAAACGAAACATTGTTCAATGTCTGGATGATTATCAGATTCCTTTGAGACTGAGCCATACCATTACTAGAATTCACGGCAAGGAAAGAATCGAAGGCGTAACTGTTGCCAAGGTAGACGCTTCAATGCAACCAATCTCCGGAACTGAGGAATACGTCAGCTGTGATACACTGTTATTATCAGTGGGATTGATTCCTGAAAACGAGTTGTCACGCAAAGCTGGAGTAGTCATCAATCCTACGACCCAAGGGCCATTTGTTTCGAATTCTTTAGAAACTACAATTCCGGGCATCTTTGCCTGTGGCAACGTTCTACATGTCCATGATCTTGTCGATTTTGTCAGCGAAGAAGCTGCCTTGGCAGCAAAATGCGCAATAAAGCATATCCATGGCATCCAAAAGCACGAGAAATTAATTTCTGTGATTGCTAGGGCTGGCATCCGTTACACTGTGCCTTCATCCATAGATCCCTGTGAAGTCGATAAAATGCAACTGATCAGATTTCGAGTAAGCGATGTTTATGAAAACCAATATATTTCTGTATATTTCGATTTTGAAAGAGTCTATCACAAATTGAAAAGGATTCTCACTCCGGGAGAAATGGAACAGGTAATATTGCCAAAAGGCTGGTTTGACAAATTTCCAACCGTCAAAAACATTAGCCTCGAAGTGGAGAGGAAGTGACTGAGGTGGGAAAAAGACAGGTGACATGTATCAACTGTCCATTAGGGTGCACACTTGAAGTAGAAATTCACAATGATGAATCGATTATCGTGACTGGGTTTCAGTGTTCAAGAGGTGAAGACTATGCAAAAAAAGAAGTTCTAAACCCAACAAGAACTATCACGACAACAGTACCTGTGCTAAATGGAGATGTGCAGATGGTTTCGGTGAAAACTTCAAGCGATATTCCCAAAAAATCCATCAAAGCTTGCATGCTAGCTTTGAAGGGAATCGTTGTTGAGGCTCCGATAAATATAGGCGATATCATTATTAAAAATGTTTGCAACACTGAAGTAGATATTGTCGCAACTAAGGAAGTGAAGAAAAAATAAAATGGAAAAGATCATCTTTGAGACTACAATAGGCAACATTTGCATAGAATTTGTTGATGGGTATGCCATAACTATATATTCATCAAACGATCCTGTTACAACGGCTCCAAAAAGCCCAAAAGCGAAGAAAGCAGAAAAAGAATTAGTGGAATTTTTTATAGGAATTAGGAAAACATTTACGATGGAGTATAAAATTGAAGGCTCAGATTTCAAAAAAAATGTACTGACAACTTTGACAACTATCCCATATGGGAAAACCATTTCATACGAAAAACTGGCCATTCTATCCGGATATCCAAAAGCTGTTCGGGCCGTTGGAACTGTCATGAAACATAACCCCTTGCCTTTTATCATTCCCTGTCATCGCGTCATTAGAAAGACTGGAGATGTCGGTAATTACGGAGGCGGAAAAGAAATGAAACGTTATCTGATAGATATGGAACAAAGTCGCTTGTAATAACAAGCTGCTTTTTTTACAACATTGCTTGACAAATTCGGTGATTTTATCTATAATGTTATACGAAGCTAACAATCATGCGCTATTTTTTTTGAACTACATGTTAGCCGCGGCTAACAACGGAGGAAAACAATGACATTAAAAGATGTGTTGCCAGGAGAAAAATGTATAATTAAAAACATATATGTTAACAACCTGCGCAAGCGGATAATTGATATGGGACTAACTACCGGCACTGTTATCACTGTAAAAAAAATGGCGCCTTTAGGTGATCCTATGGAAATAGTAGTCAGAGGCTATTCATTGACAATCAGAAAAGCGGAAGCTAGAATGATTGATGTGGAAAAAATAATCGGAGCCAAACCATGATTAAAATCGCTCTTGTAGGCAACCCTAACAGTGGCAAAACCACTCTCTTCAATGGACTGACGGGATCAAATCAATCAGTTGGCAACTGGCCCGGAGTGACTGTTGAAAAAAAATCCGGGAAATTAAAACATGATCAATTTGAAGCAGAGATAATAGATCTTCCAGGCATCTATTCTTTGTCAACGGTTTCTTTAGAAGAAGAGATCTCAAGAAAATACATTATGAACAATCAAATCGATTTGATTATTAATATTGTCGATGCCTCAAATCTGGAGAGAAATCTCTTTTTAACGTATCAGTTGCTTGATTCGGAAATTCCTATTATCGTTGCCTTGAACTGTATGGATCTTATTGCAAAAAAACTTGACAGTTTGAACGTTCACGCACTACAAGAAGAACTGAAAGTGCCTGTAATTCCGATCACCGCCAGTAAGAAACACGGAATTATAGAGTTGATTGACTTCTTGGCAAAATCAGATTTTTCTCATCAGAGACATCTCATGACTTATAGAGAAGATATTGAAAAAACTCTCAGTGATTTTGAACAAATCTTGGGTCAAAGGCTTCTTGCCATCAGATTTTTTGAGGACGGCTTGAAGGCAGTTGAATTCATGCAAATAGATCAAAAGACAATCGCTATCCTCGATAAATCATGCCAAGAAAACAAGAAAAATTTCTCAATTGATTTTGACATGGTTCTTCCAAACTACAGATATGACAGAATCGTGGAAGTTTGCGAAAAAGTGTTGTTAAAAAGCAAAATTTCGGTTGTTTCCAAAACTGAAAAGATCGACAGAATCCTTACAAACCGTTGGTTAGGTTTGCCGCTCTTTGGCATAATAATGTTTTTGGTATTCTTTCTTGCTTTTGGTCCGATAGGAACTTGGCTTACAGGTGGATTTGTCAAAGGAATCGACTGGTTTTTCACTTTGATAACGCAAACTGCTAATTCATTGAATATGGCAAGTTGGGTGTCAAGCCTGCTCACGAACGGAGTGTTCGGAGGCTTGGCAGCTGTGGTTGGATTTTTACCTCAATTGATGATTCTTTTTTTTGCTCTTTCTATTTTAGAAGATTCGGGATATATGGCCAGAGCAGCATTTATTATGGATCGTGCATTGAGCAAATTTGGCTTGTCAGGCAAAGCGTTTATTCCAATGATGATTGGTTTTGGTTGCAGCGTTCCAGCAATTGTATCGACCAGAACACTTGACAGGGATGAGGATAGGAAAATTACAATGATGATTATTCCGTTCATTTCTTGCGGAGCGAAAGCACCTATATATGGAGTTTTTGCAGGCGCACTTTTCTTTAACTATTCATACTTGATTGTATTTTCAATGTACATTTTGGGGATAGTTGTCGCCATCTTGTCTGCCATGTTGTTTAAAAAAACAATTTTAAAAAGCGATAATGCAAACTATATCATGGAATTACCGGAATATCGCGCGCCTACGGCAAAAAACACATTGCTTCACACTTGGGAAAGATCAAAGAGCTTTTTGATTAAAGCGGGAACTGTCTTGCTTGGTGCATTTATTGTGATTTGGTTCTTTTCCTATTTTGGATTTGTGGATGGCAGTTTCAGACTATTAGCAAAAGATGAAATCGAATATAGCATTCTTGGTATTATCGGAAAATTTATATTGCCAGTGTTTAGACCGATTGGCTTTACCTCATGGAAATCAACTGTAGCTATTATGACGGGATTCGCAGCTAAGGAATCCGTAGTGGGAACTTTGGGAATCTTATATGGAATCACTGGCGATGCGATTCAAAACGGAGCTCTTTTATATGAACCGATCAGGATGGCATTTTCATCTGTTCAAGCATATGCATTCATGGCTTTTGCCTTGCTCGCTTCGCCTTGTATCGCAGCGATGGTAGCAATGAAAAGGGAACTCCGTTCTTGGAAATGGTTTGCTTTTTCGATTATCTACGAGTTGACCGTTGCATACCTTGTAGCTCTTTTAATATTCCAATTTGGTTCAATGGATACCGGCACGATGCTTTCAGTGATTTTTGCTATATTTGTTTTGGCTGTTGTATTTTTTACATTTAAAAGTATAATAAAGAAAAAAGGTAATGTTTGTGGTTCTTGTAATAACTGCGCTGTGAGCGGCAGTTGCCATTTACCTAAAAAGGATGATTTTGAGAAAACAAATTTCGATAATAAAAAGGGTGATGATTTTGAAACCTAAAGCACATTTTAGCGAATCATTGGAAGATTATCTAGAAGCAATCTTCATTCTTGGAGGAAGCAATGTCAGGTCAATCGATATTGCCAATCGTCTCAATGTTTCCCGGGCAAGTGTAAATAAGGCAGTCAATACTTTGATCGATAATTTTATGGTTCGCAAACAGCCATATGGTGATATTTCACTAACAGAGTACGGATTGGAAGTGTCACAAAAGGTTGAAAATAAACATCAAATTCTCAGAAAGTTTTTAATCGATGTATTAGGTGTTGAGGAGACAGTAGCCAATAATGAAGCTTGTGCAATTGAACACAATATTTCTGATGACACTGCAAGCAAAATCGAAGCTTTGATCAATAAAACAAAACAGTCCTGAAAATAAAATGTACCCTGTATTGTGGACACACAAAAAAAACTGTGTGTGATTCAATACAGGGTATTTTTTATTTATTTATGAAAGAAAATACGTGATATAATTCATTTGTTAGATAGACAAATGGGTCAAAATACGATAAACTTTATATATAAATATGTTGTGGGGGGGTAAAATGGAAAAAACAAATCCAAATTTGCGTAATCTTGTAATATACCAGATATATGTGAGAAACTATTCCACACAAGGGTCTTTTCAAGCCATAATCGACGATCTGGACCGTATCAAAACCTTGGGCGTTGATATAATTTATCTCTTGCCGATCCATCCTATCGGTGAACTAGACCGAAAAGGAAGTTTAGGTAGTCCGTATTCGATTCAGGATTACCGAGCTATCAATCCAGAACTCGGGACTATCGATAACTTTAGACGGTTAATCGATGAAATTCATGAACAAAAAATGATGTTGATGATAGATATTGTTTTTAATCATACATCCAAGGATTCAAGAGTTCTTAAAGAACATCCGGAATGGTTTTATAAAAACGACCAAGGCGAGTTTTACAGTCGTGTAGGTGATTGGTCGGATGTTGCTGATTGCGATTTTGGAAGTGGAAAGGAATTGTGGGATGAACTTACAAACACGCTTGTTGTATACGCTGATATGGGCGTTGACGGATTTAGAGCAGATGTTGCAAGTCTGGTTCCCCTTGATTTCTGGAAATATGCGCGAAAAATAGTCTCAAAAGATTATAGAAACATTATCTGGCTTAGTGAATCAGTGCATGGAAGTTTTGTGAAAGCAATTCGGGATTCAGGATATGAATGCTCATCTGAATCCGAGATGTTCCAAGTATTCGATATGGTATATGACTATGATGTAGAGCCTTTATTTATCGCATATCTCGAAAAAAAGAGACCTTTCAAGGACTATTTGGAGGCAATAGCTAGACAAGATGAGATATATCCTGGAAATTATGTGAAACTGAAAAATATAGAGAATCATGATACCAGGCGAATTGCTGATTATTTGAATAACGATCTAGACAAGATTCTCAACTGGACGGGATTCAGCTTTTTTCAAAAAGGAGCAACGATGATATATAATGGACAAGAATTCACCTCTGATGTCCGTTTGAGTTTGTTTGAAAAAACACAAATAGTTAAGCATAAGGACATATCTCAATTCATAATGAAATTGACAAAAATCAAAAAACGCAAAGTATTTGCATCTGGAGTCTACCAAGTTCATTTTCCAGAAATAGATGGAGTTGCATACAATACTTTCGAAGATGACAAGGAAAAAATAATCGGAATTTTCAATGTTGGATCTATGGAAGGAAAAATCAAAATTGATCTTGAAGATGGGAAATATCGTAATTACCTGACAGGTAAAACCTTTTATATCAAAGACGGCTCACTAACTCTTTCAAACGATCCACTTGTAATCCGTAATAATAAATAGAAACCAAATGATTTTGCGCTTTACGATAAATTCTTTTCAAAACAGAAATTGGATATCGCAGTTTCTGTTTTTTGTTGAAGTCGATGTGTGATATAATTGTATGCGAGGATGTGATGTTTTTGAACAAGCTCAAAGTATCCGTAATTGGAGCTGGATTAGCGGGAGTAGAGGCAAGCTTGCAACTAGCTAAACGCAATGTGCAAGTGTCTCTCTATGAGATGAAGAAAATCAAAAGAAGTCCGGCACATTCACTGGAGACTTTTGCAGAACTTGTTTGTTCAAACTCATTTCGCAGCAATCAGATTGAAAATGCCTGCGGGCTCATGAAAGCAGAATTACGTCTGTTAGGTTCCGAAGTGATTAAGGCTGCAGATAAATATCAAATTCCCGCAGGAAGCGCTCTGGCTGTCGATAGAGATCTTTTTTCTGAATACCTTACATCACAGATCCGACGCAATCCATTGATAACTGTTTATGATGAGGAAATGGATCATATTCCCGATGGAATCACAATCATCGCTACCGGACCTTTGACAAGCGAAGCTTTGATCGAGAAGATTATCGCTCTTACCGGTGAGGGGTCACTATATTTTTATGATGCTGTGGCGCCAATTATCGATTTCGAATCAATCGACATGGATATCGCATATTTCAAAAACCGGTATGACAAAGGTGAAGGCAAATACATAAATTGTCCAATGACAAAAGAAGAATATGATATTTTCTATGCCGAGTTGATCAAAGCTCAATGCGCTATTATCAAGGACTTTGAACTCAAAGTCTTTGAAGGCTGCATGCCATTCGAAGAAATGGCAAAACGAGGTTATCAAACATTGCTTTATGGTCCCATGAAACCTGTAGGATTGGAAAAAACGGGTGAAAAAAGACCATTTGCAGTCGTACAGCTAAGACAAGACAATATGGCAGGCAGTCTTTATAACATTGTCGGATTTCAAACGCATCTCACTTTCAAGGAGCAAAAACGCATCATAAGTTTGATTCCTGGATTGAAAAACGCTCAGATAGTTCGTTATGGTGTAATGCATAAAAACACTTTTGTCAATGCGCCACATGTTCTTGATGCAACTTACCAGATGAAACACCATCCGGACAAATTCATTGCGGGGCAATTAAGCGGTGTAGAAGGATATGTGGAATCAATCGGATCAGGATTGATTGCAGGAATCAATGCTGCCAAACTTATTCGAGGACAACAACCGATAGCTTTTCCAAAAGATACTGCTCTGGGATCGCAAGCAGATTACATTGCCAATGCCGATCCGAAACTGTTTCAGCCTATGAACGCCAATTTTGGCCTTTTTCCTCCATTTGAACTCAAACGCTCAAAAAAAGATAGGAAAAGTCTTATGACTAAAAGAAGCCTTGATTCAATAATTAGAATGTTGGAGATGAACGACATTGACTAACAAGGAAATTATGGAGATGTATCTCAAATATTTGCGGGATGAAAAGAATTATTCTTCTCATACAGTCACTGCCTATATGGATGATTTGCAATGTTTGGTCAATTTTTTAGAGTCTGAAGAACTCGGAAGTTTATTCCTTGTTTCGGATCGGATCGGACGGTTCTATATTTCATATTTGCATAATGAGTACAACCCAAAATCAATTCGCCGGAAAATCAGCAGCGTCAAATCGATGTATCGGTTGCTTGTTTATGATAAGCTAATCAGGACAAACCCATTTCAAAATGCGATTTTGCCCAAAGAAAAAAAATCGTTACCTAAATTCATATACGAAAAGGAAATGACAGATTTCTTAAACAAGGTAGATAATGAGACCCTAATTGGCAAAAGAGACATAGCAATCTTTGAAATGCTCTACGGTTCAGGATTGCGGGTAAGTGAACTTGTAGACGTTAAAATAAAGGACATCGATTTTTATAACAAGACCATGCTGATTCATGGAAAAGGATCAAAAGACAGATATGTTCCGCTTCACGATCTGGAGATTGTTAAGATTAAAAAATATCTGGAATTATCAAGACCCGTGTTTAGGACAAGAAACAAAGAATCTGACGAAGGATTTCTGTTTCTTAATTTCAAGGGGGGACATCTTACGGATCGGGGAGTGCGAACCATTCTCGATAAAGAACTTGAACTACAAGCCTCCACAATGAAACTATCCCCACATGCTTTTCGTCACTCATTTGCGACGCATTTGCTTGATCATGGAGTAGATTTGCGCGTCGTCCAGGAGCTTTTGGGGCATGTAAGTCTATCGACAACTCAGATATATACTAAAGTTTCAAAAGAGAAATTGAAGGAAATCTATATGGCTTCACATCCGCGGGCAAAGCTCAAATGATCAATATCAATGTGCTCGCAATCGGCACGATAAAAGAGAGTTATCTGAAGGCGGGAATTGCTGAATATAAAAAAAGACTTCAGCCTTATGCTAAGATTGAAATCGTGGAAATAAGCGAAGAAGCAATCAAATCGGATCCATCTGAGGCAGATATTGCCAAAATTTTGGAAATTGAAGGAAAAAGGATTATCGAAAAGCTCAGACACAAATCACAAGTTATAGCGCTAGACATTCACGGAGAAATGGCATCTAGTGAAGATTTTGCGCTTATGCTTCTCAATTTGACCTTATATCAAACATCAAACATTGATTTCGTAATCGGAGGATCCTGGGGATTATCTGAGTACGTAAAATCCAAGTGTGATAAATTGCTCTCGTTTTCCAAAATGACATTTCCACATCAACTGATGCGATTGATTTTCTTTGAGCAACTTTACCGGGCTTTAATGATAAACAACCAGCATACTTATCATAAATAAAATAACACCAAAGGAGTTGAATTCCTTTGGTGTTATTTGTATTTCACATCTCGATAACTTTTGCGATGATTTTTTTGATAATTTCCACTGCGATATCCATTTCTTGAATGGATGCATACTCGTATGGTCCGTGGTAATTGTATCCGCCTGTTCCCAAATTGGGACATGGAAGACCCATGTAGGTCAAGCGAGCACCATCGGTTCCGCCTCTGATTGGTTCGATGATCGGTGTGATGTTCATTTCCCGGATGGAAGCAATCGCGATATCGATTACCTCTTGTCTAGAGTCCAGTTTTTCTTTCATATTGAAATATGAGTCACTGATTTCCAGATAACAAGTGTTATCACCGTATTTCTTGTTGATGAACTCACAGGCCGCTAAAAAGTCGGTTTTTTGTTTTTCAAATAGTTCCAAATCGTGATTTCTAATAATATAGTTCATGACAGTTTTTTCTGTATTTCCCTGAATCGAATGAAGATGGTTGAACCCCTCATATTTTTCCGTGATTTCCGGTTTAAGATATTTTGGTAATAACTGATCAAATTCGTATGCCAAAGAAATGGAGTTCACCATTATGTTTTTTGCGCCTCCGGGATGCACAGATATTCCGTTAATCGTTATTTTTGCGCCAGCTGCATTGAAGTTTTCGAATGCGATTTCACCGACTTGCGATCCATCCAATGTATAGGCGAAATCTGCACCGATTTTATCTACATCTATATATTTTGTCCCATTCCCAACTTCTTCATCAGGAGTGAAAACAGCCACGATATCACCGTGTATTACATCAGGATTATTTTTATAATATTCAAGTGTTGTCATGATTTCTGCCAAACCCGCTTTGTCATCTGCGCCCAGTAAAGTTGTTCCGTCGGTAACGATCAGATCATTTCCAACATTTCTCTTTAGTGAAGGAAATAGTGTCGGGCTCAAGATAATTCCCAGATCCTGATTCAAAATGATGTCTTTTCCATCATAATTATAGATGACTTTTGGCTTAATGTTTTCGCCACTTGAGTCTGGAGAGGTATCCATATGAGCAATAAGCGCGACAATCGGAACTGCATTCTTGACGTTCTTTTTGAGTTTTCCGATTACATATCCGAAATTATCGATGGATGTTTCCAGGCCTAAATCATCCAATTCCTGTTTCAAAATTTTCGCCAATTCCAATTGATTGGAAGTCGAAGGATAGGCTGTGGAATTAGGATCAGACTGAGTATTGAATTTAATATAATGCATAAATCGTTCGTGAACACGCATATTTCTACCTCGCTTTTCGAAAAAGGATGATATTATTATTATACAACAAATATGATTATTTTTGAAGAAATACCAACAGTTAAATTATCTTTTGAATTATCGATTATAGCTGACTATTTGCATTATGAAAAGCCGTTTTTCTCTCTTTGTGATATAATTATATGGAAGTGGGTGAGAGTGTGTTGGAAATAAAGACAAACAAGAAATCAATCCGAGGAAGCCTTGCCAGACAGTTGTTGAAAATCGCCAGTACGATTCCCGGAATAAACCATCACTCTCAAGTTAATTTTGGCAGACTCTATACAACCAACTTATCTGATAATTTCAATTTTCCCCGCAACATCACACATGAAAAAATCATCTATAAAACTGCAGTTATGGAAAAACTATCATTCATCAATCAAAACAGCGATCACTTGATTATCCAATTCCACGGAGGAGCATATGTATCCGGATATAGTGATACCTATCGCAGATCTGCAATCCAATATTTAGGTTTTTATCCCAAGACAAGTGTTATCTCTGTGGATTACAGACTGGCCCCGGTTCATCCTTTCCCCGCAGCGTTTGAAGACGCTTTTGCGGCGTATGAATATGCCAAAAACTCTGGCTATGATCCCGAAAAAATCATCTTTGTCGGCGATTCTGCAGGCGGAGGGCTGGCTTTGGCTTTGGGATTGAAGCTCCGTGATATGAAAATCAAGTTACCAAAAGCTATCGTCACCATGTCAGCTTGGACGGATTTGGCCGGAGAGGGAGAATCATATATCCGAAACAAACATTTGGATCCCTTGTTGGGAGAAACAACCCAGCCACTGGACATATATGCATACGTTGGAAACAACGATTTGTATAATCCGTATATTTCACCGGCCTACGGTGAATATCACGACTTTACCAATTTGATGATGCATGTCGGGAGTTATGAAGTCCTCGAATCAGATACGATCACAGTCGCAAAGAAAGCCTATAGAGCAGGTAATAGAGTCAATGTCACGATTTATAATGGCATGTTTCATGTTTTTCAATTGGCTTTTGGATTAATTCCTGAAGCAAAAAAAGCTTGGAAAGAAATCAAAAAATATATTGCCGAGCAATTTTCTGACGGCAATTTGGAGTGAGGTGATATCATGCCCGGAAACGAAAAGGGATACAGTGACTGGTTCAAACTTGACAATGCGGCAAAAATCTTTCCCGCTGTCTCGAACAAAATAGAAACCAACACTTTCAGGGTGCAATTCGCCCTCAAAGAAATAGTCGATCAAGAATTGTTGCAACTGGCTGCCGATGCGATCCTGGAAAGATATCCAATGTTCAAAGTCAGATTGAAGACAGGTTTTTTCTGGAGTTATCTGGATTACAACTCCAGTCCGTTTTACGTAGAACCGCTTCCCACTCAAGTTTGCGGACAATTAAGTCCCAAAGAAAACAATGGATATCTATTTAAAATCTATTACCGGAACAAATTGATTACGCTTGAAGTTTTCCACTCGCTTGCAGATGGTAGCGGCGCTATCATGCTTATGAAATCGCTCGTCTATGAATATTTGGTTTTGAAAGGATGTAAATTGTCACCTGACAATATCATCCTTACAAAAGACTCAAAACCGACAATTGAGGAGTATGAAGATAGCCACGGCACATATTATAACGCCAAAAACCGGCGACATGTCCCAGAGAAAAAAGCATTTGGAATCAAAGGCACTCACATACCTGATGGACACATCGGGCTGATATCAGGCACAATGTCTACCAATGAGGTAGTGGAACTTGCAAGAAAGAACGAAGCTACAGTCACTGAATATCTATCTGCAGTAATTATGAATACAATCTATATCACTCAAATTCAATATCGTGAACATTTGAAAGCAAATCAAAAACCGGTTAAAATGTTTATTCCGGTCAACTTGCGGCGACATTTTCCTTCAAAAACGCTCAGAAACTTTACTAATTTCGTCAAAACCGACATGGTGATGAATCGATCAGACATAACTTTGGAAGAAATACTCGCCTTGGTGAAAGAACAATTCAAAAAAGGTATGACTAAAGAGGAACTGATCAGAAAGATGAGCGAAAACGTCGCTTTCGAGAAAAACATCCTATTAAGGATGACACCTTATTTTCTTAAAAAGTATGTGCTAAAGATCGGGTATCAAATTATTGGATTATCTCTCAACACCATGAGTGTCACCAATATCGGAAAAACAGATTTGCCGGAATCGATGCATCCTTATATAGACAACGTGTCAGTCGCAGCATATTCTGGAAAATTCAACACTTTGAATGTGGGCATTGCCTCGTATGAAGACAAATTCAAAATCACTTTTACGCGTTCGATTATTGAAACAACAATCGAGCGGGAGTTTTTTCGATTTTTCACAGACATGGGCATGAAACTGGAAATAGAAAGTAATTATGTGGAGGAATATGTATGAAACATTGTGACAAATGTCAGGTTGACATTCAAACCAATCAAAAATACTGTCCACTTTGCCATCAGGTTCTCAAGGGCGAAGATGACCCGAATACTCATGAACTCTATCCGGAATATGTCCCCTTGCGGAGAGAAATTCTTCCGCTAACCAAGAAAATCATCTTGTTTATGACTGTGGTTTCAATTATCATTTTGCTTTCGGTGAATTTTGTTTCGTGGGATGGTGCTTTTTGGAGTTTAATTCCGATTGGAGCAATTATTTATTTCTGGCTGATCGTACGCTATGGCGTCCTGTCCAAGCAAAATATAGCTTTCAAATTGGCATTGCTAACGACCGTTTTGGTTGCACTACTGGATTTGATCGAGCAATTTTACGGCAATCAGGAAATTGAAAGTTGGGCTTTGAATTACGTGACTCCATTTGCGTTTTTAGCTTGTAATCTGGCCATATCGGTTATTATTTGGATCAGAAGAATCAATTATCGCGATTATATCTTTTATTTGATCTCAATCATTATTTTTTCATTGGCTCCAATAATTTTGGCACTTGTTAACGTAATAACGATAAAATGGCCAGCGATTACCGCATTCGGGGCAGCGGTATTTATCCTGCTCTTTATAATTTTCTTCTTTCCTAAATCAATCAAAGAAGAAATCAAGAAAAGATTCCACTTATAAAAGTTAAAGCGATGGTCAAATTGATCATCGCTTTTCTAAAATATCTCTAAATGGGAAATCGGACTTAACAAAAATTCTATTATCTAGATAGTGAAGCATATTGTTTGCATCAGGAATGTTGAAAGCAATCTGCATTGATACCAAGGCTTGCGTTTTAAGCTTCATCTTTTTGTTAAGATGGATATTGCCATATAACGGATCTCCCGCCACAGGATGTTCCAAATACGCCATGTGAGCCCGAATCTGGTGCGTCCGCCCGGTTAAAAGATCAATGCTGATGTGGGAAAATCCGTTTTTTTCACTGATGACGTGGTATTTTGTTGTTATTTCAAGACTATTAGGTATTTTATTGTTCGACAAACGAACAACAGAGTTTTTTTCATCTTTTAACAAATATGCGGTCATTGTATTTTCTGGTACGGGAAAATATCCTAAAACGATTGCTTCATAGGTTTTGTGGATTTGAGAAGTCATCGCAAGATGATTCAGTGCGCTGGTTGCGCTTTTGGTTTTGCCTATCAGCATCAGACCCGAGGTCTGATAGTCAAGCCTTGTGATAGTTGCATACTCGCTGTGACCGAGTTCGCTCAATATGTCGTTTCCGGAGTGGAACTTGGCCGCGTGTGAAAGCATGTTTGCAGGCTTGTCAAGAATGATTATGTGCTGATCTTCATAGATTATTTTTATATTCATCTGATACCTCGCTCCATTTTAATTATATAATACTTTTAACAAATATTTATAAATTACGCTAATAATTTACATTCATTCTTTGCTTGGGGATATATGGACCAAATATCAAGCGATAGAACTTCAGAAGCCGAACAAGGAGTTGAAACTTGGCTGTTGATTTGTGGCATAAGTGTCATTTTGCTTTGTTTTCTGGTTAAGGACATAATAAAATATAATTAAAAGACTTGCGTGAGGAACCAAAGTTTTAAAATGTACCCTATAGAACGGACTCTTTGAAAAAAGACTGTGACTATAGGG
>CAZLAQ010000019.1:0-41037 GCA_964557695.1 uncultured Candidatus Izemoplasmatales bacterium | reverse complement strand
ATTGTTGACGATAATAGTTGCAGTTCTTCTGGATTGCTCAATATTGAAAAATCTAGTGACATCAAAAAATCGTTATATGATGTTTTACTAAATGGCCTGTGTAGAACATAGATTATCCGGAATATAGTATCAATCACCGCAGAGAAATCTTCTTCTTTGATATTGTTACTCTTTTCGAGTTTCTTGATATCACTGAATAGTTCAGTTCCAAATACATTACGGTAATCAATTATGGTAAATAAAGACGAGTGGAGTTTGTACTCCTTCTCGCCCAATTTTAGTGTTTTTTCCATATTCCAACTCCTAAATAAATGTTGGCAATGCCGGTGCAGTTGTTAGGAAAGTTGTATAGTTTGTGTCTCCAACTGACGCAATTACTCTAATTACCAGGTTATCTCCGGATTCAATCGGTCTGGCTGTAATAGACAGCGAGATTGAATTTGCTTCAATCGAATCTGCTTTTGATTTGCTTGCATCTCCTGAAGGAGTCGCTGTACAAAGATAATACCAAATACGTCTTGCTTTTGAATCACCTTGAATTTCATAACCCAATGCAAATGTTTTTGTTTCATTGTTGATTACTTCAACATAATTTCCATTTGTATCTGTCTTGAAACCAAAGATATCTTTTTTAAATTCATCATCAATTTCGGTAAACTTAAGTGATACAGTTGTTCCTGAATTAGAGACTAGTGTTGCAATAACTTTATCATCTGCATAAACTTGAGTGCTTCCACCGATTGCTTCAGTGGTGATTTCTTGAGCTCCAATGAGCCTTTTAGGTAATGTGAAAGTCCATGTCCCATCCGCGTCCTGCGTTGCTAGGGAGTAATGGACATTTGTTAAACCAAATGTAATCTTGTTATTCATTTCTTATTCCTCCAATTTAATTTCATAGACTCGATTGACCGAGTTGTCATCATTTAAATATTCTGTAATCATCTGATAATTAAAGCCTGCCAAATACAATGCTTCTTCTAATCTGCTTTCAAGTAATGGATCTTTCTTTTCTGTGACGAGGGTAATTTGTATCGTCACAATCCTTAGAACCGATACATTATCTGCGTATGTAGTCGCACGATCGCTGATTTCCTGATAGACGATAAAAGGCAATACATCGTTGGCTAAAGCATCTATGATGTTAGTTCCATAGGACACTTTGCCAGGAAGAACCTCATTTAGTAATTGGTAAATCTTTTCCAGTGTTGTTGGCATTAGTTTCCACCACTTTCAATAATTTTTATAATATCAGAAAGCATTTCAGGAGTGAAAGTATCAAAAGCTGGCCTCATAAAAGGTTTAGGGGATACAAACTTACCGCTTCGGTGTGTAAATCCAAATTCAAGCAAATGAGTCAGTCTCCCTTTTTTTTCTGAGTAGATAGTTATTGTTTTATTGATGCCTTCTCCATGTGGAACTGCGACAAATGAGTCCGCAAAACTATCTGTCCTTCCACTCCTTGGTGCATTCGATTTGATGTATGCTAAAGCCTTTTCTGCTGTTTCATCAAGTACTTTTCCCATTTTCAATATGATATTATCTGTATATTCTTCAACTAGTTCCGAAATCCGAAGTCCCAACTCATCCAAGTTAACCAATGATATCACCTAGTTTCATTTTCGTTTCAACTAGATAAAGCTCAATGAATTGTCCATTCAGATAAGTTCGCTCTATTTTATAGATTGTATCTTCAATGATTGCATGCTTGCTATTATCATACAAAAAACTTTGTATCTTTAATGCAACATCAATTCTGATGTCTTGTTTCTTGCTGTCGTAATACTCTTTAGAAGTGATCGAGAGATTAATCCCTATCACTTCTTTGGAGTTTAATAACATAAACTGTTTGTTTCCGATAGAATCTTGAATCGTATTAAGTTTAAGCAAAATAAAGCGGATGTTAGGTGAACTAGGAAACATTGGCTTGAATTCCTTTTGTTAATGCGAGTTGAGTGAGTAGCATATCAAAACTCTTAGGGAGCTCTTTTACACTACCATCATTCTTGAACCCGAAGAAAGTCTTGCAGTAAATGAGAATTAATGAATCAACAATTGGATTCACATTCGAAGAAACCACAGTCTCATCTACTCCAACAGATTTCAATAGTTCTTTGCAAGCTTCAATGTGTGAGGAAAGTTCATCATCTGCATAGGTTTCAGTAAGCGGGATTAATAATCCCTTTTTAACTATATCAAGTATCGCCATAATTATCCGCCTTATCTTATGCAGCTACTTAAGCTGCTGCTTTTTTCTTGATTCTTAAGAATCCGTTGTAACCGACAACATTTCCGCCTGTGAATACGGATGCTTTATAGCAGATGATGCCGTCTTTAAATTTGTAGTCTGTTGATTTGCTGATTTCTACAGGAGAGAAAACTGGAACTTCATAATTTTTGAGTGCACCATATGCAATTGCATATTCTCCTGCAATAGTTGCAGCATCAGAGATCGCTTTACAATGTGAGTTGATCACATAAGGAATGCCATCGATGGTTTGATTGATATAATCAACCGTATGAACCTTGCGTCCTTCAGAAGTGCGAAGTCCTGCAAATGCGCGTAGATCGTTCTTGTTCAAAATAAGGATTGCTCCGCCTTCGACTTCTTCATCGCCACCATAAGCAAAGATAATGTCATCTAAGGTTGAATCGGTGATTGCAGCTAATTCAATAGGTGTTGAATCGGCAAGTGCAACTGCTGTATCACAAAAGATACCTGTGAAAGTATTCGAAGTTCCTGCACCTCTTAAAATTTGTTCAGAGATTTTTTTCTTAAGCGATACGTTGATGTTTTTGAGTACTTCTGCTTGATATGGAATACTTGGAAGCTTTTCTAGTTCTTCAGTAATTTCTGTATAAGCAGTTACTTTGACTTTGGTGATGGTTACATAACCAAACGCAGGTTCCGTTTCAGTATAAGCTGCACCTTCAAGAGTCGTTCCAGCAATGCCATTGCCTTTGACAAATGATTTCTTGTAGGTCTCTCCACCGTTTAAATTTACAACATTGACTTTGTCAACAAGTCCAGATACTTGAGCGTATGGTACGGGTGCTAAAGATCCTGCAACAGTTTCTGGTAATAGAACATCCGTGCTTGATACTTGAATCACACGATTTTCTTTTAGACTCTTACCTCTGAGTTCAAGAACCTCTTTTGTTACATCTGTTCTTGTATCAATAACAATAGGTTTGATTTCTACTTTGCTTGCAATTGACATTTTACGTTCAATCATAGATCTTTCTTCTTGAAGACCTGTACATTCAGTGTCAAATGCTTCAAGTTTGGCAACATCCGTTTCCGCTTCTACAAGATTACGGATTTCAGTAAGTCTGACTTCAATTTCTTTACGTCTTTTTTCTAAATTCATTGTTTAATCCTCCACGATTAATATTTTGTTTTTATTTTGATACGGTGTTTCAATGTAATGACGTGTTCTTCCTGCTCAGCTACATCCATAGCCTTTAGTTCCAACTCCATGGATTCTAAAGAACGAGCGTATATACTAGTTGAATCATATGCCGGAGTATTCACTACCGAGACATCATACAACCTAGATATTTTTGTTATAATCCTCTTTGGAATTTTTCCTTCACGATTCCATGTTTGTTCATCAACCGTAAAAGCAAAACTCATTTTATCTAAGAGTCCACTTTGGACCATTTTATAGATATCCTGGTTTGAATTGGTATCTAATAGTTCAGCACGAACTTTCAATCCAATATTATCTACAGATAGCGATAATGACTTGTTTTTGGTTCTTGCGATAATCAGAAAGGAATCCATGTGGTTATACTTCATCGGTACATCTTTCATTAAGGTATCTTGAAGCGCATTCCGATCGATTTCTTCTGTAAAGCCATATGCTTCATCTCCAATGATGGTTTCTTGATTAAAAACAATAGCATAACCTTCTAGGGTCATCTTACCTTCGGTTTCTTCAAATTTAACGTCAGCTAGCCTAGTCTCTTTAATCATTAGTTCTGACCTCCACTTTCGCTTTGATTTGTTTATCAAGCGAATACTCTAGTTCTGAATCCTTGTAACAAAATTGCGTGAATTTGTTTTCTTTACAAAACTCATCGATGATTTTTGTTTTTTCTTTCTGCGTTTCTAAGATGACTTTGAGTGCATCTTTAGAAATCGTTCCATTAACTGTTACTTTCATTTTTTTTCATTTCCTCTCCTACTTGATAAATATTGGCCTTATCTGCATCCACAAAGTTGAGAGATTGCAGTCTCTTGTTTCCCCCTTCAATGGGTTCTAGTCCGAGTAATGCTCTGGATTCATTTAAGGTCATGATCCCTAGGCTCATCAGTTTTTCGATGGCACTCACTTTTGTATTCCAACTTGCATACTGCAATCGCTCACTATAGAAAATAATCTCCTCACCACGAGACAGCTCGTTTTCGGTGAGTAATCCCAAAGAAAAAGCCTCTGATAGCTGAATCGCTAGAGGCTCAATCGTTGATTCATAAAAAGAGTTAAAATCCTCTTCAGTATATTTGTTCGCAAATATCGGCGCAGATACTCCAAAATAGTCCAAAATCTTTGATTGTAAGAACTCGAGTGTTTCTTTATCAATCAATTTTGGATCTACTCTTAAAGGTACATATTCCGACTTTAGATCAATAGGAATAATTGAACTACCTTTTGTTGATATTGAATCATTTAGTGCGATATCGAATAGTTCGCGTTGTTTCTTTTTATCCACTTCTGATAGCATGCCATTCATCTTGATGATCCCTTTGATTTGCATAGATGATTTGACTGCATTCTCAATACCCTGTAGAACATTCTCATTGATTGATATTGTTTTTAAGATTGCTTCATGATCACCACTTGATCCAGTTCCACCAAAGATATCATTCGAACCGAAGTATTTTCTTAAGTGGATGACATTTTCATAGGGTAATGTGAATTGTCTACCATCATCAAAATAGAACTTGATATAAAATGAGTCCTGATTATCAACCAATGCTTCAGCAAGAATTGGTCTTAGTGGATAGAGTGCTTTGATACTTCCGTTTTGCGAATCAAACATCGGATAGATAAATACGTTATCATTCAGCAATAGCAATGTGACAATCTTATATACAAAGTTGTACGGAGTCATAAGTGGGTTTGGGTGATGTTTTAAAAGAAAAGACAGTTTACCACTTTTCTCGGTAACTGTCTTATCTGATTCAGTTTTGATGTATCTCGGTTTGAGTTTAGCACATTGGCTAGCCACTCGATCAATACATATCTTCACCACATCACTCTTTGAAATGTTAGTTCCAAATGGTGTGTAGAAAGTGTTTAAATTACTTATTAACTGTAGAGCATCAAATGATCCAGTTTTGCTTTTTCGTTTTAAAAAGGACATGTTATAATCCCCTCCTTTACATACTGAAAAGTAAATGTTATAATTTTAATAATAAACATAGGCATATTGTAGAAATTGATAAGTGTCTTGATAAGGAAACCGATCAAAATGAATATTATAACTAGCAAGGATGAAATCTCAAATATATTATGTGAAATTGACAAACCATCTTTACAAAGAATTGACAAATCTTATTATAAAGATATCGAGTATATACATTGCATTGTCGACTTTAAATTGTTAAGTAGATTTGAACTTGATAAACTAGATTACATTTCTATAGACGAATCATTAATTATACATTCAAGCAGAATTATAATTTATATAAAATCAAGTATAGATTTATTAAAAGCTGATGTAGAAACAATAACTGATACAGTATCAATTAAAACAAATTATCTTGATTATCATATAAATTGGCAAGTAGATTTTGATTATGATAGTGATAAATTTGATCTTGCTTTAATTTTTGTTGAATAATCTTATTATAATATTTTGTTATTAATAGACAGGATAATACTTATAATGTAACAATTAAATATATTTTGGAAGGAGGTGACCAATGTGAAAAGATCACGTAAATTAATCTTCAATATATTCTTTTGGCTGATAATTTTAATTCTGATTGGTGGGCTATCATCTGGTGAAACTACGCAAGTAAAACTAATTGCTGGTTCTGTTATGGTTGTAATGCTAATTGGATATTTTATTTTGAGGAGACGAAGCAAATCTAAAAAGGCTTCTGGATTCACTGGTACAAATGTTGATAATTTGGCTGATTTATTGAACTCATGCTCCGTTCCAGTTGTAGCATATAACCTTATTCATAAAATGAGTTTTCTGAATGATTCTGCATCAATTGTCCACAATGCGAAAGATTTAAAATCATATGCAATAAATATGGATTTCAAGTATAAAAACGATGAGTGTATCAACGTTTTGTGTGATTTAGCTGCCACTATATGCAACAAATATGATGACGTTCAAAGACCGCTTGATATTCCGCAAATTTTTCTCCTTGCTTTTAATGAGAACTTAGTATTAGACGGATACAAATCACCATACATTTTTTTTGAAAATCCAACTATTCAAAAATTCATAATGGATTATTATAGTTGATATTAGTTTCATAATTTAAGACTACCCAGTATGTATATTTAAATCTATATAAGAGGGATTCAGTATGAAAAGTAAATTAGTAGTCAATCTGAAAAAGTGTGCAACATGTAAATATTATCAATCTAAAAAAAAACTGATAATGTTTGGAAAAGTAGTTGAGGTAGATTCAAAAGCACCATGCATGAAAACTTATAGTGGTAATATAGTTGGTCTTTCAGCAACATGTAAAAGTTATACTAAAGACCCATATTTATAATTTCAGTTTACACATATTTTATTTGCCATCGTTATTGATGGCTTTTTTTGTTTTTATAAGGAATTTAACTTCAAATAAAAAAAATTTTCCTTGAATTTTTTGTATTACAGCAGAAAACACCGTAACCATTTTTACCTATATCATATTCTCATAATCAGTTTTAAATCTATTCAAAATAACATAAGCAATGATTAAGGCAACTGTACCATCAATGCGTTTGTATTTCGAGTTTAGCTTTGATGGTTGAATATTTCCATTTAAATCAACCTTAGCTTGTGTATTAGACAAACACCATTTCATGATTGGATTGTTGTTGTAATTCACTAAGTTGTTTTTTAAATCCGCTTCCAAGATTTTCATCGGTTCAGATAATGAATAGATTCCTTGCCTAACTTTACCCATATTGAATCCTAAGTCTTCCATTTCTTTAATCCAATACTGTGAATTCCAGGGATCATATCCTACCCATAAAGGTCTAATGCCATATGTTTGAATCATCTTCATGAACCATTGAGTAACCAAACTAAAGTCGTTTTGATTTCCTTCAGTTAACGTCACAAAACCTTTCTTGATCCAAATATCATAGGGTACGTTATCTTCTTTGATTCTTTTCTCTACAACTTCGCTTGGCATAAAGAAATGTGGTATAACAAACTTCTTATTGCTATCTCTTTTTTGAATCACTAGGACTGCTGCAGTTAGATCGGTTGTTGAAGATAGATCAACACCACCAATTGCATAAGAATCTCTTAACTCATCAATTGTATAAGCATCTTCATTATTTAAATCTTCAAACGATAACCAAGAACCAGAGTCTGCTTGTTTGATATTGAAATCCTTACAAAGCATCGTCACTCTTGTCGATAAATCATGTTTAGATTTATTCATGACATCTTCTAGGTATGAAGGAGTTTTAACTACACCAATACTTGGATTTGACTTTTGCCATGTCAATGTATCTTCATAGATTTCCTTTGTTGAGTCTTGAGTATATAACCAAGCTAGTACTCTTTCATCTTGGATTTCACCTTTCAACATCTTTCTTGCATAATCTAGTTTGCTATCTAAAAAACCACCGATGGTTGTCCCTTCAGTGGTTATGATAAATATGAGTGGTTCTTTTTTGGTTGATTGAGATTGCTTGATCGCATCATAGACTTTTGAATCGGTCATTTCATGTACTTCATCAATACATCCTACTTCGATGTTATATCCATCTTTGTTTCTTGACTGAGCTGATAGTTTCTTTATCTTATTTTTTGTTTTTGGAGAATAGATATGAAAGATATTCTTTTTGCTTCTGGTTTCTTTTGATAAGGCAGGAGATTGTTCTCTCATATTGTTTATCTCTTCAAAAAGGATGTTCGCTTGTTCTGTTGTATTAGAAGCACAAACAATATCAACACCACCACTTGATAGAAAGAATTCAGCTAAATCGATACCTGCAACAAATGTAGTCTTACCATTTTTTCTTGCGATTAGTAAAATTACTTCATTGAATCTTCGTAATCCAGTATCAGCCATCTTGAATCCATATGCTGTTTGAATTAATGCCTTCTCCCAAAGTTCAAGAATAAATGGCAAACTGTTGAATGGAGATTTCGTGTGTTTACAAAAGGTTTCAATGAAATCGATTCTTAAATTGCCTGGTTTCTCATCAAAGATGTATTCCGGATTATCCAAATCACGTATGAGTTGATTTAATTGAGTTTTAAGTTCTTCTCCAGCTATGATGTTTCCTTTTTCAATTTCATTGTAGTATTCGATTAAATAATTCATTCATTTGCTCTCTTAAGAAATTCATCAAATGCATCATCTCCATCATCTACTTGTGTACCAAGAATTGTATTTAGTGTTTTAATAACAGTTCCATAAGAATTCACAAGTTTTGTATAATACTTGGCTGCTTCGGTTTGTCGTTGCGTTCCTTTGATTGATATCTGGATAGCACCATGCTTTCTAATTTGCTCTTGTAACTTATCAAGTTCCACTTTCATAAATGCAGCTTGATTAATTAGGTTGTCAACTAACTCTGTCTTTGATTCATCAACCAAAGAAAAAAGCGACTTTAATCGCTTGTATTCTTGTTCTATTTTCATAGCTTGTTTAAATCCTCAAAATATGTATTTACAAATTGCTGATATTCAACATTATTATCTAAGTTGTACTTCTTATAGATTGTTTGAGTTAACTTATTTAACAACGGTATCAACTCTTCATTTAGGTCACCAATCTTTTTTATATCCTTTGATTCTGGATCACGAGCATGTGTAACTTCATGTCGAAATGTTCTCAACTTTTGCCATTCTTCATCTGAAAGACCATCTCTTAATTTTGCTTCATATAACTTTCTAGCTTGAAAGATTGCTAGATGATAGAACGACATATTCAACTCTATATATGCAGGATGAATCCGAGCAAAGTTTTCTTTAGAAATTTCTAATTGAGTGTACCTATCAGTAATTTTCTTTGTTATAAACTCTAATTGCATTATGCTTCTTAGATAGTTTTCTTCTAACGCTTGCACATTTTCACCTTCTCAAAATTAAATCTCAGATTTTCAAAAAATATGGCTCGTGTTTTTTAATTGCCCACCTGTACGGTACCCCTAACAACTTTATTCTTTATTGAAGGGGGGGAGTTCTTCATAGGAAGGTTTACTCTTATCAACTTTTTTTCTTTCTTCAAAAAATGACTTTGTAACTTGTTCTATTGCAGTTCCAAAGAAATTCATAAATGTTACAAAGCCTAATGACGGTTCTCTTTGCGTTCCCATAAAGTATTGTAGAATAGATTGATTTAATGTTCCAATCGATAATACTAGGTTCTGTACTGGAATTTCATAACTATTAATCTTCTCTTTTATATCTTGATTACCCTCAAATATCCTAAATGCTGACCCATGGTTCGGCATATTAGACTCTCTAAAATAACCTAATAGAGTAGTCATTTTATGTTTCTTAACAAGACTTATAAAATCCATTTTTTGGTTTGGCTTATACCATCCATAGTTCTTAGTATAACCTTCACCATATTTTTCTATTAACTGAAGATAATCTTCCTCAATATCTTTAAAATCGGGCACTTTATGTTTTGCGTATGCATAGAGGTCATTTGCCGATTTATAGTATGAAACAGTATCATGCTTTAAATACATATATGCCACTTCAGTGTCATTAAGATCAATCAGTATTTGTGCTATGACCGTATATTCAAACAATGATCTCCATCTAGCCAAAGCTCCTAAAATAAAACCATAATCCAATAAAACTAAAATCTCACCACATACTTCCATAGCTCTTGAGTGTATTTTCATTAGGACGAATTTAATCATTTCTTCATCAGGTACTATTGCAGAATTATCGTTTTTTTCGATTTTTATAGTATTATGTATAGATTTTCCAACTTCTGAACTCTTTAGGATTATTGACTTTATTAGAGATAGGGTTTTGTTCAACTTATTATCAATTCGTCTTTTTCTAGCAGCCATCAAGGAGTTATAATATTTTCTCTGTTCATCTACATCTGCAAGCAAATCAATTGTAAAAAACTCCCCAATTCTATTTTTTAAGTCTGACAAAAGAAAGATCCTGTATGATCCTTTATCAAATGATCTACCTTCAAACTCTATTAAATTATCTTCACCAAACTTATCATCAACTATATTGTCAACCAATTCGTTTATACTTATTCCCTCAAAAATGTTATCATTCATATCCATATTAATCATCTCCACTATATTTTAATTATAGCAAAAATGTAATATAATAACGAGGTTTATCGTGAAATTAAATTACCCTCTTCATCAAATTGTTTTTCTTTAGAGAATCGTTTGTGCTCTTTGTTGTGACACTCTCTACAAAGCAACTCTAGGTTCTCTGGATTAATGCTGACAGATGCATCTTTGACGTTATCCACATTGAGCCTCTGGATGTGATGAACTTCAACTCCGATTCCGCCACATCGCTCGCATCGCCCATTCATATTCATTATTTTGATTTCTCTTGCTAACTTCCAAACATCTGACTTATAGAAATTATGCAGAGCCTTTGGTTTTTTCATGCTCAACTCTAAGTTCTTGTGCTTTGTCTTCTACATGTTCCCAACGAACTGGAAGATCTTCTCTACCAATATGACCATAAGCAGCTAAGGACTTGAATTTGACTTTTTCGAATTCAAGTTCTTTTCTTATATTTGATGGTGTAAAATTAAAATGACTTTTTACAAGTTCAAGCAGCTCAACGTCATTCAACTTGCTTGTTCCAAATGTATCTATTGATAAACTAACTGGATCAGCAACTCCTATTGAATAGGACACGCAAACTTCGCACCTGTCCGCTAATTTTGCCTCCACAAGGGCTTTTGCTACATACCTCGCGTAATAAGCCGCACTACGATCAACCTTGCTTACGTCCTTGCCCGAGAAAGCACCGCCACCATGCTTTGAGTATCCACCATAAGTATCTACAATTATCTTTCTTCCAGTTAATCCGGAATCACCAAAAGGACCACCTATAACAAAAACACCAGTAGGATTGATTAAAACATTGATATTTGATAAATCTTTACCAAGAAGTGGATGGAGAACTTCATGCATGATAATTTGTTTTGCAATAGAGAGTTCTACTCCTGGTTTAGTCTGTGCTGACACGATTATCGTTTCATAAGCTATTGGTTCATTGTCTTCGTATCTAACAGATACTTGGCATTTACCGTCTGGCCCAAAAATATGCGAGTACTTATTCTTGCGTAGTGAATCTAGCTGTTTCGCAATATCATGTGCAACAACAATTGGAAGTGGCATAAGTTCTGGTGTTTCGTTACAAGCATAACCGTACATCATGCCCTGGTCGCCAGCACCTTGTTTGTGACTTCCTGTTTCATCGACTCCTTGAGCGATATCTGGTGATTGTTTTGATATCTTTTCCATGACAATAAATTCTTCATCATAGCCAATTTCTTTGATTGTATCTCTAGCGATTTTACTATAGTTCACGGTTGCTGAAGTTGTAACTTCTCCGAATATAAAAACCAAATCATCTTTGATAGCTGATTCAACTGCTACTCTTGCATTCGGATCTTGTTCTAGGATAGCATCCAATATCGCATCGCTAATTTGATCGCACATCTTATCCGGATGTCCGCTAAATACCGATTCACTGGTTATTACTTTCACTTTGTTGAATTCCCCTTTACTTGTGTGTGGTTTGTGCTTTTTCATATAACAAAAAAACTCCTTCTCTATGATTCCATAAGAGTGAGGAGTTTCAGGCCAATAAAAAAAATGCCATCATTCTGGATTTAGCACCTTACCCGACGGATAGGTTGCTGTGTAGTCAATGAGCCAGTCTCTCGTACACTCTTTATGGTGCTTTAATTATACCATTATTATTCAAATTGGTAAATATGTTTCATAAAAAAGGAGCAATCGCTCCTATTTGCAGTAAAATTTACATCCTTCAATGTATTGATGAAGTTCAAGGAAAAAATTCTCTCCATTAATAATAATTGTGTTTAGCCTAATGAAGAACCCATCTTTTATTTTTATAATGTGTTTCCCGTTTCTTAAATCCGGATCATGAATTTCAACGAAAGTACTATGCTCGAAATGATCCATATAAATCTTTGTTGTGTTCGTCTTGATATCTAAGCTAATAGATTTTTCAGGAAGGTCATCTTGTAAGTCTAATTCAATAATATCTTTTAACCCTAAAGAGAAAGAATGGTCTTCAAATGTTACATTCAATCTGTCAGTTGTACAAACAAATTCGATAATCGGAATGAATCCTTCCGCTCTCTTTCCTTGAACTGTAACTTTCCTTGCTTTTTCATCATAAATTATAAACATGAATATCCCCTCCTATTGCTGAAATTATAACATGTAATATAGTTTATTTACAATAGTTTTTGGGGATATATGCTGCATATCTGGCATAATAATATCCAGAGCTTTCTACGATTATCCCGAAGTCATGTTCATCCGACGTCACAAAGATGCAATGAAATACTTCGTCTTTATCACAATACATGAGTTCAACATTTTCTTTGATAAAATCATAATCATTGAGCGGATCCTGAATGAAACGGTCGAACAAGGTTTTGTCGAGGACAATCGTCTTTTCAATGACGAACGAATCTTGTGGTATGAGTTCATCACTTGTTGCTTTTCTTATAAAGTTTGTTTTCATTTTGTAATCTCCCATGCTGTGTATACACTTCTATAACTACAATCCCAAGTATCCAAGATAACTCCATCTTTGCAACATGTAACATGGCCAGCCATCTTTAAAATGTATGTTCCTACTGGATGAAGCTCTGTAAAGTCTGACCCTTTGATTCTAGGCTCTCCTTTAATTGCTTTAAAGATAAGTCTTGGATAACCTTCAAAATACTTGTACAAAAACTTTGTGTCTTTATAGTCTGTAAATCCCCAATCTCTTTTGAGTTGATTGAGTTCGCGCCTGCACTCGTTGTAATCGGTATTTCCAGAAGTCGAGATTGCTCTTACAACACAGTCAGACGTTTTGAGTCCTTTTGGATGTGCATTGAATTCTGTAAACATTGTTTTTCTCCTTTGTCTTTATGAGTTACTACATATATCACTCTAAAGGCATAAAATAGCAAGTAAATTCGCTACTATAGTGAGTTATTTTGAAATTCTGGAATACTATCTAATGGAAGCTTCTCACCATTGCTAATTAAGAAGCAGTTTTCAGTTGAACCTTTATATCTGATGTATCGCTTGACAATCACATCAACATATTTTTCATCAAGCTCCATAATTAATGCCTTTCGTTGAAGTTGATCAGCTGCAATCATAGTTGATCCAGAACCACCAAACAAATCTAGAACATATTCTCCAACCTTCGAAGAATTGCTAATAGCCCTACCACATAATTCTAGCGGTTTCATTGTAGGATGTTCTTCATTCTTCTTTGGCTTGTTATATTCCCATATGGTGTCTTGAGTGCGGTCATCAATAAAGTAATGCGCTGCGCCTTCTTTCCAACCATATAGAATTGGTTCGTGTCTCCAGTGATAATCTTGTCTACTTAATACCAAAGCATTCTTAACCCAAACTAAACATTCAGCTAATTTATAGCCAGCGTTTTTAAATGCGTTTCTAAAGTTAAGTCCTTCAGTATCAGCATGACAAACATAAATGGCACCGCCAGTTTTTGTTGCTTCAAACATATGCGTAAATGCGCTCAGTAAAAAAAGATAGAAAGTTTTATCCTCCATCTTATCGTTTTTGATTTTACCTGCAGTTCCTTCGTAATCCACATTATAAGGTGGATCTGTAAAGATCATATCTATTTTCTTTCCATCAAGTAATACGTGCACATCTTCTTTTAACGTTGAATCACCACACATGACTCGGTGATCACCCAATAAATAAACATCTCCAAGTTTTGTATATGGCGTTTCAGTTAATTCAGAATCAGGATCAAAGTCATCGTCACTGGCATTATCTGGAACATCTGAATGTAAATCCTCAAATCCAAACTGAAGCATATCCATATCAATATTTAAAAGTTCTTCTTCAAGTTTACTGAAATCCCAAGTCGCAAGTTCTGCAGTCTTGTTATCTGCCAAACGAAAGGCCTTTATTTGCCCTTCTGTGAGGTCATCAGCAACAATGCAAGGAACAGTGGCTAGACCCAATTTAAGGCTCGCTTTGACCCTAGTGTGGCCGGCGATAATTACATTGTCACTTGTAATGACAATCGGAACTTTAAATCCAAACTCTTTGATACTATTAGCAACCGCATCAATAGCAGACTCATTATTTCTTGGATTGTTTTCGTACTCTTGGAGTTCTGTTACTTTCTTCATCACGATATTCATTTACCCATACCTCCTCACCATTTTCTATTCGTTTGGCCATAAGTTCAATTTCTGCTTTCTTTTCGTTATACTCAAGACCAAACTTCGTGATGAGTA
The DNA here is from genome assembly GCA_964557695.1 of uncultured Candidatus Izemoplasmatales bacterium. Lineage (GTDB taxonomy): Bacteria > Bacillota_I > Bacilli_A > Izemoplasmatales > Hujiaoplasmataceae > JAAYZB01. The sequence continues at coordinate 26,351 of CAZLAQ010000019.1, read as the reverse complement.
GGTATTTAATAGCTGCGATGTCTGGTAGCGACTGTTTCTTGAACTTAGTAATACGTTTCTTAGTTCCAATCTTCGTCTCTTCAATCACTGTTTGTGTTTCTTCATATTCAAATCCAATTGCTCTTCGATACACCGCATCGAGAAGCTTGTGTTTTAACTCCTCATCACCATACTGAAAGGCATTATTGAGTTTTGGATGAACTTTTCTTAATTTGATAATCGTTTTCTCTGTGATACCTAAATATTCAGCGACCTGTCTTTGGGTTGCTCTCTTGGATACCATCTCAGATATCGATTTGAGTTTGTCATCAAGATGTCCTGATGCTTCCCATTTTTCATATAGGTCTAGCATTTTTCCTTTCATTTAATCACTCCAACTGTAGATAAAAAACTGTAATAACTCACCAGTTGGAATACTACAAGTATCTCTGCAAAAATAAAAAAGAATCCATTTCTGAATTCTCATTATTTCTAGGCTGGTTTCTAAAGCCAGTATTCCATAATTTTAATGTGTTGCTCTGCGGCTACACCTTTGTACATTATAATCTTATCACACCCTTGACAGATTCACAACGGTTCACGACGGTCCATTGTGGTTCAATTTACGCAAGAGCAAAAATTTCTTCTTGGACTTTGGTTGCATATAATATTTCTTCTAGTAAATCATTGGCATCTATTATGTTGGTCTCAGTATCTAGTTGTCTACTTTCAAGACTAATCTTGTTTGATTCACACAGTTTGATCGTGTATCTCACAATAAGATTTCTCATAACTCTCATTTCTTCATCAGTTATCTCAATTTCTATATCACCGTTACTATAGGTTTCGAAAAACTTGGCAACATCCTTGATAGAATCCAATGTCATACTTTGAGTTTGCATGTTGTTAAAGTACTCAGTCAACTCAGGATTATATTCAATCACATCATTGTTTTCATTTATTACTTCAATTTGTTTATTATCCTCTGTACGTTTTTTTAAATATGTAAATAGTCTATACGATCCATACCCAATTGCTGCAACACCGACAACGATTAAAGTTCCAACAGCAAATTTTCTAGCTAATGATACGGATGTGATTTCTTTAACCGCAACTCTTGTTGATGATTTAGCAACACTAGCAACGTCTACAGACTCTAAAATAGCCGAACTTGAACTAACTTTATCATTGCCAAAAGTATCTTTTAAATGCTCTATAATCTGACCACTACTAGCATTCCTAATGACGCCACCAGTTCTAACGTACTTGCCAACAGCAAGCCCAGCAGCTGCTAAATCACTAATCTCAAACGTTGGTTGAATTACTGCCATTAAAATGCACCTCCAATAGCAACAATGTGTTTTATTATATTATACAATGTTCTTCTAAATTTTCAATAAACTTATAGCGTTTTTATGCCATCTTTTTAGTGTCGATAAAGAAACATACATCTTTGCTGCAATATCACTCCAACTTAACCAATCAATGTAGCGGTAGATGAGTAACCTTTTGAGTTCAGTATCTTCGAGCTCATCAATAACAGATATGATTTCACATTTAATGATTGGAAGTTTTCTTTTCATGTCTTCAATCAATAGTTCTTGTTCCATAGCTTTATGTATCCACTTAGTAAAGGGTGCATCTAAACTCTTAGTACCATCAACACGAATCGCATCAAAATTACAACCAGGAATTGAGTTTGCTAGACGATTGTATTCATAGACTTCTTCTTGCATGCGTTGAATCTTAAGTTCTGTGTAATGATATCTACTTAGATAGTCTTTTACATTCATCTCTATTCCTCCTTGATTTTACTTAATAATTTTATTTCAATTGAAATACCTGTCGGATCATCTGACCACAACTTTTCAACATGCTCGACGACTACTTGCGCATCATCTATCCAAAAGCCAACTTCCGTCATACAATCTTTTAACATTTTTTCTAAGTTATCTGTATCAGGCTTTGTAACTCTCCACTCATAATGGCTATGTCTTTTACCTTTAGGAAATCTCCATATGACATTTAACTCTAGTGGACCCTCCATTGGTTTTTCTGGCCTAAAAGGTTTCAAATGAGTAATGAGTGTTCTTCTTGCCTGTTTCAATTTTTCTGGTTTATAAAATATCGGTTTATGATTAACAAGAGCAACCTTGTTCTCTTGTGCGGTAATTGTTGGTGGATCTAGTAGCAGGAATATTTTCATTGCTTTCTCCTTTTTCGATTTTTTTAGTGCAGAAAGGCGAGTGCTGACGATGATGCATTTGTTTGGGATAGGGCATGGCTTAAAGCCCTATCCTACAAACGATGCGTCAGCGGTTGAATGAATCAACTATATATAAGCCCTATATTCACGATTTTATTCAATGTTGAATATAGGAGTTTTTTCCCTTTCTTCCAAAATTGCATAATTCATGAGTGAAGCTTCTAAATTTCCTTTATTCACTCACTTTTTTTCGTGATATGACACTGTTCGAAATATCGTATTCATTACTAAATTCTGTAATTCTTTTTCGGATTGTACGATCTGTAACTCCTAAATATTCTGCGAGTACCGATAACAAGCATGTTCCATCATTTTGCTTACTAATGTCAAATGCTGCATCAAATTCTTGTTTTCGAGATTCAGGCGTTTGTTTTCTTTTACCACTTTTCTCTAAGTTTGCTTTAGGATCTCCATTTGCATAGTGTTTAGCGAGTATGCCTTTATCATCAATTCGATGTATTGGGTATTCAAACCAAAAGTTGACTGGCTTGAAGTTACGAAACTCACGAAGACTACTCTCTAATCGCCACGCAGTTGATGTCATTACATCTGCATTAAGCGCCATGAATTCTTCACTTGTTTCAAGCTGAATCATATCGAGTTGTGCATCAGGATCGCGTGCAAAAACGCCTGATCCAGATGCTCTATCCATTGCTTTTTTGAATCCTTGTGAGCCTTTGGAATGATGGTGACAATAAATAGCCGCGCATCCTGTTTCATTACAAATCTTATCGAACTGATTACAGAATGCACCCATTTCAGACGCGTTGTTTTCATCACCTGTAATCACTTTATAAATTGGATCGATGATGATGGCATCATAGCCTTGATTTACTACTTTACGAATTAACTTCGGTACAAGCTTATCTAGAGGCATTGCTCGACCACGCAGATTCCATAGAACAATGTCATGACTGTATTTTGGTTTAAATTTTAGTGCTTTGTAGATTTCAGCAAAACGATTAATGCAACTTGCTGCATCAATTTCTAAATTCACATAGAGTACCTTTGATTTTTTGCATTGAAAACCTAGCCATTTCATGCCTTCTGATAATGCTATAGATAGTTCCATTAGCAAGAAACTTTTCCCCGCTTTTGAAGATCCTGAAATAAGCATTTTATGACCAACTCTAACGATGCCTTCAATAAGTTCAAGTGGTAGTTTTGGTGGGTTTAATAATGCTTCATCCAAATAAGTAAGTGCAGGTAATTCGTCCATGATTCCTTCTGCAAAATCTAACCATTCATTCCAGTTTCGTCTTCCGATATTGGTGTCAACCAAAGTTTGTACGATGCCTTTCCTAGTCACTCCAGGTATTCTTGATAACCTTGATGGATTTCGATTTGCTTTATCTACCTTAAGTCCATTCTTGTCTAGGAAATCATATAAATAGTCCACACGTTTACGGTATTCATCTGCATCTCTTGCATCTACCTTAACGATTGCGTGTAGGCTTCTACTACCACTATGAACTAAACATGCAATAGGAAGTTCAAACTTACGATACAAAGCGTCTTGTTCAGGAATTGGCATATCGTCAGATTCTACTAGAGCATAGGTGAACCTTGTAATATTTTCATTTTTAACACCACTACTATCTACTGGATTGAACCGAATCCAAGCTCCACATTCATCTTTCCAATCACCTAAGACTGCACCTATGTCATCTGGATGTTTTTGTAGTAATGTAATTAATTCTTTTGCTGTTCGATCAAACTGTCCTTTTCCTGGCATCCATTTGCTTTCACTATTCTGCCATACATCGTTTGTCACATAACCAACGTATTCGTTATCTTTAAATAGGGTTTCAAGATAAGTGATTAACTGTTCGTTAGATTTCTTATCAACCTTTGGATCATAGATCGTGCCATCACCATCATATTCGATGATATCGTCCCATTCCATCAAGCCATCGTTTATTCTTGTGGGAGGTATCCAACCAGCATCTTTAGCTAGTTTTACGATTGTTCCACCGGATACGGGATGAGAGGAGCCGCTAAAGCTCCTCCATTTTCTATCGCATTCACCATCTTTATAACGAGTATCATTCTTACTCCACTCGTCCCATACTGAACATTCATAACCCTCTCCATGTAAAGCTAAACCTACATGTAACCATTCCTGATACGTTGTTTTTGAAACATCGATTTGTTTTAAAGCTTCTAAAATGATGTCCATTATAACCCTCCTTAATATGGAAGATCATCTGGAACAATGTGTTCTTCGTTATAATCTATGAAGCGTTCAATATCGTTGATGAATTTCTCTTCACCGTTTTGATTAATATAGGTGCGTTGTTTGAAATGTGCCCTACCTTTTGAACCAATCACTTTACTCCAATCCATCGTGAGCTTCTCACCATGTTTCTTCTGCCCGATACATCTAAAGAATGCAGAAATGCGCCACTCTAGTGTACGATATAAAATCAAATCAAACTTCACATTAGCGATCCCTTCTTTTGTGTCTACTTGAACATGAATTGTTGCTTTATTACATGCTGGAACTTTTGCACTACCATTAAATCTTCCGCGTTCAAAATGTGTTACAGTAAAGTTGTAATCACCCTCTGGAAATAAGACATACTCCTGTCCATCGGTTTCAATCGAGTCGTTCCAATCCATTAACATATCTTTGTTTTCATTCATGGTTATTCTTCTCCTTGTTTAATTTTTCTTTCTATTTTTTAACTACTGTGAATCGTTGGACTTCTTGACATCGTCTTTACCTCCATTACTATCTGCCTCGACTGGAAGCAACATCACTTCGAGTGCCAATGTTTTAGTCGTTTCGCTAATCAGTAGTAGCGTTTCAACTAAATCCTTATCGGTGAGATAGGGTTTATTGGCTGTTTTTTCTTTTTGCATTTCTAAACCTCCTTTTGGTTTTGAAAAGGTCGCTTTTCCTCTTCACTAGTTAAATGGCAAGGTATCCTATCGTTTGCCGGTTATTCGTTGTATTTTTTTAATTTTTCTTTCAAGAGCTGCACAAGCTGAATTCTGCGTTCTTGGATTCTACTTCTTGATTTCTTCATTTCTTCAGCAATTTCAGCATCTGTTTTTCCATCGTTGAAGTACTTAAGGATAAGTTGATCAGTTTCGTTAAACTCACGCACAAGCTTCCAAATAAAATCACTTTGGGTTTGTTCAGCTCTTTTCTCGCGTTCTTCTTCATAGGATCTATCAGCAAACTCAAACTCGTAATTCTCGCGCATATAATCCATAGATATAGAAAAGCCATCTCTGACTTTGGAACACTGGTTGCAATCAGCTCGACACTTAACAAGTCCGAATTTTTTTGATGGAATCATGCATCTTGATTCCGTGTCTTTTCTGCGTATTTCGTTACGCTCTTCATTTCTGTGTTTATGAAAATACTCTTCAGTACAGGGTTCATACCTAACATCACCATCTTTATCTCTGAAAGCAACATAGTGTTTTAAGGGTTGATTAGGATCATTAAGCAACTCTTTCGGACAGCCATAGCAATAATGTCTTGGGTTTTGATTCTTTTCAGACTTTGTTAATTTCATAAAAAAAATACCTCCAATTCAGATTTGTTTTTGAAAAATGGAGATACTCTTTTCTTGCAGTGTGGGCAGTTCGTAGGCGTCAGCAAAAAGAAGGGCGGTTAAGCTCCATTTCAAATTACAGACCTCTCTTCACAATAGATCGAACTGCATTATTAAATTGTGATTTTGTACTTCATTGTGACCAGCTTAGCAAGGGCTGTGAAGTACGAATTAAGATAGCTATTCCTTAATTCAAAATGAGTATAACACATAAATTTCGTGTCGTGTGGACAGGTATTGTCCGTCAAAAACGTTCTATTTTTTCACTATTTCTTGCAATAAAGCATAAAAAAAAGAGGAACAAAGTCCTCTAAATCTATTTTCGCATATATTTTCTCATTTTTTCTGGACAGGGGTTGTCCATTTTTTATTTTTTATTTTTTGTAAGTAGTCCTTGTTGAATCGATATCATAAAATCATTGGCATCTTTTGCGCTACCATTTCTTAAAGTCATCAGCACACATAACAAAGCATCGTCTTCGTCATTTCCATTTACAAATGCAATGCCAGCTTGTTTCAAAGCTAAAGACGATATGGCTGGTGGAAGATTTAATGCCCTTAGTATTGCAATAGCGCTTCTCTTATCAGGTTTTTTATTTTCACCACTAGTATATCTTCGTATTGTCTTTTCTTCAAGGTCTGCATCAACTTCCAAATCACATAATTTTATTTTTAGATATTTCATCAAATATTTTATGATTTTTCCAAAAGACATAAAAGTGATCTCTTTTACTACTTCAGCAACATTTTCCGAGTGAATACTGTATCTTTCTATAAATTTAGAATCATGAACAATAGCAGGATTATTTATTATCTCCAAATCAAATTCAATTTCTTTACTCAAATCTCTACTGAGATAACACATGAGTCCTAAACTAGACCCTGAATTAAAACCTTTAATCGTATTATATCTAAATTTAACGCAACATTCGTCCATATGATACAATGCATAATCAGATAATATTAATTCACCATTTTGATTTTTTTCAATATATTTAGGATCATTTATACAAAGGTGATTATCTACAAAGACATACTGATTATTGTAAACTGCCATTAATATGGTTTGATTTGTAAAAATTTTTTTATAAACGTCCTTGTAGCTTACAGTAAATGTTTCATTACTTTCGAGGAATCCCTTTTTGAATGTATATGATTTTACGTAATGACCATCAACCCAATTATAAGCTCCTATTGCAAGTTCAAAGCCTAAATCAATAAGTCTTTTTCTTGCAGCGTATGTAGTAACCTCATAGGTGCCTGCAAGTTTATCAATGATTTCTCTTATTGTATAGGTCACTAAACCGCTTGATTTACTATAAAATTCGAATAACTTTTTTGCATATGCTTCAAATGATTCTTTTGGCATAAGTATGTATGGTGCAAGACCGTTTGCTTGTATTTCCATCCATTCGGCAGTTGAGTTTGTATCACCATTCTTCATTACTCCATTTACCTGACATTCAATATAATGAAGATCCCCTTTTAGCTTTAGCATACGTGCGAATAAAAATGCTTTTCTGTGATAATAGGAATGTACACACTCATGTGCAATTGTCATGTTGCGAGATCCAAATGAACGTAAATATGCTGCCTCAGTATCAACTAGTATAGTATTTTTGCTAATTTTTCTTTTTTCAAGTACTGATTTTTCAGAATTATAAAACTCGACTTCTACATCTGCAAAGAAAATCTGTCCAAATATACTTCTATCTTTAGATATAGAAGTGTTTTGAATTGTTAATCCCATTTTAGCAGCAAGTTCATCCACATTAATTGGTACTGGATTTGTTTTTGATTCTGGATGGTATTTAAAGTAATACTTTTCTAATATTGCATTAGCATATTCATCATAATCAATTCTTTTGATATATGGATAAAAGTCTCCAGAAAGTGGTTTTATTGGCTTTGTTTTGATATATTCGTCTACTCCGATAATATAAAAATCTTTAAGTTTTTTACCTAAAGAGCCTGAACAACTAACCATAACCCATAGACGAGCGCTGTATGAATCCCTATCCTGGTATTTGCCAGCAACTCCTTCTACGTTTACTGTAACTTCGATAGTAATATCAAATTCAATTTTTGTACCTTCTTTGCTGTCAATAAATACATTTTGATAATCCAGATCAAGGTCTTCAATTTCAGAAATATAACTAACATTATAGCCATCTACTCTATCTTCCAATAGTTTTTTGTGATTTTTGCACCATGAAAAAATAGAATCATATATCTTATCATAAAATATATTATTTTCAAGATAATCTAAAAAAGTGTTAGGCTTATTACCCAAATTAATACACCTCATATAAGTTTAGGAAGACTTTTTTACCTAATATTTCTAATTTTCGTTTCCAATCCAGCATCAGAAATGTTTAACAGCTCATAAATATATTTACCATCTTCAAGTATTTTATGTTCTTCGTAATTATTATAACAGTTGATTATTCATTAATCTATATTTTATTTACGATAACTAGACGAAATCGTTAAAAGGTTGATGGGATAAATTAAAAAAAACGACTCAACTCAATTAAGAGCTGGGTCGCTAAAATTTTAATGTATAGAGATATTTTTAATTTTTTATCTGCCCAATTAACCAGATTATGAAACCTGCAGCTGTTAGAATTGCTGTTCCTTCAAAATTCAACATGAATCTAAGTATTCCTAAAAGAATTGCCGACTACTTGGCAACTACTCGAACGCATGTTGACAGCGTATTGGCATACACTTGGCGTCACCGTTCACAGTAATTATCGGAATTTCGATTTCCCACAGGATTTCTGAAGGCATTTATATATTCAAATAATTCTTTAAATTGAGCCATTCTACTTTTAGGTAAGTAAAATCGATACTAAAAGAACGTTATGCCTTCCTCATATAGCAAAGAATCATACATAATGTTCACTTTTTTGCCATCAAATAACATTTTACTATCGTAATAGTTGTTTTTGTTTGATATAATTAAGTAGGGTGAAGATTGTGATCAATAATATGATAAATCTTTTTGACGAAATTACTCTTACTTCAACTGCCATAGAGAAGCAGATATGCAATTTTAGCATGAAGTTCGAGCAAGTAAGAAATGAAAAAATCGAGTGGCAAATAAAATTACCGATGTTTGTTATAGCCTTTTACAACTATATCATAACAAAGAACTCAATTCCTAGCCAAGATGATTATTTGCAATTTTATGTTTCCGAAAACAAAGAATATTTGACAAATCTCAATCTCACTATGGAAGAAAAAATTGGAGTTCGAGCGAGAGTATATCGAACTTACCCTTCGCTTATAAGAGATTTGCATTTTGGTTTATATTTAAAAGAAAGAAATTGTTTCTCTTCTGTTTTTTATAACGTGATTTTGGATATAGAATATGGAATCGACTTACTCATTCAAAAACCAAACGGAGTTTTCATTGGGTTGAACTTGTTTACAAAAACTAAAGCTGCAGAGCATGCAAGAGCGGTCAAAGAATTTCGTGCTAAGAAAGCTTTTGATTATACTTGCTACGAAATACCGATAGATTTTAGAGGAAGTAAAGTATGTGGAAATTACTTTCTTTATTCCGAAAGAGAAATAGGAACAATCGTTGATAAAATACATCAACTGGAGGAAAAATGAACAAAGGCGAACGAGGAGAATTACTCATCAAGCTTAGGTTAATCGAGATGCGTGATAACGGTATAATTCCATCTTTTTTAAATGAGCCTATTAATCAGCTTGGGTTTGGAGAAGTGATTTATGCTTCTTTTCCGGAAGGAACTGACCTTTCAATAATTAAAAAATGCGATGTTGATATCGTAAAATTTTGTAATATTGTTGGAATTGTTAAAGCTCCAGCAAATTATAAAAGTGATGTTTACATAAATAACAAGGGGTATTCACTAAAATCACTCTCAGATGCACCGCCCGCATTAGTAAATCATACAACTCGTCCAGGTTTTGAGACTGCATGCACACATGCAAAATCAAGTATTCTATCCCTCGATAATATGATTGATACATATTGGACTTTACGCAATAGTGGAACTATTAGTGAGGACGTTGGGAATATCAATCCCAACTCCCCATTTGCTTGTTCGCTAGATTATATGCGTCCCATACTAAACTACTTTTTGTTCAGCGGAACAGGTAGTGGACTATCACCTTTTCCCGCTGAATATATATTGGAATACTTAAACCCGTTTCTTGACTCTACATGGCAAAGATATGATAAAATTACCGCGCTCAATTCAATGTGGGAGAAACTGGTATTCAGTGTTAGAGCTACAAAGGGTATGCCAAAAAACTATGATGTGCATATTTATGATCGAGTAGGTGCAGAAAGTATAAAAATTTGGGTTCGATATTCAAGCGGCAAATATAGGGGCGCGCTCCATATCAGAGCGAAAAAATAAATATGTATAATAATATAGATGAGGTAATAGAATACGTTAATAGAACTGGTTGCCAATCGCATATTTGTATATGCAACTCAGCGGTATTTGACGCAACGCTTAACAATGGTGTATATGGTTTTCCTACTGGAGGCGGACTTTATACTAAGTCTTTTATAAGATCGATGGCTAGTCTTTATAATATTGGAAAAAACGATCTCATTTTCATCTATAGAATGAAAGATGAGAACGTTACTGGCGGTAAAGAAATCCATGGCCCATTTCAAATATATTGCGATGATAAAAATAATCCTATTATTTACTACGAGGCAAACAGCAAGACACTGCCGATAAAAGTAGGCAAAAACCTCGAAAACGATTGTCCGATGCGTTTCTTATTCAAGCGTATTACTGCAAAAGTATATACAATTTCCGATAACTTTAAGCTCATAGAAAAATATGAGAATAAGTTAGTTTGGGGGTATCGTCATCCCGCTGTAATGAATATCGGCGCAGCAAGAAAGAAGTCCATATCCTCATTCACTATAAAAAGTACTGTCGAAATTCTCAAGTTGCTCCGCAATGAGTGCCACCAAAGTTATCCTTTAAATATTCCCTCTCAGATCGCTCTCGACAACTACAAAAACAATACTTCAATTATGAAGTTTAGCGAAGCTTATCTTGCTGACGACAAGTTTTTTAATAATAACACAGTCAAGGATGAGGCATATTTATATGCATATTTATTAAACGCTTTTTGTGGTCGAGATTCTGCTCTTTCAAAACAAATCATCTCTGACTTCAAAAAGATAAATAGTGGAATAAGCTTTGATTCTTTGCTTGCAAACTCGATGATGGAAGTTGTTCTCTCTCCTCATTTACAAGATGAAATGGATATTGTGCTGCAAACCGGTGATGAATCCACAATGTTGTTTATCGAGGTAAAAAAAGACGCAATCGACCAAGGTGCAATTGAACAAGCCAAACGTTACATAGACTTGCTACAGCACATATTCCCTGATCGCAAAGAAGTATACGCCAACATCATCGGTTCTGAGGTAAAAATCGGATACTTTGTTCCTATTGGATATGAGGAAAAAATAAAGCTTGTTATATACAAAAAAATTGCTGATGGCATACGCTTCAGCAATTGAAAATTCCTGTCTTTAATATTTCTTTTCCTATCTCTCGAATTATCGTGGTCGGCACGCTGTTGCCGACCTGTTTATATTTTTCATCAAGATTCCCAGCAAGTTTGAAGTCTTCAGGAAACCCTTGTACTTGCAAGCATTCTTTTGGTGTTATTGCGTGCACCTTTCCATCTACATAGTAACTGTCCCAATTGTACTTGTTGTTGATACCGGAATTACGACCACCGATTCTGATCGTAAATGCATAATCCCGGTTTGTCTTTCCCTTAAGAATATCGCCGAGTAATATATCACATGCGATGGGTTGGGGAAACTCAAACTGTACCTCAAAATCTTTTCTAATGCCTACAAAAAAAAGTCTTTTTCTTATTTGCGGCAGTCCATAATTCTTGGCTTCAAGTATCTTGCATGATACGTTGTAACCACACTTGTTGAGTTCAGCTACAATGAACTCATATGTTTTACCGCCGTCGTGCGAAATCAAGCCCCTTACATTTTCTAAAATGAATGCCTTAGGTTGCTTATCCCTAAGAATTCGGAAAACTTGAAAAATCAAAATTCCGCGAGGATCTGAAAATCCACCCTGTGGGCCAATCACGCTGAATGCTTGGCACGGAAAACCACCGCAGAGAATATCAAAGTCAGGGATATCTTCTGACTTAATATCGTTTATATCTCCATGCGGAACCATGCCATAATTTAATTTATATGTCTCGGTCGTCACAATATTAGTATCGCTTGCCATTACGCACTCGCCGCCTATCTGCGAAAGGCCGTAATGGAATCCGCCGATGCCTGAAAAAAAATCAATAAATTTGAATTTATTCCCCATCTAAAACCGCCAAAATTTCCTTCATTAGTAAGGACATTTCCTCGACAACCGTAATCGATACCGAGTTGCCGAATTGTTTGTATTGTTGCGCCTTAGAAATTCCTGGTGGAAAACTGAAATTATCCTTACCCTCATGGATAAAGCCGTAATTTATAAACCCCTGCAGCTTGCCCCATTCTCTGGGAGTCATGTGACGGATACCTTTATCATTAATCGGAGTTTGCTTACCTTTTACGATTTGACCTGCGACGCCTTCCTTAGGATCATAAACAAGGTTTCTTTCTTTTCCTGAGCCGCCAGTTGCAAGGATAGTATTTGAGTAAGGATTCTTGACATCCAGTGAGTTTACAATCATGTATCCAAAACCGTTGCCCTTGCCCTCGTGACGCGCTCTGTGCTTTTCCAAAGTAGTCATGTAGCCACTTGCGATGTAGTATTCAATATCAGCGTTAAATTCCAATAGGTCGTTCAAATCTTTGTATATTGAAGCTTTGCTCCTGCCTATCGGGAGTTTTTTTTCGTTTAAGAATCTCTCGAAGTTTGCATACCGCTTCATATCAAAGCCCATTATGTAAACCCTTGGACGGTTTTGCGGTAGACCGAAGTATCTTGTATTCCTCATAAAGACCTTCGTGTCATAAATCAAGTCCCCTAATATGTTTTTTTCTACTCCTAAGACTTTATAATTTAAATCATTTACTAAAACTTCTAGTATTGTTCTGAATGTTGCGCCCTTTTCATGACTAAGAAGGCTGTCAACATTTTCCAGCATAAATGCTTTTGGACGTGTTCTATCTATGATGTCTGCTATATCAAAGAACAATGTTCCACGCGTTTTATCTTTAAAACCCTCCTGTCTTCCAGCTCGACTGAATGCCTGACATGGAAAGCCTGCAAGCAATATATCATACTGCGTTTGACTGACCTTGCTCTTAAATTCCTCTGTTGTCACATCATTGTATGGGTTTTCACCAAAAAGATGTTCGTATGTCAAACAAGCATACTTGTCTATTTCTGCAGATAAGACATTCTCAAAACTTCCAGTGAGTTCATACCCACGACGAATACCCCCTATACCTGCGAACAAGTCAATTATTTTGTACTTTTTGTTTTCCATTTTTAAGCTCCTCTATCTTGTTTTGTATGATATCAGCACATCCTGAAACATTTTTTTTAATTTCTTTACCCCAAAACCGTAAGACTGTCCACCCCAGGCTTTCAAGTAATGAGGTAACCTCTTTATCGCGTTGCATATTTCGTTCAATCTTTTTTTGCCAAAATTCTTCATTGCTTTTATGCTCTTCTTTTCCTTTTGCCTCCCATTGGTATCCATGCCAGAACTCACCATCACAAAATATAGCCAATTTTAATCCTTTATAAACTATGTCAGGTTTACCAACAATACTATTGTCATTTTTCCTGTATGTCAAGTGACGATTCCATAATTCTTTACGCAATAATATTTCTATTTTCGAGTCCTTATTTTTAACAGATCGCATATTTTTAGATATTTGTTCGCGTGTTTTTTTCATCATATTTTTTAACTACCTCAATATTGTATAGCCTCTGCCAAAAATTGAGCATTAATGTTTTTGTCAAAAAAATAAGGTAAGCGTCATTTTTAAACGGAATAAATTAACAATATTTACTCCTATTTCTTTGACACAAATTCTTCACCAATTCAAATTTTCTCTCATAAATGCACTTTATTATAAATGTCATGTTTTTTTGAACTCTTTGGGTATCATTTTAGCATACAATTGAAATTTTTGAAAGTAAATAATCATACTCTTCTTCAAGTAAAGATTAATCCTAAATGTTGTGATCCCGATTAATTTCATAATAATGAAATGTTCATATATTTTCTTAAAGAGTGACAATCTCATTAATTATTTGATAACCCCGATTTCTGGTAATACTAAGTTCAGAAGAAACAATAAAGACTGATTTTCGTTCCAACAATCTTTGAAAAAACAATCTGTTGTTGAGATGATATAATTGCCATGAATTTTTGTGCATACTGAATTTGACCACGATATGCAAAAAAAAATGATTCAGTAATAGTTATCTTATCAATCCAAAACAATAGTTCATCTTCTTCCGAAGTTACACTACCAAAGCGTATTCTATCAAATGATGCCCTTCTGCATGAATTCAATTTGACATTATAGAACTTAAATTTCTTTTGAAGTTCTTTTTCTTTTCTCATCGCCCTTCGAATATCATCCAGCCACTTATAGAAGGGTTCGTTTAATCCAGGCTTCGAACGGTTCATTACGAAACTCCTCTCGATTTTTAAACATCTTCAAATTATTGAATAGTAATTCTCTTAAAAAACTAAACCTATCCTCTATGGGTGGATTTGTTTTAGAAGATCGATACTTTTATCATTCAAAAAAAGGAGATTCCAATCTCTATAAAGGTAGAATAAATTATACTTTTGCTAGAGTATGAGAACTTTTTTAAGTAAAAGTAAAAGCAATCTTTATTCTGTAATCGTTAAATTGTTAGGTAATCGTGTAAATTGTACAGTAATCGTGTAAATGGTTAGATAATCGTTAAAAGGTTGATCATCATTTGCAAAAAAGCCTTGCAAAAGTTCTACATTAAACCTCTACAGGACTAATGGAATTTGGAATATAGGGAGAAACCGCCCTTTCTGCATGAAAAAAAGGCCTGATACTGTTGTATCAAACCTATGCTTCTTATATGGTGGAGCCAGAGGGGTTTGAACCCCCGACCCCCTGCACGTCAAGCAGGTGGCTTAATAAATTAGAACGGCTATATATAGCGGTTTTAACAGCGATATTATTGTATTGACACCTGTTTTGACACCTATAGTTTTTACAATAAATTTTCTTATAATAGTCAAAAAAGCATGCCCTTTTGATTTGACATTTCTTTAATTTATATTGCAATTATGATCTATAAATAATTAGTAATTTAATATAACAAAATCAAAAAACTAGAATAATTTCAATTCTAGTTTTTGTTTAATTTTATCTGTTTTGACTGAAATTACAATTCAAAAGTTATTCTACTTATTTTTACACTCTTGGTAAAGCATCAATTATAATGTACCAATAAAATCCATATGAAATACATACAATATACTTGAAAACAATGAAAAATCTCATATATTTTATCTGTTTAATCTTCAATTGTAAAATTATAACCAGTATCATAATGATATTTGGAATAACAATAAAAATTATGAACATTAAAAACTCACTAGAAAAAAAATAGAAAAAATCTAATGTGCCTAAAAGAAGATAATAAAAGATTAACACTAAAGGAAGATAAATGCTAGCTAATGAATTTTTGTTATTTTTATCAAAAACATCAATTACTACTGAAACAATTATGAATATAAAGGGAAATACCGAAAAAAATGCCATATAATATCTAAAGTCTATAACGTTTTCAAATTGACTTAAATAATAAAGAAGTTCTAGCAATAATGTATAGACAATGGACAAAGCAAAAATAACAATTGTTGATGATTTCTTCATATTGACTCCCTAATATTTAAAATGGATTATCTTTTGTAAAAGTTAACACTCCGTCTATATTTATGAAATATATAACTCGATATACTCTAGGCAATATGGATTCTTGACCTGGCTCAAAATCTCCTTTATACATGACAAAATACAACATGCCTTTCTCATAGGGTACATCATCTGGTGCGATTGATAACTCAAATGATTTATTGAAAACAACCTTAGAAAACATATCTGACCAGTTAACAATACACCTATAATCCTCTGTCATAAAGTCATCTAGTTTACTATCATAAAGCATAGTGTATGCTTCATCATCTCGGTTATGATTAACTGTAGAACTAGATACATAAACTACAATAGTATGTATCAAATCGAAACTACTATACTGTTCAAAATCGTAATCGTGACCATATTCAAATAATATATTCACTGGATCATCTGAGTTACCGACTGAATTGTTTATATTAAATGCTAGAAAACCAGGATAGTCTAGTGCATTTCCACCACCAACTGTATATCCAACTTCGATTGGGATGTTTTGGTTGCGAGTCAAATCACAACCATATAGAAAAAATAACATACCAACTAAGATAAAAGCGATAGTTTTTTTCATATCATGACCTTCTTTTTTAATCAAATATTTTTTTAAAAACTGTTCAATTTCAGAAACTTGCTGTTGTTGAAATTCAATACCAAAATACTATCTACAAGTAAGAGAAAAATTTTCTATTTTTCATCATATAAATATAGTTTTTCATCTAAATAGTTATTGTATCTCATTTGAGATAAAATTATGCCTGTTGGATCAGAAGAATCATTATTTTCCTGAAATTTCTTTACTCTTTTATTCCAATCGTCGACATATTCTTTTTTTGTTTTTTTGTTGATCCAACAGCGAAAATAAACTTGATTGGAATAATCTACTAAAGGAAGAACCACAAATTCAATATCAAGCTCATATTTTTTATTTCCATGAGGGGTAAATTGGAGTCCAAATCTTCGAAGTTGGTCGGCCTCCCAAATTTTTTTGCCATGTTGCTTTTTTGAATTCTCATTGATTCCTTCTGGAATCTCAAAATCGGGAAATAGCGCTTCGTATGCCCATCTTCCATCATTAAATTGCATTTTTTTTGATATTGTTTGGAATACAATCTTTTGCTCGTCTTTTTTATGCTTATAGTCAAAACAATACAATTCGATAGGATCGAAAGTCACTTCTTCATCTTTTACAAAAGGACCAAAAATATATACCCCCACGCCTTTCGACATTCCCCCATAATTTTGATATTCATGGAAATAGGATTCATCCATGAACATTGGGTCAAAAGTTCCATAATGACTCCGGATTTCCGGTTTTCCCTCGCGTATGAAGGGTTTGTCTTCTTCTAAATCGCTATTGGACGAGAAATAGATATTATGTGTAGATTCAGGTTCAAAGTCATCATATCGAGCATTTAAATCTTCAGAGCGAGCTTGAATTTCATCTCCTAGAGGAGGCAAGATGTCTTCAGGAAGTTCATAGTTATTCTCCAGAATATTTTCAAGTTTGTCTCCTGTCTTTAAGACTTCGGCTAACGGTTTCCATTGTTCGGCGTTGTGTGGGAGAACTGGTTTCATCATGACTTCAGATGGCATATGCCCAATCACGACCATATCATTTATTTTCTTATCTTTGTGCAACAAATTAAGCAAGACATAGTCGCTGTCATAACTATTGCATACTAAAAGATAACTCTTTATCTTATTTGACATGGCTTTTGCATATTTTAATAATTGTTTTGGATACTCATCATCGAACTCATCTCCATAGATGGTAATCCACTTTGATTCTTTGCGATTCATAATTGATATTGTAGTTTCTGCTATAGTTTGATCTTTAACTTTTACATACCCTTTTTTTTCCATTGTCTCCATAATTGCTCGTTCAACAGTTTCTAGAAAGTTTTCATTATCCAATTTTAAAATATTGATGTTTCCAAATGTGCTTCCCATGATATTCTCTCCTATAAAGATATGGTATTGGATTTAATGCTTTTTAAACAGATAGTAAAAATGAATATATATATATTGAAATTATATCATATCAAATTAGATATTAAAATAAATAACAAAAAAAGAGACAAATTAAATTGTCTCTTCACATTCTAAATGGTGGAGCCAGAGGGATTTGAACCCCCGACTCCCTGCACATCAAGCAGGTTAGTTAAGAAAACTAAATGGCTATATGTAGCAGTAGAAACGATATCATTATTGTATTGACACCCATTTTGACACCTATGTTTTTTTACATTAAATTACCTTATAATAGCCAAAAAAGTATGCCCTTTTGATTTGACATTTCTTTATTTTAAAATGCAATTATAATCTATAAATAATTATTTATTAAATTTAACTAAAACAAAAAAATGGAATAATTTCAATTCCAGTTTTTGTTTAATCTTAGGTATATTGATTGAAATTACAATTCATTTGTTTTCACAGATCAGCTGTGTCGAGTTGTGGAGGCGCTATACAAAAGTGCCTTGTCTTTCCCGAAGTAACATATTTTGAATCTTAGATATGTTATGCTGCTTAAATTGTCTTGTCAATAGCAAGTTTATTTCTTTAATACCAAATAATGAAAATCGATTCGATATTATCTATGGATATGCCATTATCCACCACTGTTCAATTTCCATACCAATCCAATAATAGTATGACATGATAATTGAAATACTTCTTCATATTAACTCCTTATGTTCTTTATGGGTTTTAACTATAAAAGATATTCCTTTTCTAGAGGTTTTGGGGGGAGAACCAATGAATAAAATCAAATTCGCTACTAATTAATTGAGATTTTACTTAATTACTTTTTCTTATTAAGAATGAAGTCATTTTCCCGTCTTGTCAGTCGCAAGTTTATTTCTTGGAAATTATCTTTCAAGCCTATTGTATCTATAATACCACGCATCACCATCGGGATGTGAGTGGTCAAAAGTAAACCCGGCTTTTGTGAAAATGTTTTGTGAAACAACATTGCTTGGATATATTACTGCCTCTGCTAAAAGAATTGTTTTTCCAATAATAGTTTCACCGTTATGAAGAAGTTCAGCAAGTACAGCAGTACCGAGACCTTTTCCGCGCATTTCGGGTGCTACGATAAACTCCGAAACGGTTATTTCGCAACATTTATCCATACCGATTGAAATAACCGAACACGGCTTTTCACCATCAAAAACTATTTTGACAAAGAAATTTTCATTCCATCTGGTTTGCGCATCTGATCTCCAATAGTTGATGTAATTATCCCAGCCATTGTTACACCCGGTATTTTTTATTGTTTCATCATCCAACCAGCTCTCTATAATATCTGCATATTCGTTTGTATAATCAAACCATTTTAATCTCATTCATTTTCCTCCAAGTACAACGTATTCGGTGAATTGTCAATTGCATGTTTAAAATGAAAAAAAGGAAATCCACTCAAGTTGCTCTATATGACATTCGCAAGTTAATTTCTTGGTTAATCTCTTTCGTGCCTATTGTATATCAAATTCAACGATTACTTACATTCTATAAATTAATGATTTCTTCAATTGATAATAAAGCAAAAATATAATAGGGAATTGCTTTTGTAGTTATATCAGATATATTAATATTATTCATTGATACCTTAAATGCTTTTACCGGTGAAAAAGAATCAATATAACTTTTCAAACTCTTAGATTTTGTATTTCCTCCAGATTTGCATTCTATAGGTAATATTTTCCCTTTATCTTGAATGAGAAAATCTATTTCATAATCACCGATTCTAATATAATAAAGATCTTGTGATTTTGAAATAAGCATTTGAGCAAGTAATTGCTCCCATAAAGCGCCTTTAAACATTCCCAATTCATTATTTTTTATTTTATATACATAGTCTTTTCCAAGCATATTTACTAACAAGCCAATATCATTCATATATAGTTTATAACTTGCTCCTTTGCCATCAATTAAAGATCCACTTAAATGATCAACATTATAGCATTTTGTTACATTTCCCGTTCTTTCCAACCAATCAATTGCATTACCAAAATGCCTAGCTCTTTTATCTTTCTCCACGACTGAATAAACAAAACGATGATTTTCTTTTGAGAATTGTCTAGGGATAGAATCAAAACATTTCAACGTATTCATCTGATTATCTTTATTTGTTTGATATTGTTGGATATCACTACGGTATAAATTATTGATGGCTTCTTGTTTAATGAAAACATCGCCATAGTCTTCATTAATTGCATATGATGAAACTACCTGTGGCATACCCCCAATGATAATATATTCTTTTATTTCATTGTTTAAAAGGTCATGATAAAATTCGTTTGTTAATTTCCCTGATTTAGCATCTTCTTTTATACTCTCTATAATTTTTTCGAAACCCAAATCATATTTTGCCCATAGGAATTCTTCAAAATCCATTGGATACATTTCAATATGCTTTACTATTGGTCCAGGATTCAAGTAATCTCCACCTAGATTTATTCCAAGTAAAGAACCACTCGCAATAATCTTGAACCGATTCATTTCTGTCAAAGGTTTCAATAATGAATATGCTCTTTTGGATAATTGTATCTCATCAAAAAAAAGTAATGTATTTTCTTTTTCAATATTAAATATGTTTTTAGACACGCCATATGCTTGTAAAACTTTAACAGCTTCTTCTACATTAGACATATTATTAAATAAATCTCTTAAATCCATTTGATCCTCGAAATTAATATATAACACATTAGAAAACTCTTTTTTACCAAACTCTTTGACTATAAACGTTTTTCCAACTTGCCTTGCACCTTTAATTAATAATGACTGTGAAGAATTCTTATCTTTCCATTCAATTAATTCTGTATATATTTTCCTTTTCATGTTATCACCCAACTTCATTATATCATTCCCCGGTATAACGTGCAAGTTTTTTAAATTATTCGCCAGTATAACGTGCGTATTGTTCAGATTATTCCTGGGTATAACGTGCCAATATAGTGTCTTGACAGTCGCAAGTTTATTTGTTGGTTATTTTCTTTCCCGTCTTTTGAATATCCCAAATAGCTTTTTAGGAATCAATTAGCATGCATATTATTATATTACCCTCTGTTTAATTCAATTCCATATTATCATTAACACCTGAACAATATAGACTTAATAATAAACAGAGAGTATAATAACTACAAAGAACATAAAGTTCAAGTCATAGAAATAAAAGGGAATTGATAGAAGATGAAGAGAAAAACACTTTTAAACAATATTTTTATTCTGAAATATCTATGGAGATTCAAAAAAAGCTATATTTTCATTACTCTCATTCCCACATCCCTTGGGATTTTAACTCCAACGATAGACATTCTCCTAATGAAATACATTATCGATGGGATAGTTAACAACATTGAATTCAGTAAAATTTTGATGTTTGTAATTTTCGCTTGTATCCTTGGTGTGATTTCGGCTCTTATTGACGCCTATTTTTCAAATTTATACTATCCAATAAACGAAGAGTATCTTCGGAAAAAAATGCATCTTGTGATTCTTGACAAAATGAAGGAATACGAGATCTCTTTCTATGACAATCCAACCTTTTATAATGATTTCATTCTTGCTGCAAATGAAGCAAAGGATCGTCCTGTAAAGGTATGGATGACTGTTTGCTCGATGGTCAAAAATATTTTGACTATTGGAACATTGGCAACTATCATGGCTTTCATTGATCCGCTTATCATGGTTTTTTCAGTTATAGCTGTCATCTTTGACATTTCATTTAAAGTACTATTCAATAAACGTAGTTATCGATATGCTATTGAAAAACAACCTGTTGAAAGAGAAAAAGCATATATAGATCGCGTATTTTGCCTTCCTCAATATGCAAAAGAAATGAAGTTGACACGAGTTAGGGATGTATTTCAAAACAAGTATAAAAATGCTAGTTCTCGTTTGTCGGAAATAATCTCAAGGAATGGAAAGAAGATTACCTGGCTCGATGGACTGGGATCGGTAGTCTCTATTTTGATTACATCATCCATTATGGCCTATTTGGCATATAACATTTTTCATGGGAGTCTGACAATAGGCAGTTTTTCAGTCATGCTCACTGCTACCTTGACCCTCCGTGGCATGTTATCTAATGTAATCAGAACTTTCCCTGAATTTTTCCAACACGGATTGTTTATTGAGAACTTAAAACGCTTTTTGTCTTATAAACCACAGATTAACGAAAATTTGGAATCCACTTCTTTGGATACAATGTCAGATAGCATTGAATTGCAGAATGTAATGTTCGAATATGAAAAAGGAAACGTCATTCTTAATGACATTTCTCTAACAGTTCATAAAGGTGAAAAAATCGCTATCGTAGGACATAACGGAGCGGGAAAAACTACCTTGATTAAGTTACTTCTTCGCTTTTATGATCCTACCCAAGGAACCATATCCATGGATAAATTCGATTATCATCAACTTAATGTCAAAGACTTGAGAAGAAAATTCAGTGTAGTGTTCCAAGACTATCAATATTATTCTCTGACGGTCGCAGAAAATGTTTTAATGCGAGAATGTCTAAACGAAGACGATCGTCATACGGTTATTGAATCACTACAAAAAAGCGGACTCTACGACAAAATTCGAATGTTACCGAAAGGAATTGATGCTGTTCTCACTAAGGAGTTCGATGAACATGGAGTGATTTTATCGGGGGGCGAAACCCAAAAACTTGCTTTAGCTCGTGTTTTTGCTCGCGATTCCGAAATCATCATTTTAGATGAACCATCTAGTTCACTTGACCCCCTTGCAGAGCACGAGATGCATAAAAACATGCTAGAAGCGCAAGCTGAAAAAACTGTGATCATAATTTCTCATCGCTTGTCAACAACAATTTCTGCAGATACGATCTGCTATATGGAAAATGGGGAAATCATTGAAAAGGGAGATCACAAAGATCTTATGAACCTCAATGGAAAATACGCAAATATGTTTATGATTCAAGCGAAAAACTATATACAACAATGAGTTGTTTCTCTTATTTCAATTTTTCTTTTTTCTTCAACTTGAGATTTAGAAAAACGTGTTATAGATAATCTAATTTTTGTCCTAAATATGTTTACCCATACAAGGTTAATTGAAAAAACGTATGTTTCCACAATCAAAATCACACTAGAGAATATCAAAATAGGCCACTGAAAGTTTTTTCTAACTTCAAGTGACCTATCTCATTTGATAATATTCATAATAATGATATAAAAACGCTATATTTAAGGCTAAAACGGATACTTTCTTCATTTTAAGGAAAGCAATGAGACCGACTCCACGTGTGTCGTGTGGTGCCAAGTGCAATACAAAAGTGCGTCGACTTCTCCGAAGTAATATATTTTTGGCCCTATTTATGTTTACTCACACGAAATTTTTTTATGCTTAATTGTTCCGACAAAACATATTTTCACAAAAAATCAAACAATATCCTACAATAAATCTATCTGGTCTATTATGAACGAGAGACTTATAGTACACAAGTTTTCAATGAATATTGGCACATTACTCCAGTAATGTGCACAGATTGAAGTGGACTAGGTGCTTTTTAAACAGATAGTAAAAATGAATCAATATTCGATTATATTTTATCATAATATTTTAAATACAAATCAATATTTAAAAAAAAGAAACAAATTAAATTTGTTTCTTTGTATACTAAATGGTGGAGCCAGAGGGGTTTGAACCCCCGACCCCCTGCACGTCAAGCAGGTGCTCTCCCGCTGAGCTATGACTCCACTGTGAGAATATTATAGCATGTCTTTTTCAAAAATCAAAGAAAAAAATGAAGCCAATCTATGAAAGATTGACTTGTTCGTTTTATTCTTGTTTTTCTGACTTATCGTGATGTAAAACCAGTTGCGGGAAGGGAATCTCGACGTTGTTTTGATCGAACAAAATCTTCAGTTCTTTGTTCAGACCTCTAAGCACCCGCATTTTCTTGATTTCCTCAGTCCTGGCAACAACTCTCAAGACGACGCATGAATCGGCGAGTTTCTCGACACCGAAGTAAAACGGGCCTTCGACGATCTCTGGAACTTTTAGTTTGATGTTTTCCAGGTTCTTCTTGATCAGTTCTTCGACTCTCACAATATCTTCGGAATAACTGATGGAAATATCACAGATTGCTGGCGATAATGAGTTAGAAGTATTGATCGCACCTCTGATATCGGAGTTGTTGATGATTTTGATGTCGCCGTTGTTGTCTTCAAACTTGGTGATCCTGAGCCCGATTTCCCTGACCATGCCTCGGAAATCTCCGATTTGAATGACATCACCCACAAAAAACTGTTTCTC
This sequence comes from uncultured Candidatus Izemoplasmatales bacterium, assembly GCA_964557695.1. Lineage (GTDB taxonomy): Bacteria > Bacillota_I > Bacilli_A > Izemoplasmatales > Hujiaoplasmataceae > JAAYZB01. The sequence goes on along the minus strand of CAZLAQ010000019.1, from coordinate 2,341 downwards.
AAAAATGATGAACAACCCGCTGAAGACATCTTCGATGAGGCTTTGTGCACCAAAGCTTAAAGCCAAGCCAACGATCCCGGCTCCGGCTAGTAACGTTGGTGTCTGCACTCCCCAGGCACTTAGAATCAAAAACACTGCAATAATGACACTCAAATACTTTACAACGCTTTTTAATAGATTGCCAATGGTTTCCGATCTGCCACCTTTTTTGGTGAAGATCGTCACCAAAATAAGCATCAGCTTGTTCAGAATCCAAACAAATACAACGACTGCCAAACTTTCAAGCAAGGTAACATAGTTGTTGGTAAAGAAATTAATCAGATTGAAAAACTTACCCACGCTGTTGGCCATGATGTTCGCAAAGCCCGTTCCCGGAAAGATAATCGAGGAAAACATCCCCAAAAATAGACAGATGAGAATTACAACAGCAACGATAATGATTTTTGCTTTTTCATTTTTTGGTTTTGCCTTAAAGTTGAATTTCATAATATGTGTTCTCCTTTACCCGTTTGGATTTATATTGCTTAAGATACTATATTTATAATATTCCATTTCCGACCTGACACCAATCTCGATCCGGTAGTTATCAAGTGTTGGTTTGTCGATAAAAATGGTTGCTGATTTTTGATCTCCTGAAGGTGTGAATCCAGAACTGGAACCTTCATAATAAAATTCATATTCTACTTCTATCTGATAAATAGTGTAAAATGCCAGTTGGAAATTATGGAAAGGATCTGTCAAAGTTATATCAATCTGGTAATAATTTTCAAATTCTTCCACATTGATTACATAATCAAAATCTGGCAGGGTAGTAATCGTTTGCGTGGAAACAACTTGGATTTCCCTGGTGAACCAGTAGGGATGAGTGAATGTCGCCACAAGTTCCAAGACATATTCGACTTCATCCTGAAGATTTTTGAACACTTCGGTAATCTCAAACTGCTGGAATTCTCCCGGATCGGATTCAACTTGCCTTCTTTCGATTATCTCTTTGTTGCGCTTGAGGATGATTTCATAAGATGCATCAGTTACCAATTCCGATCCTGTATAGACAGAAACGCTAATCTGTTTGTTATCGACCTGAACTACTTCCATCGAGGTATAGAGAGTAAATGGCGATGTAAAATCAAAGGTGTCCAGTTCAACAATTTCATTGTTCCACCTGATGCCTTCAAGGATCAGGAACACTTTGACATTGTTATAGGCGATATTGGAAATTGTAACAGCGGTGTCAAATACCAGTAAGGGAATCGTTACATAATTGGCTACTTCTGTTTCGTAAGAATTCATGATGCCATATCGTAATTGGATTGATTGGAATTCCGCTTCCGGGTCACTGATGAACAAACCGATGTCATAGGTAAGATTATCAACTGGATCCGAAATAAGCGTACTGCCGATTATCCCACCGCCTACCCTAGTAACGGTCGTCACCTTATCGGAAGCCAAGTTTTCCATCCCGAAGCCTTTGTCTGCCATTACTTTCAGATTGTAGAGTGTTTCCGGATTCAGTTCCGAAAACATTCCCGAAGTCTTGCCAAGATCAATGCTTTCCTCATAATATTCAAACTGGTTAACGAGCACGACTTTCAATGTCCCAGGAATGATCGCATTGTCAACATCTGTCACATCGACGTGGTAGATGATCTCGTTTGTAAATGCCAGCAACTCTTCAATCGAAGCCACGGGGCTTTTGGGAACCAGTACCACAATTGCCACGATGGCTGTGACTGTGATTGCCATCGACTGAAGCATGGACCTAAGCAATTCTAACTTTGACTTCTTTTTCAGTTTTTCTTGGTATTCTTTCAATTTGGCCAATTTATCACCCCCGATTTATAGAATTAATTTTACCTTGAAAAATATATTGAAACAAGACTTCAAACGGTTTTTTCAAAAAAAAAACCGTTTTTCAACGGTTGTTTCCGCAAATGGTCGGAAAGACAGGATTTGAACCTGCGACCTCTTGGCCCCCAGCCAAGCGCTCTACCAAACTAAGCTACTTCCCGGACATTAATATTGTATCAAAAAAATATCAGAAAAGCGAATGTTATTTTTTTGAAATATAGAAAGTGAATGGGTGCATCATTTAGCGCCCATAACTTATTCTTCTATCGTTTGAGAGGTTATTCCCAAGTCATATTCAAAATAAAAAATATCTATTACAGTTTTCCAAATGCTTTCAAGAATTTCAAATAGCTGACCACTAAAACTCCTTGCCAGTTTTTTTTCGCAATCGGATATGCTTCCGGATACTGACCCCAATTCCAGGTGATATTCCAGACACCTTCGTCATTTCTTTGTTTCATAATCATGTCTAGTTCTTTATCAAACAAAGGTT
>CAZLAQ010000018.1:0-43058 GCA_964557695.1 uncultured Candidatus Izemoplasmatales bacterium | reverse complement strand
AAAAGAATAAACTTGCAAAAGATAAAGGGGAATCATATCTTGCGGGTGATGATAAAAAACTTGCTGTTATATCACGTTTAAGTGAGTGGGTAAGTAATATCACTGGTTCAACGGAAAAAGCCGTAGAGTTTATTGAGACAAATCAATCAAAAATAGATTCAATTATCAATGACTACATATCTTTCAGCAATAAGATGCAGGGGAAAGAGACTTTATCTGAAGCAGAAAAAATTATCAAAGAGCAACTAAATAAATAACATCAGACCTCATGTATAGGAAATTATCCTTTGCATGAGGTTTTTTTTATTTTTACCGGCAAATAGGATCAAACCTTGCCATTTAACTAGTGAAGGAGGTTGTTCCTATGAATAATGATTTAAAAACAAAGATTAACGAATTAAGACAATTAGGTTATGGTTATAAAAGAATCGCCAGTGAATTATCAGTAACAGCAAGTGCTGCTAGATATGCTTGTAGCAAATTGGATGATGAAGACTTGCTGAACAATAACTGTCAAAACTGTGGGTTACCAATAAAATCAATCAAAGGTAAAAAGAAAAGAAGATTTTGCTCAGATAGATGTAGATGGCAGTGGTGGAACAAAAACCAAAAAGATGTTAACAAGAAAGCTTACTATACTCATCAATGCAAATATTGCAACAAAGAATTCAAAGTTTATGGCAATAGCAAAAGAGTATATTGCAGTCATAATTGTTACATAAAACACAAAACGCAAAAGGTAAATGATTAACATGGAAAGATCTAGCATAGAAAAATATTATTTATCAATAAAGTCATTTCAGAAAATGTTTGATGCAGGCATAATAAATAGTCAAGACTACCAAAAAGCAGAGTCTTTTTTAGCTGAAAAATATTGTATCAAAAAGGGTAACCTTTATCGCCTTAATCACTTGACAATTCCTCGAAGTAGAGTGATATATATGGTACCTGAAGAGGAGGTCGAAAATAATGAAAAAAAGCATAACGAAGTTAGACACATTACCCAAATTAACAAGGAGAACTAAAGTTGCAGCATATGCAAGAGTATCTAGTGGGAAAGATGCAATGCTTCATTCACTAGCTTCACAAGTCAACTATTATAAGAAATTGATTCAGGAAAATAGTGAATGGGAATTTGTAGGTGTATATGCAGACGAAGCAATGACTGGAACAAAGGATTCCAGAGATGAGTTTCAACAATTACTTAATGATTGTAGACTAGGGCGTATTGATATGATTATCACCAAATCCATATCCAGGTTTGCTCGAAATACAGTAACCTTATTAGAAACGGTTAGAGAACTCCAAACGCTCAATGTCGATGTTTTCTTTGAAGAACAAAACATCCATTCCTTAAGCAGGGAAGGTGAAATGATTCTAACATTCCTTGCAATGTTTGCCCAAGAGGAATCAAGAAGCGCTTCAGAAAACATGAAATGGAGAATCAAAAAAGACTTCGAACAAGGTATCATGTGGGGTGGTAAACCTTGTTTGGGTTATAAACTTGAAAACAAAAGATTGATTCTAGTTCCAGAAGAAGCTGAAATAGTCAGATGGATTTATCAACTATACATTGAAGGCAATGGTGGTGAGCAAATTTGCAAATTGCTAGACTCGAGTGGCATTATACCGAACACAGGAACTAAGTGGCATTGGTCCACAATAAAACACATCCTTACCAATTACAACTATACAGGAGATTTATTACTACAAAAAACATACCGAGAAAACCATTTGACGAAAAAGAAGAAGACTAATAATGGTGAGTTCGATAAATATCTAATAAGAGGTGATCATGAGCCGATCATTTCCAAAGAACTTTTTTTGAAAGCACATAAAATTAGACAAAAACGATTGAACCGGATTAAAACCGATCCAGTAAAAAAGAATTGTGCTTTTTCAGGAATGATCAGATGTGGAGTGTGTGGCAAAGTTTATAGCCACAAAAAAACTGCATACAAGGAAATATGGAAGTGTTCATATTCGAACAAAAGAGGAATAAACGAATGTGATGCAAAACAAGTGCCTGATAACAAAGTCATCGAAGCAGCAAATCACATACTAAACAGAACAGTATTTGATAAAGATTTTTTCAAATCAAAAGTGAAATCAATTGAGGTAATGTCAGAAAATAAACTTGTATTTCAAATGAAAGATGGACCGAGTAAAGAATACTGTTGGAAAGAAAGTTCTAGAAGTGAAAGCTGGACTCCTGAAATGAAGGAAAAAGCAAGTAAGAGAGCATTTGAGCAACATAGAGGAGGTGTTTATCATGGCTAAAGTTACAGTAATTCCGTCTACCATAAACCCTATAACTCAACTTTCTATCAATGATAACTCTTTAAGAAAAGTCGCAGCTTATGCGAGAGTTTCAACGAATACAGATGAACAATATACAAGTTATGAAGCTCAAGTAAATTATTATAGAAAGCTTATTCTAGACAGACCTGATTGGGAATATATTAATGTCTATGCAGATGAAGGCATGTCAGGAACTAATACAAAAAAACGTGTCAGTTTTAATCAGATGATTACAGATGCTCTTAATGGCAAAGTCAACTTAATTATCACAAAGTCAATTTCTAGATTTGCACGTAATACACTTGATACGATTTCTTATGTTAGAAAGTTAAAAGAAAATGGCATTGAAGTATTCTTTGAAAAAGAGAACTTATGGACACTTGATCCAAAGAGTGAACTTATTCTCACCATCATGGCGTCCATTGCACAAGAAGAATCACGTTCAATCAGTCAAAATGTCACATGGGGTAAAAGAGTCGGGTTTCAAGAAGGAAAGGTATCGTTTGCATATAACTCATTTCTAGGATACAAGAAAGAAGATGACAAGATAGTGATTGATGAAGATCAAGCTGTGATTGTTAAACTAATCTATAGGATGTTTCTGGTTGAAGGTAAGACCGCTACAGGCATTGCTAAATATTTGAAATCACAACATATCAAAACACCATCTGGAAAGTCCGCAAATTGGCAAAAAAACACAGTTAATTCTATTCTTACAAATGAAAAATATAAAGGTGATGCATTGCTACAAAAAACTTACACAGAAAATTATCTTGAACATTCTGTAGTAAAAAACACTGGCCAAATACCTCAATACTATGTAGAAAACAATCATCAAGCAATCATTGATCGAGATATGTGGGAACAAGTTCAAGTTGAACTGGAAAGACGCGATCAAATGGGTGCACAGTATTCTTCATCTGATATATTTGCATCTAAACTTATATGTGAAGACTGTGGAGGTTTTTATGGTAAAAAGAAATGGCATTCCAATAGTAAGTATTCAAGATATATTTATCAATGTAATAAAAAGTTCCATAAACATAAAGACAAATGCCAAACACCTAATCTATCAGAAGAGAATATTAAACTAAAATTTATTCAAGCTTACAATATTGTTATGGAAGATAAAGAAAGAATCATTCAAGATTCAAATGAAGTGATTAAAGTGCTAACTGACACAACAAAGACAGACGATGAAATATCAAACATCAATGACGAACTAATCATAACTGCTGAATTGGTGAACAAAATAGTAAAGGAAAACTCTAAAACAAGTATCAGCTTAGATGACTACAACAAGAAATATGAAGAACTATCAAATCGATACGAAAAATTACAAGCCAAGCAAGAAGAATTACTTAAAGCAAAAAGTGATAAACAAGGGCAGGCACTTAAGATGAAATCCTTTCTAGCAAACCTAACTCAATCAGAAGATGAACTTGATGGTTGGAACGAGAGTCTTTGGATGCTTATGGTTGATAGTGCGATAGTGCATAGAGATTCAAGCATAACGTTTAGATTTCATAATGGATATGAGGCTACAATACAATAAAGAAGAAATCTACCAATCGATAAACTGGTAGATTTTTTTGGTTATTGCGTATTTCTATAATTAAGAATATATGATATAATTTTACTTAAGAGAATATCTAGGGGGATTACTTTATGGATAATTATCAAGTTGCGATTAATGGGACTGGTTTAGCTGCACGAATTCTAGGTATAGAAACTCCTGACGTGCAGTTTTTTTATAATCAAGATTTAGCGAAAAAAGGAATCAATTCTATTTTTCTTAAAGAAGAATATATTATAGCATTCAATGAAGAGTGGATTGAAGTAGCAAATCCTATGGAAGTACAAGTCACATGTTTCCACGAGAGCAGACATGCATTTCAATGGAAATGTATAAATGAAGAGTATTCAGGAGAACACAATGTTGCTCCAGATACAGTTCAGACATGGAAAATAGAAATGAGTGATTATACTCAACCTACAAGAGGTGACATACCAGAAGTAGATTACTTGCAACAAGAGATCGAAATTGATGCTATAGCATTTGCGCATAAAATGATGCTCGAACATTTTGAGTTGAAAACAGTGATTCCTATTGATATAAAAGAAAAAGTTATGTCCAGAATATAGAATCAATATATTATTTCAATGGATTAGAATTATTAATAGATTTCATCGAAAGGAGCAATCTTATGTTAAGTTCTGGCTTAGTAGTTTTACTTTCAGTTAATTTAATTTTTTTGACATATGGTAAACTCAGAGTTTACTGGGTATTTGGCAAGAATATGTATAATAACTATAAAAAAACGTCAACTCATGCCAGTTCGAAAACTCATGAGATGGGTACCGAACAGGATCAGGTGATTGATAATAATCCAGTGAAGAAGAATGAATCTGGATTTTTTCAATGGATTAAAAATGCAATACTGTTTCTTCTTAAGTGGCTACTTATTATCATAGCATTTGCTCTAATCATCGCGTTTCTTTTAGTTGTTATAGGAATTGTGACTTCAAAGATATGGGGAACGATATTGCTAGCAATTTATACTAACTTTGTTTATGCCGCTGCTTTTTTGATAGGTATTAATTTGTTGTTCTTTTTTCTTGGCTATGGAGCCCATAAAGCAATCAAGATTGATAAGACAGTTACACAAAGGGCTCTTATCATGGATACTATGCAATTTTCTATGCTATCAATATTGCTTTACTTTACAGCATTTGGCTACCCAATCAATGTGCATGATATCGTTGTAGTGCCGTTTCATTGGAATATAGTATTTAATAACCTTGCATCGATATCGCTACCCATGTTGTTTTTTTCTTTAATCACAATTAACTCTTTATCTGTTATTTTTAGAATAAGAAACATGATGACAAAGGATAGAAACAAGCATAAACTCATTAGAATTCATCAGTTATTATTCATTTTCATCGCATCTTGCTTCATTGGAATTGTTTATCTTACAGACATTGATTTAAGTTTCATGAATGATCTGGAAAGAACTATGTATCTCCAGACATTGGAAGTTGTAAAATGGATCGTTACTTCCGCATTTATTCCACTATTTATATATACCTTGAATAATTTTAAGAAAACAAAGTCAACTAAAAAGGTGAATTATGGAAGAAGGCATCATTATAAAAGATGAAATATGAGAAGGTTACATTTTCAATACTAGTAAGAAAAAAATTCAAAGGAGACAATAGATATGAAAATTCATTATTTTCAAAGATATCATGAGAAAGAAAACGTCGCAACAGCAAATACAATGTTGTTATTATCTCGACTATATTCATATTCATCAGATAAGTTCTTTAGATTTTTAAAATCCGAGATTTTTTCTGATGCTTTTGAACCCGAGATTATATTTAATCTTCAGGAAAAAAGTGTTGATAGTATTCCAGACGCTACTATCTCACAAGAAAGTTTTAAAATTGTTGTTGAGACAAAAATGTCTGATTGGTTTTATTCAGATCAATTATTCAGACATTTAAATTCTTTCAGCGAAGAGAAATTCAAAGTACTCATCACTCTGGCTCCTGAAATGATGAACATCGAGAAAAAAGAGGATTTTGAAAAACGATTAAAAGAGTATAACGCTACACAGAAGTATCCAGTTTTGCATGTTAATACAACATTTGAAAGAATTATTGATGCAATAAAGGAGTTTATTGATGACAAAGATTATGAAATGCAAGAAGTTTTAGAAGATTATTTAAATTATTGTTACAAAGATAAACTCATAGTTGTATCTGATTCATGGAAGCGAATGAGAGTACAATTAGCTGGTACGACATTCGATTTCAATATGAGAGAAAACTTATATTACAATGGTATTGATCGTGCTTTTAGTAGCCATGATTACCTGGGATTATATAAAGAAAAGAGTGTAAAAGCTATTGGCAAAATTGAGGCAATGATCACAGCAGTAACAACTGAAACGGGTATTGTTTACGAAGCAGAACTCGGAGAACTTAATGAATTTAGAAAAGAGCAGATAAATAAGGCAATCGAAGATGGGAAAAATTATGGATATGTATTAACTAGTGAAAGATACTTTTTTGTGGAAAAATTTTATACTACAGATTTTAAGAAAATAACACAGTGGGCACCAAGAGGTCCTCGAGTCTTTGATCTAGCACAAGTTTTAGAAACGGATCAGTTACCTAAAACACACGAAATTGCCGAGTTGCTTAAATTCAAAACATGGAGTTAGGTATTAAAATTTTATAGAAAAATTATATATTTGATTTTTAGTCGAAAGTATTTATTTTGATAGATGTAGAGAATGGCTTGATAAAAAAATATGAGTATTATATAATTGAATAACTTGGTACGAAGGGTAATACAGGATAATCCTGTAAATAGAAATGGCTATAAGCCAGGAGGTCTAGTTCATGAAAACTAGAGAAATTATTGTACCAAGGAATCTAATTAAGAAGTTTTATCCACATCCGGAACCTTATGGGGATTGTGACTATGTTGTTGATTTAATTAATGACATGTACACAGATGTGGTTTACCGAGAAGAAGGAGATTTTATCACTATTACAAACGATAAAGACTTAATCTCCTTTCTAAAAAAGAATCAGATGAAATCAAGAGATTATTTCTTCAGGAATGGAGTCTTTTCATTACGTCATGTACAGGATTACGATTGTGAACTCATCGCAGATTGGAAAAAGATATCCCCAATCAGTGTACAACTAGACATACCCAAAGAGCACAACTTGCCATCTGAATTTATGTTTTGTTTTTATTGGATTGAAGTTGGAAAAGCCGCGATAGAAGAAAACAGAATGACTCTTGATGTCTATGAGAAAGAATTGATCCACATGATCGACATTGGTGTTGCACTAGATTTGTTAATGGAATATCTAAAAAAAACCAACTCCCGTTAGAAGAGTCTTAACTTTTGTATTTGCATCATTTGTGGTTTAAAAGACCAATATGAAGATGAGGAAAACTAAACAAAGTTAACTTCGAAATCAAATAAAAGAAAGATATAGCACTTCATTGATGAATGTATTTCTTTCAGCAACAAGATAGAATGGAAAGCAACCTTATAAGAAGCAACTAAACTCGTATAAAACCAAATATCAAATTAGAAAAGAACGCCATTTCTAGGACATAAACAGGAGTTGGCGTTTTTTTAATTCTACGACTAGTAGAGTGTGCTTTTGAAATATGGACTTATTAATTTAGGCTATAGATGAAAAGTAGACATCAAATATTCAAAGATTTATTGATTTTATTATCTACTAGTGGTAGAATTTTTGTATATGGAGGCGATTTAAATGGGAATTGAAAATATAGCAAAATTGATTTGTGATCTTCGAAAAGAAAAAGCGCTAACTCAAGGACAACTTGCTAAACTTTTATCTGTTTCTGATAAGGCGGTAAGCAAGTGGGAAACCGGCGGAGGGTATCCCGACATATCACTCTTACCAAAAATAGCTGAAGTGTTTTCTGTAAGTACTGACTATTTGCTGACTGGAAAAGAAGCAGAAAAGAAGCCAGTTTCAAAATTTGAATATTGTGCGATGAATAACGATTTTGAAACGTATGAGATTATAAAGAAAGACAATCACTTGTTTTCTTTTTGGAATGAAGACGGAAAGGAACTAATGGATTATGTTTTGGAATACGAGAGTACAACAATATTTAATAAATTAGTTAATGAAAAGAATTTTGATGGATGGATTAGATATCGCAACAATAAGTTAGTATTTAACGATCAAATTATTAAATTAGCTATAATATCCAATTCTATTGACTTTCTTCAAAAATATAAAATTGTAAGGAACGGGTACAATATCGATCCAAATAGTCACAAAACAGAACATCTAGATAATATTAGCAAAACAATGTTTCAAGATAATAGAGTTCAATTTAGCACACTTACTTATTTGCTTGGGTTAGATAATGGAACTTCCAACTTCGGTCTTTTATCAAATTTCATGCTTGATGCTATTAAGTATGGTAATGATTCAATTGCAGAAAAGTTGATTCAAAAAGCTCTTGAGATAAATACTGAAGCAGCCTTTAAATATAATGAATTACAGCGCAAGGATAGTATTTGGGTTCAATCTAATGCGAAATTATTTGCTTCAGGTTTAATTACAGAGAGAAATGGACATCCATATTGCAGATTTGTTGAAATCGGAAAAGTCGCATTTGATGAGGCGATAGAATTGCAGAAATATGAACTTGTAGCAGAGATGAATAAAGTGAATGAATTATTTGCACCAAGGAAAGCATATATAATTGAGGAAAAAGGTGTTGACTTATTGAAAATGAAATCAAACCCAAATGTATCAGATGATGAAGTTCTAGTATATAATTACATGAAATCATCATTGCTAGATGTAAATGGTCTACTAAACTCAATATTAACTAATGTTGATGATGTGAGTGTTTTAAAAGCTAATTTGAAACGAGCAAAAACTATATATTCAAAATTTATAGTGAAATCTTACATTCATTATTGTGAAATGATCGAAGATTTATTATCAAAAAAGGATTATAAAGAATTGTTTAAATTTTCAGTTGACAATGAATTAACTGAGATGACAGATGCTCTGATGAATAGACAACATGATTCCATAATGTCTGTCGCAAAACGGTTATTTAATTTGGATTTACAAACGAAAACTAATTCTATACATAGAAAAAACTCTAAGTATATTGATATTCTTAAGAATCAATACCCGATTGATGGAAATAATATAGAAAGTTTTTTTGATATTTGTTCTATGAAGAAAAAAGAAATATATGAGAACTTTGTATCAAATATTGAGTCAAAAATCGAAAAAATAACTGGTGAAAAAAAAACGAAATTAGAATATGAAAGAGTTTGTGAAGAAATCAGTGAAAATTATATAAATTTATTGATAACTAGTAACCAGTTAGAGACAGCCGTGATAAAACTATGCGTCAAACTTGAATCTAAACTCAAATATATATTTAAATATGAAGGTGAGTTTAAAACTATGCTTGATTCATATATTCAGAACAATTTGAAGTTAGATAATCTTTGGGATGACGAAGATAACAACTATTATTCTTCAAAGCAAAGAGATGCTAAAAAAGTAGAAGTAACTAAATTGCTTAATAAATTACGAATGGTTAGAAATGGTATAGTTCACTCTACATCACAACAAGAAATGCTAAGCTTAGATGAACTTAATAATATTGTTGAAATAATTGAGAAAATGTAATGGAGGGGGAAAATATGGATATTTATCAAAGAAGAATAATAGATTCGAGCAAAATTAAAACTGACATTAATGATGCTCAAGTGAAGTTTGAAGAGAATATGTTAATTATAGATCAAAGTGAAAATGCATATATTGAAAAATACAATGTAAGACTTCAAAATCCTGCGATTTTAAAGATAGAAGTTGACAATATCTTAATTAATAAACAGGGTGATGTATACCAGTTTACACTAGATTTTTTAATAAAATCACAAAATATTTCCATACAGTTTGTTGATAATCTTGCAGACTCAATAACTTTAAAAATTCAATATAATGCTAGAAGTAAAGATGATTGGGATGAAAAAATTAAGATAAGCAAATGGAAAGAATTAGAATCTAAAGCACAAGTTAAGGTTTCCACAGGAAACGATTTAGTTAACATTTATTTCCAACCATGTAGTGATGACTATAGCAAGACTATAATTGAACTTTATTCAGCATACGGTAATTGGTCTGAACATCCACGTGTAATTGGAAGAGGTATGACATTTGTTCCTACTCTATTAAGCGCGACCATTGATAGTTTAATGGGTAAATTTACAGTTGAGGAGGGTATGTATTTTAAGTCAATTACTGGTTTAGCATTAGGAGCGTATGGTTTCAGGTTATCTCAGTATTCATCAAAAGGTAATTTGCTATTTTCTTCTGATTATCAATTCTTTGCAATTCAAAATAAATAAACATTGTTTGGATTGGTATGGAAATTGAACAGAGGGTAAATAAGACTATATTCATACGCATAGCTTTCCAAAGCAACTTGGGTATGTAGAGACACATATTGAATAGTGTATAATAAAATATAAAACATTTATAAGAAGGAGAATAAAACAACGATGTCCGATGAAGAAATTTTAGTAAAATATTTTGGTGGTAAACCCCAATGGAGTGGAAACAAACTTTATAAGATTGGCGATATGAGAGTCGAATACTCTGGTGCACAACTATATAAAGTCGGAGGGGCTAGAATTGAGTATAGTGGAAACAAACTATACAAGATTAATGGCGAAAGGGTTGAATGGTCAGGCGATCAAGTTTACAAAATTGGAGGCAAAAGAATTTAATTTGCTGTTCATTTAATATCGCCACATTTCAATCCAAAAACACTTCCATAAAAATGGTATCTCCACAATAGATAGTGAACGAATATATAATTTGTTTTCTATGTAGAGATATCATTTTTCTATGGGGGAACGCAACTTTTTCTAGGGGTGCTGTAAATTTCACTAGGGGTGCGTAAATTTTGATAGAGGTGCATATCCCGAAATAAATACATTAACACAAAGATTAAAAAGTATAAGAAAATGGTTTCAATTCAGCATTAACAACCACCGGTTGTACAATTACAATTATGAGTAAATTGCATTTGAGAGACACAAAGCCTATAATTAGGTAGGAGGTATTAAAAATGGACAAAGACGCAATCTCTGCAAATCTAAGACAATTAAGAATTAAAGCCAATTTAACGCAAAAGGAACTCGCTGAGAAAATATCCATTTCCCAACAGGCTGTCGCTAAATGGGAGGCGGGAGAAAGCATTCCTGACATCCAGTTGCTACTAACTCTAAAAGATCTGTATAAGGTGACTCTCGATCAACTGATGTCACCAGACCAAGATCAATCAAATGATAACCCCATCACGATAGTCGTTTCTGAGTTGAATCAACTAGTCAAGACGGATCTTTTTGAGATATGGTTAGATAATTTCTCTGGTCTTACGGTTAGTAACACAATCTACTTGGATTTCTTCATCCGCAACATATCGGATGACATAATCAATCTCGAGAGTATGAAGTCAAGCATGATTGACAACAAGAACAAGAATGTCAAACCTTTGTATCGAAGTGAGGATTCGCCACCCTATAATAAAACAACAATTCCTTGGCATGATATTCCCGATATCATTCCGCCAAAGGCAACCGTTAATATCATATTACGATATACTTGTGATGTTGAAGAGGGCAAGTTGTTTCTTGTCGTTCAGGGAAGAAGTCTGACGTATCGGATTGACCCAAAGTTACTGAAAAACATTGATAACTTCACTGCGATTCAAAACAAAATCGGTAGCACACCTGAACATGATAAAGCCGAAAGAGACTCCGTCACTGCAAGTCTCTTAAAATATATGGACACATTCCGGTTTATGGAACCCATATATATTAGGAACGGTGACTTTTATAAGTTGCTCGATGCTTACTATCGCCTGAAACTAACTATGGATCAGGGATTGTTTTTAAAAACGATTGAATTCTTCAAGTCACCCGATAAGGCACGACAATACGCGGAAAACAGAACGTTCATTGATAAGTTGAACAGTGTCGCGGACAAAAAACTTCTCCAAGATCTTGCTCTTAAGAATGAATTGATGAGTGAAGCCCACCGGATGACGATCATGGTATCGAATGATTTTGATTCAGACAAAGATACCATTGAAACCAAAATAATTTACCAGTTGAAGAATGGCGGGATTATACCGGAGTTTGTTCAATATCTCGATGATCCCACTTTTGAAAAACTGATTTTGAATCAAGTACACATCAATGACTATTCGACTAGAGATAAGTACAGGCTTGTTCAAGCATTGATAGAGAGTAAAGTTGATCTTAACAAATCAATTCGTTATGGTTTGGATCTCTTGAAAGATTACAAAGAAAGAGATAAAGGTGGTAAAGAAATAGTTGCAGAATTTGTGGGCAGTATGACAGAGAAATCCAGTCAATTTCAAGAGAGGTTCATTAAGGATGTTGATGAAAAACTAAGACGCGAAATATTGATCAATGTTCTTAATATATCTTCCAGAAATCATCAAAGTTTCGCTCTTCCCGAGACTATGATGGAATCTTTGGATGACGAGATTCTGAGAGACTATATCGACTATTTTAATCGTCAAATCAAGAAGAAGGTCGATGCTGGATTCTTTAAACAGAAGCCAATTTCATTTCGTAAAACCAAGTTATCCGCAAGCGCCATTACATCATTGGAACTGCCTTTTGCTCAGATAATCGATATTATCGTCGTTAATCATGGCAGATTCAATGATGATGAAGTCGTTTCGATGCTTGTCGGTGCGAAGATGGATAATACAACAACTTTAAGTATCGAAATCCTCAATGGGATTTTGAATGAGAAGCAGAAATTGGCTTTCTACATGCAGATCACCATCCCTGTGTTGTTGAGGTCGATCATCAAAGACCCAATCCTTAAAAAGGGCGATTCTATCACCAAGGCGGTAACGCTTATTGTAAAGATAATCAGCGGGCTTGACTATCTGAACATCAAACCTAAGGATATTCTTGACATCATCGATCATTTCTTTGACGTTCTGAATCAAGAACAACTATTTGATTTGCTTCAAAGATTGTTCGAAGCAACGAAGAACATGACCTCTTATCTCAGAATCAAGGATAATGAGTACATAAAAAAACATCGCCAACCAGTGCGGCATGATAGTACTGTATATTCTATATCAGATCAAGAAACAAAAAGCTTCCTTAGCAACTTCAATTTAAGAAAGTATTCTAGTAAGCTTAAACAAGAAGACCTTAATGCTCTCAAAATCTACATCTTGGAATATAACCAAAAGAATAGAGCTAATGATGACGATGAGGACTGGTAGAATCCATATCCAATAATTTGCTTTTTCATTAGTCATTCTTAATGTCTTTCATAACATTGGTAACAATGATAAAAACAGTCTCGATTTCTTGCATCAATCTTAATACAAAAGATAAGAACACAACTTCAAAATACTGGGTAACTAATATTGTTTTTTGCCTGTAGGAAGATAATTTTTTCACAGAAATGGTTTGATACTCAATGACGAGATTGTTTTTTGTTAAATTCACGAACCATCGCTATCATAATATTAGTCATCGGTAGCGGCGCCAGATAAATACGCCTCCTTTCCCGCATTGGACAGATATAGTTTTAAAGCAGTAGGTGAGAAATCGAATCAAAATTAGTCGCCTTACACAAAAGGTGAAAATCTTCAAATGGGGGTGCTGTTGTATACTTCACTAGGGGTGCGTAAAATCTGCTAGGGGTGCGTAATTGTATCAAAATAGGTCATGCAACACATAAATTGTAAATCTAATAGGTCTTGATAAATGCAAGAAAATCACGTTGAATGCCAGCATGATTTTTTTAATCAATACATAAATAAGAAATGAAATCAATTGAATGTCATAATAATCATAATAAAAAGCCGGACTCAGTTTAAAATGTACCCTGTAATGAATCACACACATTTTTTGTGTGTCCACAATACAGGGTACATTTGATTTGCTTGGGCCGTTTTTTTTATCTGCAAGATTTCATGTCAGTTTATTTGTGGAGAAGAATTTTATCCCAGTAGAAGTTATTTTGGATCTTTGTCCGGGCCGTCATAATTTTCATTGTTAGGATTCAGTTGATCTGCATGATTGTCTAAGTCTGCCTGATAGGCATCATTATTAGGGTTGTGCTGGTTGGCATAGTCGTCTCTTTGTTGTTGACCAGGGTCATGTCCAGAGCATCCACCTTTTGACATATAGCATTCCTCCTTTGCTTTCATTATAATTCCTTTACCGCAAATAACAACCTATATTTCACAAATTATTTTTTCGGTATATGATAATAATTATTTAGTCTTGGATGCAACACATTTATTGGTACAACTACCTTGACAGACAGAGTACTTTTTGATAAAGTATTATGTGTGATAGAGTAGTTAAGATTGGATAATATCAATCGATATCAGAAAGGTTATATTATGAAAATAGCAGTTATTACGGATTCCGCAGCTAATTTATTGCCGGAGTTCACAAAAAAACATTCAAATCTGTTTGTTTTACCGTTGATGATCATCGTCGATGATGAAAGTTTCAGGGACCAAGTTGAGATTACCGCAGAGGAAGTATATGCCAAACTCGATACTTCAACTGTCACCACAAGTCTTCCCAGCATGGGAGATCTTAATGACTTGATTAAAAAATTGATTCAAGAGCAATATACCGATATCCTTGCAATCAATCTGTCTTCGGGACTGAGCGGGACGTTTAATGCTTTTCGTCTGGCTTTCGAACATGTCGAAGGTATTAATATCACTCATTATGATTCAAAGACATTGGGTGGCGGATTGGGTTATATCGTAGAATATGCATTGGAGCTTGTTAAGGCGAAAAAACCAATCAAGGAAATCGTTCCCCTGCTGGAAAAACTGCGTTATGAAGACAGTCTGGCAATCTATACCATCAATACCTTGAAGTACCTTCGTAAAGGCGGACGTATTGGCAAAGTCGAAGGAACAATTGGCGAAATCTTGCATATCAAACCTGTAATCACCGTCAATGAAGATGGCGTATATGTCACGATTTCCAAAGCGTTCGGACTTGTTCGTTCCTTATTGTCAATGAAAAAGATGATGACAGATAAATTTGGCAAAGACCTGGTGGATTTCACGATTCATTATGGCGATGACTTGGAAAAAGCCAAGGAGCTTGCTGAGAAGATGAAAACAGAACTAAACATCAGGAATCTTACCTTGTCTCCCCTCACACCCGTGCTCGGGATTCATACTGGCCCGATGATGTTTTCCTATGTTGCAAGAAGGATTAACAAATAGGTTAACGATGTATATTTGTATTGAAGTCCTGAATAGAGGACTTCTTTTTTTATAAAACGCAACCTATAATTGCTTTATTTTGTCATATAACTTAACCTATAATGTAAGTATCTCGAGACAAAAGAAGGTGGTTTCTTGCTAGATGTAATGCAAATTGGTCGAAATTTAGTTAGTCTGCGCCAAAATATGGGCTATTCACTTGAAGACATTGCTGAAAAGTTGAATGTGTCACTCGAAGTGTTATCTTGCTGGGAAATAAGTAATGCATTACCGGATATCACAAGTCTGATTTCATTGTTGGATTTATACAAAACAAGCATCGAGGATTTATTGTGTTTGTCTGTTCTAGAAATAGATGAGTCGATTCATCAGTTATTTGCGAATCATGATCACGCGTTTTTTATCCATGAGATAATCTGTAATCAACTTGGTCAGTATTCTTATTATGATGTGATCCATCTTTTGAGCAAAGACGAACGAGACTATGCATTGTTTTTGTATATCAATAACCATATTTCAATTGAGGCAAGGTTATGGACAAGACTTAGTGTCGAGGAACGGATGAGGTTGCTTCACGCATTTTTAGAGAAGAAATACGATTTACAGATTTATGAAGGGTATTCTCAACTTTCACTTGCAGAAAAAAAGAAAATAAAGGAGAAGAAAAATGAATATTATCAAAATGTTACCTTTCTTGGAAACAGAAGATTTCGACGAACTAGTAGAGCAAATTGCCACTAAGGAAATCACAAACGAACAGATTCATATTTGTTCCATTATCCCCTTTTTAGACAATAGACAAGTCAACAGGCTTTTCGATTGCTCGCTGAAAGGTGAAATCGATCTCAGCCCTGCCGGATTTCTGCCTTTTGTCGAAGACGAAAAACTTTATGATGTCGCTGAAATAATCGAAAAAGGCGAAATAACTACTTTATCGATGGATGAATTACTACCTTTTATGAACAATAAGACCATCCGTCAATTTTTTAAGACAGAATTATCCAATCTAAAATCCAAGGCTAAATAACATAATTTTTACAGAAAAACAAGATTTTCTATTTAATCCAAAAAAGCATGAATTTCATGCTTTTTTTATATTCTTCAATTAATTATCCAAAAATGGATTTTTTGTTTCTCATGAAAAAAGATTATCGAAAAAATGCAAATAATGATATAATTATCTAGCAACCGGACATGGAGACATCATGAAGAAAAAACTTCCGCTCGTCATCATCTTTTTCCTGATTCAAAGCACATTCGCCAATCTTGGGCATCCAGTCACCCCGGCTTTAGTCAGAGGACTAGGATTGCCAGATTACATGTTTGGCGTTTTTTTTGCGACTATGAGTTTTGGTTTGATGATCGGTGCTCCGATCTGGGGCATTCTTGGTGATCAGGGAAACAAGAAGAAGTATATCGTCTTCGGATTGTTGCTCTATAGCATCGGACAATTTGCTTTTGGCTATAGCAATAATCCCTATTTAATGGTGCTTTTCCGCTTTGTAAGCGGTTTTGGAGCCGTGAGCGCCTCAACGCTTCTCATCACGCATGTAATCGAACTGTCCCCCAAAGATAAACGTGCCAGGAATTTGGCGTATGTGGCAGCGGCTGTTACTTTAGGTGGCTCACTCGGTTATTACTTGGGCGGTTTCTTGTCGACCAACGCTTGGGCAACTGGATTTTTCCACATAACAGAATATAAACAGATATTTCTGATTCAGGCATTGCTCAATACCTTCTATGCTGCACTGATTTTTTTCTTTTACATAGAAGTCGAAAACAAAGTTATTTTGCCTAAAAAGCTAAGCATGTTCAAAAGCATGAGGAATATCACCAAAATTAGCTCGAGCTTGTTGTTGTTTTTATTGTCGCTCACTTTTATCATGATTGGAGCCACTAATCTGTCCAAGTACATTGATGTCTATTTTAATGAACTGGGGTATACTCCCCAGGATTTGGGTACCTTTGTCATGGCAACCGGTGTTGCAAGCCTTCTTGCCTGCATCTTTATAGTGCCTCTTTTTGCCAAACTCAGAAAACAAGTAGTAGCGATTACCATTATTCAAACACTTAGTGCAGTAATCGTATTTTACGTTTTTAGAGCAAATCAGTTCCTACTGGTAATTTACACGGTATATATGCTATATGTTGTCATAAAGGCAATCTACCAGCCTTTGGAACAAAATTACATATCATTGCACGCGAACGAAGGCGAGTTTGGGAGAATCATGGGATTGAGACAATCATTTGTTTCAATAGGTATGGTCATCGGACCGCTTGTGGGAGGGTTTTTGTATCAGAAAAAACCTTTGTTTCTATTTGATTCCAGTGCAGTCGCTTTTTTAATCGGAGCGGGATTGTTACTTATTGTATTGATTCTTGAAAAAAGAAAAAGAGGATCTGATTTGAATGATTAGTTTAAGTCGTTGAGGAATATGAGTTATATAGCAATCATAAGAAATATTACTACGGGGTATTCCAATGTAAACTCTATTCTTTGTTCTTTGTTTATGTGATTATCGATTTCATAGCAGAAGTGCCCGGATTCAATAAAATATGCTTGATTGAAAATTTCTATTTTGACCCTTTGTGTTTTGATGAAGTATATTCGTTTGAAATCAAATATATATAACTATATTGAATTTCAATCTATGTCGAAATTATAGTGTTCAAACTATTAGCGATTTTTTTATGCTCGATTATAGTAAAAAAATATTATTTAACTAATTTGTTCCGCTATATCTTCCTTAACAAAATAAGTATATACAATCACTATGGTAGTGTATATTGTATATACTTATTTTTGTTTTAGTATAAATAGAGTGTTCACTCGTGAATTTTGTTATTTTATTGCCAATTTATCTTGTTTTCTTTAGATCCAGAAAATCATTTTTCAAAAACATGAAGTGAGATCTGAAATTCTTTTTTTTCAAAAGAATCAAGATATATGATTCTGTTTGCATTTTTTTTCTGATATATAGCCCTCAGGATAGTTCGTTGAAGGTTCAATACCCAAAGCGTAATCTCCTGAAGCCAGCATCTTCCATTGAATCAGTTTTGGAAGCTGGACTCGAGAAAACTCAATTCTCAGTCCCGTGTTAATCAAAGGATTGTATACTTCACCAAAAATGAGATCTTCCATGAAGTTTTCGTGGTAGAATACTTGTTCTTTATACCCCGTAATGGGATCGGAAAATCTAAAGTAATCATTTATTCCTTTTTTTGCTTCTTCATCTCTTGGGATTACGTCAGAAAGGGATTTATTGAAAATAGCTGCTTTATCAAGTAGTGGATAGCCAACGTTGATATGATATAGCATTATTAATTGACAAGGAGTAAAACCCATGTTTATTGCTTCGTCATTTATTTCGATTGAACTAGAATATAGTTTTGTAGTTATAGTTCTTTTAAGAAGGAGATTTTCACAGAATAATTTTGTATCACGGATATTTCCTTTAATAGAAATTACATATTCGTCATTGATCCACTCTTTGTTTATCGTCACCTCTTCGGCAGGTGTATTGGAATATCGTCCATGAGTCCCATAATAATGAAAGTCATCATAAGAAGATGATCCGTGGTATGTCATTCCGCATGTTGTAAGCAATCCTCCGAAAAAATTGCGATAAAATCTTTCATTTTTTTCTTCGAATAAATATGGAGATACGACAGTATTTTTTGAAATAAACGAAATTGCTTTACCTTTATAGCTTGCTGAAGATATATCCAGTGCACGATTTTGAACAACTGAAAAAACAAGACCACTACCAGTAAAAACGTCGATGTATATGTTTCCATCGTCTTTTCCGGAAATGGCTCGTCGTTGTAAAGCGTTACATATTTGTGAGATGTCTCCAACCCTTTTCAATATTTCAACCTTATCCATAAATAATCTCAACACCATTTTTCTCACAGTATTCAACGTATTTTTTGGGTATATCCTTACACGTGGCAAGATAATCAATATCTGAAATTTTTGCGAATTTAATTAATGAAGACTTATCAAATTTTGAAGGATCGGCCAATATATAAGATTTATTGCTAATTTCTACGCATTTTTTCTTTATTCCTGATTCTTGGAAAGTGTAATTTGTCAAACCGTTTTCTAGAGAAATTCCAGA
The DNA here is from genome assembly GCA_964557695.1 of uncultured Candidatus Izemoplasmatales bacterium. GTDB lineage: Bacteria > Bacillota_I > Bacilli_A > Izemoplasmatales > Hujiaoplasmataceae > JAAYZB01. The sequence goes on along the minus strand of CAZLAQ010000018.1, from coordinate 23,759 downwards.
CGTTCCTAAAAACGCTCTTGATATAGTAAGATTATCCAAAAAATTAACAATGTCAAATCCAAACAGTGAGTTGGTTCTATGATCAAGTTCGCCGCCGATGACAATCAAGTTGATATTGTCTAACATATAAAGTTTTATGATAACGTAAATGTTATTTGTTATAACAGTAATCTTTTTGTCTTTAATATAGTTAGCAATGTACATTGTCGTTGTTCCAGAGTCAATGAAAATAACTTCATTATCTTGAATATGTTCTGAGACAACCTTTGCAATTCTGGTTTTTTGCTCGTGATAGATCGAATTTCTGTCTTCAAATCCAACTAATGAAGCGACAGACAAGTTATTAATTGAAACGCCACCATAATGTTTGATGACAATCTCTCTCTTAATGAGTTCATCAACATCGCGACGGATAGTAAAAATGGATACATTAAATTTATCAGCTAGTTCTTTTAATGATACATTTGTTTTTTTGCTTATGAAATCAGCAATCTGACTTAATCTATTTTCTTTCAAAAAATCCAGCCTCCCCTAATATTTATTTTTCATATTTATATGTTAGCATATGTTAGCAAAAAACGCAATATTTAATCTATTTATATGCAAAAAATAAGCATTTGCTTAATATTAACTAGATAAAACGGAAATTATTGAAGAAAAATAGTAGAAATATTCATAAGGATATATATAATAATTGCTAACTTATGAAAATATTTCAGATTTTGACCAAAATATTATCACTTTTTCTTGGATTAACTGTATCCATTATGAATAATTATGATATTATATGTATTAAGTATGAAAGCAAAACAGTGTATTATATACGCTTTTAAAAGAAATAATGAATTTAAAGGAGCTATTTGTTTAAAAGACGAATTGAAAAAAATATGAAAAAGATTGTAATTCTTGGCATTTCTTGTGTAGATATCGTTGTTGCCGATTTTGAAGCAATCCCTGATCCGGGAATGCTTACCATTTCAAACAATATGTCTATCCATACCGGAGGATGCGCATTGAACTGCGCAGTTGATTTGGCTAAAATCGGTATCAACAATGTGATCATTTCCTCCGTCGGAAAAGATATTTATGGAGACCTGATCAAAAAAACACTTATTGAAAATAATATAAGTTTAGATAATATTGTGACTCAGATGAATATCAACACTTCGACTTCCGTTGTTTTGGTTGATAAGAATGGGGAAAGAAGTTTTCTGCATTACCCGGGGGCGAATTCTGTTTTCGATTTGGCTCAGATTGATCTCGATGTTATTAAAGAATGTGATATTCTCTTTATTGGCGGAGCATTGTTAATGAAAAAATTCGACGGAATACAGATGGCAAATGTTTTAAAAATTGCGAAAAGTCATGGCGCGAAAACCGTTTTAGATATCGGGTGGGATTATTCAAATAGGTGGATGGATTCGCTTGAAAAATCTTTGCCATATGTTGATATATTTGTTCCGAGTTTTGATGAAGCAAAAATTTTAACGAGAACAAGTGATTTCAAAGAGATGGCTGAATTTCTTTATAATAAAGGAATTAAAGAATTAATTATTAAGTTAGGAAAAGAAGGGGCCATGATCTTAAAAGATGGCCATCCTAAGATTTTTCCTTCGATTTGCATTAATAACCCTGCCGACACTACGGGTGCTGGGGATTCATTTATGGCAGGCATTATCACCGGACTGGCACTTGGATGGGACATGGACTACACAATTAGATTTGCCAACGCAGTCGGGTCTTTATGCGTTCAATCAATTGGGGCATCAACTGGCATTCTTTCTTTAGAAAACATAGTAAAATACTTGGAGGAAAACGACAATGAATGATGCGGAAATAAAATATTGGCAAAAACGCATAATTTCTTATTTAAAAAAAGGCTCAATTAAATTGACGAAAGCAGAAAAAGCGCGAATTGAAATAGCTGATTTTGGGCTAAACAATTTTAGAGAAATCGGATTGTCAATATTGATATATATAAACACTTTAAGAGTGTGCGCAAAAGAGTTAGTATTACTGCCTTATCAAACTTGTCCAGAGCATATGCACCCGAATGTAGGAGAAAGCATTGGAAAAGAAGAGACTTTTAGATGCAGAAAAGGTAAAGTATATTTATATGTGCCAGGAGAGAGTGATATCCAATCAACAAAATGTAAAACTCCTGCTTCTAGCGTATTCAGTGTGTTTAATGAAGTTGTGTTGGATGAAGGTGAACAATACACAATATATCCAAATACACTTCACTGGTTTCAAGCGGGAAGAAATGGTGCAATTGTATCGGAATTTTCAACAAGATCAGCTGATAAATCAGATATTTTTACTGATTCAAGGATCAAGAGAGTTCCGGATTAACTCAATATAAGCATAATCAAGACGATACTAGATTATGCTTTTTTTTAAAATCGTAAAATTAATGCATCATAAATTTGCTTAAATGTTAGCAAAATCAACTTAATTTGCAATTAATTGTAGCGATTTCATCTAAATATAATAATATTTTCAAAATTATATTGCTTAAATCATGCTAACGTTTTATAATGAAATTGATATTATTTGCAAGGAAAGGATTAAATATATGTCACTTGTTTCCATGAAAGCAATCTTACAAAAAGCCCGCGAAGAAAACTATGCTGTCCTTGCTACAAATCTTTTGAATTTAGAAATGTTACTTGGAGGTATTAAAGCTGCGGAATTATGTGAATCTCCATTAATTTTACAATTAGCCCCAGTTCAATTTACAACCTCACCGCTTCATATCTTTGGGCCGATATTAATTCAGGCGGCAAGAAACGCTTCTGTCCCTGTTGCAGTTCATTTAGATCACGGTTTTGAGATGCAACACATAATTGATTCGATTGATCTAGGCTTCACTTCTGTAATGTTTGACGGCTCAAGTCTGGAATACGAAGAAAACATCGAACTCACAAGACAAGTTGTCGAATATGCCAAAAAATATAACGTTACAGTAGAAGCCGAACTGGGGTATGTCGGAACGGAAGGGTATATAGTTGATCACTCTATAAAAAAGTATTATATGACTCAACCTGATTCGGCAGAAAATTTTATTGTTGAAACAGGTTGTGACGCATTGGCCGTGGCTATTGGAAACGCACACGGTTTATATAGAGATCAACCAAAATTGGATTTTAAACTTTTAGCTGAAATTCGCAACCGTACGAGTATACCTCTTGTATTGCATGGAGGTTCAGGAACAAGCGAAAAAGACTTACAAAAATGTGTAGAATTGGGCATATGCAAGGTTAATCTTGCAAGCGACATTCAAATTGCATATATGAATTCGATAATTGAAACTAAAACGGATGATTTTTTGGTGTTATCGAGAGCGATGATTGAATCAACAAGGAATGTTGTTTCAAGATACATGAAAATTCTAAACAGTGTTGGAAAAGCGAGGTAGAACAAGGTGCTATATAAACCATTAAAAGAAAGATTATGGGACTCTTGGCTTGTCAATAAGAATGACAAATACTATCTGTTTTACATACGCGTAAGCGAAAATGGTACCCGTTGGGATGGTATCAGTCTTGCAATATCTGATGATTTGATTCATTGGCAAGAAATTGGATCAGTTTTGGAAAAAGATGAAGATGCAATTTGGCTTGGCACGGGTATGATTCAGATGATAGGCAATGAATATATAATGAATTACTCACAAGAAAAGCCAGCTGGGGAACAAAAAATCTATTTTGCAAAAAGTTATAACTTAATCAACTGGGAAAAAGTTCCAAACATCGTTTTTGAACCAGATGGGAAAATATATGAAAAATCAAAAAAGCATCTTTGCGATCCTTATCCTAGATGGGACTCGCTCGGAATTGTAAGCGCTTTAGAAAATGAAAAACCGCCTTATTTTGCATTTTCAACAGCTTGTTCCGCAATTAGTAAATATCCACAAAAAAACGGAGTCCTCGGCTTTTTTACCAGCAATGATGGACTAAATTGGAAACACTTAAAGCCAGCGACAGAGGACCTGAATTTGTTTCCCGCTTATGAAGTGCCTGAACATCTGGCTTTTGATGAAAGGCATTATGTTATTTTTTGTACTTCATCAAAATTAGGGTTCCGCCATGATTATCGAGCAAAATATCTCTCGGGTGGGTCATATTACGTATATTCCCAAAATCTTGAAGGACCATATTCATTGCCTGATGGCGACCCCATGTTAGCTGGAAGTAGAGATGTGAGTAACGTTACCATGAACAGCGTAGGTCGAGTTATAAAAGAAAACGGTGAGTATCTTTATTATCATATTTGGGGTAATCCCATAGCAGATGCTTGGCTTGGAATGATCAAAAAACTCGTAGAAGTTAAGCCCGGTCGATTGGAATTGAGATATTGGCAAGGTAATGACAAAATGAAAGATTTGATTTCTAATTTTAAAGCGGATCAGCTGAAATGGCAAGATTGTAAACAAATCGGATATCTTCCATCTGTTGATTGGAATATTTCTGAAGACTCAATTGCTTTTACGAACAGAGGCTCTTCGGGCGGATTATTGTCTTCTGATTTACTGTTTACAATAAACCACGAATCTGTTTTATCCGATGGAATCATAGTTGAGTTTTCATTAAGTAGATTGGTAGGTCTTGGTTTTGGTATATTTTTTATAACCAAGTCCGGAGGAAAAATCTGTGCTTTTTCTAATTTTATTTCAAACAGATTAGAATTTTCTAGAATAGTGGATGGATTCGGATCAAATCTAGTTCTTGAAAATCTGATGTCGAAGGAAAATCCTGTTATTGAATATAATGAACTGAATTATAAAGTTTTTCTACGTGAATATTTTATCGAAGTGTATATAAATGATGTTTTCATTTCTGGTTATAGACTAGAAGAACCAATTAGATCTCAACAAATCGGATTATATTCCGAAGATTGTACAGGAATATTAACAGATTTGCATATATTTCAAATGAAATAGAAAATGGAGGAAAGCAGCAGAATGGATTTTAAAAAAACATTGATTTTGTTATTCGCATTGGTATTTCCACTTGTTTCCTGCGGAGAAGTGACGACCACTGTAAATTCTGGAGTGCTTGCGACAAAGATTTCAATTTCTGGAATCGGTATTGTAAACAACTCTTTAACCTTAGTAGTCGGAGACGAAGTGACTTTGTCAGCTTATGTCAGTCCTAGCGATGCTTCGAATAAAGACATATCTTGGTCATCGTCAAATGAGGCGACAGCTACAGTTGATTCTACAGGGAAAATATTCGCTATTTCTTCAGGGAGTACGCAAATTCAAGCATCAACAGTTGAAGTATCCGCATCCATTAATTTAATCGTAATATCTGAAACAGTATTAACAAACATAGAATTTCAAGAGAGCGATGTTTCTGTTAACATTGGGAGTGAAAAACAATTAAATATTATTTATACTCCAGCAAACGCCACCAATGTGACTCTATATTATACAGTTCAACCTATTGGAAATGCAGAAGCGGGACTTGTAAGTGTTTCAGCGGCGGGGTTGGTATCAGTAAGTAGCAGTGCTATTTCTGAATCGCAATATTTGATTTCAGCAATGGTTCTGTCTGATACCTCAATTTCAGCAGTATGTACTATTACTGTGAATGAGGTCCAGTTGACTGATATTTCTTTAAAAAAGAATAATGAAGCTGTTCCGATAATTACAAGTGAGGAAAATCGACTTTTGATACCGGTCAATCTTGCTTCTGGTATATTTGCGTTTGTGCCTTTATTCACCCCAAGCAATACGACACAAACACTAGTTACTTACGAAAGTTCAAATGAAGACATTATTACTATTAACCAATATGGTATCTACTCGGTTTCTGAAACAGCCATTGTTGGTGACACGGTAGAAATCACTGCTTATGGTAGTAATTCTATTGAAAAAATGATATATGTCGAAATAGCTGCCCCATCAAATTTTGTCTACCAGCAATTATCGAAATCATATCTTGATTCACTGGCGACTGATTATCGGATTGAGTGGGATATTGAAAAATATGGCACAGATGGAATCACAAATGCTATAGATGATGATTATTATGATACTGCGGGCAATAAAGATGTGACCAATGCATTATGGCGTGGTGGAAAAACCACATCAACTTACGGAGGTGTTGCACCATGGGATGGAGTTTGGGGAGTAATATTTGATAGTTGGGATCATCCATACAATGACGATGAAGTTGCAAACCAATACATGTATAATAAAATTGCGATCGGAACCGACATGAACATATTGAAATTAAGAGTTCGTTCCCACATTACCCAAACAACATCCGAACGAGGGAAATTTCAAGTCGGAGTTATTCCGATTGACGGAGAAGGCAATTATCTAGAGCCCGTTTATCTGGAATTAGTACAGGGACTAGTGTCGGAAACCGATGAAAACTGGATGATAATCAGTAATTCTTCTGCGGCTGACTATGAAGCTGGAAATGACTACTTCTATTTTGATATCAGTTCTTTCAAAGGCCAAACTGTAATTGTGTTTTTAGAGGTCGATGATATGCATGAAGACGGTTTGTTGGCTGGGGAAAGAGATGCTGAGTTATGCGATAGAATTGCCTGGCTTGGCGCTTGGTTGAAAGCGGATACAAGCGAAGAAGAATAATTATATTGTGCTATAAGCGAAAGCTATTTTCGCATTCATTATAAGAATATAGGAGGAAATTATGAAAAAGATTTTAAGTGCTTTATTTGTTTTATCTTTTCTTGCTTTAATGATTGGATGTAACGAAGTTACTGCGACAACAACAGGCACGCAAACTAACACTACTTTGAACCAAACAACAACAGAAAGCACGGCAACTACCACCGTGGCAACTGTAGCCTTACTAGAATTACAGATAATAGGGTCCGTGAACAACTATTATTTGGAAGGAGAGACACTACAACTGGGAATAGTTTTTAATCCGGTAAACGCAACAAACAAAACAGTTGCTTGGACTTCAAGTGATGAACTGGTAGCTACCGTTACAAGCGCCGGGTTAGTTACATGTGTTGGCGAAGGAGAAGCTGACATCACTGTAACTTCACAAGAAAACACTAGTTTATCAGATTCGATTTCCGTGACAGTTTACAAAGATGTTATTCTCGGCTTGACAAACAGCATTCTTGAATCTATTCCTAAAGAAACAAATTTGTCTCGTTGGGATGTAGCTTGGGGAAATCATCCAGGAGAATTTGTTCCTGATTTGTTTGACCTTGCAGGAAACGCAACAATCGATGAAATTATCTGGAGATTTGTAGATCCAGATGATTCCGATAGCGTTTTGGCAGATGCGGGATATGGAGCCATTCTTAATGCTCTTGAGGAATCAGACAACGAAACAGCTGGAATTGCAATCTATAACAAAGTAGATTTCGCCGCAGGTGTTGAAACATTAGAAGTGATTGCCAGAGGCACTCCAAACGGAGCTAACGGTGGTGATCCATACCTATCTGGGGCAGGACAATTCAGAGTTAGTTTGATGATCCCTTCAGAAGATGTTTACGAGACAGTAATTTTAACACAAGTTACTGATAATTATCCGCAAGATGAAAATGGCTGGATCTCATTTGAAGAACCGCCATTAGTCGATTCAAAAGATGCATTTCGTTTTGATGTATCGGAATATGCGGATACGGAAAACATAATTGTTGTAATTGAAGCAAATGACAGAATGGATATTGTAGGTGCTGGTGATACGAATCTTGCTGACAGAGTCATGATTCTAGCAGTTAGATTGATTGCTCCTAACTATGCTTTTGGTAAAATAACTGTTGATGATTTTGCTGCTTTGGCAAAAGAAACCAATTTAGCAAGATGGGATTTTGCTTGGGGTGGACAAGGTGCTACAACTTCTTTGATTGATTTCGCAGGTACAGCTTTACCAACAGATGTGATTTGGAGAGGTTATGTCTTCGAAGAAACTAGTGTTTTTGCAGATGCAGGTTATGGTGCTATTTTGAATGCGTTAGAAGCGACCGATGACAGCGAAGCTGGAATTGCAATGTATAACAAAGTAGATTTCGCCGTAGGTGTTGAAACATTAGAAGTGATTGCCAGAGGCACTCCAAACGGAGCTAACGGTGGTGATCCATACCTATCTGGGGCAGGACAATTCAGAGTTAGTTTGATGATCCCTTCAGAAGATGTTTACGAGACAGTAATTTTAACACAAGTTACTGATAATTATCCGCAAGATGAAAATGGCTGGATCTCATTTGAAGAACCGCCATTAGTCGATTCAAAAGATGCATTTCGTTTTGATGTATCGGAATATGCGGATACGGAAAACATAATTGTTGTAATTGAAGCAAATGACAGAATGGATATTGTAGGTGCTGGTGATACGAATCTTGCTGACAGAGTCATGATTCTAGCAGTTAGATTGATTGCTCCTAACTATGCTTTTGGTAAAATAACTGTTGATGATTTTGCTGCTTTGGCAAAAGAAACCAATTTAGCAAGATGGGATTTTGCTTGGGGTGGACAAGGTGCTACAACTTCTTTGATTGATTTCGCAGGTACAGCTTTACCAACAGATGTGATTTGGAGAGGTTTTCAATTTGAAGAAACAAGCGTTATCGCCGATGCGGGATATGGAGCAGTTTTGAATGCTTATGAAACTACAGACGACGACGAAGCTGGTATTGCAATGTATAATAAAACCGATGTTTCAGCAAATGCAACCGGTCTGGTAGTAGTTGCTAGAAGCGCTGCGGTTACAGACGTATTGTCAGGAGCTGGAGCTTTCAGAGTAGTTGCATACTATCACGATGGAACAAACTATGTATCGGAAGTCCTAAATGTTGTATTGACAGGTTCTCAAGTGACTTTGGGAATGGCTCAAGATGAAAACGGATGGGTCACATTCCCAACTCCACCAACAATCGATGCGGATGATCTATTCACATTTGATCTATCCGGACTTGCTGATAAGACAGACGTAGTCTTTGTTATTGAAGCCAATGACAGAATCGATTCAACTGGAACAACCGGATCAAATTTGGCAGACAGAGTAATTGTTTTAGCTGTTAGAATTATCGTTTCTGAGTAGTTCTCTCCATTATATTTGTTTTGGACTAGGGACTTCGGTCCCTAGTCAATTAATGCAAATTTGTTATGTTACTATATAAGTTTGCGTTAATTGACTATATTGGTTTAAGACAATTTTTTCAATTTTAGGAGTGGTGAAGGATGATGAAAAAGGTCTATCTTGCATTTTTGATATCCCTAGTAATGTTTGTGATTTTGGGATGTTCAGATTCGGTAAGCATCGGGTATTCTGATGTATACGATGCCAGTGGAATAAATACGGAGAAAACTTTGAGAACGGCTGGAAGTTGGACAAAAACAGGGTTTGCGAACCATTTTCACGGTGGCGGCGATGCTGGCCCATTAATCATATTCGGCCTTGAAGGGCTAGTTCAATATGTCAGAACAACCGAAGAGTTCTATTTTCTTTTGGCAGAATCTATTGATCATCGAGATGATGGAACAACACTAGTAACAGTTCGGGAAAATGCAATGTGGAATAATGGGGATCCAGTTGTTGCTATCGATATTTTATCGTATTACGTATTAAATACTACGGACATGACAAGATATGTATATGATATGGAAGTAATCGACACAAACCAAAATGGCCAGCTAGATGACGACAAAGAGTTGCTAATTACTTGGAAATCTTGGCGCGAACCGACCGATTACGCCAAAACGATGTTAATGGCTCTAGACACAAAAAACGGCTCCGTACAATATAAGGAATTCAAAGTATACATTGATTATCTTATTGATCTTGTAGATGGTATTGAAACAGTAGTTACCGAGGAAAATGATTATGGTGAAACAAGATTCGGAAAAGTTTTAGGTGAAAAAGCACAATTGTTGTATGACAAATATAACGAATTTCGCGCCCACAGACCGGACCATTATATTAGTTCGGGAGCCTACATGCTTGAAAGTTACAATGAAAATCAAATGGTGTTAGTGAAAAATCCTTATTATTATAATTATGATCTTGTCAAATTTGAACGGCTTGAATTTCAACAATATTCGAACACAAATCAAGTTTATGCGGATTTGTCTGCTGGAAAACTTGATTATGTAGACGGACTATACACACCGGAGATTCTAGAATCGATTTTACATAGCAACGGTAATTTGGTTAGTTATAAATATTATGATCAAGGAACGGTAGGCATGTACTACGATTTAGAAAAAACTATTTGGGATGACATTCTTGTTAGGGAGGCATTTCAATATATTTTCGATCGGGAAGAAATCACTCAGGCCGGAAACGCTTATGCCATTACTTCTTGGAAACCAATGATGATAATGTCAAATGTAGAAGCTCGTCAATACTTGTCGGCAGACAATTATAATTTGATATCTGAATATTCATACAATCAAGAGTTAGCGACACAACTATTATTTTCAGCAGGGTGGTCAAAAACAGAAGGAAAATGGTATAATAATAATGGCGACTTGGTTGAATTGACAATCGGATTTCAAGATATTTTCACAAAACCCGCTCAAGCGGTTCAATCTCAACTAGAAAATTTCGGAATAACGGTTTCCTTAAAAAACGGTGGTGATTGGACGACTTGGTTTGGCAATGCAAGGCTTGAAAACAGCCCCTATGACTGCGTTGTTGCTTTTACAGAACTAAACACATATGGAACACATCCTGGCGGATCAATGAAACATTTTTTTGATACTTTGCAGGCATATATTCTCCATCTTGATATTGATGAAAACGGTACTGAAACAACAAATGACGATGAATTCAGTATCGAAGTAGATCTTTTAGATGGCTCCGGTACGGTCAGAATAGCTGACTTATATCGGAATATTTATACATATAACGATATTGATTTGGCTAAATATACAGCTGCAATAGTTGTAGGATTTTCCGAATACAACTATGGAATCCAATTTTACGAAAACATTGCCGGATCAATATTTGATGTAAGTCGTGTCGGGGGCTTACCATTAGCAAGTCGTTTTGCTGTTGATAGAAATATTTTGTATATTCCCGAACCGAACGATGATGATTTTGTAAGTGTTGCAAAAACAAATATTTTTTTCACTCAAGCCGGGCCATATGTAACAAATGAATTATTTCCCAGAGCTTAAATAAGGAATATATGTGATGAAAACCAAGCGTAAAAGTTTTGCAAATATCTTAAGAAATCTTTTTCGGTATTTCACAAAAATGATTTATAGATATCGATATGTGTGGAGGAGAATCGGATTGGCAGTGGTCACTCTGTTTCTCTCTACTTTTTTGATATTCATTTTGATACGTTTGATTCCCGGAAACATTGTCGACAGTTATGCGATAAAGTTGGTAGAACAAAGAAGAATTACTTTTGAAGAAGCGAGAAAACTTGCCGTTCAGATACTAGGTTATGATCCCACTGCCAATCCGTTCACACAGTTTTTTGCTTATTTGAAGTCGTTGTTCAGCGGGAATTTGGGACAATCCATGTCAAACCCTTTATTGAGTGTGAATGATGTCATAAAGAAGAATCTTCCGTGGACTCTATTTGTTTCAAGTCTTGCGCTCGCTCTGAGTTACTTTTTTGGTACGCTCTTCGGCTCAAAAAGCGCTTGGAAAAAGAAAGGATTAGTAAAAACCTCGATCAATGCATATACCATATTGGGTAGCTCGATTCCTGATTTTATTTTAGGGCTTTTACTGCTTTTTATTTTTTCGTTTAAGATTAAGATTTTCCCCGGGCAAGGAGCATATGATTCCACTTTTTCTACTCCTGGCTTGAATTTAAAATTCATTCTGGATTGTTTTTATCATGCAACACTTCCCGTTTTGGCCTATATGCTGATTCAGACAGCAAACTGGACATTAATGATGAGAGGCAGTTGCATCAACATCTTGGGATCGGACTATATTACGGCAGCTAATGCTAGAGGATTGCCTGAAAAAATCATTTTGAAGAAATATTTGCGAAAAAATGCAATCTTGCCTTTGATCACTTCTCTAGCAATTTCTTTCGCAGTATTATTCGGAGGATCCCCACTAATGGAAAGTATTTTCAATTATCCTGGAATTGGCCAGCAATTTTCGATATTTATAGTGGAAAAAGAATACTTCATGATAGTGGGAATTTTGTTTTTTACAAGTGCAATTATCATTTTTGTAAACTTGATCGCAGATTCGATCTATTCTTTGATAGATCCGCGTATTAGGAGGAATCAATGATGAGAGCAATCTTGAACAAAATAATAGTAATGCTTAAACGCTTGCTTTTTAGATTTTGGAATATGATATTTCGTTTCCTATCCCTGATGTACAAGAACAAGAAAAGCGCTATTGGATTTTCGGTACTAGTATTTTTCGTATTAATTGCATTTATAGGACCATATCTGTTCAAATACGATGGACTTACATCTGGAACTTTAAGATTTGTTGCCCCCTCTTCCGAGCATTGGTTTGGCACCGACTATTTAGGCAGAGATGTTTTGCAAATGCTGATTGACGGTACCAAAGGCATTTTATTAATTGCATTTTTTACAGGTATATTTACAGTGGCGATTGGTGTGATAATCGGTATTAGTTCAGCACTGATTGGAGGAGCATTTGATAAAGTTATTCAGCTGATTACTAATTTGCTTCTGACAATACCTAGTTTTCCAATCTTAATGATTCTTGCCACAATTATTACTATAAGAGATCCTTTGACTTTCTCGATTGTGCTCAGTGTTTGGAGCTGGCCAGCATTATCAAGGGCGGTAAGAGCACAGGTCTTATCGCTTAAGGAAAGCGACTTTATTCAAATTTGCCAAGTCATGAATATGAAAAAATCTCATATTATCTTTGCCGAGCTACTTCCAAACATGGCTGCTTACATACTAATCAATTTCATTATGATCATGCGTGGAGCGATTACCGGAAGCGTAGGAATTATGATGTTGGGAGTTGCTGCACTTGAACCTTCAAATTGGGGGGCAATGATATTTGATATAATGAATCAAGGTGCATTCTATGTTTCGACTGCGTATGCATATGTTCTATCGCCGATTTTCACGATTATATTGTTTCAGTTTGGAATCATATTACTATCCAACGGACTGGATGAAACCTTCAATCCAAGACTTCAGGTAAATTAAGGTGATGGCATGAAAAATATCGTGGAAATTAATAACATATCAGTTGATTATCTTTTAAAAAAATATTCTATCCGTGCGGTAAACAAAGTCTCTTTAAATATAGTAGAAGGGAAAATAACAGCTTTAGTCGGAGAAAGCGGGTCAGGCAAAACTACATTGGCAAACACTTTGCTGAAAAATCTTTCCGACCCAGGGAAGCTGGAAGAAGGAGAAATCCTCTATTTTGGAAACGAAAATATTGTTGTAATTAATCAACTCTTTGGAAATAATTTGCAAAAATTTCGCTGGGCAGAAATATCAATGGTTTTTCAAGGAGCTCAAAATGCTTTGAACCCATTGATGACGATTTTCGAACAATTTTATGAAACATTGCTTGTCCATAGGCCGAAAATCAATAAGGATGAAGCCAAAAAAATATCAACACATTATTTAAATTTAGTGAATTTGGATCCTGAAAAGGTGTTTTCAGCCTATCCTCATGAGTTAAGCGGAGGAATGAAACAAAGGGTAATGATAGCTTTTAGTCTGTTGTTGGAACCGAAATTGATTATTTTGGACGAGCCTACTACTGCGTTAGACGTTATTGTTCAAGATTATATTTTCAAATTACTAAAAAAAATCAATGTCGATTTACGGATTTCCATGCTCTTATTAACGCATGACATTTCTGTTGTTTCAAAATACGCCGATTTTGTCGCTGTAATGTACGGAAGTAAAATGATGGAATACGGAACAGTCAAGGATGTATTTACCATGCAATTGCATCCTTATACAAAAGGACTGATTAATGCCACTCCAAGCCTTGGAAAAGACATTTCCCTGATGAAAACAATCCCTGGTAGTCCAGCAAATCTGATGTTCCTTCCCAGTGGATGTGTTTTCAATCCCCGATGTGAAAAGGCGTGGGATTTATGCAAATCTCATGAGCCAGGATATTATAAATACCCCGATGAAACTCATGTGATAAGATGTCATCTATATTCTGAGGGGGGGAAATGATGAGTGAACTGATTAGATTGGAAAACATCTGTATGAACTTTACCAAATCTGGAAGCATTTTTCAAAACGAAAAAAGCGTTAAAGTTCTTAAAAACATCAACCTCAATATTTCCGAGAGTGACATTACGGTTTTTGTCGGGGAGTCCGGATGTGGAAAAACAACGCTAGGAAAAATCGTCGTTGGGTTATTGAGACCTACTAGCGGGAAAGTATATTTTCAAAATGCAGATATAAACAAAATCACTGTTTCAAAAAAAGAGTATAAAAATAATGTTCAGTTTGTTCAACAGGACTCCTATGCAGCTTTGAATCCCATCAGAACGATTTATCAGTCGCTTTTTGCGCCAATAAAGAATAAGTATAAAACAATAAAAAAGTCGGAAATCGATAATAAAATTATCGAACTGATGGATTTGGTGGGACTTAATCCGGCAGAACAATTTACGGATAAGTTTCCTCATCAGTTGAGCGGTGGTCAGCGTCAAAGAATATGTCTTGCCAGAGCAGTATCGCTTGATCCAAAACTGATCGTCGCAGATGAACCGGTATCGATGATTGACGTATCCTTGCGGCTTTCAATTCTTGACATAATGAAAGAGTTAAATGAAAGATTCAACATTTCTTTCATTTACATTACGCATGATTTGGCAACCGCCAATTATTTTGCTAATGGTGGTAAAATGTGCGTTATGTACCTCGGCGAAATTGTTGAACAGGGGAGTGTTAAAGATATCCTGTCTGCGCCATTTCACCCATATACTCGAGCTTTGATCGCTGCCGTTCCTACAATTGATTTCGATAAAGATCAAATCAACAACGAGATTCCGCTAAAAACCATGGAACTTGCTGATTTAACCAATAGAACAGAAGGGTGTTCTTTCTTCAGCCGATGCTTATATTCTAAAAAGAAATGTACATTTCCAATAGATTATGTTCAGATTGGAAAAACAAAAGTGTTATGCTGCAATTTGGAAGAGGTACCTCATGAAGAAACTTAGGAATGCTTTTGTTTTCCGCTTTGCTGTTGCCATGTTGGTGTTTTGCGTGATATTATTAATTATCGTTGATCTCGGGACACCTGAATTCTATATTTTGCTTGTCAGCGTCGGAATTAATTTAATAATCGCAATCCTTAGCGGCAGAAAAGTTAAAGTTGATGGAGATGATGGACATGATGAAAAATAACTATTTTAAGAAATTATCGTTAGGGTTGATACTTTCAATTTTATTAACGTTGAATATAACGCAAAGGATCGAGGCGGAAGACGTGTCAGGACCAGTAATTCCAACAACGGAATATTCATTAGATTTGATTGTTGCTGACATAGTCATTTTACCTTCGGATTATGCTGTGGATCCAACAGGATTGATAGATTCTACCGCTGGGATTAATAGAGCTATTCAAGATTGTTATGACGCTGGTGGAGGTACTGTTTTTCTTCCAACAGGCAAGTATCGAGTCACATCAAATATTACTGTTTTGCCTTTTACTACTTTGTATGGTGATTATAATGATCCGGATTCTTTAACGTTTAATGGCGATTATGGAACCATGATTTATGCAGATGTTGAAACTTTGGATGCTAATTTTCCTTCACTTTTTACTATAGGAGGTTCTGCAGGAGTAATCGGGATCACAATTTATTATCCTTATCAAACAATGACAAATGTGAAACCTTATCCCTATACCTTTGAAATACCTAGTTTTGCAAGTTCCAGGGGACATTCTGATCATATGGCATCGACAATCAAGGATGTCACGATGATAAATTCTTACCGAGGAATTGCTGCAAGTATAACAACGAATGGATCGCTTCCTTCTGCAGCCAATGAAATGATCCACCTTGAAAACATCAAGGGAACGATACTTTATAAAGGATTTGAGTTATATAATTCATCAGAGTATGGAGTTGTAAGAGATATTACAATTAATAATAATTACTGGTCTACAGCTGCGAGCTATCTTATGCCTGCCGATAAAACTGTTATTGACTCTTTTACCTCAACATATAGTATTGGCATGCAGATCGGAGATTTAGAGTGGGTTGTATTCTCGAATATCGATATTCAGGATTATCGTATTGGTATTTGGATTTATGATGGTCTAAGAAGGCTGATCCCTGGTCAACCAGAAATTTATTTTATCGGTCAGTTTTATAATCTCTTGATACAAAATACGCAGACAGCGATGCGGATAGATAATCTATATCCTAACTTTGGCATCAATATTGCGAACAGTTACATATCGGGAAGTGATTATTCTATTAGGAGAACAGATTCGACAACCTCGGCAGTAAATATAGTGGGGACTGATCTCATTGGAGATATATCAGGAGACAATATTTATTTAAGCGGAGCTGAAGCTCAATTTGATTCATTAACTTTTGATCAAGAAAGATCTGAAGATATTTATACTATTGATGTACCGAGACGTTTATATAACGTAATTGATTTCTACGCTGATTTGACAGGTACTTTTGACAGTTCTCAAGCAATTCAAAATGCGCTTGATCAAGCACATACCAATGGTGGAGGCATTGTATATTTACCTTCAGGTTATTATAAGGTATGTAATAGTCTTATTGTTTATGAAAATACGCAATTAAGAGGTTCTTCAAGCGTTAATCCAAGAGATGAAATTGGTTTAAGTTTAGGAACTATAATTTTTGCGGATTATGGATATACTCTCGATGAATATGACGCACAATTCAATCAAGCATTAATCACTATTTCGGGCGATCATTCTGGAGTAAAAGGAATTCGCTTTGAATACATCAACAATTGCCCGAACTATTTAACTGGTACGGTCAGGTTGCATTCATATACAGTCCGTGCTACCGGTAATTACAATTATGTAGTCAATGTCAGTTTAGCAGGTAGCGCCTACGGAATCGAGTATTTAGGCACGGAAGATTCATATCTTGATAGCCCATTTGTTCAAGGAATTAACGGGACGTTCTATCGCAAAGGAATCAACTTGAAATATACCAGTGATGCTTACCTGGATGAAATTTTATCTAACGCTTCTGTTGTCTCTAGACAAGGGTTTGGCACACTATTTCCTACATATTATGGATTTTCTTGGCCAACCGATGTCAATGGCGGATTGACAAAAGTTTATGATAATATAACTCGTCCAAATTCATATTTTTTTAGTGTTGCCGATTCTGAAGCAGTAATAATCAAAAATTCCTTCACATTTGCCTCAAACACATTTCTCTCTGCGGAAAACAGTGATTTAGTGGTCGTAAATTCATCAGGTGATAATTTATATCCGCAAGGTTATCTTTTTAGACTCAATAATTCAACGCTTGAAGGCGTGAATATTATGAGATATTCAGGAAGATCTTATCTGGCCGAAAATTCAACTATTACCATATATAATCGTCTGAGTCTGTTAAATAACACGGAGAACGACCTAGTAAACAATTCTATTTCTACTGATGAATTAATAACAGTGGTAGTTAAAAGCGTCAATAATTTACCTGGTATTTATAATTATGATTCATCGCTAGATCCGGAAATGCAATATCCGATAATTGAAGATAATGACGATGATGGCAATATCGATAATGGCTCAGGTGGATCTGGGTTACTCGTGTTTTACATCATTGACGGAATTATTCTTGTACTTGCTACTGGATCAATTTTTCTGTTAAGGAGAAAAAAAAGAGTATGAATTTAGAAACGCTTATTCAAATTAAAGACAAAGATTCATCGTATAATGCAAAAAGATTGGTAAGCCAAATTCTCTTTGCGTCTGAATTATCAAGCCATGCAAATAATGACGCTTTTTCGTCTGTTATTGATAAAGCGATTTCTTTGCTCTGTGATGCATATAAGAATTCAAAATGCGTGTCAAATGCATTAAGAAGTCATATCGAAAAACTGTTTGTGCCTTATATTGAACTTGCAAAAGCTGTTAAAGTTCATTGTGTCGCCCATGCACACCGTAACCCGTTATAGTAGACTGTCGGTCTTATGTATGTCGCTATGAAGCGTTATGAAATGATTACATAAATTTGAATAAAAAGATGAATGATAGAAGCGATTTCTATCATTTTTTTATGGTTTTTATCAAAATGTCCAAAAGTAGATTTTTTATACACCATTACATTTTTAAATTATCGGTGTTATAATATATTTATAAATATTAAAATCGATTCTGTGGAGGGAAAAAATGAGAAAAATGTCATTCAGTTATAGCTCTCAACCTATCATGACAATTAATAACAGTTGTAGAAAAAACAAGATAATATTGAACCCTAAATTTCAAAGGGGTTATATTTGGAAAAATGAGTTTAGAGACGAACTTATTGTTTCAATTCTATATAACTATCCGATAGGTAATATCATTTTGTCGAAAAGTGAAGAACTACTTGAGGTGGTGGATGGTCAGCAAAGGCTAAAGACTATTATCTATTTTATTGGTGATGGTACAGATTCTTATGTTATTCGAACTAAAAGCAGTGTCCTGAAATTAAAAAAAATTCTTAATGAATATTTATCTGAGTATAAGAACATATTAAGTGACATCGAAGTTGAAGACTTTAAAAGAGTATTATCTAAGAACTCTATTGCATATATCGATTTACCCTCAACTGTTAGAGATGATTTTATGTCATATAATTTAAACATTACAACATTATCCAATACTGATAAAAAGACTGTAGTAGAATATTTTAAGTATGTACAAAATCAAGAGACTCTAAAAGCTGGAGAAATAATCAATTCTATTTACATATATAATTATGAATTGAATAATTTGATTTCTAGCGTAAATGATAAAGAATTACTTTTGGATTCATTAGGTTTTTCAGACAAACGTAACGAATTTGATAAGCATTTCATCAATGTAATCGGTGTTTTAAATAATAAAATTCCCTTGAATGCACAATCAAAATATATAGTTGATTTTGCTGAGAAGTATACTGAAGAATTTGAAAACGACAATGTGAAGAGATTAGTTAATAATCTTAATAGTTTGTCTTCTGCATTTAGAAATAATGACACAGAATTAAAATTAAAAATTAATACACGTTCTTTAAAAATATTACTTTCTTATTTTTCATTCTATGATTTCTCTGAAACTACCGCAAACTCGATATTAGAAACTTTGAAATTGGTGGAAACTAAATTGAAGAATAAAGATGAAGAAGTTAGAGAGAAAATAGCTTTTATTCAAGAAAGATCAAGAAAATTTGATGAGTTAAAAAAATCTGCTACTAATCTACAAATCTTAATGGATGCAGGGCATGATAATGAATAAGAATATTCTTACAGATAATCAATTGAAAATGAAGTTAGTCAATTACAAATTTGATTTTTCAAGTGATGAATTTGGCGAACTTAAAAAACTCGGCTTTTATCATGTGTTTAATTCTTTTGTAGAAAATAATGTTAGAAATAATGGCCAAAATAAAAAGTTGATTGACTACTTGAAATTATACAAATTGGATTTTGATTTGCGAGCACTTTTGTTTCCGATGATCTTAAGTTTAGAAAGTATTTTTAAACAGAGACTAAATGATACTATCACTGAAGAAATAATTTTGAATAATAGTACTTCACCACATTACAATGAAGTTGTAAAATTATGTATAAAATCTAAAAGCAATGTCAATGTAAAACAGACTTTGTTTAGAAGTTGCTCTCATAAAAATCAAATTGTCTCGCATTTTTTTGATAATCACAATGATATTCCAATTTGGGCTTATTTTGAATTGTTGGATCTTGGACAATTTTTGTCTATAATTGAAAACTGTACTGACAAGGATGATACTCCAAGAGGAGTTGACAAAATTAAAGAAAAATTTTCTTTGAATTGTAATTTTAAGAGAAGTGATGGCGGGCAATTCACTCAAAATCAGAAGTCAGAATATATTTACCAATCACTTCGTTTGATTTATTTAGTAAGAAATAATATAGCTCACAATCAACCCGTTATAGATGGTAGATACAAAAATAATGGATATGATATAAAGCATGGTAAATTGATATCGATGATTGCTGATTTATTGAGCACCATAAATCCCACGTATGCCATTCCCCCAACTCTAACCTATGATTTTAATACAATAACAGATGCTGTGACAATTATATACTTGCTTTATGTATTTACATTTGGCAAGGACAACATAAGTGACAGATGTAAGGTTTTTATTAATGATGAGATTATGTTAAATAATTCTAGTTTAAATAATAAAATACACTCAAAGATATTCGGGTTGGATAATATTGATAAAGCAAATTTAATGCTAAGTATATAACTCTTTACAAAGATTTATTAATTTGATATAATATATATGCGAATGAGGTGTGTTATCTTCGGACCACATCTAAAAAAAATGATGATACATTTTCCGGACCACTATGTGGTTCGGTTTTATTTATCCAAATTAGCTATTGTCTAAAAATTACACTTGATTTTAGATGCTTTTTGAGCAATATATATAGTAACCAAGAAAAAGGAGACTATATATTATGTTCAAAGCGTACAATCCTCATCCAAAAGGAATCAAGACAAGTGATTGTGTTGTTCGTGCAATTGCTACAGCAACCTCTACAGATTACTTAGAATGCCGTAAAGAATTAAACCGCAAGAAAAAAGAACTTGGTTATCCAAATTACAAGGACACCAAGTTCTTATATGATTATTTCAAGGGTTATCCAAGACTGATCTTTAAACCAGTTAAAGGTGAACCTCGAATCAAAGGTACCGACTTTACTATGTTACATCCAAAAGGAACCTACATCTTAAAGATGGCAGGGCATGTAGTTGCCTGCATCGATGGAGTTATCCTAGATACTTGGGATTGCAGCTATCGTTCTGTTTATACGGCTTGGGAGATCAAACAAGAATAATTCTCCATGTAATTGTTAGATTGCTTTTACCATTTGTTTTATAAGAACCTTCATGCAGTGGCTCTCGAGTCACTGCATTTTTCATTGTTTCCAAATTAAGTTCTTTTCCTGAAATGTTGATTAGTGATACATAATTCTCTTTATCTACAATCACAAACTTTTCAAATATCTGAGTTACCTTTTTAGAATCGAGTTCTTTTATCGGATAAGATTGTTGCTTGATAGCTTTCTTAATGGATTCTACTGAATCCAAAGCATCATGGATATTCAGATACTCATCTTCAATAGAAGTATATTTCATACTCTCCTGAATAATGATATCCTCTAGTTCAAATAGAAGTGCACGATCCTTTGAATCCTTTTGACTTTTTCGTTCTAACTGATAATATTGTCTCATGTAATCATTTAGAAGTTCCTCTTGCTTTTCTAATCTTTGTTCAATAGATTGTTTGCTTAAAAGTTCATTCACTTGCTTGTCAAATCTTTGCTCCAAAGCGCTAAATTTCGAGCCTAAGGCATTGAGTGACTTGAGTAGCACTTTGGATACGTGTCTCACATAAAAACGGGGGAAGTGGGGATTACGGAAATAGTCGTTTTCTAGTAGATCATATTTCGGATCATTGATATATTTCTTTTTTCGATACAAATAGGCTTTATGGATAAAGGAATAGACAAAACGCTTGTATTCACTATGATTTGATTCAGCAGGTTTATCGTTTATTCTTTTCGCAGTTTCGATGATCTCCTGTACTTTGTTAAAGGTAACCTCATCTATAATTGTTTCATGATGATTACTGATGATGTATTTTGGACGCTCACCTTCATTGATGACGGATTGCTTTTCAAATCCCTCAGTTTTGACATATCTTTTTCCGTATGTGATTTTACCAATGTATTTTTCATCTCGTAAAATATTCGTTATTTGGCTTCCGGTGTAAAATGGTTTTCCAACGCTTGTTGTAAAATTGTTGGAATTTAAATAATCTAGCATTTCTTTATTGGATTTCCCATCTAGCTTCATTTGATATATCGTTCTTACAGCTTCAGCTTCTAATTCATTGATCGCATATTTCTTGTCCTTATCCAAAACATAACCAAACGTTTTGAATGCTTTAACTTGTCCGTTTTTTGCTCTGCTTTGACTACCCCATCTGATGTTTGATGACATTTGCTGAGACTCCGCTTCAGCCATTCCTGCAATCATTGTAAGAATCATATCAATGCTTGTATCAAGAGAAGAGATGTTTTCCTTTTCAAAGAAGAACTCAACACCTAGTTTTCTCGTTTCCTGGAGGACTTTTAGGGCATCGAGGGTATTTCTAGCGAACCTAGATAAAGACTTGACTAAGACCAAATCTACTTGTCCTGCATGTATTTTTTTAAGGAGAGCCTGCAACCCATCTCGTTTGATCATGGAAGTCCCACTTTTCCCATGATCATAGTAAATGCCTGCGAAGATGTAATCAGGATTAAAAATAATCTCTTTTGCATAATGCTTGACCTGTAAGTCAAGTGAGGACTCTTGAAGTTCGTTTTTTGTCGAGACACGTGCATATGCAGCGACACGTTTAATTTTATATTTTTGTTCTCTTGCTTTTG
The DNA here is from genome assembly GCA_964557695.1 of uncultured Candidatus Izemoplasmatales bacterium. Classification (GTDB taxonomy): domain Bacteria; phylum Bacillota_I; class Bacilli_A; order Izemoplasmatales; family Hujiaoplasmataceae; genus JAAYZB01. Next base: position 1,183 of record CAZLAQ010000018.1, on the reverse strand, counting down.
AAGATTCAATAACTTTAATGTTTTTCATGTTTTACTACCTCGTAATAGAAATTTTGTTTTGATAAAGTGTCGATATAAACACCCTTAACAATGGGTTTATATTTTTTGATGGCATCCATTTGTTGATGCAAATCATCAATGATTGAAAACGTATCGTCGATGACATAGCGAACATAGTTCTTGCCCATAACAAGAAGCATTCCAAAGAAGCTTTTGATGATGTGCAAGTCTTCATAGTTTGAATCAATAAAGTTCTTTAATGCATAGAAACGTCTACGCATCAAAAGCTCTCTATTCACATCATTTTTTAAGTTTTCGATATCTGTTTCACATTGATTTAAATCTTGTTCTAGTTGACTATAGATTTCATCATATTTTTCATCAGACATGCCAGAGCGGATTTTGCTTCTGACATGTCTTTTTAATTCATTAGCGATATCAATATTTTTTTCTCTTAATAACTTTAAGGGTTCATGAGAATTGATTGTTTCAAGTGACTTTTCCATATAAGCTAGAATGGATGCTTGCATCTCTTTGGTTTCTGTCAGTTGTTTAATGACGTATAAGGTCGCTCTTTCAAGAAGAGGTTCGTGAATAGAATGATTATCGCAGTTATCCGGATTGTTTCTTGAGGTGTGGCATTTAAGCATGCTCTTTTTGAAGATTGTTCCAGAATTGTGCATTTTAGAATTATACATGCGTTTGCATTTACTACAGTAGACTAATCCCTTAATCGGTTTTTGTGCCAAGTGTTTGAAGCGTTCTTTATTGTCATTGGCTAAGATGATATCTCTTGCATGAATCATGGTTTGGACAATATCAAAGGTTTCCCTGTCGATAATCGCTTCATGACTATCTTTGATATAGTATTTGGTTGCGTGTCCATCATTCTTAACAGATACATGCGATAAATAATCTATGGTTACTGTTTTTTGAAGAAGAAGATCACCTACATATTTTTCGTTTTTCAAAATATCTTTTACTGTATCTGAATACCAGGTCACGACACCTCGGCCATTATTAAACTCATGTTCAATCAGATGCTTCGCAAGTGTTGTGATGCCCATGCCATTTAAATATTGTTGAAAGATGTACCTGACGGTTTTTGCTTGTTCCTCGTCAATCACGAGTTCTCCGAATTCATTCTTATCATAGCCTAGGAAATGTCTTGTTCCCATGAGCA
>CAZLAQ010000017.1:0-46465 GCA_964557695.1 uncultured Candidatus Izemoplasmatales bacterium | reverse complement strand
ATATGTAGTGAGCTTCGAAAGTTCAAATCTACACTACATATTATACGAGGAGACAAAATTGTGAAAAGACTTAGAAATTTACTTGCATCAAATCCAAAATTCAAGCTATTGGATGTAGGAACCGGTATTGGAAATTTCATCCAGTTGTTACTGGACGTATCAAGAAAATATGGAGAGATCGTCGGTATCGATACATCAGATAGATCAATTGAGATTGCTTCTAACAATTTCAAGGATTATAAGAAAATCAAGCTTGTCAAGATGGATGCCAACTCGATAAATTACCAGGATAATTATTTCGATTTTGTCTGTCTTTCAAACTCGCTTCATCATCTTGATAACATCAAAAATATCCTTTTTGAAATGGAAAGAGTGCTTAAACCTTCAGGTATGATTTTGATTCACGAAATGGTCGCGGATGAATTGACGATTGCTCAGAAGAGCCATAAGATGCTACATCATCTGTCCGCTGAAATTGACCGTGAATTTGGCATGACTCATAACGATACCTTTGCAAAAGCGGAAATTGCACAAGTGCTTAGTGACAACTCAAACTGTGAAATTGCTGATTCATGGGTCATGGATTTTGAGCAGGATTTTACATGTTCAAAAGAAGACATCGAGGAGCTTATCAAGATTCTTGATCGCATAGTTTCTAGGGTAAAAGAGCCGGAAAGAGTAGAGTATTATATCAAGAAGGCAGAAGATATGAAAAAATACTTTTTCAAAAACGGGTACGCTCCTGCACCACAGCTGATGTATGTATTAAAAAAAAGATAAACCGTTAATTATGACATTGAAAAGGGACAGTGATATTTCACCGTCCCTTTTATTTTATTGTTTTTTTGGTTTCAATGCCAAGCCAGGAGTATTGAACTTGATAGCAGTTCTTAATTCGATATAATACTCGCTTGTGGCTTTTTTCTTTGCCTTACTATAGAGATATTCGTCGATTCCCTGTGCGGCTCTGTGCCCGTCAGCGACAGCGGTGATGATATCCGGGCCTCTCATGATGTCTCCACCTGCGAACAGCCACTCACATCCATCAATCTGGCCCAGGGAATTGGTCTTGATTTTGCCTCTTTCAATCTTGATTACGGCTTTAAGACTTTCTGGTATATAGTCTAGGTCAGGCGCTTGTCCGATTGACATAAATATTTGGTTGCCTTCAAAAAATGCACTTTTTGTTTTATCGAACTGAGGGTCAAATTTGCCATCTTGATCATAGACGCTTGTGCATTTCCATACTTTGAGGCCTTGAACTTTGTCATTTTTCAATATAATTTCCTGTGGCCCGAAACCGAAATGAAATTGGATTCCCTCTTCCATGCCCTCGGTGTATTCTTCCATGCTTGCAGGAAGAATTTCAAATGACTCCAAAGATGTCAGTTTGACATCGGCTTGGCCATATTTCATCGTTTGGATGCGGATAAGGTTTCTTGCGACATCAAATGCTACGTCGCCACCACCGATTACCACAGCTGATTTTCCGACATTGATTTCATCAAGTTTGACAATACCTCTGGCAAAATCTCTGGCGATCGGTAGAAAATCCATGGCGCCAATCACGTCTCTATTATCACATCCGGGGATATTTAGTTTTTTGGCTTTGAAGAAACCGGTTCCCAAAAACACAGCGTCATATTTTTTTTGAAGTTCTTCCAAAGTGATGTCAGTTCCGACTCTTGTCGACGTGTGAATGTTGACGCCGATTCCTTTGATAAAATCGATATCCTTGTTGACGGCATCATCCGGGAGACGGTATTGGGGAGCACCATAGCTCATTACGCCGCCGGCACGGGATTTTTCCTCGAAGACGTCGACACTGTATCCAAGGCCTCTCAGGTAATATGCAGCGGAAAGACTTGAAGGACCGGAGCCTGCAATCGCAATTTTAGCATCGATTACTTCGGAAACTGGTTCGGAAAAGATTTTCTCATACATGTCATCAGGTGCGCTGTCGATAATGTAACGCTTCAACCAGCGAATCGCGATGGCTTCGCCTCTTACAGCGATGGCGCACGCTACTTCGCAGTTATGCGTGCAGACTCTCCCGCACACACCTGGAAGCGGATTGGTTTCATAGACTTGACGCAGAGCGCCTTCAATGTCATCTTCCCAAATTGATTTGATATATTGGGGTATGTGCATCTGAACTGGGCAAGAAGATGTGCAGACACCGCATTCAACGCAGCGGGCGGCTTCTTGTCTTGCTACTTCCTTGGAATAGCCTCTCACCACTTCTAGATAGCTATTGATCCTTTGCTTGGGCGAGATATGTTCCATTTCCACTCTTTCAAGGTCAAGCAAGTCAGTTGTTTCGGTTTTTACATAGCCTTGTTCGACATTCTCACCTTGCCAGGTGACTTCAGGCATAAGCAGAAATTTGTCGGGATCGGTATTCGTGTAAATATATTCTTTGCTCATTTTCAAAGATTCAGTCGTACAGGTGTCGACGCAAAGCGCACAGAAGCAGCAGCGACCGTAATCGATGACAGGGCGTTGTTGATGTGCTCCTGCGACAAGTGGCAAATCAAATCTTTCCACCATTCTGATGGCGTCTGTAGGGCAAATCTCGCCGCAAGTTCCACAACCGATACATTTTTCCCAGTCATTGGTGTGAAATCCCCGTAAAGTGTCCGGAGCGGTTCTGGGAGCGGAGTTTAGTCTTGATTTTAGTTTGAATATGGAATTATCATTCAGATAAGTTGCGTTTTTTTCGGTCATGATCGTATTCATTGGATGAGTGACTGGTTTTTTGAACAGATATTTGAAATGTCTCCAGGAACTGAAGATACTCGCGTGGCGATATTTTTTCTTTTCTTCCATCATCTTCACCTACCGATCAATTTCCGGGGAACAGATCCCCATGGTGTCGACCCACAATGCGCAATCATCGATTCTGGTTCCGGGCATGTATTTTTCGATGCCAAGCAATCCTTGCGGATAACTCGCGCCTCGTACTCCGATACGATAAGGATTGGTACCGCCGTCAGAAACCATATAATAACCGAATTCACCCCGGCTGGATTCAACCGGGCTGTAAACATAACCTTTCGGTACAGTCCAACGCATTGATTGACCACGGGAAGGTTTGACCCTTACCGGGCCTTCCGGCATTTTCTTGAGACATTGTCTGATGATCGAAATCGATTGGACAAGCTCTTTCAGTTTGATGTCGACCCGGCTCCTGGCATCGCTATATGTTGATGTCGGAACTTCAAATTCGACCTGGTCGTATCTGGCATAAGGCATGACTTTTCTCAGGTCATACGGTTTGCCTACGGCTGAGCGCATGCCGATTCCGGTGACGCCTAGCTCCCAGACAACTTCTTCAGGAAGCATGATCGTATCCTTGATACGGGCTACGACTGAAGGATTTTCTATGCCTAGATCCCTGTATTCGATGTATCTTGATTCTAGGTCGTCCAAAAAGGCGTTGATGTCTTTTTCAATGCCTTTTGGCAGGTCTTGTCTGACCCCTCCAATAACGATATATTGGTGATAGACTCTGGCGCCGGAGATTTTTTCAAAAATGTCTAGAATTGAATTTCTGTCCGCATGAGCGTGATACATCAAGGTATAATGCCCTGTCGGACCGCCAAGACCGCCATAGGACATCAAATGCGCGGAGATTCTAGCAAGTTCTAACATGATCATTCTGATCCAATGAGCTCTTTCAGGAACTTCAAGTTTCAAAAGTTTTTCCACACCTTGTGCATATGCCATTTCGTTGATGTCGGGTTCCGGGACACATACTCGTGGGATTAAGGAAATATTATTGACCCAGAGCTTACGCTCCATTGCTTTTTCGAAACCGCGGTGAAGCATTCCTGGAAGCAGATAAGATCTTTTGATGATGTCACCGTCCACAAATAAATGAACGGAGGCATTGCCATGCATTCCCGGATGTTGGGGGCCTAAAAACAATTTCATTTGTTTCATTGTTTTTTACCTCCCTTTAAAGATTCTGCTCGTTGTTTTCTGAGCTTTCTTTTTTCCGCTTTACTTGGTTCGTTATTGGTGACAGAATAATCTTCCGTATAGGTACGTTGCGGAAACTTCCTGTCGCTGTAGGCTTGGGGATCAAAGTCCTTCCGAAGCGGAGGGATGTCGTCCCATTGTTCCAAGATCAACTGTTTCTCGTAGTCAGGGTTGCCAGGGAAAGCAATGCCGAAAAATTCATGGCATTCTCTTTCATAGTATTTTGCGCCCGGATAGATCTGGATAATCGAATCCATCGATGGATTGGTCCGATCAATTTTGGTTCTTAGCTGGATGTATACAGGTTTGTCCCAATTGAAGATGACATAGACGACTTCAAACTTGTTTTCTTCGGGCCAGTCGACAGCTGAAAGATATGACATTTGGATCCAGCCTTCATTTTTCAAGGCTGAGAGCAGCAGATGGATTTCGTTTTGATCGACAACATAACCGACTTGGAATTGATCAATGATGTCTGTAACAAGTGGTTTGACGTGCTTGTTAACGAGCGTGTTGACAAATTCGATGTTACTCATGGAATTCGTCATGGACATCCACCTCCCCTAATGAAGTAATTTGATTGGCTTTGTACCAGGCAAAGTGCTCATGGTAATGTTTCCAACCATTCGCTTTTTTGTTTTTGATTTGTCCCATCAGATCGACAAAACCGTTCATGACGGATTCGGTGTTGGGCATGCAGCCTGCGACATAGACATCTACAGGTATGTATTGATCGAGTTGATTGATAACGGCATGAGAATCATGATAGATGCCGCCATTGATGGGGCATGATCCCAAAGCGACCACATATCTTGGTTCGCTCATCTGTTCATAAGTGTAAATTAGCCTTCTTAAGGTTTTTAGGGACAGGTAACCGGAAACTAGCAAAATGTCTGCCTGTCTCGGAGTTGCCATTGGTCCCATGCCCAAACGTTCCATGTCGTATGCCGAAGTCATTGCCGGTGGCAATTCGATGGCACAGCAGCCTGTACAATACATCAACATCCACAGTGAGTTGCGGCGGAAGAAATCGCCGATTTCCCACCATTTGCGATCGACTTCGGCTTTGGAAAGCTTGGTAGCAGGACTGAATTTTGTGCTTTTCATATTAGATCACCCACCCAAAATAGATTGCGATCACAGCTTGAAAGACGGCCATGATCAAAGGCCACTTGTAATAAAATTTGACAACTTGGTCGATTTTGAAACGACCGTTGACATTCGATATCAAATTGGCAAAAGTATAAACCAAGAAATATTTCAATAAAAACTCAAAGATGTTCGATGCCCCTCCCAAAAACAGATGGACGAAAAGAGATACTTCGATAAAGACTGTGATCTCATGCATGATAAATAACATTCCGAGTTGTTTTCCGCCGTACTCGACCATCGGACCAGATGCGATTTCGCCCGGAGCGATATAGGTTTCAAACGGTTTCTTGCCAAGCATTCCCATTAAAGCCAGGAAGCCGACTATCCCTCCGATCGGAAGCGCGATTAAGAACCAGTTGTTTCCTGAGGTCTGTTGGAAAAGCTGGATGGCTGTTAATGAACTCGAACCCGAGAGTTTGATGATAGTTAGAACAACAACCAGGAAAGGCACTTCATAGGCAAGCATGGTTGTGAGTGCCCGCATGACTCCGATTGATGCCCAGGGATTACCGGATCCGCTCGCGGACATGGCCATTCCTAGCATTCCGACAGCAAGCAAATAGACAAAGATGAAGAAATTGTCAGAGGCTCCAAAGGGTGAGAAAGTCGAGGTGAGTGGCATGAACATCGCAGTGGCGATGATGCCACCGAGTGCCATGATGACTCCGAAGTCGAAGATCCAGCCATGACTGACGCTTCTTTTACTAAGCAACTTGAAGATATCGAGGAATTCCTGATACCATCTCGGTCCTTGTCGTTTTTGCAACCTGGCAATGACTTTACGGTTGACGCCGGCAATGCTGGTCTGCAATACAAATCCGAAGAAGGCAACGCTGACTCCTAGAAGAACATTAACGATTGTCATAATATTTCACCCCACAACAGGAAAAAGATGATGGCAATAATCCAAACGACCGCCACTTCCACATATTTCGACATGAACAGATGTTTACCGAGCCTGCCCAGTTCCCTTACCTTGTTTGCCAAGGACTTGTAAAAGGTTTGCATCTTTGTCGAGTGTTTTTCATATAGTCTTTCCAGTGGTGCGTAGAAATCTTTCGTGTAGTGGAACAAATGCTCGTCATGGACAAAGTTTCCGGCAGTATATGTATCCATCAAGCCGACTTTGCGAGACTTTTTTAGCACAATGAAAATAACGAACGCGATTGCAACACCGACACCAAACATCAATGATATGAGCGCGGGGTTCAACACACCGTTGAAACCGGTGATAATGAAAGCAGTCACACTGATAGCTGGAAAGCCTAATTCCATGATCACTTTGTTTGTATAACCAAGAATCGCTCCCGGAAATACTCCGGTATATACATTCAGCAACATGATTATTACGGTAGGAATCAGCATCAATAGTGGTGCTTCCTTGACCTTAAACTTGTATTCGCTCAGTTCCTGACCCAGGAACAGAGCAGCGAGCGGTCGGAAAACATAAAGAAAGGAACCAATCGATCCGAAAAAAACAGCGATGCCGACAAAAATCAAACCTTTATCGATGACAGCTTGGAAAATCAGCCATTTGGAGATGAATCCGCCCATCGGAGGAATTCCAGCCATCGAGATAATTGCGACAAGATAGGCAAGATATGTAATCGGCATCTTATGAATCATACCGCCTAATTCACTCATCTTGGTCGTGCCAGTCTGTCTGGCAACGGCTGCAATCGCCATGAATGCTCCGGCACTTGCCAGGGCATGCGCGAGGATATGATAGAATCCACCGGCAAAGGCAATCGAGTTCATCAAACTGAAAGCGACGAAAATATAACCGCCGTGACTCATTGAGGAATATGCGAGCAATTTCTTCGCGTCATCCTCCTTGATTGCCATCAAGGTTCCGAAGACAATCGATACGCTGCCAAGCAGCGCTACGACATATTGTCCGATAGGCAAATCGATAGCATTAATCATTGCCGTTTGCGGTGCGATTCTAATCAATGCCAAGACCCCGATGAATGCACCAAGTTTGACCAAAGCTCCCGATAATACCGGTGAGAATGGATGCGGTGCGTTGCCGTGGGCAATCGGCAACCAAATATGTAAAGGAAATACGCCGAGTTTAGCAAAAGCGGCAATCAGAAACAAACCAAATACGAATATTGAAGGTGTTCCGCTTAATGCGGCTAAACCTAGAGAAATGTCAAATGTTCCCGATTGTTGAAAAATGATGAAAATACCAAGCAACATTGCGATACTTCCGGCAACACTGAAGCCATAATATGAAACTGCGGCTTCCTTGCTTTTTCCCTGCGGGATCAAGAACATCGTTGTCCAAATTACAAGTTCAAAGAAAAAGAACAATTGTAAGAAGTTGCTTGTATAGAATGCACCGATGACACCGGCCAAACTCAACAGAAACAAGAAATTATATGAATCCTTATATTTGTATTCGCCGATATAATACGGGTGAAAGAAACTGACCATCAGATAAATAAAGGTAATGATGATCACGAAATAGAAACCGAGGTAAGTCTGGACAAAAGTCAGACCAGGAATCAGAGACACTGATGTATCCAGATTCAGATTGGTGCCGTATGCTGCAAGTGATACAAAAACGAACATCGTCACAAAAATCGTGAAGATTGAACCAACCATTGTATTCAGTTTAGTTAGAAAATACGAAATGATGGCTGCTCCAGCAAGAATTAGCAACAATATTTCAATATTAGCCATTGTTGACCACCTCCTGAATCGTATCTATCGAGTTATCGAGTTTGTTAAGAGGTGTTGAATAGGTGCCAAAAACAAGCAACGCCAAAGCGATGATGACAAACACGATTTTGAAGGATAGATTGTATTTCACAGAAACTTCATTTTCGCCTTTGTACCAGAGTTTAACTAGCATCCTGACGAAATAGATGCCTTCGACAAGTGTTGAAATCAAGATGATCGCAATAAGCATGATTTGATTTGATGATGCAAGTTCGGTCAGAAAATTCAGTTTGATAGCAAATCCCGCAAGCAACGGAAGACCCATGACACTGAGGGAAGCCAAAGTGAACGTGATTCCGACCAATATGTTCTTCGAGAATAAACCTTGCAGAGCATCTAATTCATCAGTACCTGTGTCTTCAGTTGCCTTGTTGATAACCAAGAATAAGACAAGTTTGCTTAACGCATTGGCGATGATGAGATACACTGCCCAAATTATGATTCCATTCGTGAAAAGCAGTGCGACAATGCTTGCCTGGGCTACCGAACTGAAAAGCAGAATCTCTCTAGCTTTGCTGGATGCAAAAGCCATGGCTTCGCCAATCAGGATGCCAACTGACAAGATTACGATAACGACTGTCAACAAAGAACCTTCAAACATGAAGAGATTGTTGATTAGTCTTCCGAGCACGAACCCGATCGTTGCTGCGTAGACAGATGCAAATATCGGACCCGACAAGGTGTTTGACTTTCCGAGAATTCCTTTTACCCAAGAGTTGAAAGGCAGCAATTTCGCCTCGACTCCAAGCCCGATAAACATCAGAAGAAACGGTAAAATCAGATTCTTGTAATTTCCGCTAAGTTGGATTTTTCCGATCAGGTCGACCATGTTCAGAGTGCCAAACATCGCATAAAGGATGATTAGTCCGAACAAATACAGACTGCTACCAACAACTCCAAGAACAAGATAATGGAATGTATGAGTAGGTTTTTTGTTGGAAGTCGAGATAAGATAAGCTGCAATCCCGGCAATTTCAAGGAAGACAAACAGGTTGAACAGATCGTTTGTAAGCAGAAGACCGTTCAAACCGGCAAGAGCTACAAGCAAAATACTTGAATAACTTCCATATTTTTTAATATTCAGAAAGAAAATGATTAGTACTAATGAATTGACGAGGATCAAAGCGATTTTCGCAAACGAATCGAAAAGCAGATTGATTCCTAAAGACTGGCTGAAGCCGCCGATGATGACAAAGCCTTCGGGGATGAAAAACACCAGTATTAGATTGAATAGTCCGACAACTAGCATCAAATACGGAGCTATTTTCTTTGAGATGATGGAAAGAAAAGCCGCAATTAATGGTACGGCAATCAATAAGACGGCATTCATACGGTTTCCTCCACTTCATTCAAATCGAAAGTGTTATGTTTCACATGGATGCTTTTGGCAATTGCCAAAGCTAAAGCTGTCGTACCGACACCGATGACGATTGCGGTAAGAACCAAAGCTTGGGGAAGCGGATCGACATAGATCAAGGCACCTGTTCCTGCGGAACTGGTGATGATCGGGGCAATGCCATCGTAGACGAAACCGATGCTGATAATAAAGAGGTTCAGTCCAATCTCCATGATATTCAAGGAGATAACCATCTTGATCACGTTTCTGTTAACCAAAAGTCCGTATAAACCGAGAACGAATAGAATAATCGCTACATATTGGATCATTTTGCTTCCTCCTCAGTCAAAAAGTTATCAATGATGCCTGAAATCTCGCTTCCGACCTTGAGACCAATCAAAATGTAAATAATCGGAATCACACCGGCACTAAGTAAATCGCCAACGGTGCCAACAGGCAGGAAGTTTTGCATGAAATAAGTAGCTAGCAACAAACCAAGCAGTCCGACAATCACATACAAACTGCCACTGACGCCTTCTAAGATTTTGAAGCTTTTGATCTTGGCCCTGAATTGATCATCAGCCAGATACAATAACAAAATCGAACTTGCAATCATTGTTCCGCCAGGGAATCCACCTCCGGGTGTCAAGTGTCCGTGAAGTATGATATAGATTCCGGTTAACAAGATAAAACCGAACAACGCTCTCGAACCGACTCGCAACATGAAATTCGGCTTGAAATTCAGTTCCAGACGTTTTTGCTTGGCAGAAGATCCTAGTAATAGTGCTACTCCTAATGAACTGATGAAAAGAACCGTAACTTCGCCTAGTGTGTCAAAACCACGATAACCGACTACGATTGAAGTGACGATATTGGCAGATCCCAAAGCATCGATTTCGTCTTGAGTCAGATATTCATCTGAGACTCTGTCAGATAGATCTGCTTCGCCAAAGCTGGGAAACAAAGTATTATTGCTTAATGCCAAGATTATGCCTAGAGCCAATAATAGTGAGCCAAACAATGCCAATAGATTTTTCATTTTGATTCACCCCTTCTGACGGAAAGTAGAGTGAATACAAACAAGCTTGTAACAAGACCGCTTCCAATTACTGCTTCTGTGATTGCCACATCTGGAGCCTTCATCAGAACAAAGGCAACAACTGACAACATACTCAAAGCAGACAGGAACAGAACGGCTTTTATTAGTTTTTTCGAGTTTATCGCAAGAAAGGCTATCACAATCAACAAGACTCCGATCACTAGTGAAATGATATCAAACATTGTCATTGTCATCACCTCTTTTTGCTAAATCATCTTGGACAAGATTTGTCGGGATGTTTTTGGATTTATATGTCGCTTTCGCGATCGCACTCGATCCGATTGGATTCGAGATAATGATGAACACGATGACCAAAACTATTTTCAATGTCCACGAAGGATTGGCAAATGCAACACCGATCAATATGGAAAAAGCACCTAAAGTAGTTGCTTTGGTACCTGCCTGGATTCGGTTGAATGTATCTGGCATTCTAAGTACGCCAAGTCCGCCTAACAAGAAGAACAAGCCGCCGATAATTAAAAATATATAACTAACTATTGTCATTTTTTTTGCCCTCCAAGTATCTTGCGAATACTACGGTTTCCAAGAAAGCCAGAATCGCATAAATTATTGCAATATCAAGGTACAGATTACTGTTGAACACTTTTGCGAGCAAAGCGATAACGCCGATCACAATCATGTTGAAAGTGTCAAGGGCAACGACACGATCAGCGAGTTTCGGACCGATGAACAGTCTTAACAAAGCAAAAAGAATTCCAAGTCCCAAGAGGGAGAATACAATAATATCAACAATACTCATTTGAAGATACCTCCCAAGATTTTTTCGAATGTGCCACTGATTATCGCTTGATTTTCTGTTTCGCTTTTCCCTTTCACATCGACTGTGTGGACATAAATGTAATCATCTTCGACATCGATGGATAATGTTCCCGGGGTAAGCGTGATGGAATTGGCGAGCGTCAGTTTGCCAAAATCACCCGGAAGTCCGGTTTTTATTTTGACAATTCCTGGATTTAGCGGGATTTTAGGGCTCAGTACCCTTCTTGCGATATCAAGATTCGCAAGCAACAGTTTCCAAATAAAAACCGGGATATAGATAAACACGAACTTAACTAGTTTAATCGGCAACAAATAGTCAATTTTAAAATTGACATATTTCACCAATATGACAGTTAGTATCGCGCTCACTATGCTCCCGAGTATCACTTCGTCAACTGCGAATCCTGCCAGAGATAAATAAACAAGAAACAAAACGACAAAAGTAGCTAAATACTTCATTTACTTCCTCCTACTGTAAATTTCTCTATATTCTTGACGAATCAACATCTCTTTGACATGCAAAAAAAACCTTTTATCTATGAAAGAGATATTAGTTCGATAAAAATAGCTGTATTTAAAGTCAATTGAACAAAAAATTCTTGTTTTGAAAACCACTCAATTAACTTTGATATTATATCATAATATATTGTGAAGAAGAAGTGATTTGCATACAAATAAATCGCTATAAACAAATGATGATAATTGTAATTTTTTTTCGATAATAGACTGAAAGCATTATAATAATCTACATCTACATAAATTTTAAGAAAATTCCAGCAAAAAAAATATTAGAACCATCACACAATCATTACTTAATTTATGGTGAAATGATTAAGAATATGTGGGATTTTATTCGTGAGTATGCCGAACATAAAACGACTTTTATGTAAAAATGAAGAATTTGAAACACTAAAATCAGTAGAGCGATTAAAATATCAGGGAAATTAGTGTAATAAAGGCAAAATGCCTAGCATAAATCAAGCAACTATTGTATAATCAAAATGTAAATAAAAAACAAAGTAAAATATGAGTAATCAACGTTAACAGTGCTATATGCATGAAGATGTGTATGGCTTTTATTTTGGAATTTCCTATGTTTGAAAAGGAATTTGACGATGAGAAAAATAATCGGCGACAGACAATTTTATAAAACTCTATTTATGGTTTCTCTTCCGATTGTGGTGCAACAGTTGATCACTTCATCCGTTCAACTCGTGGACAACATCATGGTTGGTAAACTGGGAGAACTGGCGATTGGCTCGGTTTCTGTGGTTAACCAACTTTACTTTGTTGTTATCCTGATAACCTTTGGTGCGATGAGCGGAGCAGGAGTTTTTTCTGCACAGTATTTTGGGTCAAAAGACTTCGACAAATTGAAACAGACATTTCGGTTCAAATTGCTAATCGGGCTCGTTGTTGCTTTGGTTTCATTTGTACTGTTCAGTTTTTTTGGAACTTTCTTCATTTCATTATTTACCAGTAACCCGATAACTATTAGCAAGGGATTTGATTACTTGAATATTGTCAAGTGGAGCATGTTTCCTTGGGCAATAACGATTGCAATCTCTAACACTTTCCGAGAGACTGGGATAACCAAACCATTGCTTCGAATCTCGATAGTGGCAATCCTTACCAATACAATTCTAAACTATCTGCTTATTTTTGGCTCTTTTGGTTTTCCGGAACTTGGTGTCAAGGGTGCTGCTATTGCAACTTTGATTTCCCGTTTTGTTGAACTGATATTAATGTTTGTTTTGTTGCTTAGACGTGGTAAGTTTTTTTCGACAAAAATGGTTCACATTTTTAAAATCGACAAGAAAATTCTTGGCGCAATTATTTTTATGGCAATTCCGCTTCTGTTGAATGAAGCATTTTGGTCACTTGGCCAAACGATGTTTTTACAAGCGTATTCCACCAGAGGGGACAACGCACTTGCGGCAATGAATATCACAAATGTTATTTCTCAGCTTATCTTTGTGACATTTGGTGGAATCGGGACCGGGGTCGCTGTGCTTGTAGGTAATACTTTAGGTGAAAACAAACTGGAAAAAGCCAAGGACAATGCGCACAAACTAATTGCCTTCGCTGTCTTTTTTGCTTTTGTTACCGGAATTGTTTTGTTTATTCTCAGTTTCTTTATTCTTGATCTATATGATATTTCTGATGAGACCAGAAGAATAGCTACGTTTGCCATAAGAATCAATGCTATCTTTATTCCTGTGTTTTCATTTAATGTAGCGATATATTTCACCTTGAGGGCCGGAGGCGACACCAAATCGACATTGCTGATGGATTCGGGTTACATATGGGTCGTGTCCGTTCCGATTGCCTTTGCTTTGTCACGGTTCACAATCATGCCGGTAACGCTTCTGTTCCTTGTAGTCCAGATTATGGACTTCCCCAAAATGCTGTTTGCCATCTGGCGATACAGGAAAAATCATTGGGTCAAGAACCTTGCTAACAACACAAATTTATCGGAATAATTATTTGATAAATTGTTTTCACCAAATCATGGATGGACATAAGCATTTTGCTTTTGTCTTTTTCTTTTTAAATGCTTATATTTGCGTCTTAACTATAGTATAATTGGAACACATTTATTTCTATTTTTTCTATAAGATTAATAATATTAACTGCGGAGGATTATGATGAACGATCGGATTATACTGGATGTGCATGAAAGACCAAAAAGCGTAATGGCTTGGATATTCATGAGCTTGCAACATGTGTTTGCCATGTTTGGCGCGACAGTGCTTGTACCGATTTTGACGGGCTTGCCTGTAGGCGTGACTTTGATTGCAAGCGGGATTGGAACTTTGATTTATATTGCTTTCACCAAGGCAAAGTCTCCGGTATTCTTAGGCAGTTCTTTTGCCTTCATTCTGGCAATTCAGGCTTCGACAGTCACCAATCTTGACGGAACCAAAGATTTCAGCGCCGCATATTTCGGTTTGATGGCGGTTGGAGTGATCTATGTGGTTGTTGGGATCATTATCAAATTTGTCGGCTCTGACTGGATCAAAAGATTGTTGCCTCCAGTCGTTGTCGGTCCAATGATTTTAATCATCGGTCTAGTCCTCGCTCCAATGGCGATCAATTCCGCAGGACTTACAGGTGGTGCGGGATACGAGGCTCAGCTTATAGCATTAATAACCTTTGTGACAGTAATTATTGCGAGTATCTATGCCAAAGGACTGGTTAAGATCATTCCTTTCCTAATTGCAATCATCGTTGGTTATGTTTCATCATTAATACTAGGTGTTGTCAATTTCAAAGATGTATTTTCGGGAGTGACGTTCTTTATTCTTCCAGACTTCCATCTTGTTGGAACCTATGGAATGAACTTGACAGCAGTTTTGATGTTTACTCCGATTGCATTTGTGACAATAGCAGAACATATCGGCAACCATACGGTTTTAGGTCAAATAATCGGTAGAGACCTGATCAAGGATCCAGGCCTAGACAATACTTTGCTTGGAGACGGCATCGCAACATTTGTAAGTGCCGCTATGGGCGGGCCGGCAAACACAACATATGGTGAGAACACAGGCGTCGTAGCAATGACTAAGGTTGCAAGTGTCTGGGTCACAGGACTTGCGGCAATATTCGCAATCATGTTGGGTTTTTTTGGCTATATCCAGGCTTTTATTCTCAGCATTCCAAATGGAGTTCTCGGAGGAATGACCATCGTATTATATGGGCTAATTGCTGCAAATGGAGTCAAAGTTCTGGTTGAGGAAAAAGTAGATCTTGTGAATATGAGAAATCTCATCATTGTCGGAGCAATGCTGGTAATCGGACTTGGAGGCGCATCCATCCAGTTGAATAGCAGTGTTTCGCTAAGCGGGATGAGTTTGGCAGCGCTCGTTGGAATCATTTTGAATGTGATCTTGAATTCTAAAAAAAGGCAAAAGAAACAAACAAAGATACCTAAAGAAATCGAAACAGCCTTTTCAAAGTAAATCATGAGTATGAAAAGAAATCTGCTTAATTAAATTTGCATTGACGAATATAATGCTTTTTATTACGATTTAATTCAAGTCAGACCACCTTTAATCCGGGAGACAATCATATTATCTTTTGTTCAATGCAAAAAAAAATGATTATTTTTTGCTTATGGGTTCCGCTATTATGCAATAGGTGTATAATGTAAGTGTATTCCCCATATATATGATTTTAGTGTTTCACTAATTTAAAGAGTCAATGTGTCGGGATTTGGTATCATTTTCTTGATAGAACAAAGATTTATAGAGGTACGTCATTAATATTTGATATCGCAATTGGATTTTGATTTCGATTTTGAACGTAATCACGATATTTTTTGGTAAATTGCTTGTGTTTTTATATATGGGGAATACACTTTTTTCAATTGTTGCCTGCGCACATATTTGTCGCAGGTTTTTTCATGGAAATAGACTTGACATATTATGAACGATGACAGAAAAGGATTTACCCTGAAGCGAATTTATAGTATAATTGCATGTAAGGTTACTGAAATTTCATGAAAGGAAATTTGGCGATGAAAGGCAAAGACATTATTTGGGGATTGATTATTCTATTGATCACTTCTTTAATAATCATACCGGCTACGAGAACACTCTATGAGGATTTCACCATTTCATTTCCTTATCTTTCTGGGTTTCTCAAAACAGCTATTTTAGCGACAATGGGTGAACTTCTGGCCAAAAGAATCCAAACCGGAAATTATTTTTCTGGCAAGGGCCTGGCTTGGAGAATGTTGATTTGGGGGCTTTTGGGAATGGGATTTGTCTTGGCTTTCAAGGTCTTTTCCACAGGAGTAGTGTCAGCTCAAAGTTCAGGCTTGCTGCCAAGCGTTTCGACAGAAAATTTCTTTCAAAGTTTGTTGACAGCATTTCTAATTAGTTTTATCATGAACTTGTTTTTCGCTCCTGCTTTTATGATTTTCCATAAAGTTACCGATACATTTATTGATCTTGGTTCAGGAGATATGCGAAAAATCATCAGAATCGGCTTTTCAAAAGTAATCGAGACAATTGATTGGAAATATTTTTTCACTTTTGTTGTTTTGAAAACGGTTCCTATATTTTGGATTCCCGCACATACCATCACTTTTCTATTGCCGGAAAATTACCGCGTTTTGATGGCTGCGTATCTATCGATAGTCTTGGGAATAATTTTATCGCTTTCAAAACGTACGAAAGTAAAAAAGGAGAATAAGATATGAATATATTAATTGTTTATGCTACTAAAACTGGCACAACTCAAAATTGCGCAAATAAGATCAAAACAGAGATCATTGATTCTGTTGTTGATGTTGTCGACGTGAAAAACATCAAAAATGTTGATTTAAAAAGTTACGCTACAATTATTCTTGGATCCTCGATATATATGGGTAGAATTAACAAGAAAATGCGTAAATTTATTATGAAGAACCATAGTTTGTTATTAGAGAAACAATTACACCTCTTTGTCTGCGGCATGGCCAGGGGTGAAGAAGGCATCAAATTTCTCCAGACTCAAATCGACAGTCAATTGTTTAATCATGCCAAACAGATTAAACAGCTTGGATTCGAAATCCATTTGGAGAAACTAAATCCCTTATTTCGGGCCATCATGAAAAAAATTGTCGAGGAGACAAAACCTGAGGTAGGTCTTGATGAAAAAGAAATAAATGAGTTTGCATTGCAAGTGAACAAGTCGTCCGTGGTTTAGTCAATAAACGATATATTATATTCAAAAAAACACTTCGATTTTGAACTGAAGTGTTTTAGTTATGAAAATTATAAATATTTTTTTAACATTTTTTTGAAGCCACAAAAGAACCAAATGATCAAATTCTTGCAACTCCCGACTTCACTGCAGCTTTTTGGACTGCATCGGCAACCGCCCGATGAACTTTTTTATCATACGCATAGGGAATGATATAATCACGGTTCAGTTCATTTGGAGAAACCATGTCGGCAATCGCTTCTGTAGCGGCCTGCATCATTTCCGTATTTATATCAGCTGCGCGAACATCAAGCGCGCCACGAAAGATCCCCGGGAATACAAGCACATTGTTGATTTGATTTGGATTTTTAGAACTACCTGTGCCGACTATGAAAGCCCCTGATGCCAAAGCATCTTCGCGAGATATTTCTGGAACAGGGTTGGCTAATGAGAATACAATTGGCAATTTGTTCATACTCTGAATCATTTCCTTGGTAACGCAGCTTGGTCCAGAAACCCCGATGAAGACGTCAGCATCTTTGAATGCATCTCGTAAAGATCCTTTTTGCAGGCTTAGATTAGTTTTTTTTGCGACGATTTGTTGAACTTCACTTAGATTTTCATCACCATTGCAAATTATCCCCTGACGATCGCAGACTAACATGTCTTTGACGCCAAATTCAAGTAAAAAGTTTGCAATCGACAATCCGGCTGCTCCGGCACCATTGATGATTACTTTGACTTTGCTTATATTCTTTTTCGCAAGTTTCAAGGCATTGATGAGCGCCGCGGCGACTACGATTGCAGTGCCGTGTTGATCATCATGAAAGACAGGAATATCGCAGATTGCTTTCAGCCTGGTTTCAATTTCAAAACATCTTGGCGCTGAGATGTCCTCAAGGTTGATGCCGCCAAAGCTCCCCGAAAGCAAAGCGATTGTCCGAACGATTTCATCCGTATCTTTTGTTCTCAGGCACAAAGGAAAAGCATCAACGCCTCCAAACGTTTTGAAAAGAACGCACTTGCCTTCCATTACCGGCATGCCCGCTTCTGGACCGATGTCACCAAGTCCCAAGACCGCTGTGCCGTCGGTAATGACAGCGACCAAGTTATGCCTTCTCGTATAGACATAACTCAGATTGACATCCTTCTGGATTTCCAAACAAGGCAGAGCGACTCCCGGAGTGTATGCAAGGGAAAGTTCTTTGCTGTTTGTTACGTTGACACGAGGAGTTACTTCAATTTTACCTCGAACTAATTCATGTAATGCAAGCGATTCATTTTTTATGTCCATAAATCCACCTCGCGATATTTTGGTGATACTATATAGATGACAAAATTGTAAAGTTGTATGAAATTGAGGTAAACACAGTATTAATTATATTATACATATTGTTATTTTGTAAGAGACAAATCGGAAGAAATGCGTAAACATTGTTTTCAAATATATATATCAGGGACTACTTGCATTTGAAAAGCCATCGTGATATGATTTTATACGATATTATTTGAAATTCAAAGTAAATTGAGGAGAACATTATATGAAAAAGAACTTACTTGTCGTTTTGCTAGTATCTATTGTTGGTTTTGTTTTAAGCTTATTTGTGTTGTTCACACCAATTCCTAAGAATTCTTTAGATGGATTCAGTGCTGTTGAGGCAGCATCATATATCGAAACAATCTCTCGGGATCCCCATTCAGTTTTTGATCCGGTAGCACATGAAGAAGTGCGTCTTTATCTTAAAGAACAATTAGAGACATTTGTCGGCAGTGCAAATGTCGTGGAAATGAACTATACGGCAACTGAAGTCGGAGGTGACACCGATTATGATATAAGTAACTTGCTCGCTACAATTCATGGTACAAGCGATACCGGTATTTTGCTCGTTGCACATTATGATTCGCGTGGCCATATCGGCAGAAGCGGCGAACTGGGAAGATCATATGGCGCAGCAGATGACGGTTACGGGTTGGCAACACTTTTGGAAATAGCAAGATTATACGGCCAAAAGACCACACTTGACAATTCGATTTATATTTTGGTCACCGATGGTGAGGAAACTGGACTTTTTGGAGCGAATATGGCCGCAGAAGAAGCTTTTATGGACAAAGTGGGATTCGTTATCAATGTTGAAGCCAGGGGCGTAGACGGGGCTGCATACATGTTTGAAACGAGTACCGACAACGACAAGGTCATCGATTTTTACAAACATGCCGATTTGCCAGTGTCATACAGCCTTGCGACTGCAGTATATACAGTCATGCCAAACAGCACTGACTTCACAGAATTCCTGGCCGTGGGAAAACAAGGTATAAACTTTGCGGTTTTGAAGGGAATGTACAACTATCATACTCCATTAGATACCTATACGGCTATCGATTTTAGTTCGATTCAACACTATGGAAGTCAAATTGTCCCTTTAGTGGAAGAATTTGTCACACACACAGAATATTCCGATGTAAATTACTTTGTGGGTGATTCCAACCAAGTATTCTTCACAATTTTCCCAAATGTGTTTATTGCTTATTCCGAGACTTTGGGAGCAGTCTTGAATCTTGTCTTTTTGCTGGTGTTTGCAGGACTCGTGGCCTTTCTTGTTTGGAAGAAAGAACTAAAACCTTTGATAGTCTTAAAATATGTCGGAATCATCTTCCTTGCATTAGTGATATTTGCAATTCTAGGTCTATATATCAGCAAGCTTATCGCTTTCCTTGGCCAAACAACCTGGTCACTGACCTATGTTAGAATGCAGGGAACGGAAATACCCACGCTTGCAATAATGCTTCTCACGCTTGTATTTTTTGGGTGGTTGCTAAAAAAGAAAATTCAAAAAGAAAATTACAAAGCGGTAATGCTGGCAGGAATTTTTGTCAATTTATTGCTTTCGACAGTGACTGGATTCGTATTATCTGGTGCTTCTTTCTTGTTTTTTGTCCCGGCATTTCTAGGTTTGTTGAGTCTGATTGTGATCAGTTTTGTCAAGAACAAAACAGTAATCCATGTAGTTTTGTCACAAAACCTTTTCTGGAATTTCCTTATATTGATACCGATTGTCTATTCACTCTTCCTGGCTTTGACAGTTGGCGGATTGTTGGAACTTCTTGTGATCGTGATCATTGACATAAGTGTTGTGCTTCCGTCCGTATTCATTCAATTGCATGCCTAACTAAATGTAATCATATTTACCAAGAACAGGATAATCCCTGTTCTTTTTTTATGTTTTTGAAAAATAATTGATAAATAAATGAAGAACAATATTAACAAAAAAAATGAGAATGGAGTGAATTTTTGAATAACTAAATTTTTTTCAGTGATTATAGACAACCAATCATGTTTTTTTTGTAAGCGAATTTTGTCGGCATCATTGACCAAAGCTAGAGAAAATGCTAAACTTATCACAAAAAGAGAGGTGTATTCCATGAGTTTAAAAGAAAATATTGGTCAAGAAAAAAATGATTTAATGAAAAACAAAAAACCTTACGAAACCGCTGCATTTATCATTTTCGCCGTGCTTTTCGTACAACAAATCGCTTTCTTGCTGTATCGTGTCATTGACTTTTTCGTTGATATGGCAAACCCGGTAATTACCACTGCTTATTTTTCGCAAACTAGTTTGACTACTCCCGTGTTTTTCGGCAGGATTATCAATATCAGTTCGAGTAGCGTCATTGTCTTGTTAGTGGCAATTGCTGCGCTTGTCCTTTGGTATTATCTTATCTATCTGTTGGTCTTTCGATATTGCGCCAAGCACGGTTATGCCAAGTGGACTTGGACAGCATTGGTTGTTTTCGGGCCGACAATCTTCCTAATCCCGCCATATATCATTTTTGCCGCCTATGTTTTCAGACCATTTTTGTTCCGCTTTATCAAACGAGCAGTGCAGGAGTTCAAGGAATACGACAAAGACAAACCTCTTCCTGAAGAAAACAGTTGACAAGCGAAAACTGTTGCCAATGTCTCATTTGATATTAAAAAAAGCAAGTATGGCTTTATAAACTGTACCCTGTATTGTGGACACACAAAAAAAACTGTGTGTGATTCAATACAGGGTATTTTTTGTATAATATATGAGAGAGGTGAGTATAGTGAGCAAACTGAAGTTTGATCGCGAGACAATTGAGGAGCTTCGGAAGAATCCGAATGTCAAGCGAGTGAGCGAGTCATCGATCACGTATTCCGAAGAATTCAAAGAATATTTCGTGAACGAAAGTGCAAAGGGAGTACTGCCAACTTGCTTTTTATTTTGTTTAGTTTCCTGCAATTGTAACACGGTTTAATTTGATCAGCTTTGGACCGATGAAACAATCATTTTTTTGTAGTTCCTTGGAGAAATACATATCTGTTTCAGAAACTTTTGCTTCTCCTGAGATACTGCCCAGCGTCACCGGAATTTCTTTATTACCGTCATGATAGATTCCCAATCGGATTTCGCCAGCAAAATTTCCTGTCAAGGGATCCATCTGAAAATCGGAAAAATTGAGCAATTCAAGATAAGTGCCTTGTTTGAGTTCGGCAATTGATTTTGAGCCATTTCTGACTTCGAGATTATGGATTTCTCCTGACGGGACAATCTTCAAATAATCAGCAAATTTCTTCGAGGTCGCATAAGTCAGTAGTTTGCCATTTTCAATGATCTCGACATTTTTGATAAACACGCCATCAGAGTCGTAGTAATAGTTATGTGAGGAATTGAGAATGACTGACTTCATGGTAATGCTCACTTTATCGCCGGTGATTTCTCCGGTTTGGACCATATCGCCTATTTTTGCGGTGGAAATGCCTTCATAGGCCATTTTTCCTGACGCTTTGGCACGGTAATAGGAGAAGAATGTGCTTACAGCTTCTCCCGTGAGGATTACAGGAATTGAGCCTACATTAGGCAAGGGAATGGCTTTAGTCCGAAGGTTTGCTTTAATCAATGCATCTTTGACGACTTCTTTGATCCATTCGGGATCGTAATCGCTGAAGCGGAGGAAATCGAAAAGTTCGATTTCTTCGGTTTCGCCTTTGGCTTCGGTGATCAACTCGATTAATCCGTTTACCGAATCATAACTTATGTCTAGACCTAGCGAATTAATGAGACGGATGTGGTCTTTGTTGATGAAAAACTCGACAGAATTGATGAAAGCTCCGGATAAATGATCCATTTGATACAGGTCTTTCACCAAATTTGAAATATGATTGATTGCTTCACCGTCATTGAATTTGGAGGTTATCGCAGGTGCGACTTCCTTGGTGGGTGAAACCAAGTCATAATATTCGTTTTTCACAAATGAAGCGGCCAAGGCTGCTGCATCGATTTTTGCTTCCATTTCCTTTATGGTCATGGTCGGGGATAATTTCACAGTGCTAGATCCCTTGTATTTACTCCCGGAATCTTCAAAGTTTCTGTATACAGTGACTTCGATATGATTGACAAGTTTACCTCTGTTCATCTGTAGTTCGTCTTTGATGAAGAACAATTCAGTGCTTGAAGTTTCACTGAATTTTATTTTGTATTCGTCTACATTTGTCTTCTTATTTAGTAATTCAATCAATGCTTCCATCATCCTAACCTCCCAACTGTCTTGAGATAAGTTCCGCCAGTCGATACTTTGACAAGTTCCTTGTAGCCTTTGCCACAGGCACCCGTGCCGCTAAGTTTGATTTTTTTATCTGAAACCATGGAAATCGATTTTAACAGGTCGGGAACATATCCGGTCAGAAGCACAGGGCTGATGATATTTCCGGTCAGTTTTCCGTTGATGATTTCCTTGCCTTTGGCAATCATACATTGGATGCCCCAGTTCTTAGGATCTTCCATGCCGGAGAAATATCCTTCCAAAAGATAACCGTTCTTGATTGATCCGATCATGTCTTCAAACGTATCGGAGCCGCTTTCAAAAAAGGTGTTTGTCATCCTTGCGTAGGTTTTGCGTTCGAAACTTTCCCGCCTTCCGTTTCCGGTGGGGACTGTGCCAAGGATAGTTGCACTGAGTAAATCGCTGATTCCTTGCTTCAAAATGCTTGCTTCTATGATCAAAGTGTCGGTTCCCAATGTGCCTTCATCATCAAATAAGTATGTGCCGACTTCGGTTGCGCTTAAGGAGCCGTCACGCATGTTTACCTTGTCGCTTGCAATCACCTTGCCGATATATTCCTCGCCTTTGGCTCGGTGTTTGACAAACATGTCCATTTCCACGCCATGGCCAAATGCCTCATGAGCAATTAGACCGCTGACTGCAGGATCACAAATGATCTCATAGAGACCGGGAGTGACTCGTTTGGCAGAAAACAACTCGATGACACTGTTTGCGACCAAATCTATTTTAGAATGGGCCTCTTCGAATATTTCATAGCCTTTGAGTCCGCTCATAGGTAGGAAATCATACTTTACTTCACCATCTTTGCGCCCAATTGCGACAAAAGATAGATTTGTGTAGAGAATGCTTTGCGACAAATCTTTCTTGGTTGAAAGGAAAATTTTCGATATTTTAACTTCCTCGTATTGCACGCGGAAATCAACGAAATATTCACTTTTTTTCAATCCTTCTTGCATTAGTTCGGTCATTCTTTTTAGTTTTTCTTCAGCGGATATTGAAAAAGGATCAATTTCGCATTCGCTGTTGAATGTCTTAGTAAGTAATTCTTCACTGATTAACGGGAAAGGAATCATCTTTATGTTTGCCGCTTTCAATGTGGATAAATCAAATTGAGCAATGGTTCTGACCTGGTTTTTGATGTCTTCTAAATCATCAAGAATATTGAAAGAATACTCGCTGTAATTCAAGCCATTATAAACTCGGATTACAAAGCCTTTTTCTGACCAGTTTGAATCGCCGACACTGGAACCGCTTCGCGATACACTGAAAGTTGATCCGATTGTGTCTGTGCCTAAAAGACTCACATATCTATATTCATTTGCCAAATCCTTTACGAGCGTTTTAAGTATCGGTCTTGTTTGTTTGAGAAATTTGCTTAACTTTGTTTTCACTGAAGCACCTCGCCTATATATATTTTTATATTTTTCGTTCATGGTAATTATATCATATCCTTGTAGGATATAATATTGTTTTTTACAGTGAAGCACAAATAACATATTTCACTTTAGGTTGATAAATATAGCAAATCAATGGAATGAAAAAAGCATTCGAAAGTTAACACTGTCCGAAGTATTCTTGCAAGAGAAGGTTATTTTTTCGATTAAAGTGAACATTAACTTATAAGAAAATGGCAGAAATAAGAGAGTCTGTCATTTTGTCTTTATTAAGGGCATATATAATTATTGAGGAGAAGTATATTTGAAAGTAGAGCCGCCTTCTGATGCAACAATGGAATCGGGAATTCCATAATCATAAAACAAAGTTTCATTGAGCGAAGGATTGGCTATTAGATCTAGAGAACCTAAATTTGAAGAAGTATTAACATAAACGCCACCGTAAATACTTATGCTAGTTTTCTTAGTCGCGACTGTGAAATTGTCAGATAAGAAATATCCGTAACCATTCACATTTGTATTGAAAGTAATATCTTGTTCGGAAAAGACGAACGCGGGTATGCTTGAATCGCCCAAAGTAAGTTTTCCATCTGTCGATACGTTTCCTTTAACATACATTGTACCCGCGATTCCGGCTGCGCCGTTAGAAGCAGTGCTGTTATAGAAATTTCCATTTATGATGACGTTTCCGAAGATTGTTCCGTTCTTGTTCATTGTCAAATTGCCATTGATAACCAGCAGATATCCTGATGGTATCGTCAAATCTTTGTTTTTTCCCAGTGTCAGGCTGCCATCCACGTACCAATGTCCGCTCACTGTTGGATTGGATTGGTTGCTAAGGACGGTTGGAGAGACTTTAAGATATGCTCCTGGTATGCTTGTTAGAGAATCGACATAACTCACGATACTTTGAAAATCAGTGAACTCGGTTTGAGGAGTGATTGAAGGAAATGTGGTTTCGATGAATTCCGGAAGATAGGCTCCAAGAAGTGTTGTAGGGGTAATGAGCGGATCGAGAGTGAAGCCGGGTTCATTGCCTTTAAATACGAAAAGGTTGTCATATGTCGAGATTGAAGAAGCAGAACCTGATAGATAGCTGGTTACTGATTTTGTGTCGGAGTATGGCGAACTGATTGTCCAGACACTTTCGTTATAAGAATCAATCGAGACCTCCATATAGTTTGCCAAGTCGAGCAAATATGCACTGTCTAAATTTTGGTCACGGACAATGATCGAAGCGGTGGCTTCGACTCTTTCTAAAGCGTTATAGTAAGCCTCGGACGATTCGAAGCTTATATCAACAAGACGTGCTTGAAAAACGGCATATGTCAAAAGCGTCGCAACAACTGCGATGACAAAAGTGACGATTGCAAGCATGGCAGGAAGACCCATGCCGTGTTTTTTTCTGAGCAGTTTCATTTTGCAAGCTCCTTTCACCATATACTAAACGGGAATAGATTCTAAACTATAGGAATATGTAGCAACAAAATTGAATTGCTCCAAATCTGCGGATTCCAAATACAAATCGATTATCACATATAGAATGCCTGAACTCTCGGTAAAAACGATTGAACTCAATGCTCCAAGCGTAAAGTCATTGAAAACATATGCAGTTGCATCAATTTTCAAAACATTGTTGCTATCAATCTCCAGTTGCAAGGCTTGAGAAGGAGAATATATAACCAAAATTACATCTTCCTGAATAGGATCGAATTCATAGGCAAATTCCTTTTCCAGCACCAAGCAGTCATTTGGACCACATGTGCTGTATGTTGTGGGTGAGAGATCCTGCATCAGATCTTCAAGAATTTCGACAACCAATTGGCCTTCTTGGTTTGCTTTGGCGTTGATAGAAATGCGGTCGCTTGCTCGCAAAAATACCGAAAGAAACAACGCAACTAATGATGTCATAAGCCCGAAAATGACAATCGCTCCCAAAAGTTCAACCAGTGAAATACCTTTTTTATTCATATACGATACCTGTCAATTCGATTGATCTGTCGGCAAAATAGTTTATAAAAACAGAAAAATGGACGACTTCATATGTGATGCTTTCGGCTGTGGGAGCGTAAAAGACGATTGAAACCGATGTATCATAGGTTTTTCCGTTGGCAGTGTAAGTGAACAAATCACAGGAAAAAGGTGGATCAAGCAAAGAACAGTTGGAAGAATCGACTGTCTGAAGCAATCCATTTTGCCATATTGATAGTTCATTGTAATTGGTTTCGTTGATTACATTATCACGAATACGGGATGCGACCTCGATGGCAACGATTCGTTCGTTGGTGGCAAATGTTTGGCGACGGATGTTCACGATGATGGAAATAGCGGTTGTCAGAACCAAAGTAACAATGAAAATGGAGGCAATTGCCTCGATCAAAGTAAATCCCTTTTTGCCAAGTTTGATCATTATTCACCACCCCGTTCGCTTTCATCTTAATTATAGTATAATTCAGGAGTTTTTCGCAATCCATATAGACAAATTGTGGCTTATTTAGGGTTATTTTCATAAAAATCGATTGTTTATGGGGGTTATTTTGATATAATAGGACTTGATTGGAGGGATGACCTTGAACAAATTTAGGCAAATAATAAATCGCAATCTCTATTTGAGTGTCACTCTGATTTTATTGGTGGCCTCAATTGCCTTTGCAGGTGTAACCCTTGGGGTGCTTGGAGTATCGAGCAATGTCGATCAAACATCGGTTGGAACAATCTATCTTGGTGAGTACGAAGAATCCCAATACTCGGTTGTTTTGGCAAGAGAAATAGCAACTTGGAAAAGAACTGTCGACTATCGGATCAAGTTTCAAGGATCCGAAGTCGCGCTTGATCTTGACCCCTTTGTTTTTCTTTCAACAGATACAATTGAAAGCATTCAGAAAGACAAGACAAACCCAGCTTTATTCTCTTTGCTCGAAGTTGATCAGGAAGCATTTGAAACCATTATGACAAATCAGTTCACCCAAGATATCATGGACCATTTTGATTTCGATACATTTTATGATGACTTGGATGCAAGCATGGAAAAACTCGATATAATCAAAATATACGATCTTTCGGATTATCTTTCCGAAGAACTGAAAACATATGAAATCGATACCACAGAAATTACCAATATCCTTGCAGCGGATGTTTCAGAAATAATTGGAAAAATCGCTTCAATCACAATTGAACCGGGTTCAAGGTTTTCCTTGCTAGAGACACTTGCGAATACCGTACTCTCGAACAACCAGTTGAGCATCATCGCCTCGGCTATGCAAAAATTGACACAAAATACTAATTTTTCAGGTTTCGTTTTTGAACAGAACTACATCCTGCCAAACTGGGCGGAACAAGGTAAAAATGTCCGTATTTTGCTTGTCAACCAATACGATTTTAGTTTTTACAACAACCTCGATTACAGTTTCACCGTGATAATCGATCAGGTTGATGCAAACACACTTTCTTTCTCGCTCCAAGGATATCCATACATTACAAATTATTTTACCACTTCTGTCGAACAAGCACCTGTTCTTTTTCAGACAATCTATATCGACAATCCGGATATTGACGAAACAACTCCGGGAGTGATTGTGACTGAAACTGACACAGAATACACTTACCACCTTTTGCTTCAGGATGGATCGGACGGAAAAATCATTTCTTATATGAGAACAACTACGACATTGAATGGAACACCTGTCACTGTCAAACTATACGATGAAATGTATGATGCCATAAACATGATCTACGAAGAAAATATTGTGGATAAGGGTGGTGCATGAGATGGCGCTTAAACGAATCGGCGACATTTTGCAAAAAGAGGGAGTAATTTCCGAAAGCCAGTTGAAAGAAGCCCTGAAAAACAAAAAAACTGATGAAAAACTTGGTGAAACCCTAGTTAGACTGCAAATGACAACTGAAATGCAGATCTTGAAAGCATTGGAAACATCTAGCGGCGTTCAGAGAATCTCGCTGGCAAACTTCACGATTGATGGAAATGTGCTCTCACTTGTCGAAGAGGCTTTTTGCCGAAGAAACAATGTGATTCCTCTAAGGATAGAAGGCAACAAACTAATGTTTGCGACTTATGATCCTTTGGATTTTTCTGTAGTCGAAGAATTGCGGATGATTACCGGATATCAACCTAAGGCTTACTCAGCTCCTAAAAACGATATCATCACTCAAATCGAGAAATATTATGGTTTTACAAGGACATTGGAAGCTTTAGGTGTTAAACAAAATATCGTTGATGAAAAAACAATTGAAGACTCAGACGATTTAGACGAAACTCCGATGGTTAAACTTGTCAACCAAATTCTGACATCGGCAGTATTTCAACGGGCGAGCGACATCCATATTGATCCCTTGGACGACAAGACGCTTGTCAGATACAGAGTCGATGGTGTTTTAGATACTGTCAGAGAATTTCCAATCAAGATTCATAACCAGATGATCAGCCGAATTAAGGTAATGTCTGGAATGGATATCACTGAAACGAGAATTCCTCAGGATGGCAGAATCCAAACATTGATTCAACATAAGAACCTGGACCTTCGCATATCCACCCTTCCAACTGTCAGAGGCGAGAAAGTGGTTATGAGAATTCTTGACCTTTCAGGACAGATGAACAATATTACTTCCCTAGGACTTAACCCTAAAGAAGAAGCAGAAATACGCAGAATGATCTCTCAACCAAACGGGATCGTACTTGTGAGTGGACCGACGGGATCAGGAAAAACAACGACACTATACGCTTGTCTTAATGAACTAAATAGTCCTAATGTCAACATCGTCACAGTTGAGGATCCCGTGGAAATTAAAATGACTGGAATCAACCAGGTACAAGTTCATCCAGATGTTGATCTGACCTTTGCAAAAGCTTTGCGTTCAATTTTGCGTCAGGACCCGAATATCATCATGATTGGAGAGATTCGGGACGTGGAAACCGCCGAAATCTCGATTCGAGCCTCACTTACCGGTCATTTGGTATTGTCCACAATCCATACTAATAATGCCATTAAAACCATTACCAGATTGCTAGACATGGAAATCGAGCCTTTTTTGATTGCTTCATCATTATCTGGAATCGTCTCACAGAGGTTAGTTAGAAGACTATGTCCGGAATGCAGTTATGAAGAGGCTGCGACCCACAGCGAGGTTGCTATATTTGAAAAACACGGCATGGAAGTAAAAAAACTTAAGCGGGCCAAAGGCTGTCCATCATGCAATTATAAAGGGTTTGCTGGCAGAGTCGGGATTTTTGAAGTCTTGCCGATAACCAAGAATATGGAAAAACTCATCTCCGACAACGCACCGATGAGCGAAATGGAATTACTGGCAAAAAAAGAAGGCCTAGTAACCATTCTCGAGTCTGGACTTGTAAAAATCAAAGAAGGCATTACAACTTTGGAAGAAGTGCTCAAGGTAGCTAACGAATAGGGGGCGTGTCGTTTGAATCTTCGTAATTTCAAATATGTGGCGACCAACGCCGACGGCAAAACTATCAAAGGCCGAATCGAGGCCTTGAATAGAAATGTAAGTTTGAAATATCTTCAGACCAAAAACTATACCGTTACAAGTCTTGTCGAATATTCAAGCTTCATCTCCAAACTTAATCAAATCACAATCGGCCGCACGTTACCGCAGAAACAATTGATTTTTTTCCTCAAGCAACTTGGATCGCTTTTGAATGCGGGTGTCAATCTGATGACTGCCTTGGAATTGCTGGCTTTACAACAAGATAGCCGAATCCATAGAAAACTATATTTCGAATTATATCAGCATATCTACAATGGACATTCATTTTCCAAGGCGCTTTCCAAACAGCCTAAGGAATTCCCCAGTATGCTGGTTCAAATGATTGAAATCGGGGAGCTCTCGGGAGATTTGCCTAATACCGTGTTAAGAATGGCGGATTATTACGAAAACCAGATGAAGATCTCCGCAGGAATCAGAGGCGCTGTCAGAATGCCGCTCATTTATTTGGCGGCTGCGATTCTGATTGCGATCGGGATGCTTCTGTTTGTCTTTCCGAATATCTCCAATCTGTTTCTGTCCTTTGAAGGGGCAAAACTACCGGGTATAACCCAATTTTTTCTTGATTCTGGTACATTCATGGCTAGGTACGCCCTCTATATTTTTGGCGGTATCGGCTTGGTGGCTCTGCTCATTTTTCTGCTTGACAAATATAGCAAGGCAGTCCATTATGGTTTGACGGTATTCTTGCTCAAATTGCCAATTTTTGGTAAACTTATCCAAATGAACAATCAAATTTTGATCGCCAACTCTTTATCGCAGATGTTATCGAACGGAATCAATTCCATCAAGGCTTTGCAAACAATCAAAAGTTTGGTAAAAAATATTGTTTATCAAAATCTTATCGTTAAAACATTGGAATACATCGAAGACGGAAAGCCTTTCTCAAAAGCTTTTGAAGAAAATCGTTTTATAGATCCAATCATGGCGAAAATGATTGCGACTGGCGAAAAAACCGGTGACATTCCCACACTCATGAAGAATTTATCGGTATATTATAACGGAATCTCCGAACTGAGAGTTGAGCAATTAAAAACTGCTATCCAACCGATTTTGCTGATTGTTGTGTATTTAATCGTTGGAGTGATGATTCTTGCAATCATGTTGCCAATGTTGTCTCTAGGTAGCCAAATTTAGCAAAATCAGGCCTAATTTAGGCATGTCTATTGACATAACTTCTTAATATTATATAATTAATACAGAAAATATAAGAAAAGGGGAATAACAATGTTCAAAATTCTAAAAAATAGAAGAGGCGTGACGCTTGTTGAACTATTGGCAGTCATTATCATCTTAGGCATAATCGCCGCTATCGCCGTTCCAACAATCGGGAATTTAATTGAAAGACAAAGACAAAACGCTGCTGAAGCCGAGTGGACTTCGGTTGAAGAAGCCGCTAGACTATATGCTATCGATTTGGACGAAGACGATGTATTTTCTCTTCAGGACTTGCTTGATGGAGAATACCTTTCGTCGGCAGTTGTTCTTTTAAACGGAGACACAGTCCCTACCGTTCCAGATGAAGATGTCACAGCTGAAGACATATTTGTAGTTGGGTCTAGCAATTCGATTTCAGTTGATACTTCCGGACTTGATGAGACAGATCTTTTTATTGACGGTTATCTAGTTTATACGCCGTAATTATTACAATAATAAAAAACGAGATTTCTTAATGCGAGAAATCTCTTTTTTTTATCTTTTTTCGTGGAGTTTTTCTCATCTATTGTGAGAATTTTAAAAAAAAGGTATAATAAGATTCAGGAGTAGTGCTTATTTTCACGTAAAGCGCATTTTGACGACAATGACGATATTGTACTCAATCATCTTTTTTGTGTTCGGGGCTTTGTTTTCATCTTTTTTTCATCTGTTGACTCAAAGGGTTGTCAACAAGGAAACAATGCTAGGAAGAAGTTACTGTCCTGAATGCCATCATGAATTAAGGCTTGTCGACGTCTTGCCCGTTTTGGGATATGTCATCAATCGGGGAAAATGTCATTTTTGTGGTAAGAAGATAGCTATCAATTATCTTCTGATAGAGATATTTGGCGGTGCCATGTTTGTAGCATCTTATCTGTTAATCGGGTTAGAGTGGGAACTGGTTGTTGCCTTGATTATGATTTCTGTTTTGATTGCTGAATCCATAAGCGATTATCGATCGATGATAATATTGGACTGGATCTGGATAATTGGGATAATTCCACTTATGATATTTCGCCTCATCCAAGGAGATTTTTGGATCTATTTGCTTTCTAGTGCCGGAATGTTTGGTTTGATGCTTTTGTTGGCACTCTTTGGCAAATGGGTTTTTAAAAAAGAGGCAATTGGTGGCGGAGATGTAAAATTGTATTTATTCATTGGATTTTGCATAACAATTTGGCAAGGACTATTATCTTTGTTTCTCGCTTCGCTTTTTGGATTAATATATGCTTTGACAAGAAAAAACAGACAAAACCGGATTCTCCCTTTAGTTCCGTTCATCTTATTAGGAACGATTGTCGCTTATTTTTTTGGTCAGGCATTAATTGATTGGTATTTACTGTTACTGGGGGTGTGATCATAGATGGGAAAATCTAATATTGAAGTTAGTATTTTTGTTACCGATTTGGCAATCGGTTTTTTCCGTCACGATTTGAAACAACCTGATAATCCTACACTTGGTCACGTCAAGCTTGAGAGCGAAGTAATCGTCAACGGTTATATCCAAGACCCAGTGCTTTTTTATAAATCCATGAAGTCGCTTTATAAACAATACAAATTGAAACCAAAGAAGATCAAGTTGGTTTTGCACGAGCAAAACATGCTGATCCGTGAATTTGTCATTGAAAAAAGTGATCTTCAGAAAAAAACTGTCGAAACATATCTATACAACCAATTGGGAAAAACATTGCATTTTCCGTTTTCTGAAGCTGTAATAAGTCATCATGTTATGGCAGAAACCGAGTTCCAGACATCCGTTGTGGCGTTTATTGCAGATGCTAACCTCTTGCAAGACTATAATGATGTTTTCGAAAAGCTTGGTGCAAGGGAAATAACTTATGACTTGCCTTCACTGGCGTTTCTACAACTTTATGCTGACAAGACCTCTTCGCTGTTGGAAAACAATATGCTCGTCACTCTTTATGAGAATATGATCTCTATTCATATCGTGGAAGACCGACTGCCGATTTTCGGAATGACAGAAGAGTGCGATGGTGTTGGCGACAAGCTCTGTGAAAAAGTCGAAAATTTTGTGGAAAGAATTGCTAACTATTATAAATACAACCTGCGAAAAGGAAAAAGCACTATCAAGGAAATTCTCTTGGTGAATTTATCGGACCGTTTGAGACAGGACGATATCATAGATAAATTGAAATCAGCTTTGAAAGACTTCTCGATTGAATTCATTGATTTTGCAGATAAAGAAACAATACTTGAAGACCAGGAAAAAATCTGCAATGTTGCATATGCTTCAAATATGACTAATAACAGACTTTCCGAGTTGACATTGGCTTTCAAAATCGATCGTTTGACGAAATCCAAATTCTATGCTAATTATCTGATTGTTTTGGCAATAGCCATTTTCTCGCTGGTTTCGATCGTCTATATTCCTTATCATATCATGCTTGAGGATATCGCAATTGAAGAGAATGTCATCGCCAATCTTGAGCAACAACTCGACACCTTACAAGCCGCAATTCCAATCGAATCTTCTTTTACAAGCAAAGAAAAAAATTTTAGCAATGCTTATGATTTTCTAAGTGAAAATGAGACATCCCCGACAACATATATTGCCGATTTGTTAAGTCATGTCACAGACAACCTCGAACTGGCAAGCTACCGGGTCAATACTTCTTCAAAACAAATCGTCATGATCATCAAAGGGACTTCAGAGTCAGAGTTATATGAATATGTGATTGGCATTTACGAAGACTATGGCATTATGCTAGGCATCGACAATCAGGATCGTTGGATCACGAGCCAGCCGGCACGAAGATTTGTGTCCAACTTTACAATCGAGGTGACAATCGACTATGCGTAAGCAAGATGTCTTCGGACGCAAAATCAACCAAAGCAAACCGTTGTATTTACTTGTCATCGTTTTCGCTCTTCTTGTCCTAACCTATATTATTATTCTTAATTTAAAAAATTTCAGCCTTAATAGATTAAGCGCTGAAGAAGCACAAATACAGACAGAAATTGATGATCTTTTGGATTCAAGCCAAACCGTCACATATCATGAGATAGCGGAAATAATCCCCTATCTTCCTATCACTTATAACCAAGCCTCGGTTGTGAATGAACTGAACCTTGTGAAAAACCTTTCTGGCTTGAGTTTGGCAGAAGACTATCGATTGACTTTTACTGAGGCAGCCAACAGTCCATTCTCCGAAACTCTACCCACAACTATTAAATTCATTCACATTTCAATCTCGATGACAATTGCTGATCCAACCTTGGTAATGGATTACATCGACGCATTACTTGAACAGGACCGCCTGTTCTATATCAATACGGTAAATGTTTCCTATACAACTGACGGTGGGGCATATGTATCGATGTCAGTTTACACTTTTTATAATGATATCGATCTTGATTGATAAATAATTATAACAAAGGCACCTTCATTGAAGAAGATGCCTTTTTTTTGTTTCTTGAATAAATGAAATTAGTTTTGACCATACTCATCCAGAACAGACTTTAACAACGAAGGAATATTGGTCATAATACCATCGGCACCGTTCTCAATCAGTTTTAGCATCACGTCGGGATCGTCGATCGTCCAGTAATGTACAGCGATATTGTGCTTATGGGCTGTTCTGATGAAACCAGCAGTGTCAAGCCTCAAACCATATTCTTCAGTAGGTACCTGCAAAACCGCAACATGGTCAAAATAGAAAAGGTCAAGTCTCAAAGTGTGAAGGACAAAGTATTTAACAACACCTGATGTTCCCGGTGACAGCATTAATATCGGTTGATCGTCTTTTTGGATTCTTTGTAATTCTTTAAATATTTCCTTGTGAAACGATGCCAGAACGATTCTTGAGAAAGTGTCATAGTCATCATCCAAATCTTCCATCAGTTCGATTACTGCCGCCAACGCCTGTAATCCGGTCTCCCCTGACTGCTTGATTTCCACATTGATCAGGTTATCGGGAAAAGCCTTGATCAGATCCTCAAGAGTGGTAACAAGAAACTTGGATGTGTGCCTTGGAAAAACGCCTTCAGGGTAAGTAATGTCTTGTGGTGAGACTTCCTCGCCCAGATAGTTAGTATATTTGACAAAGGTCTCGGTGACATTGTAACCATTGGAATTGGGGCTGACAGAATTTGCATAGCCAAAATCTACTTCATCGAGCACCAAATCAGAATAATTGAGTTCGATGATATCTGCTTCAAGCAAATTTGTCTTCCTATCGAGGGTTGTATCGTGCGAGAGGATGATAACACCGTCTTTGGTCAGGGAGAGACATCGGTTTCCATCATTACGTTGCTATCGATTGAATAGGCATTGTAAAAGGCTTCAAGAGTGTTGTCCGGGAATTCTTTATTTCCGCCTCCATGAGCTATCAATACCGGTAAATCGCCTGTTTTCAAAAGCGGATTTATTCCCTGAATATTGTTAAATCTGGGGAAAATGGCTAGTATAAAATATATCAGCACAAATGACAAAAGAAAAATCAACAATTTTTTTCGTTTCATAGATTATGCTCCTTTTATAATAGTGATATTATAACATGCTTATCAAAAATCTAAGACAAAAAGCAGATATTTTTTATGCAATTCGAATAAATTAGAAAAAACACAAAATTAGGTATTGTGTTTTGCACACTAACGTGATATCCTAATAGTGTGCAAGACACAGTAAGGGGGCAAACTATGAATACACAATTCAAAAAAGGCATTATCGAAATGTGCGTAATCCATATGATTAATGATAAGGATATGTATGGATTCGAAGTAATCGATTCGCTATCTAAGGAAATCGATGTAAATGAAAACACAATCTATCCAATACTCAGAAGACTTACCGATCAAGGCTATTTTGAAACATATTCAGAAGCTACAAATGTCGGTGCTCCCAGAAAGTATTACCGCATCACTGCCAAAGGAAGTGTAAAAAAGGTCGAATATCAAAAAGAATGGGACAAATTTTTAAAGGGAGTATACCGTATTCTAGGAGGAGAGAATCATGAAGTCTGATTATTTAAATGCAATCAAACAGCTATTGAACAACTATCGCATCAATAGTGTAGAAAAAGACGATATTGTAAATGACTATGACAGAATGTATGATGATGGGTTAGCGAAAGGGATGTCTGATGAAGATGTTGTTGCTTTTTTAGGTACTCCGGAAAAAGTTGTGATTGATTTATCAGAAAACTACAGGGAAGTTAAAAAACCCAAAAATGGCGAAAAGCTTATTGCAATTATGCCATTTGTTTCTTTAATTGTTTTTTTTGTTCTCGGTTATTACTTTAGTCTATGGCATCCGGGATGGATGGTATTTTTGTCAATTCCAGTTGTTGCGATTATTGTTGAAATGGGACAAAAAAAGGATCGTAATATTTTGACAGCACTTAGTCCCTTCATATCTGTCCTAACCTATTTATTGATAGGGTTCATTGCAGGAATCTGGCATCCAACCTGGTTGGTATTCTTGCTGACACCGATAGTTGCAATCGTGACTTCTGGATATCAAGGAAAACCCATTGAGACGCTTACCGCGCTCAGCCCGTTCGTGGCGGTCATCGTTTTCTTTATCCTAGGTCAATACAATTATTGGCATCCGGGCTGGCTTGTCTTTTTCATCATCCCGATGCTAGGAATCTTGAATAGCAAAACAATCTGGAAAATCTTAGTATATGAATTGGCATTTCTGATTGCTATCGGTCTCTATTTCTTCTTGGGTTATATGTATGGCGAATGGGGTTTCGGTTTATTGGTTTTTTTGATCCCATTTGTATTGGGCTTGGCTCTGAACGATATCAATTTAGTGTTTGATGGAATGACAGTGGGAGAAAAAATTGTCTTGTTGGCAACAATTGCTATCTATCTTATACTCGGTTTTCTGTTCAATTCCTGGGGATATATGTGGTTGATTTTTTTCCTTATTCCCGTTTATTCCATCTTCTTGCATTCACCGAAATCTGGGATAATTATTGCAATCAGTCCTTTCGTATCATTTGCGATTTTTTACTATCTCGGATATTTTCTGGACCTTTGGAATATTTCCTGGATGGCGTTTCTGTTGATTCCCATCACTGCGATTATTGTGGGAAAGAAATAATTGCTCTGTTTTTAGACAAGAATATTAAAGAAATGGTCCAAATGGAAGCGTATCTTTAAAACGTACAACAAATAATAAGAAGTCATAAGCTAGAAGCGGTTCAAGTCAGGACTTGGGGAGACAGTCATTCCCATTGAGATTATGAGGCAAATGCAATAAATATTCAAGACAATTCATTCGATATTTCTTTTTTTCATTACTAGCTATGAATACAGGGTTTATCTCATAATCTGAGATTTGAGTGAAATCAAGCATATGAGTATAAACTACATCCTATAAGTAGTATAATATACATAAAATAAGTATTCACTATGGAGGACAACATTCATGTCAATATATGATTTCACAGTTTTGGATGCATTGAAAAAAACTGTATCACTCTCAAGATATACCAGCAAAGTGCTTTTAATCGTCAATACTGCCACCGGTTGCGGCTATACCCCTCAATATGCAGGACTGGAAACGCTATACGAGAAATATAAGGAGCAAGGGTTAGAAATACTTGATTTTCCGTGTAATCAATTTTTGGGCCAAGCACCGGGGACAGAAGCAGAGATTATTTCGTTTTGCCAGAAGAACTTTGGTGTTACTTTCAAGACCTTCGCAAAAATCAAAGTCAACGGCAAAGGAAGCGATCCGTTATTTGTTTACTTAAAGGGAAACGCTCCGACATCAAAGGATATTTCTCCTTGTCCAATCAAAAGACTATTCAAAAAATTCACCTGTCCTTCAAGCAGGATCAAATGGAATTTCACTAAGTTCTTGGTCGACAGGGACGGAACGATCGTGGGTAGATTCGAACCCGCTATCAAACCTGAAGAGATTGATCCGTCAATCGCAGAATTGTTGGCGAAATAAAAATAGGCGCCGTTTCCAACGAAACGACGCGTTTTTTTTATTTTTCCTCTTCTTTGATATTGCAAGTTGAAATGTCCAGTACTTGGTATAAGGGACAACTTTTGGTTATTGCAGTCATGAACAAAATTACTGCGCCGATCAAAAACCAATAACTTACTAACACAGACAGCACTACAAATCCGATTCCAACTGCTCCGCGTATGATTCTATCAACTAATCCAACATTCTTTTTCATTATTTCTCACCTCTGATGTCATTATACATCGATTCTTCACAAAAGGAAAAAGTAATGCTCAACGATGCTTTTCAGCCTTTTCTTATCTAGATTATCTGACTATTGCTCTTTTTATTGATTGAAATAAAAAAGTTGGTGTTTCCGAGAAAAAAGAGTTGAAAAAATGCAACTTTTCATATACAATAATAGGTGCTTAGACAAGCGCAGGTGTAGTTTAATGGTAAAACGTCTGCTTGCCATGCAGATAATGGGGGTTCAATTCCCCTCGCTTGCTCCAAAATGATCATAATTAAGGCTATTTTCAATGAAAATGGCTTTTTTTTTGCTTTATTTTGGAATATTTTGATGCTAAATGTTTTTTTTATCATGTAACAGGAGTCAAAATAGGAGTCAATTATTTTGCTTTTTATCAATTCAAGCTTTGGCGAGTGATTGAATCTGAGAACATCAAGTCATTATCTGGAGCAATCGAATATGGAGCTTATGACATCGATTCTGTAGAGGTCAGGGTCAAGACGTTATATATCACAGATGATCTGATTCAGAGAGCTGAGGTTGCGGTAAATGATCCGTTGTACAACATGGCTTATAACTTCACGATGTATTTCAACATCGATGACGAGGAGGGAAACAATGTCCCAATCGACAGGATCCATTCCTTGGAAGTCGAGTACACAATCAAAAGAACATCGTTATGGTTCTTGTCAGACAATGAATACGTGATTAAAGATATCCAGGCTACTGAAACAAGAAACGCAGTTTATTGGCCTTATATCTTTCCTCAATCGGTCATTAGCAATATCACGCCGGCCAACCGGTATGATCTGGATGGTAATCTTCTCTATGAATGGAAGGTCAACCTGGGAACATACTCGACTACCAGGACACTGGGAGCAAATGTGACTTTAGATCAGACATCGATCCTTACAATTGATTACTACTATGATGGCATCTTTTATGAGGACCAGGTCGTTGTGGACGAGCCTTACGATGAAGACGATATCATCACTACAACGATGCCGTTATTCGATCAGATTAAGGCATATTTCGAGTCATTAATCGAACAACCACTGAAGATCTTGATTGGGATTGGAATTCTGATTCTGACATTGGTAGTATTCAAACTATTGTCTATGGTCGGATCACTGGCCAAGGAGATGAAAACTGTGTTGTTTTTCGTATTCAAAGCAATTTATTACATCATTAAATGGTTTATATTGGGAGTATATCACATTATCTTGTTTTTGGTATATCAACTCCCCAATGGTAGCATCAAGGCTCTATATTGGCTGTTTACTCCCAAGGAGAAACGATTAGCTAGAGAAAGGGTGGATCAATATGTTAGTCGACGTATATAGAGGCATCAGAATCGCGCTCAAGTTCCTTTTTTATGATATCTGGATCGGAATCTACACTGTGCTGTTCATGAAACAGAATCCGAAGCTCAAAGATACATATCAGAAAAGGGTCGCGAGTACTAAGAAAAAATAAAGAAAGCCGCTCTGAAAAAATGAGTGGCTTTTTAATCAAGAAAACATGATCGTTCCGAAGAAACACATTTTGACCATAAAATCATACTTTTTATCTACAGTCAATCCATTTGAACCACTTTGGACTAGATGCTCTTTGTACAGAGAGTATCAATGCATATAGACACACTAAAGGAGTGTTGCCATACCATAATATTGCATATTATATTTATTTATTTATTGAATTTTGGTTTTTCTATTTCAATATTGTACCTAAGGGATTTCTTTATTCTTTTTATTGTACGATAAAACAACTTAACACGAATAGATTCTTGGGCATTATTCTCATTCATAAAATCTACTACAAGAGTATTTCCATTAGTTAGTAATGTCAATGGAACTAAATATATAGGAGTCTTATAATAATTCATAGATACAATATCGCTATTTTTAATATAGGTAGTTGATCCATCTTTGTTACTTAAGGAGATCGAATTATCTTCAAAAATTATAAATTCCTTATAAAGAACTACAATAATTAAGTAAAGAATTATAAATGAAATAAGAATAATTCCTTCAATAAATATTTGATCCCAAGGAATTACCTGCGGAACATCTGAAACCAATATTGCTATAATCATAAAGAACAGTGTAATGATAATAATCCCAATTGGAAATAACATTAACACATAAAGCCATTCAATCAAGTTTGCTTTGATTTTAAATTTCATTGTAATTCTCCTACTAAATCAATATTTGTAAAGATTATCAAAGAAATAGATTGGCCCAAAAGTGATTATTTGTTTAGCTAAAACTCTCGCAGTCATATTTCCAAAATTCATTGGTTTCCATAAACCAGTTACACTCATAAGTGTTCCTACGCCGAATGCTGTAAAACCTTTTCCCATCTGTCCAAAGGCAGAGGATATCATTTGTCCAATGCAATAATCACTTTCCCCTTTGTGTCTAATATTATATGACAATGCACCAGCGCCAAAATTTAGTGTTTGAACTATTGCTTAACTATAAAAGTTTTCATCTTCAAATAAAAGAAAAATTCGTATACCATTATTATTAGAAATATGCCCCATTCAAGAATACGGACATCAATTGAAGTGGGTGAGTTTCGCAAAGAAATAAAGTACATAAACCCTGCTATTATACACCCTAGTAAAAAAGAAATGAAATAAAAATACTGTTTTCCCCCTTTTGTAACGATTTTTAGAAATATAAAATTGTATAAAGGCAGTAGTATTAATGCTGGAAATAGTATTGCAAAAATAGCATACCACCTATACTGGTCAGACAAAATTTGAAATGCATTTTGGCCAGTTTCATTGAATAGATCCCTGTACTGATCAGACTTGCTAATCATTATAAGAAATGTAGGTAAAGCTGATATCAAATATAGTAAAAAACCGCTTAACTTTCCAAAAAATGTAACTTTGTTTTTCATTTTTTCACCACCAATGCAATTATATCATAATAATAAAAGAATGGAAGAGGTTATAACGGCCTTCCCTGCGAAACATCTCCAAATTGGTCAATATAGTAAGACGAGGATATGTCCTTAGAAAGTTGTCTATATGCATTAGTTTGGTTAATAAGCAATCCAACCCCATAGCCATAAAGAGTCATTGGAAATGAAGAACCATCCTCCATATAAACTCTTGTAATTGAAGTCACATTCATTATATACATTCCTTTTGAACTGCTGTATGCTAAATCAATGCAATCAACAAAAGCTTGCCTATCATTCTGAATAACCCATTGTTCAAACTTAGAAATACAATAGTAAAAGATTGCTGCAGCTACCCCAACAAACGTACCTCCCCATTTTACGGCGGCTAAGCCAACTACGATAGCAAATTCAGGATTATTTGCTAGAAAACTTAGTAATTCATTCTCATTATAGAATCCCAAAAAGGTATTTCCAGATTCAAAAATTAGATCTGGATTTACCGCATAATTCACAATATGATTTACTATAGCAGATGGGATGAATGTCACTTTAGAGGCAAAAGACCCACATCCAAATATATCTAATAAGTTTTTACTTTGCGAATCATTAAGTGTCCATTCAACAGTTCTATATCTAAATGACGAAGTAGATGAATCGTAGAAACTATAACTTAAATATTCATTAGGCATTTTTGCAGTTAAATAGATAGTATATGGGGAACTTGATAATCCTGATGATGAGTACACCTTAATTATATACTTTCCCGATGGTTGAATATCGCTTGTTAAAATTAATTCATTTAAATTTGAATAATTAGTAGAATAACCAATTTCTGTATAGATTTTTGTTAGATTTAGAAATCCACCATAAGTTAACCTATATAATCGAAGTTCGTAATTTGTTCCAGATGGAATATTTTGCAATTCAACTTGTAATTGTCTGTCAACTGTTAATGTAACTTGATAAAAATCTACATCATCTTGCGTAGCTGATACGTCATGTAGTGTGCCGTTCCACCAACTCACATAACCAATTTGAACAACATCCCCCACAATAGAAGCTTTTGATTCAGTATTATTTTTTTCCCAACCATCAGCAGTATAAACTGGATTATAGCAATTAAATATACAAAAATCTTGATTCTGGCTTATTTGAAAATTTAATTCATTTTCTTCTTCATCACTAATTTTTGATACAGCAAAGTCTTCTCTCTCAATATTTGTTGCCTTAAATTGGCTACCATTATCAATACAAAATGTAGTAACTAGTATTGCCGAAACAACAAAGAGCAGTGCAATTAAACTTTTTTTCATTTTTTTCTCCTTTAATATAATTTTATTTTGTATTCAACAGAGGCAAAGTATTTTGTTTTTTCCTCATTAATCCCCCCCAATGAATCTGTAAACTACTAACCCAAAATCACTCGCGCAATCAGCACAAGAATACGACACAGCGTCGTCTTCAAAAAATGCTATTTTAATGTATTGATTTTTATTAAAATGAACTTCATATTCATCTCCTGAATTTGTAGTAATCACTAAAGTAGTTATAGAATCATTACTATTTCGCAGTAAATATATATCGCTATCAAAAAGACAAATATCTTGATTACATATTTGAGATTCTAACTGGTAGTGATTCATGAAATCAATTTTAATACAAATGAATATTGTTATGTAAACCAATAAAAATGAAGCAAAAATTGGAAAGAATCGTTTCGGTTTGTCATCTTGTTCAATTTTAGAAAAGTCGCGAATAACAATTAGAAACAAACCTACAATTGATAGCAACAAAACATATTTGAATAGACCTATTGAATTCAACCAACTTAATTCTTGTTGAGTGCTA
The DNA here is from genome assembly GCA_964557695.1 of uncultured Candidatus Izemoplasmatales bacterium. Lineage (GTDB taxonomy): Bacteria > Bacillota_I > Bacilli_A > Izemoplasmatales > Hujiaoplasmataceae > JAAYZB01. Next base: position 4,060 of record CAZLAQ010000017.1, on the reverse strand, counting down.
ATTAATATACTAAAGAATAATACTACAATATTAATAACTATGAACACAGTTGTTATTAAATTAGAATTCAAGTTTTTTTTTGAATTAAACAAAACCATAAAGAAGGGTAATATAAACATAAAAATATGGCTTGAATATGAAATTAAGTTTGAATAACCTCCAGAGACTTCTCCAATCCAAATAACACTGTTGTTGATTCCGAAATTGAATTCTAGTATTTCTACATCTGGATTAATAAAACAAAAAACCACGTGAATAAACTCGTGGATAAATATATATAAAAACACAATTACTAATATGTAAGAGGCATTCCTTATTAATTTCTTCATTGTAATAGTTCCTTGATATCTTTTTTTGTATATATCAACAACACTACGTAAGCAAAAGCATACACTAAGATATTAGAAATTACGAAAATATAAACAAGTAAAGTGAACCTGACGTTGAGTAATTGAACATTATAACCGACTCCAGTAGTAAGTAACCAATTGATTAGTCTAAAAACAATCACACTTAATACTACTGATACTAAAAAGATAATGAAAGGATATATAATGTGCTTTACAAGGTTAATCTTGTATATTCTCGCATTTGCCCACCCTAAACTCTTTTCAAGTCCAATCTCTATTTTATTTCTTTTGTAATCCTGATTGATATAGTTGCCTTGTAAAACAAAGTAAATGGATACAACAATAATCAGAACTGCTAATAACAAATCGTGGCCTTGTACAATCAAATTATTTAACTCATAGATATTACTGCTAATGAATGATCGATCTTGATAATTTAGTTCATCCAATGCAGAAACAAGATTTGTTGAAAAATTATCATTAATATCAAACAATATTCCATCAAAATATGAATATATATCAACGATGTCGGCGGCTATACTCGAAGAAAGAATAACATGGTAATCACTTCCATACGTTTCGTCTGATAACACTCCTAATATTGGAATATTCTCATTAATTGAAAGTTGATTTGAGTATACAGATAGATATAAAATACTGTTATTTGAATCGCTTTCCACGCTATTAACTATTTCATTATATAGTGTTTCATTAACATATACTCCGTATAAAGAATCACTAATTTGATTTACAATGTCACTAGTATCAATGTTTTCTACAATATCAAGATTGGGTTTAAATTGTTGCCTGTTGCTAATGAACTCAAGCATACTGTTCTGAAGTAAATATTGATGAAACAAACCAATTGACATATATAATCTCCCATAGATGTTTTTCTGGTTAAGTCTGAACATATTTCTAATATCATACATATTTGAAGTGTAATTTTTTAACTGACTATAAGCTTCGCAATCAGTATCGATTATGCCAGAAATTGTGAACAAATTTTGTCCGAAATAATATGTATTGCCAATTATTTCACTCATATTATTGATGTTGAAATAATCCATCAGCATTGAAGCTGTATAATCTGTAATCACTACTTCTCCCACATCAGTAGGATAGCCTCCTTCTATGAAGGATAGATTCTCATCTTCTAAAAAGGAATAACCATACAATGATGAATTTGAATACTCATCATTCTCGCCAAAATAATCAGTTGGGACAATTTGCAAATCTACAGATAGAGAATAATAGTAAGATGCTTGACTCTGCTGAATAATATCATCTATTTCGCTAGAATTTACAGGTTCAATATAACTAAAATTACTATTTTGTTGATAGATCTTACTAAATGCAATTCTCTCCACTTCATTTCCTTTGAGCGAATCAACAAGAGCATTCTCAATTTTGAAATTTGACAATGCAAAGAAGGTTATAACAAATACAATAATTGCAATCGATAAGATTGTAGTAAAGAGTTTATTTGAGTCAAAAGAAAAAATCTTTTTTTTAATCAATTTATTATCAACTTTACTCTTAAGCTTTTTGTTATTATTATCATATTCATCTTCATTGGCAGGTTTGAATGACATAGGCCTTTCATCTTTATCAAACAGACTCATGGTCAATGAACCATTTATTTCTAGACTTTTGTAAATTTCTGGCCATTGATTATTAGTAGATTTCATAGAAGAAGGAATTATAACATGATTCTTATATATATTAATCTTGTTAATCTTGTTTTCAACTAATAGATCAGAAGTTATAGTACCGTCCTTCAACTCTATTACTCTATCAGATAAAGAATATGCTAACCCCTTATTATGTGTAGCAATAATAATTAATTTTGTTTTTGATAACCATTTGAATAATTTAAATATCTTCATTTCAGATTCAATATCAAGGTTGCTAGTCGGTTCATCAGCAATAATGATATCTGTATTTCTTAATAGCACAGCTAATAGCGCAACTTTTTGTTTTTGTCCACCAGATAAAGTCGTTATTGGCATTTGAAGCTGTTCAGATATATCCAATTCTTTGGATAATGTAGAAATACATTCTTCATTTATCGCTTGCTCACTTAAGGAAATCTCGAAATTTCCATAAGAGCTAAATTGATTAAATAGTTCGATAAACTGATTTATTGTAGATATCGTTAACCTTAATGTGTTTCTGATACTAGATGAATTCTTATTCTGCATTTCAATATTATTAATAAATAAATGCCCTTTATAATCCCAATCATGAAGTGATAGAATATTCAACAATGTTGTCTTTCCACATCCATTAGGCCCAAGAATACTCACCATTCCTGAACCATGTATGTCAACAGATACTTCTTGAAGTGCTTGGAAATCATTTTTATTCCTTTTATATGTTTTAGTAATATCTTTAATTTTCAATTCAATCATATTACATTTCTCCTCTCTTTGCCAATAGAAAAAAGACACCAAAAAAGAGGAGATAATAATCCCTGTTTAGTGTCTTGATTTACCATTGACATACCCTCCCAAAAAGATTTTTAGATCTCTCAGAGCGAATTGTGCAGGTAAGTTATTTATTTATGCTTATATTTTTTCTCCAATCATTTCATAAAAACAGCGCGGATATGTCGTATTAATTCAATTTATTCTCATTCAAATAACAAATTCTGGATTTTTTTGTAGAACAACTTGTTTGTTTATAAGGATAAAATGGCGATTAATAGTTCATGGAACTACTGAGCTTATAACTTCATGATGTATTTTAACATCGATGACGAGGACGGAAACAACATCCCAATCGACAGGATCCATTCCTTGGAAGTCGAGTACACAATCAAAAGAACATCGTTATGGTTCTTGTCAGACAATGAATACGTGATTAAAGATATCCAGGCTACTGAAACAAGAAACGCAGTTTATTGGCCTTATATCTTTCCTCAATCGGTCATTAGCAATATCACGCCGGCCAACCGGTATGATCTGGATGGTAATCTTCTCTATGAATGGAAGGTCAACCTGGGAACATACTCGACTACCAGGACACTGGGAGCGAATGTGACTTTAGATCAGACTTCTATCCTAATGATTGATTACTACTATGATGGTATCTTTTATGAGGATCAGGTCGTTGTGGACGAACCTTACGATGAAGAAGACATCATCACGAAAACAGTCCCGTTATTCGATCAGATCAAGGCATATTTTGAGTCTCTTATCGAACAGCCACTAAAGATTTTGATTGGAATCGGGATCCTGATTCTGGCATTATTTCTGATGAAATTATTGTCAATGGTCGGATCACTGGCCAAGGGGATGAAAACCGTGATTATTTTCGTATTCAAAGCAATATATTACATCATCAAATGGTTTATATTGGGAGTGTATCACGTTATCTTGTTTTTGGTATATCAACTCCCAAGAGGCCTTATCAAGGCAATCTATTGGCTGTTTACTCCCAAGGAGAAACGATTAGCTAGAGAAAGGGTGGATCAATATGTTAGTCGACGTATATAGAGGCATTAGGATCGCGCTCAAGTTCCTTTTCTATGATATCTGGATCGGAATCTATACTGTGCTGTTTATGAAACAGAATCCGAAGCTCAAAGAAACATATCAGAAACGAGTCGCGAGTACAAAGAAAAAATAGACGAAGAAAAAACCGCTCAGAATATAGTGAACCCTATTTAGTGGACACATAATAAAAACGCATGACCAAGAGATGTT
>CAZLAQ010000016.1:0-47513 GCA_964557695.1 uncultured Candidatus Izemoplasmatales bacterium | reverse complement strand
AAAAGTGTACCTTTAGGGACCTTGGGTCCATAGTGGTTTGGCAATGCAAAGGAGGAGAGTGTAAAATATTTTGTGTAAATAGAATTTAAGCAATGAATCGATTCAAGAACTATTCAGACAAGAACTTGAAAAAGCAATCAATGACCTATTGAGATTGGAAATGACCGGATTTCTAAAGTATGAAAAATATGATCGAATTGGATTCAACTCAGGCAATTCCAGAAACGGAACATACGAACGCAAACTAAATACAACTCATGGCGAACTGAATCTGGTTATCCCAAGGGACCGAAACTCAGAATTTGAATCACCAGTCGTACCTAAATATGAACGAAGAGATACAAGAACCGAAGAAATCATTGTTAAGCTATTTCAAACAGGACTAACCAACGAAGAGATAACGATTATCGTAGAATCGTTATACTCGAAAAAATACAGTACGACAACGATTTCAAATATTACCGAACAAGTGAGCGCAAACGTTGAAAGTTTTCGAATGAAGCCACTTCAAGAAGAGTACGCAGTGATTTACCTGGATGCGACATATTTGCCCATCCGTCGAGATAGTGTATCCAAGGAAGCGATTCACATCGCTTTAGGGATTCGAATGGATGGGACAAAGGAGATTCTTGGCTATATTGTCGCACAGTTATTCAGTTGCTTATGGGAAAAGCAACTTATGAATGTCATATAGATAAACTTGCGAATGTCATATAGAGCAACTTGAATGGATTGCCCCATTTTGATGATAAACTTGTGACTGACAAGACAAATTGAAGACATATATTCGAAAAACGAATTAATTATACTGAAAAGAGTGATGAAATGAAACCGAAGGAAGTAGTGAATCTATTTAGGCTGATAGGATTTCCTGTTTTATTTTTCGCAGTATTTATGGTTATTTCAGGTGGAATCTTGTATACTTTTTTAGTGAATAGATACCAGAGTGAATTGATCGCAGATGAATCATCATTAGCTGAATCATTTTCTAAACAAATCTCACTAAACTACGAAATGAGAGATAATATTTTGAAAGACGTAGATGACACAAACCTTTCTGTTGCACGATTGATTATGTTGCAACGAGATTTATTAAGTAATGAATATTTAGCTGAATTGACAGAAATCCTGGATGTAGATGATATATGGTGGTATAACTCTTCGGGAGAGATACTATACGATGCGAATTTGGAGTTCATTGGATGGACACCCACGGTTGGAGATCCAATATACAACTTTATGCATAGTGGACTTGATGTATTTATTGAGGATATACGGGTTGGGACAGAAGATGACAGACAATATAAAAATGTGTATGTTCGAGCTGAAGACGGTAGTTTTGTACAAGTTGCTACCCGTCTTGAAACAATTCAAGAAAGAATAATTTCATTTCAAAATCAACTCATAATAGAGAAATTGATTCTAAAACATAATCAACTGCATTACATTTTGATTGTTAATACGGATTTCGTTGCGATAGCGGATACAGATATCGAAGATATCGGTATAGATTACAGTGGCGATGAGCAATATACGCTAGCTCTAAGCGGCACTACAAATGGCATCGAGTGGTATTATGATCAAATAGGTGAAACTGTTTTTGAGGTTGCTACACCAATTTATTATAACGATCAGATTATAGGACTCATCGGAATTGGAATTTCACTTTCTGTATTGAATTCCTATAAGACTGCCACATTGCTCACTATTATAACCATTATCATCGTACTAACAACTACATTTGTTTCATTTCAACTTTATTTTATTCGCAGACCCCTTTCGCATTTAGGACGATCCTTAATCAATGTTGATTATGAAATTGGTATTACCAAGACAAAAGGCAATATATTTGAAGGGTTATACGTCACTGTTAATCAGTTTGTTAAAACAATCAATGACAATAACAAGACGATTCAATCGGAACTTAACAAAAGTGAGTTCAATGCTAATCACGATTTCTTAACAAACTTATTAAACAGAAGAGGTTTTATCTCTGAACTAAATGAATGGGTGAAATTAGGGATTGAGTTTATGGTTTGCTATATAGATCTTGATAATTTCAAGCACTACAACGATTTAAAAGGTCACGACTCCGGTGATCGAATCTTGTTTGATCTCTCAAACGCGTTAAAGAATCTTGAAAGCGATTTAATTAGAGTATCTAGACTTGGCGGAGACGAATTCGCTATTGGATACCAAATAGAAAATCCGGATGGGATAACCAATTTAGTAAATTCAATTACAGATATAATTGGGAAAGATATAACTATTGATTTATTTAAGTGCTATTTGACCGCTAGCATGGGCATTTCAGTTTTTCCACAGGACGGACAAACTATTGTAGAGATTATTGAGAATTCAGAAAAAGCAATGAATGAAGCAAAAAAAAATCCAAGTACTAAAATTATATATTATAACCAGAATTTCAAGAAGGAAACCCAATATATTACAGAAATAGTGGAACGATTAAAAGACTGCATCGCAGAAGATGGATTTGAGATAGTTTATCAACCGCAAGTTAATAGTGAAAATGAGACTATCCTTGCACTTGAGGCGCTACTTCGAATGAAGGATTCCAAACTGTTACCGGGTATTTTTATTCCAATTGCAGAAAAAAACGGATTAATGAACCGAATTGGAAGAATTGTCATCGCCAAGGTTATCGAACAAATTGCATCATGGTCTAAGAGAGGTTTTCAAGTTCTGCCTGTTTATATCAATTTTTCATCTACCCAATTGCATGATCAAACAATTACAACATATCTAGAAAATCTACTAATACAATACAAAGTAAATCCAAGTTTACTGGGAGTAGAGATTACAGAAGATGTATTTATTGAAAAAAAAAGCTTAGTCGTCAACACTCTAAAGGGCTTTAAAAAATTAGGGTTGCATACTGCAATTGATGATTTTGGCGCTGGACAAGCAGGAGTCAATTACTTGACCAACTTTGAAGTTGATTTAGTGAAGATAGACAAAGCGGTTGCGGACAAGTTTCTAAATGAAGAAAAATCGATTGTTTACAGTACTGTTGTTAAACTGTGCACCTCACTTGGTTTTCAAGTTTTAGCTGAAGGAATTGAGACAAAAGAGCAAATAAATTATCTCAATGAAATGGGTGTTACATTAATTCAAGGATTCTACTATTATAAACCGCTTAATGTGAAAGATATTGAATCAAAATTGAATAAAATTCAGAAAATAAACTAATTGAATTTTCGAATCTTTCCAACATTTCGAACACATATTTAGATGTCCTGGAGATACTATTAAATTTGGAGTGTGCTTCCTGTAAAAACGGCTTTCTTTATCCAAAAATATACTATAATATGTTACTTCGGGAAAGTCGAGGCACTTTTGTATAGCACTGCGCACCACTCGACACAATTAGTTTGAGATAACATATTTCAGCCAAAATATGTTTCTTCCGAACAATTAAGCACACAAATGTCTCGTGTGTGTAAACATAAATAGGGCTAAAAATATGTTACTTCGGAGAAGTCGAGGCACTTTTGTATAGCACTTCGCACAACTCGACACACGTGGAGTCGGTCTCATTGCTTTCTTTAAAATGAAGAAAGTATCTGTTTTTAGCCTTAAATATAGCGTTTTAATATCATTATTATGAATATTCTCAAATGAGATAGGCCACTTGAAGTTAGAAAAAACTTTCAGTGGCCTATTTTGATATTCTCTAGTGTGATTTTGATTGTGGAAACATACGTTTTTTCATTTAACCTTGTATGGGTAAACATAAAGTCTTGAGTGTGAGAACATATTTGCTTGTATTGGTAAACATATTGAAGGAGAAAAAATTAGATGTCAACCACATAATATTTCATTTCTGTTAAGTATTTTGCTTCTAAATATACACTATCATTAAGCTGATTATGTATGTTTTATGCAGTAAAAAAGGAATAAATGCAAATCTGCCTGAAGTTTAAGAAATTTGAATCTATGATAAAAAGTATTAGAATTCTTGCTATTTTTGGTAAGTAAATAGATTATAAAGAGTGTATCATGGCGGGGATTTTAGCTCTTAATTAGTTCTCTTGGATTTTAAAATTAGAAACAGATACTAAAAGCAAGTTTATTTTTGAATGAGATGATGTTATAATTATATCAACTATATTCATAGATTAGTTTGAGGGTTTCACAGTTGGGTGATTTGTTATATTATGTACAAATTAGATATCCTGAAAACGAAAAAAAGTGATGATAAACACAATGTATGATTGATTAAATTCAATAATAAAAGGAGGGGAGTTATACTCGGATAATAAATGAATACTGTTCTGAGTATACAAGTAAATATGAAAAAGTTATACAATTTTCTTGTTCTTCTACTATTATGTTTTATTTTAATCGGATGCAATACAACAACTCAAACTACAATAACTGAAGAATCAACATTCAGCAACTTTAACTATGTCACCGAAAGCATATTAGTTCAGACCGGCGATTATTCGATGCCAGGCATCTTAACTATGCCTTTGGGTACAGGACCTGTTCCAGCTGTAATTTTTATTCATGGCTCTGGTCCAGCTGATATGGATGAATCAGTAGGTGCTTTGAAGATGTTTCAAGATTTAGCGATTCATTTGGCAGAAGAAGGAATTGCATCGATTCGGTATAACAAACGGACCTATGAATATGCTAATGAATTGGCCGATGATTACGATTTTACCATATATGATGAAAGCATTAATGATGTTTTGTCTGCATATCAAATACTGATGTCCGACTCCAGAATTGATAATGATCAAATCTATCTTATCGGTCATTCTCAAGGTGGAACGATCGCTCCAATCGTAATGAACATTGAGCCTAATATAGCTGGCGCCATCATTATGGCTGGAAGTACCGAGAACATCCTAGATATTCTTGCGGATCAATATTTGCGGTATTATGGTCAAGAGTACTTGAACGAATACCTTCCATATATTGAAACCGCAAAATCATTGACTGAAGTGAACCCTGGAGAAGAAGCATACTCTTATTTTGGAGCCTATGAAGCCTACTGGGTCAACTACAACAGCATCAATTTCACCCAAGAATTATTAGATGCTTCGGTTGACCATCCATTGTTGATAATGCAAGGTGGTACCGACATACAAATAACCTTAAGTAATTTCGAGACATATCAGACATTGTTAGGCACTAATGAATTATGTGTATTCAAATACTATGAGGAACTTAATCACTGCTTTGTAAACGGTGTGGGAGAAACGTTGGCAACTGCATATACCGTAAGCAAGGAAATTCCCGATGAAGTTTTGGAGGATATCTGTGCATTTATTCTTGGCAAATAATTCGGCCTAGATGACTTTTTTATTGATAAACTTGCTACAAAAAAGAAAGCCACAAATGAAAGGTTTGATTTCATCTTCACTGTTATGTTTATTTACAGGCAAATATCACAGCAACTTGGGTATGTAAACCTACAGCAACTTGGGTATCTGATAACGAAAACTAGCAGCAACTTGTGGATTGGTATGGTTTTTGAACAGAGGGTAATTTCATCATATGCATAGGAATTGGTATCGAAAGAAACAACGAGGTTATCTAGAGTCTGTACGGACAAAGCGATATGAAGTTAAAAAAAATTGATTTTGTGACGAAATATGTTACTTCCGAACAATTAAGCCTACAAAAGTCTCGTGTGAGTAAACATAAATAGGGCTAAAAATATGTTACTTCGGGAAAGTCGAGGCACTTTTGTATAGCACTTGGCACCACTCGACACACCTTGTCTGTGAGAACATGTTTGATGGTGGCGATCAAAACAATATATAATGAAAAAGATGTTAATAAACACTTTTTTTGTACCTACTAACATCGTATCGTTTCAATATACTACACTTTTATTATTATGTCCCTAATATAGGGTTCACTTCATATACATTTTTTTGTTGGGGGTTCTGGATAAACCAGGATATGGTGTTTTTTACAGTAACTTCAAAAGGAGTAAGATTCTCAAGTAAATCCTGTCTCATTCTGCGGTTGTCATAATGATAGTTATCCAGTACAGCGTCGACCATGACTTTAGAAAAGCGAGGAATCAGAAATACGAATGCTTTGGCAAAGAATGCCGGTAAAGGCATAAAGATTGCCTTATGGTTTTGGACACTGCAAATCTCTTTGTAGAATTCTTTCAAAGTGCAATTGTATCCCGAGAGAATATAGTTTCCGGTGACCGACTTCTCAATACAGGCGTATATCGCTTTGGCACAGTCAGTGACATCGATAAAATTATATCCGCCTTGAATATAAAAGAAGATCCTACGTTTCAGTGATTTTTGCATTTCTATTCCGGCAGCCGAAGGCTTGTAATCATGGACCCCGATCACAGCTGATGGATAGAGGATGACAGCGTTCATGGCTTCGTGTTTGATTTTGTCCAAAAGATAGGCGGTGGCCTTAGCTTTACTCGAGGCATAGTTAGAAGTAAAAGCTTCCGGAATGATTTTATCGGGTTCAGCGATCAGTTTTTGGTTTTTTTCACGCAAAATGCAATCAACGCTACTTGTATAAATCAATTTGACCTTGTTATTTTGACAGAAATCGATGATTGTTTTTGTGCCAAGATTGTTTATCTGATCAGATTCTACAGGCATGGTATTTTGCAAATCGATTAAAGCGGCGACGTGAACAAAAATATCACCTTGTTTCACTTCCCGAGCTAAAAAAGCCGGATCAAAGACATCGCCTAATACTATATCGACTTTTAGATCATTCAAAGCTTTTCCTGATTGTCTTTGCAGGAGTTTGAATTCTACCTTTTTATCGATTAGCAATCTAACAAGATTGTTTCCAACATGTCCCGTGGCTCCAGTTATAAATATCATGGTGTACATCCTTTTGAACGACTTACCCATTATTATACCAAATCTTTTTTGGATATGATATAATATCCCTATATTTTTCCAGGAGGATAAAGGTGTGCAGATTCAAACAACGGTGGAAAGACAAAGGAGTTTTTATCTTACGGGTAAAACAAAACCGCTTTCCTATAGATTTTCTGCTTTAATGACATTGAAAGCAGGTATCATTGAATTACAATCCGAAATCGAGAAAGCATTGTCAGAGGATTTGGCAAAAACCTCATTCGAGTCATATTTGACCGAGATTGGAATTGTGCTTTCAGAAATAGATTATACTATTAAAAATTTTAAAAAATGGGCTAAGCCACAACGAGTGAAAACACCATTGGCGCTTTTTCATGCGACTAGTCGGATTATGCCAGAACCATTTGGAGTTGTGTTGATCATGAGTCCGTGGAACTATCCATTCAGTTTGACAATTGATCCTTTGATCGGAGCGATAGCTGCCGGAAACACAGCAGTAATTAAACCCGCATCATATGCAAAATCAACATCAAATATCATCAAAAAGCTTATTGATCGTTGTTTTTCCGAGGAATATGTCAGTGTAGTACTTGGAGGAAGAGATGAAAATAAGCAACTGCTTGATTTGCGCTTTGACTATATCTTTTTTACCGGAAGCATAGAAGTCGGACGATACGTCATGGAAAAAGCCAGCAAGCACCTTACACCAGTTTCACTGGAACTTGGTGGGAAAAGTCCTTGTATTGTATGTGATTCAGCCAATATAGAGCTTTCGGCAAAAAGAATCGCGTTTGGCAAATTCATCAATGCCGGGCAAACTTGCATTGCTCCCGATTATGTTTTGATCGCAAAAAACAAAAAACAAGCGTTCATTGACAGTTTAAAAAGTTCAATAATAGATTTTTTTGGCATGAAGCCTCTTGATTCGGTAGAACTTCCGAAAATCATCAATGATGAACATGTTGAACGCTTGATGAGTCTGATGGAATCGGGCGAGGCTGTAATAGGGGGAGAAACAGATGGTATTAAAATCGCTCCTACTGTTTTGGATAATGTAGCTTGGGATTCACCCATTATGCAAACGGAAATCTTTGGTCCGATTCTACCTGTCTTGACGTTTGATACCCTTGATGAAGTATATGAAAAAGTGTTATCCAAACCAAAGCCGCTCGCATTATATCTATTTGTAAATGACAAACGTGTTGAAGAAGAAGTATTCTCACATCTCAGTTTCGGAGGTGCAACCATCAATGACACTATCGTTCATTTTGCGTCCAACCAGATGGGCTTTGGTGGCGTAGGGGCCAGCGGGATGGGAAAATACCATGGTAAATACAGCTTTACAACTTTTTCAAATATGCGATCTGTTCTTAAAAGAAGTAACTGGATTGATTTGGATATCCGATATCATCCATATAGCGCAAAGAAACTCAGGATGTTAAAAAAATACTTGAAATAGTATGCTTAATTCAGTTATAATCATAGTATATGGTGAAAAGAGGTGCTGAAATGAAGGCATTGATAGTGTATGATTCATTCTTCGGGAACACTTTGAAAGTAGCGGAAATGTTTCAAAAAGAATTGGAACATAAAAAAGCACAAGTCGAATTAGCACATGTTACTAAAGTTGATTTTGACGCATTATCAAAGAACGATATCTTGATATTTGGCTCACCAACCAGAGGCTTCAGGGCGACACAACCAATGGTGCTTTTGTTAAAAAACAAAAATATCAATTATGAAAACAAACAAACATTTGTTTTTGACACAAGGATTGATCTTGAAGATATCAAGTCAAAACTTCTCAGGAAGATGATTAATTCTCTTGGATATGCGACCCAGAACATGGAAAAGATATTGAAGAAACGTAAAGCATTACCGATTATTGATTGTGAAGGATACGGGGTCGTTTCCTCGGAAGGACCATTAAAACCAGACGTTTCCTATCGGGTGGAAGCCGCTGTAACGCGCTTGCTTGATGCCCTGAAAAAATAATGCAATTTCTTTCTTAATAATCAAAAGGCAGTCATCTCCGGATGACTGCCTTAATATTTGAACTATTTTTAGAATAATGAAAATGTCAGGAAAATAATGCTCAGAAGGCTGGCTACCAAGCTGACAACAGTGATTTGTGTATTGATGGAAGGACCTGCAGTATCCTTGAACGGGTCTCCAACTGTGTCGCCAACAACAGCCGCCATATGGGCCGGGCTACCTTTTCCGCCATGGTTTCCTGCTTCAATATATTTTTTGCCATTATCCCATAAACCACCGCTATTAGACATGAACAAAGCCAACAGAAGTCCGCTGACAATGTTTCCGGCAAGGAAACCGCCAATTGCATATACGCCGCCTACGATACCGACAAGGATTGTAATCACAATGACGAACAAGCCAGCAGGAATCAATTCCTTCAAAGCTCCTTCAGTGGCAATTGCGACACACTTGTCAGATTCTGGCATTACACCTTCAACGCCTTCTTTAAGTCCTGGAATCTCTTCAAATTGCCGATGGATTTCGGCAACCATGCGCTCAGCATTCCTTGTAACACCAAGCATCAGCAATGCACTGAAGACTGCAGGTACGCTGGCGCCGACAAGAAGTCCAAAAAATACAGCAGGATCCATGATGTCAAAGCCTTGAATCAATGCATAGCCTCGCTCTAAAGCTGCGGTGTTGACCTCGCTTATGAAAGCCCCAAGCAACGAGATGACAGTCAATCCAGCAGCTCCAATTGCGAATCCTTTAGTTACAGCTTTGACAGTATTTCCGGCAGAATCAAGACTATCGGTGATTTTGATTACTTCTTCACCCAAACCACCCATTTCAGCTAAGCCTCTCGCGTTGTCTACGATTGGACCATAGGCATCGTTCGAAATAATCATTCCGACAATGGAAAGCATTCCAACTGCGGCCATGGAAATACCAAACAAAGGATATATTGTATCCATGGAAGTACCAACGCCTAAAGGAGCAACTAATTTATACGCTGCAAACGCAGATACAGCAATACCGATCATCGCGGGAAGAACAGAGAGAAATCCGTAACTGACTCCGGAAATGATGGTCAGAGCAGGTCCGCTTTCGCTGGCTTCGGCAACGTTTCTTACAGGAGCTTTTTCATCATTCGTAAAGTAATCAGAGGCAATTCCAATAATCACACCGACAAAAAGACCGACAATGGCAGCCCCATAGATTTCCCACTTGTAATTAAATACCCAGGTCGCCAGTGCTGTCAAAACTGCAAAAATGCCTGTAGTGATGTATGTGCTAAGATTTAGAGCTCGGGTTGGATTTCCTTTTTTACCCATTTTAGCAAAAAACACACCTAGAATAGAAGCTAATAATCCAATGCCGGCATATGTGAACACCATCGAAATTGTATTTGAACCTGGGATGGCTTTGTCGATAGCAGAAGCCATGACGAGTGCAGCGGCGATAGAGGCAACATGAGAGTCAAACAAATCAGCTCCCATTCCAGCCACATCTCCAACATTATCGCCGACATTGTCCGCGATAACAGCAGGGTTTCTCGGATCATCCTCAGGAATTCCCAATTCTATTTTCCCGACAAGATCAGCACTTATGTCAGCGGTTTTGGTAAAAATACCTCCTCCAGCTTTGGCGAATAAAGCCAGAGAAGAAGCACCAAAGCTAAATCCAAGCAACATCGTTGCGGAATCGGTGATCCAAAATACCAACGCAATTCCCAACAAACTAGAACCAACGACTGCCATACCCATGACTGCGCCGCCCCTAAATCCGCTCAGGAAACTATCCTTAATTCCTTTTTGAGCTGCTTCAGCCGTTTTCATATTGGCGATTGTCGCAACAAATATACCGATTTTTCCAGCTAAAGCGCTGAAAACTGTACCAAAAATGTAGGCGAATGCCATCGTGAAGTTTTTGTCAATTACATGAGCAAAACTATCAGCTTTCCAGATTGGCTCAGGCAGGAAAACAAAAATCAATATTGCAAGCACTCCGGCAAACTTCGCCAGAATGGTATATTCTTTCTTCAAGAACATGTTTGCGCCACTCTTAATCAGTTCACCTATCTTCTGAATTTTCTCGTTACTATTCTTTTGTTTCTTGACCCAGTAGTAAAGCCAAGAAGCAAGTCCAAATGCAAAAAGCGATACTACAATACAAAAAATGATTGCTACTAATTTTGTCATGTTCCCAGTCTCCGTTTCTATATTCTTTTATGAACATTCTATCATTTATATTTTGTTTCTTCAATATCAAATCTAGGATTATTATCAAAAAAAATATCGATTCTTTCCAATAGTATAATGCCTTGAAAGCTACGCTGTGAACATTCAAATCGCTAAAAGAAAAAACCGACTTGATGCGGGTTATAGGTAAAAAAAACATTAGCCAAGATTTCTGTAGGGTTATTGACATTCAATTTCTACTATGATACATTTAACATTATTAATAGAAAAGAATAAATGGAGGATAAATTTATGAAAAAATGGGTGTGCGAAGTATGTGGGTACATCTATGATCCTGAATTCGGAGATCCCGATGGAGGCGTAGAACCCGGAACTTCTTTCGAAGATATTCCGGAAGATTGGGTTTGCCCTGATTGCGGAGTCACAAAAGAGAATTTCAGTCCTTTGGATTAAGATTGCAATATGGGTTGCTCGTAGCAACCTTTTTTTGTTGTTTGACGTTTTATGAAAAAGATTTTTCCTTATGACAGATCGCATCGATTTCAATTAGGGACTCTTTGGGAAGTCGACTGACTTCTATTGTCACCCTAGCTGGTTTCTGATCCCCGAAAAAAAGCTGGTATGCCAAATTCATTGATTGAAAATTGTCAAGATTTAGCATATATACAGTGCATTTGACGATGTCACGCTTGGTGAATCCGGCTGCGATGATGATGTTTTCGATGTTTGCCAAACATTGTTTTGTCTGATCTTCAATCTCATTCGAGATAAAAACTCCCGATTTTGGATTGATAGGCAATTGACCGGATACATACAAAAAATTTCCGGCTCTTATTGCTTGGGAATACGGGCCGATGGCTTTGGGGGCATTATCGGTCGAGATTGCTTTTAGCATGAGGAAGTCTCCTTTTTTATTTGAGTTCAAAATGTCAATTGAAATAACACTAAAATAAGCGTATCATAAATATAGAAAGAAAGAAATAGGGAGGTTAAAATTGAAAAAATTTTTTAAGGAATTCGGTGCTTTTATTTCCAAAGGCAATGCTCTTGATCTTGCTATAGGCATAGTAATCGGGACTGCCTTCAATGCTATAATTAAAAGTTTGGTGAATGATATCATCATGCCGCTTTTGGGTTTTTTGATCAAGGGAGATATGCGTAATCTTTACGTAGTCCTGCGAGGAAGCGCGGTTTATGACTCCACCTTGGGGCAACTTGTGTTATCGGAAAACGCCGTACTCTTGACATATGGTAATTTTTTTCAAGCATTAATTGACTTTTTGATTATCGCCTTAGCAGTATTTTTTGCTCTAAAGGTGATTATGAGTTTTCGGGGGAAACTAGATGCAATCAAGGATAAATTTGTTGAACCAGAACCGGAAGCCAAACATTCATGACAGAATAGGATCCAATCGATTACAGTTTTTTGTCTATGAGAATGAATGAGGCAATCGGCTAGAATAAAAGACATTATTTTGATATAATAAGTTTAAAGATAAAGGAGGAGCCAATATGAATGTTATGAAAGAATATGTTTTAAGGAATGGCGTAAAGATACCGTCATTGGGATTTGGTACTTGGCAAATTCCTGAGGGAGAAGTTGCCATTAATTCTACCAAGTTAGCACTAGATGCCGGTTATCGTCATATTGATACTGCCGCGGCATATCAAAATGAGGAATCTATCGGAAAAGCTATTCGGGACTCGGGAATAAAGCGCGAAGAAATATTTCTTACTTCTAAACTTCGATCCAGTTTAAAAGGGTATGAAGTTGCGCTTGCTGAGTTTGAAGGCACGATTCAACGCTTGGGAGTAGAGTATCTGGATTTATATTTAATTCACGCACCTAAGCCTTGGGGAGCCGATGGCGACGGAAGTGAGTATATGACTTTAAATATCGATACATGGAAGGCATTTATCAAACTGTACGAAGAGGGCAAAATCCGCGCAATTGGTGTATCTAACTTCATGCCGATGCATATCCAACCTTTGATAGAAGCAACTGGATTTGCACCTCATGTTGACCAAATCTATTTATGTCCCGGATATTTACAAGAAGCAACAGTTGAATTCGCATCAAAACATGGAATTCTAATTGAGGCATATTCGCCTTTCGCTACCGGCAGACTGTTTGCTTGCGAAGGTATTCATGAATTAGCATCAAAGTACGGCAAAACAGCAGCACAAATTGCTTTGCGTTGGAGCTTGCAAAGAGGATTTTTGCCTCTGCCGAAGTCTGCAACTGCCTCAAGAATTGCTGAAAATCTCAAAGTATTTGACTTTGATATCTTAGAAGAAGATCTGTTGAAGATCGATGTTCTTTCTGTCCCTCCTAAAAAGAACTTATAGGCTCATTATATGAATAAAATAGACATTGAAAATTGGCATCGAGCCAAACATTTTAATTTTTACAAAGGTTTCGACCATCCACATTTCAGTTTGACTGCAAATGTGGACATTACAAATCTTTACTTGTTGGTAAAAAGAGAAAAATTGTCATTTTTTGGCGTAATGCTCTATTATGTCATGAAAACGGCAAATCAAATTTCCGAGTTGAAGTATCGTATCAGGTCGAACGAAGTGGTGGAGCATTATTTAATTCATCCATCCTACACTGTTTTGGCCGAAGACGATTTATTTTGTTTTGTAACAACATCTTTTCAAGACGATAGAGATTTGTTTTTGAATAATGTTGACAATGACATTGATCATGCGAAAATCCATAGTTATCTTGAAGATGTTCCAGGAAAAGATGATTTAATCTATATATCTTCCATCCCATGGATTTCCTTCACAAGCCTTACCCATCCTTTTGATACAAAGAATCCGGATTCCATTCCCCGGATTTCCTGGGGGAAATTCTTTGAATTGGATTCCAAAATGTATATTCCCCTTTCGCTTTCTGCGCATCATGCGCTTTGTGATGGGATTCACGTTGGAAAATTTTATAAATTACTTGAGAACAATATCAATGGTATTAAATAATCCGCAGAAATGCGGATTTTTTATTTGATTTATAACATTATGTATGTTACAATATACTCCTACGGAGGTATATGTATATGAAAGAAAAATATCAAGTCTCAGGTATGTCATGTTCTGCATGCCAATCAAAAATAGAAAAGGATTTATCTAAACTTGATGGAATTGATTCCGTGCAAGTTTCTTTACTTAACAACAATATGATAATTGACTATGACGATACCCGAATAAATAGTGACCAAATCATGAAAACTGTCAAAAAAAGTGGCTATTCTGCAAAATTGGCTGAAGCAACAAAAAAAACCAAAGATGATAATCATCTTCAGGATGAAGTAGCAGCAATGAAAAAACGACTCTTTATATCTTTGTTTTTTCTGATACCGTTGCTTTATGTATCGATGGGTTCAATGTTGAACTTTCCCTTACCGCTTTTTCTAAAGGATATTAACTACACGCTACATTTTGGACTTGTTCAACTAATGCTAGTTATACCAATTATGTTTATGAACAGGAAGTTTTTTATCAACGGGATCAGCGCATTGCTAAAACGGGCTCCAAATATGGATACGCTGATTGCAATTGGTTCCGGAGCAGCTTTTCTATATGGAATCTATATGATATTTCAAATCGCTACCGGTTTCTCCTTAGGTGATCAACAACTAATTATGTCCGGAAGGGAAAGTCTATATTTCGAGGCTGCAGGAGCGATTTTGACTTTTGTTACAATTGGTAAATATTTGGAAGAGAAAAGCAAGAAACGAACGACAAACGCATTGCGAAAATTGATGAATCTGACTCCGAAAACATCGTTTGTCGAGCGGGATGGGAAAACTGTTGAGATTCCCTCAGACCAAATTATCTTAGGTGATATCGTTGTCGCAAGACCTGGATCAGTAATACCTGTTGATGGCGTAGTCATTGCAGGAACATCCGATATCGATGAATCGCTGATAACCGGGGAAGCCCTTCCTGTATTTAAGCAACAAGGAGATTCAGTGATTTCTGCGACTATCAATAAGACGGGGTCTTTGCGATTTCGCGCTACGAATGTAGGTTCGGAAACGACGATCGCAAAAATAATCAAGGTTGTCGAAGAAACAACCTCAAAAAAAATCCCGATTCAAAAACTTGCGGATCAGATCAGCGGAGTATTTGTTCCAATCGTAATCGGAATCAGTTTGATTTCGTTTGTGATCTGGTTGATAATTGGTTCATCTTTTGCCTTTGCCTTATCAATTGCAATTTCTGTGCTTGTAATCTCTTGTCCTTGCGCTTTGGGACTCGCAACTCCTGTAGCCATCATGGTGTCAACTGGAAAAGGTGCTGAAGAAGGCATCCTTCTCAAATCTCCGGAAACTCTCGAAGTTGCACACAAGATAACAACGATCGTGTTTGACAAAACGGGAACTCTTACTTACGGAACCCCTGAAGTGACCGATACGATTATTTTAAGTGAAATCGAAACCGAGAAATTTATCGGCATTGCAGCGACGTTGGAGCAATATTCGGAACATCCGCTTGCAAAAGCAATCGTTGACTATGCCAGAGAATTAAAAATCCCTTTGGAAAATAACACTGAATTTATGGCAATACCCGGGCAAGGAGTCAAAGCGAAACTAGATAATTCGTTTTACTTTGCAGGGAATTTGAACTTTATCAGTCAATATGTCATGGTACCAGAAAAAACGATAAGCATTCAAGATGAATTAGCATCTCAAGGCAAAACGCCTATATTTATTGCCAGTGAAACAATGCTACATGGTATAGTTGCTTTTCGAGACAAGCTTAAGCCTGACAGTTTACAAGCTATCCAATTATTGAAAAAAAGTCACTTGGAAGTGATTATGCTTACAGGCGATCATTATTTAAATGCTTTGGCAATGCAAAAAGAATTGATGATTGACAAGGTAATAGCTGAAGTCAAACCATCAGAAAAAGGAGAAGCTATTGCCAAACTGCAAGCAGAAGGCAAAACGGTAGCTATGGTCGGAGACGGAATCAACGATGCCATCGCTTTAATGCAGGCCGATGTCGGAATAGCAATCGGAGCCGGAACCGACATTGCGATCGAATCTGCAGACATCGTGTTGATGCACAATTCATTACTTGATGTCGTAAAAGCCATTGCCCTCAGCAAAAAGACTATGAGGATCATTAAATTGAATCTATTCTGGGCGTTTATATATAACATTGTTGGCATACCCCTTGCCGCAGGTGTATTTTATATTTCACTGGGGTTAAAATTATCGCCGATATTTGCATCCCTTGCTATGAGTCTTAGCAGCGTATCGGTCGTTCTGAATGCATTGAGATTAAAATTAATTAAAATAGACGGAGGAAAAAAATTATGAAAAAAACAATTGTTATCGAAGGAATGCATTGCAACCGTTGCGCGGAAAGACTTCAGTTGGAACTAAACGAGATTGAAGATTTGAAAAGCGCAAAAGTAAGTTTCAAGAACAAGAAAGCTGTAATAAATTATAAGGGCGAATTTCCTAAAGCCATAATTGAAGACGTTGTGGAAAAGACCGGATACATTGCGATAATAGAAGCTGAAAAAAATGAAAGCTAATCACGAAAGCGTAAAGAAGCGGTTAAGTCTTGCCAAAGGCCAGCTTGAAGGGATAGTCAAAATGGTTGATGACGACCGATATTGCATTGATATCTCGAATCAGTTATTGGCGACCATCGCTTTACTGAAAAATGCCAACCGTCTTGTCTTGAAGGCACATCTAGATTCCTGTGTCAGAGATACACTCAATGAAGATGCTACAGAAAAAATCCAGGAAATCATCGACATTATTGAAAAACTCACCAAATAAATATTCGTAGGAAATAATAGTTTATGTTATAATGTATTCAGTATGAATAAGGTGCATAACAGGGAACTCAAGTGAGAAGCTTGGACTGTGCCAGCAACCGTAAGGCTTAAAAAATCACATGACCATTGCATTGGCGAGAAGGGTGATTTTGTTAAGGGCCGAGTCGGGAGACCTACCTGTTCATATAAATCCTTCACAATTACATAATGAGGTAAGAAAATGAAAAGAAAAGTACTGGGTATCATGCTGATCTTTGGTCTCCTGCCTGCGATTTTTGCATGCAGCCCCAAAAACACATCAACAGAAACAAGCATTTCTCTTGATCCAGGACAAATCGCCTTTGAGCTCTATGACGGAGATGATTTGCTTGTCTCGAGAAAAATTGTTGATTACGATGAATCTGACACACTCTTGGGATTGCTCCAAGAAAATTATACAGTCTATTGTCAGGGAGAAAATGGAAGTCCGGATGATACTTGTTCCTTTGAGGGTCCATATGGTTATTATATTATGGGAATCGATTCTGTTACGGCTTTTCAAGGAAACGTCTTTATTTCGTTTTGCATCAACGGCGAATTTGCAGTAACCGGCATTGGTGCAACTGATATAACAGACGGATATATCTACCAATTCTTTCTTGATAGTTACTAAATTGCCAAAAAGAAATCTTCGCAACATTGTTTTTACAGCAATGTTGCTTACTGTTTTGGTTGTGCAAGAACAATTGCTTGTCCTTCTCCCAAACATTCAATTAACCACTGTTTTATTAATGGTATATGCAGCGATTTTACCTAGCTCTTTGCTAGGTGTTTTAGTTGTTTCATATGTATTTTTAGACAACTTATTGATGGGTTCATTCAACCTACTATATACACTTCCGATGCTGCTTGCTTGGCTGTTTTTTGTTTATGTCGCAAGACTAATCAGGAATAAATCAATGTTTGCCATCTTGCTTTTTGCATTTGCTTTCGGTTTTATCTATGGCTGGTTTTTCATTCCGTCGACGATGATTGAAAGAGGAATCTCTATTTTTTGGCCTTATTTTTTAAGCGATCTACCTTTTGAAATCGTATTGGCAGTAAATAATTATTTTACAGTGTTGTTGCTATATCCGATTTTAACCGGTTTGTTAAAACCTTTAATTTCTCAATCAGATCTTCACGGAATATCCTAAAACATTGATTTGTTTTTTTTCGTATTTTGATATTTTAATAAGTTATTAAATATGCAGTTGCTATAATCAATATTTCTTGATATAATTGCAAAATACTTACATATATAATTTAGGAAAAAGTGTTAATGCATTACGAGGTGTCTATGATAAATTCGATATTTAGTCAAATTTCCGATTTGTTGCTAATATTCATGTTCTTTCTTCTTTTTGCAGTTATTATACTGGCCTTTTTTGTTATTGTTTTGGTAAAAAAGTTTATAGGAGCAAGGAAAGGAATTATCGATTCGCAGAAATTCAAATCTAATTATATAAGTTTGATAGATAATTTTCCTGGTATGGCTTATAGATGTCTTTGGGATCAATTTTGGACGATGAAGTTTGTCAGTCCTAAATCTTTCGAGCTGCTTGGATATTCAGGATCTGAACTGATCGATAACAAATTGATCTCCTTTGAAGAGATAATTCACCCAAAGTATCGCTTGGAACTTCGCAAACAATGGGATGTCGTCTTACTTAACAAAGAAGATTTTGTAGGAGATTATCAAATAATTACAAAATCTGGCGATTTGAAATGGGTCCACGAAATCGGAAAAGGAGTTTTCGATAAAAACGGGGATGTTATGTATTTAGAGGGATTTATTTATGACATCACTGAAGAAAAACAATTACTTGTTGCCCAACGAAAAAGCGAGGCTAAATATCGGAATTTGATTGAGAATTCTCCAGACCCGATCTATTTTGTTGTTAACAGTGAAATTGTCTACGCGAATCCAGCTTGTTATCGCTTTTTTCGTGCAGACTCAGTTGACTCACTGGTTGGAAGACATGTCGAAGATTTGATAACTGAGGAATACGTTCAGTTCTATCGTGACAGGGTCGAAAGGCTTGAAGCTACTCACATGCCTAATCCTTTGGCTGAGTACGCTTTTAAAAGATGTGATGGGAGTTTCGCGTACGCTGAAGTGTCGGCTTCTGCCGACTATGATAGCAATTCCATGACGGTTCTTGTCTTTATTCGCGATTTGTCAGAGATCAAACGCAGTTCGGAACAATTACGACGGATTCAAAACCGAAATCGGGATCTGATTACGCAGATGACTGAAGGAATTGGTGTTTTTTCCAAAGGCGAAGATACTAAAGACTATAAATTGGTTTTTGATAATAAAAGTTTTTCTAAAATTCTATTTGGTTCATACAAACGGGTCATGGGAGTATCACTTCAAACATTGTTTGGAGATGTTCTCGACACAATGTGCGAGGCTATTTCTAATGCGGTTGATTCAAAACAGACTTATCTTGTAGAAATTCCTTTCCGCGAAAATCAGACAATAGAACTTCGGTTTACCGGAAATGAAGATCATGAATTGGTTTTGATGATAAGAGACATTTCAAAATTCAAGGATTTTGAAGCTTCATTGACGACGGAAAGAAACAGACTGAGCACAATTATCAAAGGCACAAATACCGGCACTTGGGAGTGGAACCTGAAAACTAACGTGATCATGGTGAATTCACGTTGGGCGGAGATCATTGGCTATACACACGAAGAATTAGAACCATATTCTCCAGAGACTTTCTATGCTCATTTGTGTCCTGGCGATAGTGAAATTTCCGATCGCGAACTACAAAAGCATTTACATGGCGAGACTGACTATTACCAGTCCGAGTTCAGAATGATTCATAAAGATGGACATCTTGTGTGGATTCTAGATCGCGGATGCATAACCCAATACGATGAATTTGGAAAGCCATTGATGATTTGTGGAACTCATCAGGATATCACAGAAAGAAAAGAAAAAGAATTGGAAGTATATAAACTAAGTTATTATGATTATCTAACTGGACTATGCAACCGCAGAAAGTTCGATGAAAAAAAGTCCGAATTCAATACTGAATCGGCTTTACCTCTCTCCTTACTTATGGCTGATGTCGATGCATTGAAAATTACAAATGATGCCTTTGGCCACCATAACGGTGACAAGTTACTTTGCCATGTGGCGGATAGACTTAAAGCCATATCCATAGATAAAACAAATGTCTTTCGTGTTGGCGGCGACGAATTCGTGATTATTTTACCCAATTGCACAAGCGATAAAGCCGAAAAAATAGCAAAGAAACTTGTAAAAGAATTTGAAAGCGACATTGTCAATGGCCTGCCAATTTCCGTTTCGTTTGGTGTGGCTACAAGAAACTCGATGGATGAAGCAATCGATGATATTTTCATCAACTCCGAAATGACAATGTACAGTAAAAAGATTGTCCATTCAGGCAATTTCCGAATGGAAGTAATCGATGTTGTCAAACAGAGCTTTTTTAACGATTCGCCTCAGGAAAAAAAACATGCCGAATTAGTTCGAAGTTATATGCGAGATCTAGGCGAAAAGTTAAAGATGGATCAAACAGATATCAGCTACATGGAAGTTTTAGCAGAAGTACATGATATTGGCAAGATTTCTGTTGAACCGACTCTGCTCGATAAATCGGAACCGCTTGATGCAACCGAGCTAATCAAAATCAGACAACATCCGGAAACAGGCTACAGAATCCTCTATTCCTCCGATAAATATGATAAAGTCGCAATTGATGTCTTGTATCATCATGAAAGATGGGACGGAACGGGATATCCAAAACAACTGGACACTGATAAAATTCCTTTTAAAGCAAGATGTCTAGCTATTTGTGAAGCGTACGCTGCGATGACTCAGGACTATTCCTATCGGAAAGCAATGGGAAAAGCAGAAGCAACTAAAGAAATCATCAGAAATTCGGGAAAACAATTTGATCCTAAAATTGCCGAAATTTTTGTGACGCAGGTATTGAAATTGCCTTTTGAAGTCTAGAAAATCATATATAAGCATACGATTTGGCGTATGCTTTTTTTTGTGTTATAATATGCATGTAATTTTAAATTTTAGGAGGAAATAAAAATGTTAAAAGAAAATTTGACAAAACTGCTGAATGATCAGATTAACAAAGAACTGTTCTCAGCTTACTTGTATTTGGATATCGCAAATTATTACACCAACAATGGCTATGACGGTTTTGCACATTGGTTCAATGCTCAAGCAAAAGAAGAAATGGAGCATGCTTTCAAATTCATCGCGTATTTGCAGGACAATAATTTCAAAGTTGTACTTGATGGGATTGCAAATCCGACAATGACATACAAAGACTTGCGACAACCCTTGGAAGAATCACTGAAACACGAAGAGTACATTACAACTTCAATCAACAAGATCTATTCCGAGGCACAAGTTGCAAACGATTTCCGCACTCAGGAATTTTTGCTTTGGTTCATAAAAGAACAAGGCGAAGAAGAAAAAAATGCCAGTGACCTATTGGTCAAGTTTGATCTTTCAGGCAAAAATCTCATGATGATGGATCACTATCTGGGTAAAAGGCAATAAATTAATACATATTAATAAAACAGGCGACTTCAATTGAAAAGTCGCCTGTTGTTTTTTATAATTTAGTAATCTGGAAATCATTAACGTATTCTAGAACATATTTATCCCCGGGAATTATAATTCCTGAAACGATTTCTTTGGCAATTATTGTTTCCAAGTTCCGCTGGATATACCTCTTTAGTGGCCGTGCGCCATATTCGGGATCGTATGCCTGCTTGATCACGGCCTCGTTGACGCTTGGCAAAAAATCAACAAGAATATTTTGCATACTAAGTCTAGATTTTAGATTGTTTAGCATCTTAGCGACAATTTTCACTTGCGTATCGTAATTCAGAGAGTTGAATATGATAATTTCGTCGATTCGGTTGATGAATTCTGGTTTGAATGAATGTTTGACAAGATTCATGACTTTTTCCTTTCCGGATTCGTCATTGTCTTTCAAAAATTCACTGCCTAAATTTGAAGTCATGATGATAATTGTGTTTTTGAAATCAACTGTTCGGCCTTGATTGTCAGTGAGTCTGCCGTCATCAAGGATCTGCAATAGAATGTTGAAAACTTCCGAATGGGCTTTCTCAATTTCATCGAACAAAACGATTGAATAGGGTTTTCTCCTGATGGCCTCGGTTAATTGTCCGCCTTCGTCATAACCGACATATCCAGGAGGCGCTCCGATCAAACGGGTGACAGAAAATGATTCCATATATTCGCTCATATCAATTCTGACGATTTGGTTTTCACTGGCAAAAAGTTGTTCGGCTAACGACCTTGCCACTTCGGTTTTCCCGACTCCAGTTGGCCCAAGAAACATGAAAGAGCCAATAGGACGGGATTCATTCTTGATCCCTGCTCTTTGTCTGATGATCGCATCCGCGATTAGGCTGATGGCATTATCCTGTCCAATCACCCTTTTTTTCAGCGCTTCGTCAAGATGTAAAAGTTTTTCCCTGTCGCCTTGCAATAGTTTTTGAATCGGAATTTTCGTCCAGTTTGCGACGATTTCGGCAATGTTTTCCTCTGTCACCACTTCGCTGATCAGTTTATGACTATCCGGTGTCGATGCAGCAGTTATCTTTTTTTCCAATTCCGGTATTTTACTGTATTGTAATTCGGCTGCACGCGAGTAATCACTTTGATTTAAGGCGTTTTGAAGATCATTCCTGAACGATTCAAGTTTGGCTTTCAATTCTTTGACTTTCTCTAATTCAGATTTTTCCTTTTCCCATTCTTTTGTGATCTCGGCTTCGATGTTTTTGTTTGAGGACAA
Source organism: uncultured Candidatus Izemoplasmatales bacterium (assembly GCA_964557695.1). Taxonomy (GTDB): domain Bacteria; phylum Bacillota_I; class Bacilli_A; order Izemoplasmatales; family Hujiaoplasmataceae; genus JAAYZB01. Next base: position 24,835 of record CAZLAQ010000016.1, on the reverse strand, counting down.
CTCCTCGACAATTCGCTTGACTCTGTCTTTGCTTAAAGGATCACTTTCTTTCTCAAGTGCTCTTTTTTCGATTTCTAATTGCATGATTTTTCTTTTGAGTAAATCCAGTTCTTGTGGCATGGAATCGATTTCCATACGGATCGATGCACATGCTTCATCGATCAAATCAATCGCTTTGTCTGGAAGAAATCTGTCGGTAATGTAACGGTTAGATAGAGTGGAAGCAGCAATGATTGCATTATCACTAATATGCACACCATGATGAGCTTCAAACCGATCTTTAAGGCCGCGAATAATACTGATAGTGTCTTCGATTGTCGGTTCCTGGATCAGCACTTTTTGAAATCTTCTTTCCAAAGCATTATCTTTTTCAATATATTTGCGGTATTCGTTCAAAGTGGTGGCCCCGATGCAGTGGAGTTCGCCGCGGGCGAGCATCGGTTTCAACATGTTGCCAGCATCCATTGCTCCTTCAGTTCTGCCGGCACCGACAATCATGTGGATTTCGTCAATAAAAAGGATGATTTCACCTTGTGAATCCTTGATTTTCTTCAATACCGCTTTCAGTCTTTCTTCAAACTCGCCTCTGTATTTCGCTCCAGCAAGCAAACTGGCAAGGTCTAATTCATAGATCGTTTTGTTTTGCAGACCTAAAGGAACGTCCTTGTCGACGATTCTTCTTGCCAAGCCTTCGACAATCGCTGTCTTGCCGACGCCGGGTTCACCAATCAAAACGGGATTGTTCTTAGTTTTTCGACTCAAGATCTTTATAATACGCCGAATCTCCTCTTCTCTGCCGATCACAGGATCAATTTTCCCGTTTTTGACTTCCTTGATGATATTTCTTCCGTATTTGTCCAATATTTGTGGGTCATCTTGATAATTTTCCATTTCCTGATAGCTCATTTTTACCATCTCCTATCTTCAATTATAATTATATACCCATCAATTAGCACTGTCAAGTGTAGAGTGCTAATTGATGCTTAAAAAAAGATTAAATATATTCAAGGTAAATTTCATTGAACTTAACACAAGGTAATATCATTAAATAGACAAAAAAATTTCAGTTAGATTAACTTTCAATTGCTCACGAACAATTGCCCTTTTTAATTGTAAATGCTATAATAAACAAGGAATATACAAATTATCGATCTTTTGACAATCATAAATTAGGAGGACCACATGGACAATGAAACAATTAATACTGACCTTTTGATAATTGGCGCTGGACCCGGCGGTTATGTCGCTGCAATCTATGCGGCTAAAAAAGGCTTGGACGTCACGTTAGTAGATAAGACGTATGTGGGAGGAACATGTTTGAATGTCGGTTGCATACCGACGAAGGCATTGGTCAAGTCCGCAGAAGTATATACTGAAGCAAAAAACGCAGCTATGTATGGAGTGAATGTGGAAAATGCTTCCATTGATATGTTAAAAGTAATTGAGAGAAAAGCAAGCATCACCAAGACGCTTGTCGATGGAATCGACTTTTTGCTGGCTAAAAACAATGTCAAAGTAATTAAAGGTACAGCCACATTTAAAAACAATCAAGTCGTGAGTGTGTCAACTGAGTCAGGTTCAACACTTTTTGAACCTAAAAACGTTATTATTGCGACAGGATCGAAGACGAAGCATCTCCCGATTCCCGGGATCAAGAATGATTTTGTGATCGATTCGGAACAATTGCTTGACAATACAAAACTTCCTGCAAAAATGACGGTGATTGGTGGCGGAATCATCGGTATGGAATTCGCATTTATCTATGGACATTTTGGTGTTAAGGTCGATGTGCTTGAATTCTTGCCTTCGATTTTACCGACTATCGACAAGGATTTGAGTCAAAGATTGATACGTTTTGCCAAGCAAAACAATGTCACGATCACGACAAATGCCCAAGTTACAAAAATTGATAAAACTGAAGAGGGGATTGCGAAAGTTACCTACATCCATAAAGATGAAACCAAGACTATCGAGGCAAATCTTGTTCTCGAAGCTGTCGGAAGGATTCCTTGCACGGATGGTTTGGGATTAGAAAACACCGCTATTGAATCGGGTAAAACCGGAAACATTTTAGTTGATAAATCAATGAGAACCTCTCTCAAAAATATTTATGCAATCGGTGATGTGACAAATATTATGCAGCTTGCACATGTTGCCAGTCATCAGGCGTTTGTTGCAGTTGACAACATTCTTAATAACAAATCCGAAATGGATTATGATTTTGTTCCAAGTGTAATCTTTACTGTTCCGCAAATCGCTACAGTAGGAAAAAGCGAGATTGAGCTTACCAAATCTGGCATGGAATATACTGTTAGCAAAGTGCCATTTTCTGCCAATGGGAAAGCTATGATTATGGACTACCAACAAGGTTTCATTAAATTGATCCAGAACGCTGTGACAAAAGAATTGATAGGTGCAGCTGTGTTTGGAGGCGATGCTGAACATTTGATTGCACCGCTTACCTTGGCAATGAAAAACAAACTATCTTATAAGGATATTAAGGAAACCATCTTTGCTCATCCGACTATCTCGGAACTTGTCCATGAGGCTTTTTTGGGATTAAATAAAGAAGCGATCCATTATTTAGATTGAATTAGTTATTTATAGAAAACAGTTTGATTCTACTGGAGGAAAATGAATGAATGCTATTGTCAGGGTGGAAAATATCTCCAAAACATTTCATCTTTCGCGAAAACAACAGAAAATTGAGCAGACAAATAATCCGAAAAAAATAGCTGTCGACCATCTTTCGTTTGAAGCTTATCAAGGCGAAATTTATGGGCTTCTAGGGCCAAATGGTGCTGGAAAAACAACAACTTTACGCTGTATTTCCACGTTGATGCGTCCGGACGAAGGAAATATCTTCATCAACGAAAACAGCGTAATGGAATCAGAAAATGAAGTTAGAAAAACCATTGCTTTTCTGACGAGCGACCTGAAACTGGAGAATTTTTTTACGCCAAATTACCTTTTTGACTACTTTGCCAAACTTTATGGAATGAATGATATTGATACCAGACAACGGAAAGCCTTGCTCTTTTCAAAATTTGGAATTGATAAGTTTGCAGAAGTTAAAGTTGGCGACCTATCATCTGGAATGCGGCAAAAAGTCCAGATTGCAATTTCGCTTGTCCATGATCCCAAAGTCATAATTTTCGATGAGCCAACCAATGGGCTGGACGTGTTGACCGCAAAAATCGTTACTGACTATCTATTAGAACTAAAAATGCAAGGAAAAACGATAATCATCTCCACGCATATCTTTAGTCTTGTGGAGAAGATATGTGACCGTGTTGGCATCATTATCAATGGAAAGTTAGTGAAAACAGGAACGCTTGACAGCATAATCGATAAAGACATCGATCTTGAGACTGTATTTTTTAATTTGTTTTTGCTTGAAAGCGGTGCAGGCTCATGAAAAACATACTGACTATTTTCAAAAAGGAATGGGATAGGGTCATTCGGGACAAAAGACTTGTCTTCGGTATCATGCTGTTGCCTGGATTGATGATTTTTTTAGTATATTCATTTATTGGCAATACCATCGAAAGCAGCCAAAACAACGCAGAGTATCAAGTAGCGATCGTGAACCCTACTGATTCGTTTCAAAGCATCTACGAATTAATACAATCTTCAGCTACAGTAACTGTTGAATCCATCCAAACAAGCGAAATAGACGCCTATCAACAAATGATTGACGATGGCGACTGGCAACTATTGATTATTTTTGACGAGGCGATTGAGACATATACTGGCGGAGTCGACAAACCAAGTGTGGAAGTATACTTCAACCAAAATAAATCGGATTCCAGTGGGGCATTTTCATTGTTTTCCAACGCTTTGATGCAATATGAAACACTTTTAAGCTATGATATTTATGGCGATACTAGTTCATTTTCGACAATTTTCGAAGGCACCCCTTTGAATGAATCAGAACTTACCGGCAACTTACTTGCTTCTTTGTTGCCAATGCTTGTTGTCATGTTTCTTTTTGTCGGCTCGATGGCGGTTGGACCGGAATCGATTGCCGGAGAAAAAGAAAGAGGAACGATTGCAACTTTGCTTATCACACCGACAAAAAGAAGCGAGATTGCCTTAGGCAAGATTCTCAGCCTTTCGGTATTGAGCTTGCTCTCGGCAATATCCTCATTTATTGGGATAATATTATCGCTCCCCAAATTAATGATGGCTCAAAGCATGGATATCGGGATATATGGCTTCACTGATTACATCATGTTATTGTCGCTGATGTTTTCCACGGTTTTAGTCATTGTCGGAATGATATCAATTATTTCTGCTTATGCCAAGACGCTCAAAGAAGCAACCACCTTGATCATGCCGCTCTATATCGTCACAATCCTGATTGGCTTATCTTCGATTATGGGCAATGGGGCAAACTCCAATTTTTTTCTGTATTTGGTTCCGATATACAACACTGTTCAAACGATGACTGCGATTTTGACTTTCAACCCAAACACATTTATCTATTTAATCATAACAATTTCTTCAAATCTGGTTTTGCTCTTGATCCTCGTATTTGTACTCAATAGAATGTTTAACAGCGAGAAAATAATGTTTTCAAAATAAATAGCTTTGTTCATAAGCATACTTATGAAAATTCTGTGGTATATTTGTTATGTTGTTTCATCTTTGTAACAGACCTATTTAATGATAATTCAAGTACATAAATACAGAGGAGGATAAGATGATATACCTTGATTATTCAGCTACCACACCGGTAGATCCCCGAGTATTGGAAGTGTTTGTCGAAACTTCAAAGAACTATTACGCCAATCCGAATTCAACTCACGATTTCGGTGTTTTTGTTAAAAACGAAATTGAAAGAACATCTAAGCAAATAACAAAACTGTTTAACACTGATGTTCATGAAATCATTTATACTAGCGGGGCTACAGAAGCAAACAATTTGGCCATCAAAGGCGTTGCCTATAATAATCAGGCAGTTGGAAAACACTTGATCACGTCCGCTTCAGAACACGCTTCGGTCTCAACTTGTTTCAGTTATCTCCAAAATAACGGATTTGATGTTGATATCGTCGAAACAGATGTAAATGGTCAAGTCGATCTTGAAATGTTAAAAGAAATAATCCGCCCCGATACGATTTTGGTCTCGATCGGATATGTGAACAGCGAGACCGGAATTAGACAGGAAATATCAAAAATCGCAGAACTTATAAAACAATATCCCAAGGTTGTCTTTCATACAGATATTACCCAGGCGGTGGGAAAAATCGATGTTTCTTTAGAAAATATTGATTTGGCTTCGCTTTCAGGGCATAAAATTTATGGTATCAAAGGCGTTGGCGCGCTACTAAAAAAGAACAGTGTCTCTCTTTCGCCTCTCATACACGGAGGACACAGCACGACTTCTTTACGGGGTGGAACGCCTTCGACAGCTTTGGTTCTATCATTTGGAAAAGCTTTGGAATGTGTTTTTTCAGAAGCGGACCAGAGAACTTCTAAAGTTAAGAAAATTCATGATTACTTTTTGGACAGGCTGAAAGAAATTCCCAATTTTATTCTTAACAGCAATCGCTATTCAATCGATCATATCGTCAATTTTAGCACGATGGGTGTAGAAGCTAAAACCATGCAGAAGGCGCTGTCAAAAAAGAGCATATATATATCGACTCAGATGGCATGTAGTTCGGAAAAGGCATACTCCGCATTCATCTATCGTCTGACAAATGACGAACTAAGAGCCAAAACCAGTTTGAGGGTTTCTTTGTCGCATTTCACGACGATTCAAGAGATCGATACACTTATTCAAAGCTTGAAAGAAGAGAATCACTCATGAAAATCATCTTCATTGGCGCCATCTGGTGCTCAAGTTGCCTGGTAATGAAATCGCGACTCAATGTTTTATTGAAAGTGCATCCCGAAATCAATTTCATAAATTATGATTTTGATGATGAATCGGAGAAAATAGAGCCATATAAAATTGGCTCAATATTGCCAGTTATTATCTTTGAAAATAACAATACTGAAGTGTTAAGAATCGTCGGAGAAAAGAACAAGCGCGATCTTATGGCAATATTTAAGGATTTGAATATATGAAGATTTGGAAGACTATGCTTTTGCTCATGCTTGTAGGGTGGATCCTTTGTCCGCCTTTTCAAAATGCGGTGAGTGCGGAGAACCAGGTTGACTTGTACTTCTTTTATGATGATGTTTGCACGCACTGTGTTGAAGAAAACAGCTATCTTGATGAACTTGAAATCCGTTTTGAAAATATTGTAATCTCTCGTTATGACATTACAGAGAGCGAGCAAAACGGAAATCTTTTTCAGGAAGTTCGTGAAGTTTTTGATAAAAGAACTGTTTTTACTCCATTTTTGGTCATTGGAGGAGTTGCGCTTATCGGATTTTCAGAACAGACGAAAGTTGACATCGACAACCTCATCATCAGAAATTCAACCGAAGATCATGTAGATGTTGTAGGTAAAATTCTTGGAGGCCAGGAAGTGCTGCCTTCGGATATTGAATTTCTCCGGTTTGCTACTGGTGATTATGTAAATATCCCGCTAATCGGAGCTGTTGCTATCGATTCTTTATCCTTGTTTTTAGCAGCGCTGGTAATTGGTTTTGTCGATGGATTCAATCCTTGCGCCATGTGGATCTTATTGTTTTTGATCACGATGCTTTTGAATATGAAAAGTGTTGCGAGGCGGTGGCTTTTGGGACTTGCATTCCTTATGACATCCGCACTTGTGTATTTTCTCATCATGGTTGCTTGGTTGAATATCGGGATTTCGATTGCAGCAATCGTTTGGGTGCGGATGCTAATTGCAATGTTTGCGATTGTGTTTGGGATTTTCAATCTTAGAAATTTCCTTAAATCAACTAAAACACAAGCTGTGGGATGCGATATTTCCGATGAATCCTCCAGAACTAAAATCCGAAACCGAATTAAAAACATAATCAATGAAAAAAATCTTGTGTTTGCCCTTTTGGGAATAATGGTTTTGGCCGCTTCAGTGAACCTTTTGGAACTTGCCTGTTCTGCAGGTCTCCCGCTTTTATATACGCAGATTTTGGCATACAACCATCTTCCTGGAGTTATTTATTATCTTTACATTTTAGTCTACATATTCTTTTTCCTGCTAGATGACATCATCATTTTTTCCGTGGCAATGATCACTCTTCAAGTGACGGGGATTTCCAATAAATATGCAAAAATATCCCATCTGGCCGGCGGCATTATTATGATTGCCATCGGGATTCTCCTGATGTTCTTTCCTCAGATCATAATGTTTTCTTAGGCCGGCAAACGCCGGTTTTTTTGCATCTTGAAACGAAGAATACACTCGTCGTGTTATAATATAGTCATAAGAGGTGTTCACTATGAAACTAACAAATGTAACCAACCTGATATTAACGGACTATCATAAAAATCCGGCTATAAAAGATCATTGCGCCTGCCGGTTACCTTCTAACAAGGGAATCAAAAAAATCATTGGATTGACCAGAGATGTTATTTTCCCGGGGTATTTCAACAAGGATACTAAAACATTGTTCAGCGAAAAAATGATGACTTCAAACCTGCTTCATAAATTACATTCGGAATTAAAAACACAGATTTCATATGCTCTGCTTTACTTGGCGGATGAAAACAAAAGCAAATTTCTTAAAAAGAAATCTTGTCAACTTTGCCACATGTTTTTGGATCGGATCCCTGCAATCAGAGAAATGTTGCATACAGATCTCGAAGCGCATTTCAACGGTGATCCTTCAGCGTTTAATCGCGATCAAATCGTGGTTTCGTATCCTGGGTTCTATGCGATCATGATTTATCGAATCGCACACGAGCTTTTGTTGTTGGGAGTTCCAGTCATGCCAAGAATGATGACAGAATTCGCCCATCGGGAAACAGGAATCGATATCAATCCGGGAGCGACAATCGGTAAATCGTTTTTTATCGATCATGGAACAGGCGTCGTAATCGGCGAAACAGCAATTATCGGAGACTACGTGAAAATATACCAGGGAGTGACACTGGGAGCGATGTCTACCAAAGGTGGTCAAAATTTAAAAGGTGTCAAAAGACATCCGACAATAGGCAATAATGTTACCATCTATTCCGGAGCATCTATTTTAGGAAAAGATACAATCATCGGTGACGATTCAACAATCGGCAGCAATGTCTTTATCACAGGTTCTGTGCCTGCAAGGACAAAAGTATCAATCAAGATCCCTGAATTGGTTGTAAAGACCGACGAACTTATTAAAGGAGTTCCAAATCATGAAAGTATATGAATCGATTTTACAGACTGTCGGAAAAACGCCGCTCGTCAGACTTAATAACATAGAAAAAGAACTGCACATCAATGCCTGTTTATATGCAAAACTCGAGGCGTTCAATCCCGGAGGTTCTGTTAAGGATCGAATCGCATTGAATATGATTGAAAAAGCAGAACTTTCAGGTGAGCTCTTGCCTGATTCAACAATTATCGAACCGACAAGCGGGAACACAGGAATCGGATTGGCGATGGTAGGAGCAGCAAAGGGATACAAAGTGGTTTTGGTCATGCCGGACTCTGCTTCAGTGGAACGGAGAAAAATCATGAAAGCATACAATGCTAAACTGATTTTAACAGAAGGTTCCAAAGGTATTCCGGAAGCGATTCGTGTAGCCCAAAACTTGGTAAAGGATACCCCAGGAGCCTATATGCCTTTTCAGTTCAAAAATCCTGCGAATCCAGAAATTCATTATAAAACAACCGCAAAGGAAATTTATGAAGATTTGGACGGATTCGTCGACTGTTTCGTCGCTGGAATCGGGACAGGCGGAACCATCTCGGGCGTCGGAAAATATCTTAAGGAAAAGAATAACTCTGTCTACATAACAGGACTTGAACCAAAAGATTCACCCGTTATTTCCAAAGGTCAGAAAGGATCGCATAAAATTCAAGGAATCGGGGCTGGTTTCATACCTGACACGCTTGATAAAACCAGCTATGATGAGATTATAACCATCAGCAACCACCAAGCATTTGAATATGCAAAAATGTTGTCCACAAAAGAAGGTATTCTAGCAGGAATATCTTCTGGAGCCGCTCTTGCCGGTGCGATTGAACTTGCGAAAAGAACACAATTTCAAGGTAAGAACATCGTTTTCATTCTTCCAGATACCGGAGAAAGATACCTTTCAACAGAGTTGTATGATGAATAGGCCACCTGTGGTGGCTTTTTATTGTTTCAGCAATGAAAACGGTTACATTTACAAATTGTTGGCACTCATTGCTTGACAGTGCTAATGGATATGTTATAATATAATTGGCACTTAAGCTATGAGAGTGCTAAATATTAAGATATGGAGGTATATATATGAACAATATTACAAAGCGAAGCACCGGGTTAACAATTTTGGACGACTTATTCGATGATTTCTTTTCAAGACCAGCATTCAGAGAAGGAACTCAATGCATGAGAACTGACATCAAAGAAGTCGAGCATGGCTACGAATTAGACATTGATGTTCCGGGATATGGAAAAGAAGATATCAAAATCAGCCTTGATAAAGGCTATTTGACTGTCGAAGCCAAGCATGAAGAAGATAAAGAGGAGAAGCAGGGTCATTTCATTCGCAGGGAACGCTTCCTGGGAAGCTCTGCCAGAAGCTTTTATGTTGGCGATGAAATTGCCGAAAAAGACATAAAAGCCGAATATGACAAGGGGATTTTGAAACTCTTCATTCCAAAAGAGGGCACAAACGTAAAAGAAAAGAAATACATAAATATCGAATAAAGATGACGGCTTTCCTAATCGAAGGCCGTTTTCTTTTTTTCTTATGGCAATATCGTGATACTTACTTGATAAACGACCATAAATATGGTAACTTCATCTTGTTAGGCAAAATCTATTTCAAGGCGGAGAATATGGACAAATTACTATTTTTAAAACAATTGAAGGCTTTGAGTGATCCGACCAAGCATATAATTTGCGAATTGTTGAAAGAAAAGAGTCTTTGCGCCTGTGAACTGCTACAGGATTTGCATGTGACCCAGCCGACTTTGTCACATCACATGAAATTGTTGGAGGATTTATCACTGGTCACTGTCCGCAAACAAGGGACATGGAATCACTATAATCTGAATAAAGACGCCTTTGCAATGATTTCGGATTATTGGAAGAAATTTGCTGAGACCAAACCTGTACAAGACCCATCCGGCTGCGAAAACAAGCGCTAAATTATAATCCAATATTTCTCTATTATTAGATAATTTTTTCTATTTATACAAGTTATACAAGCAACACTTGTTTGCTATCTATTTTACTGAACAAGGAGGATATATATTTGGGTGATTATCTGGCTAAACTGAAAGAACTCGACCGCACAACGCTTGTTCTTGCAAGCACTTCTGATCAGCGCATTATTTTGGAAGCATATGCAAACAGCGGTCTTTTTTTTGGTTTCAAACTAAAACACTTTCGATTCCTCGATCCACATACAAGTGGGGACTATTTATATTATCTGAAGATGAAATACAATATAGATCCGAGTGTAGCTGATAGTCTTGTTGAAATCTATTCGCAGATAGATGTGGCTCTGTCTTCAGAGTTTTCAAAGATCAATCTCTTAACAGAAATAAAAAACGATTTAGTTGTTTCAGGGAAACTGTCGTTCGTTGACTTAAGCCAGCATGAATGCAAAAAAATCATTTTGATCAATCGAAATTTTGTTTCCAATTTGCCATCCAATTTGCCTGTTGAAACTCTCTATCTTGCTGATCCTGTCAATAATCCGGTCTTCAAAGTTGAATCAACAAATAAAGAAGAGGAGTATGGGCATATCTTAAAACATGTTATTCAACTGATAGAAAGTTCTGTCGGGTTGAATCAAATCAGAATTCTCAATACCACTTGTATTGATGAATACCAACTGAATAAGTGCTTCAAAGCTGCCGGCATTCCTTTGGCGATCAAAAAGTCACAGATTCTGTCAAAGCACCCGATCGCCATTGAATTTATGCGTTTGGCGGAAACTGACAGCCTCGAAACAACAATAGATTGGTTGCTGGGAATGGACTATACAGGTGCTAGACAAAATGAAGCCGTAGCTAAAAAAATCATTCAAATCATCAACGACTATTCCGTTGACGAATTGACTGACAATCTCGATTTGCTTCAATACGAACTTGACAAAGCGACTTATCTGCCCCCACTTTATTCATGTGCAGTTACAATTTCCGATATTCTTGATCTAGATTTTGACACTAATAATCACTACTTGGTATTAAATGCCAATGATGAAGCTCTGCCTGTCAAAGCAATCGATAATGATTACCTTTCGGACCATGAAAAAATCAAAATCGGAATACCTTCTTCGATTGAATCCAATATTCTCAAAACCAAAGAACTTGAAGCTTTATTTTCGAGAGTCAACAATCTGACTTTCTTTTTTGCGAAGACTGAATCAGAAATCGAGAGAAGATTCGCCGAACTTGAGCTCTCAAGGCAAATCCTGGACGCCTACAACTTTTATTCCCCTTCTATGGTTACTTACCACCCAAAACTTGATATTCTCGCATATGCCAAAATGCGCTACAAGCTTGAGACATACGGCGTTGAAACAGAAGGCTATGCCCGATTTGATGCAACGTTCAAAGACGCTTTTTCTTACTATGATCCTCAATTCCAAGGATTGACAAAATCGACAATAGAAAAATTGATTGCCAACAGAATCCATATCTCCGCTAGCAGCCTTAAATTGTTCAATGAATGCCCGTTTCATTTCTTGTTGGATCAGCTTCTGAAAATTAATCCGGGAGAAAACACATTGCCGATATTTTTTGGGAATCTGACCCACAAGATCCTTGATATGTTAGCTACAAATCCAGATGTGGATATTGATCAGTTAATCATGGATGAAGCGAACCATTTTCCTGAAGAAATAGCGTATAAAAAAGATGTTTTCATAAACATCTATACCAGACAAATCAAGATTGTCGTCGATTATCTATCAGACTTTGAACAAAATACAAGATTTAAAGTTCTTGGGAATGAATGGAACTATTCCTATCCTTATGAATTGGACAGCCGCTTCGTCATAACCGGGAAAATCGATAAGATTTTAACTTTGGAAAAAGAAGAGATTTCTAAAACAGTCGTGATCGATTACAAGACGGGAAACAATTCATTCAGTCAAGATGAATTTGAAGCTGGAGGTTCCGTACAGCTGCCATTTTATTTGCATCTGTTGCGGAAAAATCCGGAAACCGCACACCTTGATCCACTCGGTTTCTTTTATCAAAAAGTGCAATTAGGCAGATACAAATATGATAAGCAGATGGATCCAATTCTTAAAATATTGAGATTGAACGGACTTATTATTGAAGATAAAACTGCCATTTATGATTTGGCTGATGAAAAATGGCTTCAAGGAATCAAGTTCAAACAAGACGGAACCCTGGCAAGAAGCAATCGATTGATCACTAAATCGGATATGGAGAATATCATGTTTTTGACAAATAGTTTTATTAATAATGCCGTTATGAAGATCAAAGCCGGAGACTTTACTATCAAACCTTTACCTCCCAAAAAAAATATGCGCATTTCCAAGAGTTGTGAGTACTGCATGAACAGTTCGATTTGCCATCTCCAATCGATTAGGGTAGAAGTCGAACAGAGCGAGGAGGAGGATAATGATGATTGATTTTTCTAGTCTGACTTTGAATCAAACCATGGCAGTGAAGCAAGAAGGCACAAATATCCTAGTAAGTGCTGGTGCAGGTTCTGGTAAAACAAGAGTCTTGTCACTTCGAGTCCTGCGAAAACTAGAAGATGGAATTCCGCTCGACAAACTAGTGATTTTAACTTTTACGAATTTAGCCGCAAATGAAATGCGAAAGAGAATCAAAGACAATATCAAATTGAATCCAGACCTTAAAAACCAAATGCAACTTCTTGACAATGCGATGATTTCGACATTCGACGCCTTCGCACTTAGGATTGTCAAAGAATATCATTACCTTGTGCATTTGCCAAAAATGATTTCGATCGCTGATAATGTCATTCTCGAAAAATTGAGAAAATCAGCGCTTGAAGATAGTATGAAAGAATTCTATCAGAGAAAGGACAAGTGTTTTGCCGATGCGATAGAAAGGCTTTTTGATCGCGATGATGATAGCTTCAGCAGTGTAGTGGATATAGTGGCAAGAAGCTTGGAAACACTTCCAGACAGGACTGATTATATTCATGAATATCAGAATCGGTTTTTCTCTGAAACGAAAATCAACGACCAAGTTCAAGAATTCAGCGACTTGATTATGAAGCAGATTCAAACCATCAAACTAATATATGATAAGTTTTCATTAAGTTACCTTACTGATTCAAACGCTAAAATCAAAGAATACTTTATTAAAATGAATGCATTTTATCATGATATGTTTGCGGCAACTTCACTTGATGCCATTATTGGATTTTTCTTATTAGAAAAACACCCGATGACTATCTCCAAATCCAAGGATGTCGACGAAGAGATCATTGCAGCGATTAAATCAACCCATTCCCAGCTTCGCAAAAAAATTAAGGCAATTACAGATATCTTCAGCAAACTGGCGATTGATAACACAGCAGATATTGTATATGACATCAAGGAAACAGAAGCAACAGTCCAAATCGTCATGGAAGTAGCCAAATGTTTCCTTGAGAGGTATGAGGACCTAAAGAGAAAGCACCATCTGTTTCATTTCTCTGATATCATGAAATATGCAATCAGGCTTTTTTCAGAGCATAATGACATCCGCGAAACATTTCACAATGAGATTAATGAAATCATGGTTGATGAATACCAGGACACAAACGACTTGCAGGAATACCTGTTAACTCTAATAGGCAATAACAACTTGTTTATGGTCGGGGATATCAAACAATCAATCTATGGATTTAGAAACGCTAACCCAAAGAATTTTTTGCGTAAATATCATGAATACAGCCACTCTCGAGGTGGAATCGTCATCGACTTGCTGGAAAACTTCCGTTCGCGGCAAGAAGTCCTCGATTTTGTCAATTTTGTTTTCGAATCCATGATGGATGAATCAATCGGCGGAATTAACTATCAAGACAACCAGGCTTTAAGATTAGGTTTGAAGGCATACGTTAAACTCTCAAGTCCAGATCTGGATAATAGTCCGGATATTCTTCAATATGATTTCGATTCGATCCCTGATAAATTCCTGAATTTATCCAAAGCAGAAGTCGAAGCAATTGCAATCAGAAATGATATTTTACAGAAAATAGAACAAAAAGTCATGATTGTCGATTCTGAAACGCATCAGCTTCGTCCTGTCGAATACAAGGACTTTGCCATTCTTTCCGATCGCAGAACAAGTTTTGACATAATTCAAAAAATGCTTGTTTCTGCTTCGATTCCCGTCGAAATATACACCGATGAAATGTTTTCCATGAGCGAAGAAATCCAGTTTGTCTGGCAATTTGTCCGTTTGGTCAATTGCTTGAAAAACCCTGAAACAATCTCTGAAAATTTTCCGGCTTGTTTTCTTGGAGTCTGCCGCTCATTTGTCTACCAGATAAGCGACGATTCGCTTGTTGATTTGTTTATTACCCGCAAATTTAAAACCCTTGCAGATGTTGATAGTTTACAGTCCTTTCCAGCATTTAAAAACGTTATCGAAGCTGCGGAAAAATTAAATAAGCTACTGCTGGAAGTTCCGCTACATGATGCCATCGAGAAAATATATGAAATAACCGATATTTTTTATCATTTGGCAAAGCTTGACAATCCAGCCGCAAGAGAAGCCAAACTGGATTTTCTCTATCAAAAGACAGTCGAATTTTCCGGACTTGACTTCGAAAGTTTCGTGGATTATCTTACTACTGTTTATCTGACCAGTAATATTGACATCGAGTACCAGAATTCTCAACGCGATCTCGAGAACACGGTCAAGGTTTTAACCATGCACAAAGCAAAAGGATTAGAATTTCCCATTTGTTATTATTATGGTCTTGACAAAAAATTCAACTACAGTGAAAACAAGAATATGTTTATTTTCGACCAGGTGTATGGTCTCGTGACAAAAACATTCAAGAATGGATTCAAAAACACGATCCTGCATTCACTTTTGGAAAGAAGAAACTATCAGGAATATGTTTCCGAGAGAATCAGACTTTTCTATGTCGCCCTGACGAGAGCTAGAGAAAAACAGATTTTGTTACTTGATCGATCAAACAGTATTGAAGAGGAAATCATTTTAGATGATTCGGGATATTTGGATCTTGACATTCGTCGCAGATTTAGACAATACACCGACATATTTAAGCACTTACGCATTAAGAGACAATGGGTTCACGCTGTTGATTTAAATGACAGAAAGCCTATGATTAGTGATTCTGGATTAAAGGATGCATCCGATGTTTTCGAGATTAAGCAATTTGATTTTGAATATTCAAAAGTAGTGCAATCGACCTATCACAAGTCGGAACTGAAAATTCTTTCCGAGAAGGAAAAGGCATCGCTTGTTTTCGGAAGCAAACTCCATGAGACCATGGAGTTATTCGATTTCAAAAATTTGAATAAGTCGCTTGAAAAAGTTGACAGACAATTAGCACGTAAAATCAGATCGCTAGTGGCGACAAAGCCTTTTCAAGACTTGGAAAGATCCCATATATATCAAGAATACCCTTTCGTGTACAAAGATGGTCTGATTGACAAAACCGGGATTATTGATTTGTTGATAGTTTCGAAAAATGCTGTTTTTATCATTGATTATAAATTAAAAGATATCACCTCAAAAGCCTATGTAAATCAACTCATTGGCTACAAACGTTACATCGAAAGTCTGACTGACAAACCTGTCGAGACGTATCTGTACTCATTTGGTGATGAATCATTGGTTATGATAGGAGATTGAAAAATGACAATCATTCCCGCCATCAAGCATAGCGTCATCAATAACGAATTTTACATACAACCGCCAATCATAGCGGTATATATTCCTGAACAACTATCCTTAATCAAGGAAATTCTTGATATGGTTTTTCCGTGGAAAGAATCACAACTCGAAGCAGCCGACCTGATATTCGTGATAGATAAATCAGTTCCCGAAGAAGGTTACATTCTTGAAGTCGGGATGAAGAATATCATAATCCATTTCCGGAAGTATGCAGGCTCTGTTCACGCTTTGATGACGTTAAAACAATTCGTAGATAATCACAAAATACCCGTAGGTTCCATCACCGACTATCCTGATTTGAAAATAAGAGGGTATATGCTTGACATAAGCAGAGACAAGATACCGACTATGAAAACTTTGAAGCAGATTGTTGACTTGATGATGCTTGTCAAAATGAATCATCTTGAATTATATGTCGAAGGTTTCCCAATCTATCTGCCATCTTTTCCAGATCTGCCTTATGAGACACCAATGAAGAGAGCTGAATTGAAAGAACTTGAAGCATACTGCTTTTCAAGAGCCATCGAACTTGTGCCCAATGTTAATACATTCGGACACATGACTAAGTGGCTTCAGCTTGAAAAATATCGCCATCTTGCCGAGTGCGAGGATGGTTATATAAACCAAGGCTACCCGTTTCCTGCTTCGACTCTCAACCCGCTTGAAGCGGAAAGTTTGGAACTCGTCCATACGATCATTACTGACATGGCTTTCTCTTCATCAGCTAGATTTTTCAACCTGAACGGCGATGAACCTTTCGAACTTTCACTTGGAAAAAGCAAAAGCGTGACCGATAAGTTAGGTACCGGACGCGTCTATCTAGATTATATGGAAAAGCATTGTCAAACCGTTCGCAATCTTGGAAAAACACCGATGATTTGGGGCGATGTATTGGTGAACCATGAGGAATTATTGCCTGATTTTGCTAAAGATGTTGTAGTTATCGATTGGGGTTATGACTCCTTCCATGACTTTGACACGCCTGCAAAGGCGTATCATGAAAATAATATTCCTTTTCTGCTCGCTCCTGGAACATCCTCCTGGAACAGTTTCGCTTCCAGAATTTCCGACATGATTCAAACGACCGACAATTCCGTGCAGGCAGCTAAAGCGTATCAAGGTCTTGGCATCCTTATGACTGATTGGGGCGACTTTGGACATCCTCAATCTATCATTTTCTCGTACCCGGGAATCATCTATTCTGCCAGTGAGGCATGGACAAAAACAAAAGATTTCACAAGCGTGGTTTCGTGGATGGAAAAACATATATTTTTCAAAGATGAATCAGGTTTCGCAAAACGAATTGTCGATTTGGCTGAATACTCCAAACTTGAGGACTTTCATGTGCCAAATCAAACGATGATATTTGCCAGTTGGATGTTTTGCGACCCAGATCCGAATCATCTGTTATCATTTAAATTTCAAATTTGGAAAAATGCTCTGAGCCAATTTTCAATCAGCCTTGAATCTGCGGACAAGATTTACGCGTTGCTTGAGAATACAAGGAAAGGCCTTGAAAATAGATCCTTGCTCGAGACAAGAGAAATCCATCAAACAGTTGCCCTAATCGATTTATGCCTATCAATGAATTTGATGATTAACCAGCATCACTGCCAACTTGAGAGACTTATTAATCTTGCGGAAAGCATAAAAGCGGGATATGAGAATATCTGGCTTGAAAGAAACAAATCCGAGGGTTTGCAAAGTAGCATGACCAGACTGGAAGTTTTGTTGGCATTCCTACACAATTGGGAAAAGCTATGATATAATATCCTTATGCGGAGGATTTTCCATGAATCTTGAAATTATCCTTAAATCAGCCATCAAGGAATACGAGGTAAGACATTTCCAGGAGGCATTGCCGCTTTTCAAAAAATGTGTTGCTAAAGACAGTAAAGAAGCAATGTATTATCTGGGAATGTTATATTTCTTCGGCAATGGTACGAAGAAAAACGAGGAGCTAGCTTTCTCGCTTTTTTCCAAGGCCGCAATCGAACTGTATCCACAAGCCATCTACATGGTCGGCAAATGTTACGAAGAAGGCAAGGGGACAGCTCTAGATTTTAAACAAGCGTATGAGTATTATGTTGCCTCGTCGCACCAAGGAAGTCAGGAAGGAATGCTTATGCAGGCAAGATTCAATGAGCAAGGAATCGTCGTATCCAAAGATCTGGCCAAGGCCTTAGAATTATATGTTGAATTGGCAAAAAGAGATAATCCATATGCAATGTATAAAATCGGGATGGCGTATTTCCGAGGCGAGGGCATCAAGAAAAGCTTGGAGTCCGCTTATTCTTGGTTAAACAAAGCGCTTGCCAGAGGTTCAGTCGATGCCATGAATCATTTTCGGTTGCTGGGGACAAAAAGCGGAACCGATATCCGCACGACAGCTTCGCTACTTACTGCAGGAAAAGATTATTTCCAATCGGAAAATCCCGAAGATGGAATTATATATTTGGAAATTGCCGCTCAGGAAGGTGCCATCGAAGCCTATCATTTTCTAGCGGAAGCCTATGAGAACGGCAAAGGCGTTTTAAAATCTCAAGAAAAATCTTTTGATTATATCCAAAAGGCAGCAAATCTGAATGATGTGTCGGCGATGTTTTTGTTAGGACAAAAATATGAACAAGGAAGCGGAGTTACCTCGTCATTTACAAAAGCCGCCTCATGGTATGAAAAAGCGTATTTGTCAGGCATGGAAGAAGCTAAAACTGAGCTTCTGGGGTTGAGGGGGTATATAAATGAGTGAAAACCTGAGCCCAAAAGCTTTAAATGATCTTGGCGACAAGTTTTTTTACGGCAAAGAAACCGCGAAAAACATTGAGCTCGCCTATACATATTATAAACAAGCCGCCGATAGTGGTAACCCCATCGGCCTTTTCAATGTTGGTAAATATTTTCTCGTCAAGGATGAATTCAAAAAAGCAGTGGAATATTTGCAGAAAGCACTTTTGTCCGGATACTCAAAAGCATATTTGCTGCTGGCAAACATGTCGCTTGAAGGCAAAGGCATGCGTAAAAGCAAGAAGAAAGCTTTCAAGTACACGCAAGACGGGACAAAACTTCAAGATACAGACGCCTTCAATCAGCTGGCATATTTCTACCAAAAAGGTATTGGCTGTGCTAAAGACGAGCGAAAGACATGGGAGTATTATCAGATGTCTGCTGACAAGAATAACGCTGTTGGAATGTATCAGCTTGGATTGTTACATCTTTTAAGCCCCAAAGGCAAGAGTAATCCCGAGACGGCATTGCACTGGTTGGACAAAGCCTCGCAATCCGGGATGATTGAAGCTATCAACAAGGTAATAACAATCTATTCTGATCCACATCCGTATTTTAAAAAACGCTCCCAAACTTTTTTGGATGAAATGATTTTTTACTATCAAGAACTTAAAGCAAAACAGAATGATCTTCCAGCCCTGGAAAAAGTTGCCATTGACTATCTCGAAGGTAGTACTGTAACGAAAAAAAACTATGAGAAAGCCGCTGAATATTTTCAAGTCTTAGTAAAAATAGACAACACAATAGGTTATTATGGTTCAGGAGTATGTAATCTATTTGGTTATGGAATGAAAGTTAACCCTGAAATTGCACTTCAGGAACTTACAACTGCAGCTAACAGGGGCTATGAAAAAGCAATGACAAAATTAGGCGAGATGTATAAATTGGGAATTCAGACAAAAGCTGATCCTGAGCAAGCCAAAAAATGGTATTACGAAGCGGCCAAGCAAAATGCTCCGGAGGCACTTGTTAACCTCGGACTATTGCATTACAAGAATGAAATTCTGAACGCCAGCAATGAGCTTGCCTTTCAATATATGGAAAACGCTTTGAAAAAAGGAAGCGTTCAAGCTTCATATTGGATGGGAATCTTCAGGGAAAAAGGAATTGGCTGTGATAAAAATCTTTCTATGGCGGAAAAACACTATCAGAAAGCAATTGCTCAAGGATTGATTGCATCAACATATAAATATGGTGTCATGCTTTATGAAAGCGGATTGGCACAAAAGAGTAAAGGGAAAGCCGCCAAACAGTTTCAAAAAGCAAGAAATTTATTTCTTGATTATGTTAATTTCAGTCAAAAAGCAATTGGAAACGCAGCCTACAGTTGCTATTTCCTTGGCTTAATCTATGAAAAAGGACTTGGAGTTATACAATCACTCCGGATAAGTCGCTACTGGTATGAAACCTCTTCGGAGTTGGGCTATGGTAAAGCCATGACAAAAATGTTCCACATTCTCAAAAACAGCGAATTCAACCAAGCTATGAAATGGTTGGAAAAAGCCAGTCTCGAAGTTAAGGATCCGGAAGCATATTATGAACTCGGACTCCTTTATCTAAACAATGAATTTAATATTCCTGAAAACAAAAACAAAGCTAAAACCTATCTTGAAATTGCCGCTAATCTAAACTTCAAACCAGCAATTGACAGATTGATGATGCTTTAGGAGGCGAGAAAATGAAATTACTTTTACACATTTGTTGCGCTCCCTGCAGCGTCATGGCTATCGACACTCTTAGAAAAGATGCGATTGATGTGACAGGTTTCTGGTATAATCCAAATATCCACCCGTTCACAGAATATAAGTACAGACTTGACGCTTTGAAAGGATATGCAGAATCAATTAATCTCCCGTTGATTATCGAGGACTTTTACGGGCTTAAAATGTTTACTGAAAATGTTATTTCCGATCTGGAAAACAAATGTGACTTCTGTTATGAGGAAAGGCTACGAAAGACCGCTATCAAAGCACGTGAAGATGGTTTTGACGCCTTTGGATCCACTCTTTTCATCAGTCCATACCAGAAACACGAGAAACTCATCTTGACCGCTAAACGGATCAGCAAGGAAGAAGAGATCGATTTTCATTATGTTGATTTTCGTCCATATTTTCGCGAAGGTCAAAAAAAGGCAAGAGAACTTCCCCTTTATATGCAGAAATACTGCGGATGTATTTTCAGCGAAGAAGACAGATATCTGAAAAAAAACGTTAAAAAAGGCTAGAACTAAAATTCCGGCTTTTTTTCTTGCCATATTGTCAAGACTTGTTAGATTCTGTAAAATGAGATAGTCATGTGTTTGAATATTTCGTTGAAGATTGATACTTTTGTTGAAACGATTGGATTTTATTGAAGTTTGGTTACTGATTATCAAGGATAATGATCGGTTATAATTAATATAGAAATTTTAAATAGGAGGAAATAAAATGATTTTTCCACGCGAAGATTTTGAGAAATCATCATGCAAGGAAGCAAATATCGACAAAAACAGTCTCATTTCTATGTTTGATCACATCGATGAACATAAACTGAATATTCATCAAATGCTTCTCGTTCATGATGGTAGCAAAGTGTTTGAAGCTTATCAAGAAGGTTATGGACCAGGATCAATGGAGAATATCTATTCGGTTTCCAAATCATTTACAAGTATTGCAATCGGAATCTGCCAAGACCAAGGATTGCTAAAAGTATCAGATTTTGTCTATCCATATTTTTCAGATTCCGTCCTTGACCCCTTGCCAGGATACGAACAGCTTACGATCGAGAATCTCCTAACGATGAGTCATGGTCAGGAAAGAGATGCATTCAAGGAACTACGTCCGGATGACGATGTTTTTAAGGTGTTCTTTCATGTTCCGCTTTCGAGAAAACCCGGAACATTTTTCGATTACAGCAATTTTTCGGCTTTCATGCTTTCTGCAATTGTTTCGAAAGTGACCGGCAAAACACTTAACGATTTTCTTGACCAAAACCTCTATTCTCATTTAAATATCAAAAAACCAGATTGGCCAGAATTATCCGGCTGTTCTATCGGAGCTTCTGCGTTAAGACTTGATGCATTGAGTCTGGCTAAAATTGGGCTTTTGCTCCTAAATAAAGGCAAGTGGCGCGAGCAACAGATTGTTTCTGAAGCATATGTCGAAAAAGCCACCACTAAACAAATCGACACCAGCCATATGGAGTATTACCCTGATAGTCATGGGTATGGGTATCTGTTTAGAATGAATGATTTTGGAGATTATCGCATGGCTGGAATTTACAATCAAATTGTCGTCGTAAACACTCAATATTCATTTGTGTTTGTCGTCCAGGGCTATGAGACAAGAACATTGACTGATTTGGTGAAAAACTATGTGATTCCCGGTTTTGAAAAAGGCTGGAGTTATGAAACGAGATCACTTCGTGACTATGTCAGAAGATTCAGATTCAATTTGGCATTGCTTGCTGAAACTGAAAAAAGGGCGAGAAACAAATAAACTTATGCATGGACCAATGTCCATGCTTTTTCTTGAATGCCAAAGTAGACATTCACAACGGGATTTGGTATAATGTATTCAGTCAACAATCAAGACATGAAGAAGGGAACATTTAATCAGATGCTATTTGCCTCAAGTGTTAATATCGGCCATTTTGGTCGCATAATAAATAGCGTATTTGCATATTTGAATCGCTTTGGAATTATGTTGAGGGAAATTCACTTCACATTTTTGTTGATACTTATACCCTTGGGGAAAGATAAAGAGGCAAATAATGGATATAGGAAGATTTAATCTGCTTACCGTTATGCGGGAAACAGACATAAGTTATATTTTGACAGATGGAAAAGAAGAAATATTCTTGCATAAAAAAGAAGCTTTGAAAGCTTATGAAACCGGTGATACTTTACAAGTTTTTCTTTATGTAGACAATCGCGGAAGAACAACCGCTTCAACAAAAATTCCTTTTATCGCTATGGACGAGGCGGCATTTTTACAAGTCGTGAGTGTAAATTTCGAATTTGGAATTTTTCTTAACAACAACCTAGTAAAAGATTTATTGTTGTCAAAAGATGATTTGCCGTTCAATCTTGATCAGTGGCCCAAACCACAAGACATGCTTTTCGTGCAACTGAGAGAGAAGAAGGGAACGCTGTTTGCCAAATTTATCGGCAGAAAGCAAATCGGTTCATATTTTGCAGAAAAAGTTTTGCTGGAAAGTGGAAAACAATATCAGGCTTATGTACAATATCTTTTGGATGACGGACTTATCTGTTTTACGCCAAATGGCGATGAGATTTTTATTCATGTCAACAATACAAGAAGAAAGTATCGGCTTGGTGAAGAAGTCCATCCAAGGATTCTCAAACAAAATGAATCATCGGAATATGTTGGCTCGCTGATTGAACAAAAGGAAACGATGATCAAATCTGATGCAGACATCATCCTAGATTATTTAGACAATCATGAAGGCGTAATGCGCTTTACAGACAAAAGTGATCCTGTTGAAATCCAGGCGGCCTTCAAAATGAGCAAATCAGCGTTCAAAAGAGCTCTTGGATCGTTATACAAATCAGGTCATGTAGAATTAAATCCTGAAAACACAAGAAAAATCAAATCATAATTGGTGGTGAAATTATGGGTAGAGCCCATGAAGTTAGAAAAGCAGCAATGGAAAAAACAAGCAGGCTGAAGAGCAAGTTGTACTCGAAATTCGGCAAAGAGATATACATGGCCGCTAAAACCGGCGGTTCAGATCCAGATAGTAATCTTTCTTTAAAAAGATGCATCGAAAGGGCAAAGCAAAATCAAGTTCCCGGAGATGTAATCAAACGCAACATCGAAAAATCTAAAGGCGGAACCGGAGAAGATTATTCGCCGATCAGATACGAAGGCTTCGGCCCAGGTGGCTCGACATTGATTGTCGAGTGTCTGACAGACAATGTCAACCGCACTTTCGGTGAAGTCAGAAGTTGCTTTACCAAGACCGGAAGTAAGCTAGGAGTTGCTGGAAGCGTTAATTATTTATACCAGTATTCAGCACTGATTAGCGTTGAAGGCATAAATGAAGAAGAAGCCTTGGAAGTAATGATGGATGCGGGAGTAGACATCCATGACATCGAGGAAGACGATGGTATTGTCATAATCACCGGCAGTCCTAACGACCTCGACAACATGAAAGATGCGCTCGTAGCAACTGGGAAAGAACTCAATTTTCTAGAAGACAAAGTGACCTACATACCTAACGAAATGATCACATTATCTGATGAAGATTGGCACAAACTTGAACGTTTTATCGCTATGACAGATGAACTTGACGATGTTCAGGAAGTGTTTCACAACGTGATTGTTCCCCAAGAAGAATAACAAGCGTATGAAAGCAATCATCTGATTGCTTTTTTTCATTCAGAAACAAGGTTTTTCCTTTTCTGATAGGCAGAAGTATGTTATAATATATTAGAAATAATATTTCATTGAATAAGAGGTGTAGTATGAATTTTCCCAACAAACTTACCATAGTCAGAATGATTCTGATTCCAGTTATGATTGTCCTATATTTGTTGATCAATTCCCTAGGACAGGCTACCTACTGGATAATGGGCATTGTGTTTCTTATAGCCTCTTTAACTGATTACTTTGATGGCAAGATTGCAAGAAAGAGAAACATCGTTACGACCTTTGGAAAATTCATGGATCCTCTCGCTGACAAGCTACTTGTCATGAGTGCTCTTCTGATACTAGCTGACAATTTTCTTCACGCGCCAAACATGTGGATGCCGTTTTGGTTTCCGATTATTATTTTGGCAAGAGAACTGATTGTTACCTCGATCAGACTTGTCGCCGTTGGCGAAGGCAAAATCATCGCTGCGTCAAATCTTGGCAAATACAAAACAGCATCAACTATGGCTGCCATCCTTTGGTATTTATTTTTAATGCCGCTTGACCTAGCTTGGATCAATTATGTTGGTTGGGCACTGATGGGATTGTCACTTGCACTCACTATCATTTCTGGAATCGATTATTTTTTCAAAAACAAGCAAATCATCTGTAAATCAATTTAAAGCAAAACGAGGGTATAAGCGTAATATAATATTTGACTTTGCTCGATAAACATAGGAGGCCCATATGGCAGACGAAAAA